>JAKVKP010000020.1 GCA_022484805.1 Streptococcaceae bacterium
TTATTTTCTTTTCTTTTATAAGTTGTCCGACAGTATCAGTAATATCTTTTATATTTTCTGTATGAATATTGAAAGTGATTCCATATTTTTCTTCTGTTCCAATTGGATTTGTTTTAAATGAATTCAGTATTATATTCGCAATTCTATTGTTATACATTTTATAACTGCCACCTTTAAGTATTAATCAAGAATAGTATATCAAATTATGTTTTAAATTTTCTTTATGGCGTTTCAGAACGGGAATCTATTTTAAAAGGCTGAAATTAATCAGCCTTTTTTGCTTGCCATGAGTTTTACGCAGTATTTTACGCAGTAGCATTAAAATTGATAGAAATTTAATGCATTGATAAATTTTAAAAACATTTACTTTTATTGATAAAACAACGCAATGAAGTTAGATGAAAAGCTTGATAAATAAGAGCTAATTAAACAACCATTTTTAAGTAATCTTGTCATGAAAATTCGCAATAAAATTCAAATTGAGGTCGGGCTAACAGAACCAATTATTTTGAATAAAAAAGGTGTCGGTTATCGCATTAACGAAGCCTATCGTATTACACAAAAGACTTTTGTTAGTAAATAGTAGAAGTTAAATTTTAAGTCATTCGCTGTTTTAAGAAAGATTTTGAATCTTAGAAAAACAGCGAATTTTTTGATGAGGTATAAATGCTCGTTACTTTGCAAATATTTCACCTGTTTATTAAATGCTCAAATTTAATTTGAATTGGAAAAATGCTGTATATGAATTATCTCCATTATTCTTTTTAAATGGGAGGGGTTAAAATGAAATTAACAATTTTGTATAACGATGAAATATCTTCTCCGGGTATCTTGGTAAAAGATCTTAATGTATTGTTTATCAAAACTTCTATTTCTGAAGCGGAAACTAAAGAAGTTATCGAATGGGCTGAAAGTATTGCGAATACAAATGCATAGGTCAAAATGAATCTGCAGGTGATTTATTTGTTTTTTAGACACATCAATATTTAGAAGAGGCAAGGAACATTTTCTTTGCCTTTTTATATAGCTTTGAATTTGCTGTTGAAAATTAATTAATAATCAATTTATGGTATTAAAATTCACTTTATTATCATTTAGTTTTTGTTATAATTTTGATAGGAGGCGAATTATGACAGTAAAAACTTTTTTTAATTTTGTACAATTGAGAACGCTACCAGTCGGACTAATGCCAATCTTGCTTGGCTTGCTGTTTTCTAAATATTACTTTAATCAATTTGATAGCTTGAGAAGTATCCTTTTAATCATCGGTTTAATTTCAATCAATTTCTTTGTTTCTGCCTGGAATAATTTAATGGATTATAAAAAAGCAGTGGATATTGATTATCGGGAAAAACAAAATATTTTGAGCACACGTAAAATTCCGGAAAAGCTAGCTTGGCAAATTTGTTTAATTTTGTTAGGTATTGATATTATTATTGGTATAATTTTAACTTTTATGACTAATTTGATGCTATTACCAATTGGCGGGATTTGTTTTATTGTTGCTATTTTTTATACTTATGGACCATTTGCTTTTTCGAGATTTCCACTAGGTGAAGTATTGGCTTGTTTAGCGGAAGGCTTGGGCAGCTTTTTTATTGCAGTATATGTCAATAGCTATCAATTTAATTATTTTAATGTCACCTTTGATGGCTTTAAATTTAATATTATTGGTGATTTAAAAATTTTATTGAGTCTGATTCTGGTTGGTCTGTTTTGTGGCTTGATGAATTTTAATGTGATGCTTGCGGACAATATTTCTGATTTAAATCAGGATATTAAAAATGAGCGTTTCACCTTGCCTTCTTATCTTGGCATACCGAGAAGCTTGAATTTATTTAAATTTATTTATTTACTTGCCCTTTTATTTGCTGTTTTTGCAATTATTTTCCAAATATTACCCATATCTGCTTTAATACTGGTCATTGCTCTACCTTTAATCTATCAAAATATCAAACGTTTTATCAAGAAGCAATCCAAACGAGAAACGTTTAAATATTCCATTCAAAATTTACAATTATTTGAAGGAGCAGTAATTTTAGGTTTAATAATCGATTTATTGATTAAATATTAAAAGGAGCTTAGATGATAGAACTAGAAGATATTATACTCATTCCAATAAGCACAGAGGCTGAGGTTGATGCACTTTATCCGATTGTTGAACAAATTTGGCAGGCTCATTTTCCAGCGATTATTGGACAGGCTCAGGTCGACTATATGCTAAGTCATTATCAATCAACGGCGGTTATTTTAGCAGAAATAGAAAGCGGACGTGCTTATTATTTGCTAACTCAGGATGATCAAGAAATTGGTTATATCGCTTACGATACTTGTTCAGATTATTTATATCTTTCAAAATTATATTTAATTGAATCAATGCGAGGCCGAGGCTATTTAAGACAGATTTTGGAATACTTAGAAAAATTAGCCGTGTCGCTAGGCAAAAATGCTTTTCATTTAAATGTTAACAAGGATAATGTGACAACCATTCAGATTTATCAACACTTTGGCTTTAAAATTGTTAATCAAACTAAACAGCCATTAGGACCCTATTTTTTAGATGATTATGAAATGATTAAGCAGTTAAAATAATCCTAGGTCTTTGGCCTGAACTTGAAGATTAAGCCTTTTATTTTCGCTAAAACTAAGCTAAAATATAGATTAGTGAAGTTGAGTAAGTCTAGCTTCAATGGCTTGAAATAAACTTGATCAAACAAAAAAATACGTGTTAATATCCAATTTAGGGCTTTTCTATTTGACTTAATATAAGATTACTTGGATAGCTTTATTACTATATTTTTTATGCTTGTGTCAATGTTTAAAAATCAGCCGTTTCAGCTTTTTAGAGAGGAGTCAAACCGTGAACTTAGGTCTAGCTATTTTATTAATTGTCATTGCTTTAATTGGTGGTGTCGTTGGTGGTTTTTTTATTGCCCGCCAATATATGAAAAATTATTTTAAAGAAAATCCACCTGTTAATGAAGATATGATTCGTACGATGATGGCACAAATGGGTCAAAAACCAAAAGAAGCAAAAGTACAACAAATTTTGCGCCAAATGAATTCACAATCTAATCAAAAGAAATAATTTGTTCATAAAGACAATCGCAGATTTTTGCGGTTGTTTTTTGTCAATATTTACTTATAAATATTGAATTATTGGTATTGAAAAGTCTATTTTTGAAGTTTATTTTAAAGCATTCTTATGGTTTATATTCAGAAAATCCATAGGCTTTATGGTATGATAAAGGATGTAGTATGATAGTGTTCTAAAGCTAGAATACGTTTTTTACAAGAATTAAAATTGCTAAATAGCCTTTTTAGCAATTTGCTTAAATATTAAGGAGTTATTTATGGATAATCGTCCAATTGGATTTTTAGATTCAGGCGTTGGCGGTTTGACTGTTGTTCGAGAAGTTTTTAAACAATTACCAAATGAAACCGTTCTATTTATCGGTGATTCGGCGAGAGCACCTTATGGACCGAGACCGAAGTCACAGATTATCGAATTTACAAAGCAACTTGTCAATTTTTTGCTCAAGCAAGATATAAAAATGCTTGTGATTGCCTGTAATACGGCAACTGCAGCAGCATTAGATATTTTAAAAGAAGAATTAATGATTCCAGTAATTGGCGTCATTTTACCTGGAAGCCGTGCAGCGATTAAGGCAACGCAAAACGGTCACATTTCTGTGATTGGAACGGCGGTCACAATTGAATCACACCGATATACCCAAGCGATTCAAGCTAAGGATAGTCAGATATTGGTTTCTGAGCTGGCCTGTCCAAGGTTTGCCCCCTTGGTCGAATCAGGGGGCTACCATACTCCAGTTGCCAAAAAAATAGTTGCTGAGTCGCTAAGACCTTTAAAATTTACTAAGCAGGATGTCTTAATTTTAGGCTGTACGCATTACCCTTTATTACGATCAATTATTCAAAATGTAATGGGTGATAATATTACCTTGATTGATAGTGGCATAGAGACTGTTGCTGAGCTTTCGGTGCTTCTGGATTATTTTAATATGTCAGCTAGTCAGTCCACACCAAAGGATCATCGTTTTTATACAACAGCTTCAGTGAAATTATTTGGTGAAATTGCGATGGATTGGATGAATCAAAAATCTTTATCCATTGAACATGTCGAATTGAAGGATTTATAAAAGGAGTGTAGACGATAGATGTTTGAGTATCGAGATAAAGCAAATTGGTTAATTGGGGCTATTGCTACTAAATCGTCAATTAATTGGTTTGATGAATCTAATGAGGCATCATTTAATTCTTTATTGGGATTGGTTGAACAATTAAGCCCAGAAGATTTTGGTTTAAAAATTGAAATTATTAATTTAAAGTCAAGGAATATTTTGATTGAATTTATTTTATCGATTATTAATGAAGTCAATCAAAGAAATTTTACATTAATAGCAAATGAAAAGTATTCGATTGTCACTGAGGAATCGCAGATATTTTGGCTAGAATTGGCTAAAGGCGGTGTCAATCATACTGAATTATTTAAGGTTGATTTAACTCAAAGCGTCCAAAATAAAGCAAGTGGTGTTTTACCAAATCAGCTTTTGATTGCAACTAATAATCCTGGAAAGGCGAGGGAGTTTAAGGCGCTTTTTGAACCAAAGGGAATTGAAATTAAAACCTTATCAGATTTTCCAGAGCTACCTATTGTTGAGGAAACTGGGATGACTTTTGAGGAGAATGCACGTTTGAAGGCTGAAACGATTGCGGAATTGACTGGATTACCTGTATTAGCAGATGATTCTGGGATTATGGTTGATGTTTTGGGTGGGATGCCTGGTGTCTTTAGTGCTCGTTTTTCAGGAGAGCCAACTACTGATCAACGTAATAATGCTAAATTATTACACGAGCTTGCGACGCAGCCTGCCGAACGTCGAGGTGCAAAATTTCATAGCACACTTGCTCTAGCACATCCCGATAAGGAAACCTTGATTGTTGAGGCAGATTGGCTAGGTCAAATTGCCGCTATTCCTAAGGGAGAAAATGGTTTTGGTTATGATCCATTATTTTTAGTCGGCAATACAGGTAAAACTGCTGCAGAGTTAACTGAAGATGAGAAAAATAGGATATCACATCGTGCTAAGGCATTGGAAAAATTATCAGCAACTTGGGAAGCTTGGTGGCAAGAGTAAAACTAAAGGAAGCTTCAAAAATTGAATTTTTGTTATGGTCAATCGATTTTTAAGAGTCCCCCAAAAAAGATTGGAGTTGTCTATGTTTGTTGTAATGAGTGATTCACATGGTGACCGCGCTATCGTAGAAGCGATTAAAGATAAATACATTAATACTGCCTCGGCAATTTTTCACTGTGGTGATTCCGAATTGCCTGCAGCTGATGAAATCTGGCAAGGAATTACAGTAGTTACAGGAAATTGTGATTATGATTCTGGCTATCAAGAGGTTGTGGTCCGCGAGGTTGAGGGGCTTAGAATATTATTAACGCATGGCCATTTATATTCGGTCAATTATGGCCTAAATCGATTGTCATTATTGGCGCAAGAAAATGAATGTGAAATTGCATTGTTTGGTCATACCCACATTGCCACGGTGGAAAAGGTGGCAAATGAAGTTTGTATTAATCCAGGAAGTATTCGTCAGCCTAGAGGCTATCCGTTTATTCCCACTTATGCGATTATAGCCATTTTGAATCAAGAGTTGACCGTTAAATTTTTGGATCGCGAACATCGAGTTTTAGAAGAAATGACAAGGGTAATTGAGTTGTAAGGGTTTAACCAAGGAGTAATAAATGGTAGATAAAGCAATTGAAAAATTTTTACTGGCACAGCAGGAGACGTTTTTAATTCCAATGGATAATGTCGCAATTTTTGTGGACACTAATAAATTGAATCATGCAGTATTGGTTTTATCGAAAAACAAATACGCAAAGATTCCGGTGGTTGATAAAGATGAAAAATTCGTTGGTATTGTTGGTTTAACTGAAATTATTAGCTTCATGATGGAGAACAATCTGTCGATGGAGTCATTAGCTGAGCATCATGTTTTAGAGGTGGTTAAAGAGGTGAATACGGTCAATCCAGACTATACCTTAGAAGAAATTCTACATCATTTGGTTGACGAACCATTTTTACCAGTAGTGGCTGAAGATAATATGTTTATTGGGATTATCACGCGTAAGGAGCTTTTGAAAGCAGTGAATGCTTTAGCCCATGAATTTGATAAAGAATATATTGTCCTTAGAAAAAAAGAATTAATAAAAAAATAGAAATAAAAAGAGATTATACTACCCGAATCGATTGGGTTTGGTATAATCTTTTTTATTCTTTTTCTTTAATTTTTTTGAATAATTGAACTCGATTATTAATATTGAGTTTTCGATAGATATTTAGGATATGTTTTTTTAATGTGTTATTTGTAATACAAAGGCTAGTGCAAATAGCTTCATTATCAAGTCCTGCAATTAGTTGGCGTAAAACTTTCTCCTCTCGCCTAGTTAATCCATGATCAATTACTGTTTGGCTGACAGTCAATTTATGGTCGCCAGCAATATCATTTAGATAGTCTTTATTCATTCGATATTCCAAATGATCAGTTAATAAATTTAATACTTCAATGTCATCATGCTTAAAATTGGCATGATTTTTTTGTCTAAAGAGTGATAGGACACCTAAAAATCGATTGTTTGAGGAAATATTGAGATGTAATGAATGATGAAAATTGTATTTGGCGTAAAAGGTATGGTAGTACTCAGTTTCAACTCTTTGTGTATCTGGAATAATATCTGATTCACGGTAAACGATACTTTTACCAGTGAACATTAGTCCTTTAGAATAGTCAATATTTTGATAGCCCTTAATGTACTGCTCACAAAAGGCCGCTTCAACGTTATGGGATACAGATTTTTCAATTACTGTTTCATCATAACTTGTTGTTAGATAAAGGGTAGCTCCTGAAAAATCAATCAGTAATTTTAATTTTTTAAATAGTATTTCGTACATTTCGAGCTGCTGATCATAACTATAAATATGATGAATAATATTATTTAGTACGAGCAAATTATTTTTAGTAAATTTCTCCAAAAAATCCACCACCTTATGTCAAGAATTATAACATCATTTTTGTGCTTGTCAATAAAATATCATTCTTAGTAAGTAGATAATTACTCATTTTTGATAAAAAAAGTAGAAATTTACGTATAAAGATGGTTAATTTGATGAATAGAACGAATATTCAAACAATTATATAATAATTATCAGGATGAAGTGTTACTAATTGTTACATTTATAGGAGGGTAAAATGAAAAAAAATTTGTTGTTTGCTATTAGTTTATTGGCAGGTATTGTCATTTTAGGTGGCTGTTCGAGCTCAGATAGTTCAGAAGAATCAAAAGAGACCTTGAATGTGATTGGTTGGTCGGAATATGTACCAGAAGATGTGATTAGTAACTTTGAGAGTGAAAATAATGTGACGGTTAATTATACAACATTTTCTGATCCAGATGAGATGTTAGCAAAGGTTCAATCGTCAGCTGAAGGTACTTATGATATGGTGTTAGCGCCTGGCATGTACGTTCAAACATTTAAAAACTTGGATATGCTGGAGAAATTAGATCAGGATGCCCTGACAAATATTGATAATTTGGATGAAACATCTCGCAATCAAGCCTATGATCCAGATGGTGAATATTCAGTCCCATATTTAGGTACAGTAATTGCAATAGCGGCAAATACAGACTTAGTCAGTGAAGAATTTACAAGCTACTCTCAGTTACTTGACGAGAAGTATAAGGATTCAATTGTCACTGTTGAAGATGCACGAGCTATTGTTGGGATTGCCCTAATGCAAGCAGGCTATGATATCAATGATACGAGCGATGAGGGATTGGCTGCAGCTAGTAAGTACCTTGCGAGCTTAAAACCAAACATTAAAATATTTGATGGTACGAGTCCAAAGACTTCATTGATCAATGGCGAGGTATCTGTTGGCCTAATTTATGGTGGTGAAATTGCCTTAGCGATGGATGCAGATCCAGCGATTAAAGTTTACTATCCAAAAGAGAATGCTTATTTTGCCTATGATGCCTTTATGGAGTTAAAAGGCGCAAAGAATTCTAAAAATGTTGAAAAATTTATTAATTATATCTTGGAGCCAGAGGTAAGCTCAGAAATTTCCTTACAATTTCCATACTACAATCCAAATACGAAAGCTGTAGACTTACTACCAGATGAATATAAGGAAAACGAAGCTAAAATGGTACCAGAGGATGTTCTTAAGCGTTCAGAGACGGTGTTGGATGTTGGAGATGCTACAGAAAAAATCGATGCCGTATGGAGTGAATTTAAGAATTAATTCAAAATATTAAGCTTTAATTAAAGTACAATTATCATTAATGAAGGAGCAAAGAAATGAAAAAATTAGAGATTACAATTAAGCCTGAATCTTTAGAAAAGGTCAAAGAGATTCTTTTTGAAAAGGGTTGTACTGGAATGACTGTTATTAGTGCAATGGGATGTGGTAACCAAAAAGGTGATCAGGAAAGTACCCTCTTTAAGGGTGGTAATTTCCGTATTAATTTATTGCCAAAAATTCAAGTGATTGCTTATGTTGGTGATGAAATTATTGAAGATGTCTTGATTTCAATTCATGAACAAATTGCAAGCGGTCAGGTTGGTGATGGGAAAGTTGCAGTCTATGCAATTGAAGATTTAATGCGTATTCGTACGAGTGAGCGTGGAGATAAAGCACTTTAGTATCTTTTTATAATATTGAAGTAAATTGGATTGCGTGGAGATAGAGATAAATAGCTGTGATGACCTAATTTTGAAGGGGTGGCAAAATGTAATGAAAGAAATTATCAAATTAAATGATATCAATAAAAAATATGGAGACGTAGAAGTAATTAAGCGTTTGAATATGACGATTCAATCAGGTGAATTTTTGACTATGCTTGGACCCTCTGGCTGTGGCAAGACGACAACTTTACGGATGATTGCTGGTTTTGAGTCACCAACTTCAGGTGAAATATTTTTAGAGGAAGAGTCAGTTGCCAAAGTGCCCCCTTATAAGAGACAAGTGAATACAGTTTTTCAAAGTTATGCTTTATTTCCACACATGACAATTGCTGAAAATATTAGCTTTGGTTTAAAGATGAGTAAGGTTGCCCGTGCTGAAATTAATGAGCGTGTTGAAGAAATGTTGCAGCTAGTCCAATTAGAGGGTTACGGAAATCGAAAGATAGATCAGTTATCTGGTGGACAAAAACAGCGTGTGGCAATCGCACGTGCCTTAATTAATCGACCGAAGGTTTTACTTTTGGACGAACCATTGAGTGCATTGGATTTAAAGCTTCGTAAACAAATGCAGCTTGAATTAAAAAGATTACAGCGCAAGCTGAATATTACATTTATCTATGTGACGCATGACCAAGAAGAGGCATTAACAATGAGTGACCGAATTGCCATTATGAATCAAGGTAATTTAGAACAATTGGATACGCCGAAAGCAATTTATGACCACCCAGCTTCAAAGTTTGTAGCTGATTTCATTGGAGAATCAAATATTTTTTACGGTGCAGTTGAAAATAGTGGTGGTACTTGTGCCAAAGTACAGGTTGAAGCGGGTCAGGTTTTAGTTCAAAGTAGTCAAGAGGTTAAGCAAAACGAGATTATTTATCTCTCGGTTCGACCAGAAAAAATAAAAGTTTCTACCGAACAAGTGGCAGGTTTTTCTTTATTTGGTAAGATTAGTGAACATTATTTTACGGGTTCAATGAATAAATCACTAATTACCTTGACTAATGGCTTGGAGATAAAGATGAATTATCTATCTGAGCAAAAATTATTGCCGGTCGGTGAAAAGGTATATGTGTATTGGAATCCAGAGGATGCGATGATCATCCCTTCGGTCAATCATGATGTTTTTGAAATAATCGACAATCCAGATTTTAGTTCTGTGAATCAAAAGTGAGGGGGCACTGATGGGGAATTCAAATGAAAAGAAGCGCTCCATACCAGGCGTATTTTTATTAAAAATTGCCAGCATTATTCCAGTATCTTTCTGGATGATTTTATTTGTTGTCGTACCCTTATTTTATGTTTTTATTATGAGTTTTATGGCACGTGGTCTATATGGTGGTGTTGAACCTGGGTTTTCATTGGAAAATTATTTAATGGTTTTTCAATCGGATTATTTGAAAATTTATGGTGCCTCATTATTTTCTGCACTGATGACAACAATCATTTGTCTGCTTATTGCTTATCCGTTTACTTTGTTTATTGTTCAAAAATCAAAAATAACTCGAACAATTTTTATGGCTTTAATTGTAATTCCTTCAGTGGTTAATTCATTAGTTCGTTTGTTTGGTTGGGTGACTTTATTAAGAAAAACAGGAGTGGTCAATAGTATTTTATTGAAATTAGGAATAATAAAAGAACCATTGGAGCTAATTTATAATAATACAGGTGTTATCATTGGTTTGGTTTATCTATTATTAATGTTTATGATTTTACCCTTATTTAATTCAATGGAAAAAATTGATTATAGTTTAATTGAGGCAGCCTATGATTTAGGCGGTAGAAGAAAAGAAGTTATTTTAAAAATCATTTTCCCATTAACAAAGCCAGGTATTTTTGCTGGTTCGATCATGGTTTTCATTCCTTCACTAGGTTATTTCTTTGTATCAGATATTTTGGGTGGTGGCACCTCGTTGACAATGGGTAACTTAATAAAAAATCAATTTATGGTAGCAAGAAATTGGCCTCTAGGTGCAGCGATTTCAATCATGTTGATTATTATCACGCTGTTAATTTTATATATTTATGAAAAACGTGGCGGTAATATGGCAGATTTAGGGGGTCGATAACATGGAAGCAGAAGGACAAAAAGGGAAGCTATTTAAAAATATTTTTATTGGTTTAGTATGTCTATTTTTGTACTTACCAATTGTTATAGTTGTGATTTTTTCATTTAATACTTCTAAAATGAATATCTTATTTGAAGGCTTCACAACCTCTTGGTACGGTACGATGTTAGATAATCGCCCTTTGATGGAAGCATTGTGGCATTCTTTATATGTTGGCGTTGTGAGCACCGTCATTGCGACAATTATTGGTACGCTTGGGGCGTTCGCGCTACATAAGTACCAATTTCCAGGCAAAAAACTGTTGGACAAAATTTTATACATACCAATTGTAATTCCAGAAGTTGTTTTAGGAATTGCCCTATTATCTATCTTTACGGTTGCTAAAATCCAGCTGAGTCTGAACACACTCATCTTATCGCATATTACATTTTGCATCCCATTTGTTTTGATTACCGTACGAGCAAGATTATCAGGCTTGGATGATGCACTTGAAGAAGCAGCGTTGGATTTAGGCGCATCACCCTTTGTGGCCTTTTATCGCATCACCCTACCGTTAATTTTTCCAGCAATTATTTCTGGGGCAATGCTAGCTTTTACATTATCTCTTGATGATGTGATTATTAGCTTCTTTACGACTGGACCAGACAGTACTACCTTACCACTTAAAGTTTTGTCAATGGTTAAGACCGGTGTAACACCAGAGGTGAACGCCTTATCGACAGTTATGATGTTAATTATGGTTTCGGTAATTTTGTTTAATGCGATTTTTCAAGTTAGACAAATTAAAAAAATGAAAAATAAATAAAATTTCAATTGTTTTACGCTTAATAGTGAAGGTGGTATATCAATGGAAAATATATTATTAATAAAAAGTTCATCCATTTTCACTGGAGAAAGCAATGTATTTCAAAGTGGATTGATTATGGTTGTAGATGGCATTATTAATGGTATTTATAGTGATGAAGGCGCCATTCCAAAGGCGATTTTGCACCAGAGTAAATTGTTGGATGTTGGTAATCGAACAGTGAGCGCAGGCTTTATTGATGCCCATCTCCACGTTTTTATGTCGTCTCTCGTTTATGGTGGTAAAATTCATTTAATTGCTGGTAAATCCGAGATGGATTGTGTCAATCAACTTAGAAAACGTACTGAAACGGCACAACTACCAAAGGATGATTGGCTAATTAGTAAAGGCTGGTATAGTCCTGAATGGACAAATGGTCAATTGCCGACTAAGGCCAGTTTGGATAGTTATTTTCCTGATCAGCCTGTGATGATGATTTCAGCAGATTTACATACAATTTGGTTAAATAGCTGTGGCCTTGATCGGCTTAACTTGGATCATTCAGCTTTACTGAGTGATTCAGTTGTTAAATCTGAAATAACAAAATGTGAGACAGGTGTTATTTTAGAAGGCTTGGCAATGTCATGTATGAGTCAAATTTTTCAAGAAGCAGTGCCAAATAAGGCAAAATATTATGAGTATTTTTTTCAACATCAGCTTTCGATGGGGATTACCTCAGTTTGTGATTTAGCCTTGCTCTCAGATGAAACTGCTCAGCAGATTGATGATCAAATTTATCCTGAAGTATACAACGAGCTAGAAGTAAACGGCTGTTTATCAGTCAGGGCGCATCTATTTCCAATGATGCTAGACGATCTCACTCGAATATCAGAATGGCGTTCGCAATATCAAAGTGATTTTCTAAGAATTGCAGGCGGAAAACATTTTTTTGATGGAGTAATTAGCACGCATACTGCTTATATGAAAACATCTTATGAGCATACAGATTCGGTTGGTAAAACAACATTTTCTCCGACTGATTTGCAAAAGAAAATAGATTTAGCCAGTGAAAATCAGCTACCTTTGAGGATACATACCATTGGGGATGCTGCCATCTCAACGGCAATTGATTACTTTAGCTTAGCTGAAAAAAAATATGGTCGATTAAAAATGGGTTATCATTGCTTAGAGCATCTTGAAATAATTGATCCAATAGATATACCAAGGCTTAAAGCAGCAAACTTAATTGCCTCAGTCCAACCTAGTCATTGTCTAATGGATTATGATACGGTTGATCAGGATATTGGCTTTGAAAGAAGTCAAAAAATGTGGCCATTCAATCATTTTTTAAAGCAAGAAGTACCGATTGCTTTTGGAACAGATTCGCCAGTTGTTGTTGATGTTACACCTTTGGATAATCTTTACTTTGCAATGACCCGCCAAACTAAGGCTGGTCAGCCGGAGGAGGGGTGGATTCCAAGTGAAAAAATCAGTTTGACCTCGGCTCTAGTCGCTCAAACTAAAGGTGCAAGTCAGGCTTGTAGTTTTGCAGAAAAAATTGGCACAATTACTAAAGGTAAGTTTGCAGACTTAGTGGTACTCTCGAGGAATCTTGAAAACATAAATGCAGAAGAATTACTAAAAATCAGTGTCGACTATACCATCGTAAATGGTGAGATTAAATACAAAAAATCATGAAAACAAGAAGGGTGATTAATAATGAGTAAAGCAGAAGTCATTGCAGATTTAGATAAGGTTTTAGGCTATATTCATAGCGATACTTTGACAGATACAGAAAAGGAAACAATTACAACCGAAACGATAGAATATTTTAATCACTATGTCAGTCCTGGCTGGCTCAAATATCGAAAATCTGTCTCTACTGATGCAGCGGTTGTTGAATGGACTGATAAAGGCTCATATTGTTATGGTTTAAAGGGTGAGGAATTTATTGATTGCTTAGGTGGATTTGGTATTTACACTTGTGGTCATCGAAATGATGCTATTTTGGATACGGTTAAGGCACAATTGGACCATCAAGCATTGCATTCGCAGGAACTATTAGATCCTTTGCGTGGTTATCTTGCGAAGGCAGTTGCTGATATTACTCCGGGTGATTTGGAATACTGTTTCTTCACTAACGGTGGTGCAGAGGCAGTAGAAATGGCTTTAAAGCTTGCCAGAATTGCCACTGGAGGTAGCTGGTATATTTCAACTGTTGGTGCCTTCCACGGTAAATCGATGGGAGCTGTTTCGATGGGTGGTAAAGGAACTTATAGAATTCCTTATACACCAATGGTTCAGCAGGTTCAGCACGTTGAATATGGTAACGCAGAGGATATGCGAAAAGCCGTAAGAAATTTAACTGCGGTTGGTGAAAAAATTGCTGCTGTAATTTTAGAACCAATTCAAGGGGAAGCGGGAGTGATTGTACCGCCAAAGGGCTATTTAAAAGCTGTTCGTGAGATTTGCGATGAATATGGCATTGCTTTAATTTTTGATGAAATTCAATGTGGAATGGGTAGAACAGGTACCATGTGGCGTTGTGAAGCGGAGGAGGTTGTGCCAGATATTATGACTTATGGCAAGGCCTTCGGTGGCGGTATTATGCCAATAACAGGAATTATTTGTCGACCTAAAATGTGGGTTCAAAATTTAATTGATAATCCTTGGTTGCTTGGCTCGCCAACCTTTGGTGGTAATCCGTTAGCCTGTTCAGCTGCCTTGGCAACTATTTCTTATATGCTAAAAGAGGATATACCTAAGCAGTGTCAAGAAAAGGGCGATTATTTAATTAGTAAGCTTCAAGTATTAGGGGAAAAATATCCAACAGTAATTGAAGATGTCCGAGGTGTTGGTCTGATGATTGCAGTTGAATTTTTATCTGATGAAATTGGCTATCATGTTGCTAAATCATTATTTTCACAAGGCGTTATGACTGCTGGGACACTCGTTAATTCAAAATGTATTCGTTTTGAACCTGCTGGCACAATCAGCTTTGAGCAAATTGATCAAGTAATTGAGAGAATGACAATTGCGCTTGAAGATGCTAAAGAGAGCTTCATTAAATAAGGAGTTTTTATGACTAAAAATATGGTTAAGCTAACCACACCAAAATCTGATGGTTATTATATGCCTGCTGAGTTTAGTCCACATCGCCGAACCTATATGATTTGGCCTGAACGGCCTGATAACTGGCGCTTAGGTGCCAAGCCTGCACAAAAGTGCTTTGCTGAGGTAGCAGAGGCGATTGCCAAGTTTGAGGAAGTAGTTATGCTAGTGAGCTCAGGGCAATACATGAACGCCAGAGCACAGCTTGATGAGCGTGTCATTGTAGTAGAAATGTCTAATAATGATGCATGGGCGCGTGATTCTGGTGCTACTTTTTTAAAGAATTCGCAGGCTGAGCTTAGAGCAGTTGATTGGCAATTTAATTCGTGGGGCGGCTTGGTTGACGGTTTATACTTTCCTTGGGATCAAGATAATCAGGTTGCTGGTAAAATGGCTCAATTGGAACGCTGTCGCAGTTATGCTTTAGATAATTTCGTACTTGAAGGTGGTTCAATTCATGTTGATGGTGAGGGGACAGCAATTGTGACAGAGGCTTGCCTATTAAGCTCAGGTCGAAATCCAAAGTTAAATCAAGCTGAAATTGAGCAATATTTAAAGCTATATCTAAATGTTGAGCAGGTGATTTGGCTGCCACATGGTATTTACCAAGATGAGACTAACGAGCACGTTGATAATATTTGTGCGTTTATCCGTCCAGGGGAGCTAGTATTAGGATTTCCTGAGGATAGTGAAACCATGCAGTACCAATATTCAATGGCTGATTATCAATTATTAACACAAATGACTGATGCAAAAGGTAGAAAATTAATTGTTCATAAAGTGCCAATTCCAACCAATTTATATGTTGAGAAAGCAGATATTGATGGTATTGATATGATTGCAGGTACTATACCAAGGCGGATAGGTGATTATTTGGGTGCCTCCTATATCAATTTTTACTTTTGTAATGGTGCCCTTATTTTACCAGCTTTTGGAATTGAATTGGACGAAATCGTATTGAAGCAGTTTGAAGCTTTATTACCTGAATATCAAATTATTCAGGTGGCGAGCAGAGAAATTCTCTTGGGTGGTGGTAATATTCATTGTATTACTCAGCAAGTTCCAATGTAAGTGGTCTATTATAAAAAACGACAGAAGGGAGGCTTACTTTGCGAAAGGTTACAGTAAGTGCGGTACAAATGAGTTGTTCTTGGAATATTTCTGAAAATATTCAGAAAGCTGAAAAATTAATTCGAAAAGCAAAGGCAGAAGGTGCACAAATTATTTTACTTCAGGAATTATTTGAAACACCGTATTTTTGCCAGCGTGAAGACTATCAATATTTTGATTTGGCTAAGCCGAAGGCAGAAAATCAAGCGATTCGCCATTTTTCAAAGCTGGCCAAGTCACTTGAAATCGTACTTCCGATTAGTTTTTTTGAAAGAGATAATAATACTTGTTTTAATTCATTGGTTGTCATAGACGCCGATGGTCAAGTTTTGGATACTTATCGCAAAACGCATATTCCAGATGGGCATTCTTATGAGGAAAAATTTTATTTTGCACCGGGTGATACTGGCTTTAAGGTATGGCAAACGCGCTATGCCAAAATTGGAGTTGGAATTTGCTGGGATCAATGGTTTCCGGAAAGCGCACGCTGTATGGCATTGATGGGGGCTGAATTAATTTTTTATCCAACAGCGATAGGGTCCGAGCCCTTATTAGGAAGGGATAGTCAAGGACATTGGCAGCGTTGTATTCAAGGACATTCAGGTAGTAATTTGGTTCCCATTGTTGTTTCGAATCGGATTGGCACTGAAACGGATGAAACGAGTATGACATTTTACGGCTCATCTTTTATTACAAATCAATTTGGTGAAATTATAAAGCAAGCAGATCGTTTTTCGGAGATGATTCTTGTTACCGAAATAGATTTAGAAACTGCAGCGGCAGATCGTCGAAATTGGGGTGTTTTTCGAGATCGTCGTCCTGAGCATTATCATAAAATTTTAGAAATGTAGCAATTTTATATGTAGGAAAAGGAGAGTGAACAATGGCAATCAAACGCAATTACATTGACGGTGAATGGCTAGAATCAACAAGTGGTAAAACCATTCCTGTGATTAATCCAGCGAACGGCGAGGTAATTACTGATGTAACAAGTAGTACGCGGTCTGACGCTATTTTGGCAATTAACGCGGCTAAAACTGCCTTTTATCAAACACGAGAGTGGCGGGATATGAGTAGTCAAGATCGCTCAGAAATACTGTTGAAAATCGCGGCAAAAATTGATGAAAAACGAGCAAAGCTGGCTTATTTAGATACGATTGATAACGGTAAGCCACTGCGAGAAGCAGAGGGGGATATTGATGACGCTTACCATTGCTTTCAGTATTATGCAGGATTGATAAAAACACCTCACGGTGGCGTATATGATGTGAATGATGGTTTTGGTATGATGCACAGCTATACGATTCATGAGCCGGTTGGTGTTTGTGGCCAAATCACACCTTGGAATTATCCGATGTTAATGGCGACTTGGAAGTTAGCTCCGGCACTTGCTGCGGGCAATAGTATTGTTTTTAAGCCGAGTACTGAAACACCATTATCAACGATTGCTTTATTTGAAATATTTGACGAAGTTGGCTTGCCAAAGGGCACTGTTAATCTGGTGCTCGGGTCAGGAAGTAGTGTTGGTCAAGAAATTGCTGAAAGTACCGATGTAGATATGGTTACTTTCACTGGAAGCACTGAGGTCGGGCAGGGCATTATGCGTGCTGCGGCAAGTAATGTTAAAAAAATTGGTTTAGAGCTAGGTGGTAAGTCTCCAAATGTGATTTTTGCCGATGCCGATCTTGAAGGCGCAGTCGAATGGGCAATGATTGGGATTTTTTTCAATCAAGGCGAGGTTTGTTCAGCAGGTTCAAGAATTATCATTGAAAAATCACTCAAGGATAAGTTTGTTAAGCGATTAGCTGAGCGTGCTAATGCGATTACGATTGGTAATGGCTTAGATAATCCTGATATGGGACCACTAGTTTCTAAGAGACATCTGGAAACTGTCTTGGGATATATTGAAAAAGGAAAAGCAGAGGGGGCAAAATTAGTTTGTGGTGGCAACCAGCTTACTAATGGTGACTACCAAAAAGGCTTCTTTATTCAGCCAACGATTTTTGACGACTGTACTTCTGAAATG
The DNA here is from genome assembly GCA_022484805.1 of Streptococcaceae bacterium. Lineage (GTDB taxonomy): Bacteria > Bacillota > Bacilli > Lactobacillales > Streptococcaceae > MMGLQ5-1. The sequence continues at coordinate 17,878 of JAKVKP010000020.1, forward strand.
TCAATTGTTAGGGAAGAAATTTTTGGCCCTGTTGTAACCATTCAAACCTTTGAGACAGAGTCAGAGGCAATTACCTTAGCCAATGATACAATTTATGGCTTGGCCGGTGCCGTTTTTACAAGTGATGGTGCCCGTGCCTTGCGAGTAATTAAAGAAATTCGAGCGGGAATCACTTGGATTAATGCTTACAATCCAACATTCAATGAAGCACCCTGGGGCGGATATAAAATGAGTGGTATCGGTAGGGAACTAGGAATTCATGGTTTAGCGGAATATCAGGAGGTTAAGCAAATTAATATTAATCTTAAACCTGGAGTGATTGGCTGGTACGAAAACTAAATTACAAATTTATAAAGGATAAAAATAGCACGTAAATCAATCAGCTGATTGATTTGCGTATTATTTTGTTATGGACTAACTTAATTAGCCAATCTTTGAATAAAGAACTGATTGTAAAGGCAACTAGCTAATTGACTTTTATTTTCTCAAAATAATCGTTAACTCATGCTGATAGTTTATTTTAAAAACTTCAATCCATGTTAACTAGCACATTGTTAAAAATCAATTATTTGAAGCAAAAATATAAGTAGACTTTTCTAAATGTTTTCTGTTTCAATTTTTTGACTATCTAAAAACCAGTAATCGTGATAATCACCCTTTAGGGCAGTGAATGGACTAGCTTCAATCCCTTTATTTTTGAGCTGTTCTTCAAGATAATTTTTTAGAATCCAAGGTTCTTCAATTGCGTTGACCTTCAAATTGATAATTGAATCAATCATTTCGGGACTTGTATTTAACGCTGCTGCAATTTCTACTTTTGACGCACCTAATAATTCGATATTACTTTTAAATGCCTTAATTGTATCTGCTTTCTCTAGCTTGGATAATGACATTTCATCAGCCCTTTCTATTTTTTAAATCGCACGATTAGTTTATTCTTTTTTCTATATTTAAGCAATTATTATTAATTTCCTTTAATTAATAATGTTATTGGATAGGTTGTCAAACTAAAAATTAAATGCTAAAATCAAAAAAGTGAATGATAATGATTATCAATTGCAATTACATACATAAGAGGAGGATTTATTTTGAAGAAAAAATTATTTGTGGTGAGTGCTTTGGCGCTTTCATTTTTTATAGCAGGTTGTAGTCAAAATGACAGTTCATCTGATACGGATACTAGTACAACTGAATCTAGTGCTGTTGCAAAGGAAGGCACAGTGCAATATTTAGGTACCGATTATACAGTTAAATATCCAACTTCAAAAATTGTGACAGCAAGCTTTGAAGCGATGGAGGATGCTGCCGCACTTGATGTTCAACCAATTGGTGCAGTAACTATTTCAGGCGAAATTCCAAGCTATTTAAAAGATAAACTAGGCGATAAGGTAACAAATGTCGGCGATAAATTCGGTCCAGACGTAGAATCTGTTACTGCCTTGTCACCAGATGTTATCTTAGGAAGCACTAAGTTTGATGATGATGTCACAAATAATTTAAATAAAATTGCGCCGACAATTAATGTTTCGCATAAATCTGCTGACTGGGCGGATAATTTAAAATTACTTGGTACACTTTCAGGCAAATCAGATGAGGCTGAAAAATTAATTTCAGATTACAATGATGATTTGGCTGCATTTAAAAAGGCAAATAGTGATATTTCAGACAAGAAAATTTTAATGATTCGAATTAGAGAAGGCGAATTGTGTATTTACGGACCTGATTTTTATTATAATCCAATGCTTTATACTGATTTAGGCTATGCTGTGCCAACTGAAGTAGCCAATATTACTTCTCAAACAACAATCTCAACTGAGCAAGTTGCTAAAGTGGATGCAGATATTATTTTAGTTCAATTCATGGATTCTGAAAATGAAGGCTTTACAACTGCGTTAGATGACCTAAAATCAAACTCAATTTGGAAAAGTGTACCTGCCGTGGCTAATAACCAAGTTTACTATAATATCGTTGATGGTGGATACCAAGGTGGTACTTATTTGAGTAAAGAAGTGATGTTGAAAGCAATTAAAGATGAAGTGATTGAATAGAGAGGAAATTAAGCAATGAAAACTAAATCTGTTTTATGGGTGTTAGTGATTTGCCTGCTACTCGTTTTGTTTAGTTTTCTTGCCCTAACTTTTGAAATGAGTAATGCTTTTTCAATCTTGAAAGCGGCTGTTTTTGACTATGATTCGTCAAATCAAAATCATGTAATTATCTTATCTCGACTTGCCAGAATTTTGGTTGCAATTTTAGTCGGTGCAAGCCTTGCTTTAAGTGGCTTTATTATGCAATTACAATATCAAAATGACTTAGCGGATCCTTCATTAATGGGGGTTAGTGATGGTTCTGCGTTAGTCATTGTTATCAGTATGATTTTCATGCCTCAATCAACAATGATTGAGCGCATGATTTTTTCAGTTCTTGGTTCATTTTTTGCTTATTTAATTATTACTTCTTTTTATCGTCTTGCTTTTATGAATCAGTCTAAGCTATCTTTACCATTGATTGGTATTGTGATTAGTATGTTACTGAATAGTGTAACAACTTTTTTGGTGAGTTATTATAATCTAGCACAATCAGTTAGTGCTTGGTATAATAGCCGACTCTATCGTGTTTCTTTTGAGGATGTTATTTATTTTTTACCGATATTATTGGTATTAATTATTTTGTTGATTATTTTTAGAAGGCAGATGGATGTCTATGCCTATGGAGAATCTCTAACGATTGCTTTAGGTATGAATCGGAAGAATTGGTATCGCTTTTTTAGTTTAATTGTAGTTATCTTAACTGGAGTTAGTGTCGCAGTCGTTGGTCGGATTGCCTTCGTTGGCTTAATTGTGCCTCATATGGTCAAATTAGTGATTGGCAAGCGGTATTCTACCGCTGTTTTCTTTATTCCTTTGGTTGGTGCACTAATTGTCTTAGTAAGTGATTATTTATCCAGATACGTCAATTATCCATTCGAGACACCAGTTGGTGTCGTTGTCGCCCTAATGGGTGTACCTGTCTTTTTATATTTGATACGGAGAGGAGCAGGTAGTCAATAATGTCTAAATACTTTTCAACACTGATAATGCTACTAATCTTACTTCTGGCAATCTATTTTTCCCTGACTTCAGGTAGCTATGCTATATCTAATAAAGAATTACTTGATTTATTATTTTATCAAACAGGAACTGATCAGGCTAAATTAATTATTTGGGAATTTAGGATTCCAAGATTAATCTTAGCAGCCTTAGTTGGTGGCGCATTATCGATTGCAGGCTATATTTTGCAGGCAATGACCAGAAATCCAATCGCGGATGCTGGCTTATTAGGTGTCAATTCAGGGGCAGCTTTTGGCAGTGTGTTTTATTATTTTTTAGTTGGTAGTTATTTTTCTGATGCTACATCTACTCAAAGCATTTCCTTAGTTCTATTTGGATTAATAGGCGCATTAGCAGCCTTATTACTAAATTTCTTTTTGTCGCTTAATCGTTTTGGTGTGAGTATGCCGAGATTTATTTTAAACGGCATTGGAATTAGTACGGGCTTTGCAGCGTTAACGACCTATTTTTCATTGAAAATTAATGCGGATGATTATTCTCGGGTTAACAATTGGTTGGAGGGCTCTATCAATCAAGCTAACTGGCAATTGGTTAAGCAAATGCTACCGTGGATTTTAATTATTTTACCCTTTGTTTTTTTATTTAGTAAACAGCTAGAATTATTACGTTATTCTGATGAACAACTACAAAATATAGGCTTTTCAAGCGGTCTCTGGCGCATTATTTTTGTTTTTATAGCATCAATACTTATTTGTGCGAGTGTGGTAGTAGCTGGTAACGTTAGCTTTGTTGGTTTATTAGTACCGCATTTAACTATGAAATTAGTTAAACGTCAATCGAAGCTCTTTTTGCCATTTATTTTTATTAACGGGATGAGTCTTGTGATTTTTTGTGATACTTTTGTTAAAAATGCCTTTGCACCGAATGAATTACCATTAAATGCCATGATGGGATTGCTAGGAATTCCTTACTTGATTCTTATATTTTTCAATCAGCCGAAAAAACGAAAGCGAGCGGTTTAATTTTATGAAATTAATTAATAAAAAAGTCGATAATTACTATTTAGATATCTATTATCCTGATTCGCAATCCGTTGAAGAGCAATTACCTGTTTTATATGTATTAGATGGCGATGCCTTTGCACTAACCATTGCGGAGGCTGTTAAGCTTCAAATACGTAATTCGCCAAAAACGGGGGTTGAACCGATGATTATTGTTGGTATTTGCTATCATGATCAATCACCTTTTAGCCGTGAACGCCGCTTTATTGACTACACACCTAAAAAAAAGAAAACAGCTAACCCTCAGGATATTCGAAGTCAAATGCCTGCCGGTGGCGGTATTGAGCCTTTTTTTAAAGTTATTTCGAAAATTCATCAAAAAATCTCTACTGAATTTTCAATTGATTCGCAAAGGGTCGGTCTTTTTGGTCATTCTCTAGGTGGATTATGCGTTTTGGAGAGCTTACTAAAAGTAGAATTAGCATTTTTAACAGATTATTTAGCAGTTAGTCCTTCACTGTGGTGGGATCAAGAAGCCTATTTTGAAAAATTAAATTTGATTAATGGAAAATTACTAGAGAATCGACGTGTTATGATTAGTGTTGGTGCCAAAGAAGGGGATATGGTGCCACTCGCTAAGCGCGCAGCATCATGGTTTAAAGTCAACCATTTTGTTAAAGAATCAGCTTTTTATTTAGCAGAAGATGAAAACCATATGTCAGTAGTTTTTACGACGATTAGTCGTTATTTGCGTTGGTTTAGCTCAAGCGAAAGGAAGTCATAATGACCAAGGAAATATTATCGGCTCAGGGATTAACACTTGGCTATCAGCAAAAGGCTATTGTTAAGTCTTTAGACATTACTTTTATCGAAAATAAAATGACTGTTATTATCGGTCCAAATGGCTGTGGTAAATCAACCTTATTAAAAGGATTAGGTCGTATTTTGGCACATGATGCTGGTGAGATATTTTTAAATCAACGAAATTTGGCCGATTTTTCGACGAAGGAAATTGCTCAGCAACTCGCCTTTTTACCTCAAGGTTCGGACTCTCCAGAGGATGTAACAGTTCGCGATGTTGTTTCTATTGGTAGATATCCTTATCAGGGGATATTGCAGAAAAGGTCGAAGCAGGATGAGCAAATTATTGAAGAAGTTTTAAAAGAAACTGGCTTATTACCTTTAGCTGATGAAAATGTGCAACATTTATCAGGAGGTCAGAAGCAGCGCGTTTGGATTGCGATGGCCTTAGCACAAAAAACACCAATTATTTTACTGGATGAACCAACAACTTATTTAGATTTAGGACATCAATTAGATATATTGAATTTATTGCAACGTTTAAACCAGGAGAAGAATTTGACAGTTATTATGGTTTTACATGATTTAAATTTAGCAGCGCGCTTTTCCGATTGCATGATTGGCATGAAAAATGGTGCAATTCAATATCAAGGAACACCTCAGGAAGTGATGTCAGAAGCTGTATTAAAGGATCTTTTTAATATTAAAGCATATTTAGGAAAAGACCCTGTTGACGGTAGCCCAATTTGCTTACGATTTGAGTAGGAAAAATTTTATCTTTAAAGATGATAACGGTTTAATGCTATTTTAGTTTGACATTGTGCCTTCAAATGCGTATGATATTAATCAGATATTGCTTTTGGAAGAATGAGTACCTTTATAGCTATGAGCTTAGCGAACTTGGGATAGTGGGAGCCAAGTATTATCTATAAAGTTAAGGCACTTTTAGGCAAACAACGAAGCTGCTGACTTTTTTGTCAGAAGTAGGGTGGAACCGCGAGTCATCGTCCCTGCACACATTTTTTTGTGTGCAGGGCTTTTTTGCCATTGCCACTTACCTCCCGAAAATTTCAGGATGAAATTTGAGGCGGTTTGTGGCAAAGGTATGCATTTGAACTTGTTTTTAAAAGCAACCTAAGGGCGCTTTAAAAACTTAGTTCAAAGGCGCAATCAACACTTGCCTCGCGAAAATTTCAGGACGAAATGTGAGGCGGTTATTCAAAAAAACTGCAAACGAGCGTTAGCTTGTGCATATTTTTTCCGTAATTTTCTAAAAGCTAGTCAATGAAGTTCAGATGTGTTCGTGATTTAGCGCTTAGAGGCTAACAATTAGCTAGATCAGTTGTATGCAAGAGCAACCATTTTTCTGATAATTTCGTGGTGATTTTCAGAAATAAAAGTAACATTTAAATAACATTTCAATTGTAAATCAAATTTTACTAATAGTAGGAGGCAATTATGAGTCAAGCATTAACTTTTCAAGATATTATTTTAACCTTACAAAAATTTTGGTCAAATCAAGGCTGTATGCTAATGCAAGCATATGATGTTGAAAAAGGGGCAGGTACTATGAGTCCTTATACATTTTTACGGGCGATTGGACCAGAACCCTGGAACGCTGCGTATGTTGAACCATCTCGTCGTCCAGCTGATGGTCGCTATGGTGAAAATCCAAATCGTTTATATCAGCATCATCAGTTTCAAGTGGTTATGAAACCAAGTCCAGATAATATTCAAGAGTTATATCTTGAAAGCTTGGCATTATTAGGTATTGATCCGCTGGCGCACGATATCCGCTTTGTTGAGGACAACTGGGAAAATCCTTCAACTGGATCAGCAGGTCTTGGATGGGAAGTTTGGCTAGATGGGATGGAAATCACCCAGTTTACCTATTTCCAACAAGTTGGTGGTCTGCCAACGAAGCCTGTTACCTCAGAGGTAACTTATGGCTTAGAGCGTTTAGCAAGCTATATTCAAGATGTGGATAACGTTTATGATATTGAATGGGTTGAGGGCGTTAAATATGGTGAAATTTTCAAACAACCTGAATTTGAACACTCAAAATATAGTTTTGAGGTTAGCAATCAAGATTTATTGTTAACACTTTTTGAAGAATTTGAAAGAGAAAGTAAGCGTGCAATTTCAGAAGGATTGGTACATCCAGCCTATGACTACGTTTTAAAATGTTCGCACGTTTTTAATTTATTAGATGCACGTGGTGCAGTTTCTGTAACTGAACGTGCAGGCTATATTGCTCGCATTAGAAATCTAGCAAAATCGGTTGCTAAACAATTTGTAGCAGAGCGTAAAAAGCTTGGTTATCCATTGCTTGATGAAGAAAAAAGACGTGAATTACTAAAGGAAGAGGGAGAATAGGATGAGTCAGAACTTTTTAATAGAAATTGGATTAGAAGAAATGCCTGCTTATTTAGTGACAAGTAGCGTTAAGCAATTTGCTGAAAAGACGGCTCAATTTTTAGATGAAGCACGTTTATCATATGGCTCAATTGAGACTTTTTCAACACCAAGACGTCTTGCAATTAAAGTCAATGATTTAGCTGATAAGCAAACTGCAATTTCGGAATTGGTTAAAGGACCTGCTAAGAAAATTGCGCAAGATGAGACTGGTAATTGGAGTAAGGCAGCTCTTGGTTTTATACGAAGTCAAGGTGCTGAAGAATCAGATTTAATTTTTAAGACATTAAAAGGTACGGAATATCTTTATGTTGAAAAATCAGAGCAAGGTGAATTGGCGTCTAAAATTTTACCGCAAATAGCACAGGTTGTAGAGCGCTTGACCTTTCCTGTTTCAATGCACTGGGCTGATTTTGATTTTAGTTATATTCGCCCAATTCATACAGTTGTGTCGCTATTAGACAATGAAATATTACCTTTGAAAATTTTTAATATCCAAGCTGATCGGATTAGTCGTGGACATCGGTTCTTAGGAGAGGCAGTAAGCATTCATTCTGCGGATAGCTATGTTGAGGATTTAAAAACTGTTTTTGTATTAGCGGATGCCAAAGAACGCAAGGCATTAATTCAGTCACAAATTACTGAAATTGCTAAAGCTAATGATTTAGTAATTGAAACGGATTTATCATTACTGGAAGAAGTAAACAATTTAGTTGAATATCCAACGGCCTTTTTAGGTAATTTTGATAAAAAATATCTTGGCTTGCCTGAAGAAGTTTTAGTGACATCAATGCGTGGACATCAACGTTTCTTTGAAGTTCGCAATCAAGCAGGTGATTTAACAGCTCATTTTGTTTCAGTTCGTAATGGTAATGCTGTCGCAATTGATAATGTGATTCGAGGCAACGAAAAAGTTTTGGTTGCACGCCTTGAAGATGCTGAATTTTTCTGGCATGAAGATCAAAAATTGAAAATCGCAGACCTAGTAGAAAAATTAAAAATCGTGACCTTCCATGAAAAAATTGGCTCAACCTATGAGCATATGGTGAAAACTGGGAAAATTGCTAGTTTAATTAGCCAACGCTTACGTTTGGCAGAAGAAACAACAGCTAATATTCAACGTGCAAGCGAAATATATAAATTTGATTTGGTTACAAACATGGTTGGTGAGTTTGACGAATTACAAGGCATCATGGGCGAAAAATATGCTTTACTACAGGGTGAAAATCCAGAGGTGGCACAGGCAATTCGTGAACATTATTTACCAGATGGTGCAGATAGTGCTTTACCTGAATCCTTGGCTGGTGCTGTTTTGGCAGTAAGTGATAAGCTAGAAACACTATTTTCATTTTTCACTGCTGATTTAATTCCAAGCGGCTCAAATGATCCTTACGCATTGCGACGTGCCACTGCAGGTATCGTTCGTATTATAGAAGCATTTGGTTGGCAAATTGATTTAAACACTATTGTTGCTGATATTTATCAAAATATCACTGGTTATCAAAATCAGGAAGCGGTTGAAGCATTTATCAAAGCAAGAATTGAGCGTCAATTATTAGATGAAGGCTACCCACGTCAACTCATTTCCGCAGTTTTATCATCTGACCATAAGTCGATTGAAGCACTTAAAACGGTAATTGAAGCAATTCAAGCTACTCAGTCAGCACCAGATTATAAGCTTTATGTTGAAAATTTAAGTCGTGTTTTGAATTTGGTCAAAGAGCAGGTTGAAATATCAATTAAACCAGAATTATTTGAAAATGAATTTGAGACTGATTTATTTGAAAAAGCCTCTCAAATTGCTGCAACTGACTTAGATTTAAAGGCAGTATTGACTAAATTATTTGAGTTATCGCCAGTAATTGAACTTTATTTTGACTCAACAATGGTTATGGTTGAGGATGAAGAAGTAAAAATAAATCGCTTAGCAACCTTAACACTGGTTAAAAAACTAATATTGAAAGTTGCTGATTTCAGTAAGATTAATGTTAAATAATTATCTTTTTTACAGAATTTTTATCCATAAAGGAGGTAAATGATGAACGATGAAAAAGTGGCACGTATCAACGAGCTGGCAGCTAAAGCCAAGCAATCAGGCTTAAGTGAAGCGGAAAAGGCTGAGCAAAAGGTATTAAGAGCAGACTATGTGAAATCGCTAAAAGCCAATTTGCGCCAACATATTGAAGGTATTAAGGTTGTTGATGAATCTGGGAATGATGTTACCCCTGAAAAGCTAAAGGCGATTCAACGCCAAAAAGGGATTCACGGTAGGAAACCAAGCGATAAATAAAAGTCACAGGAGCTGATGGAAATCGGCTCTTTTTGCGTAAATTGGTTTAATATAAAGTGTATTCTGCTTGTTTAGAAAACATCTGAATAGTGCTGTGCCGATGTTCATTAATTTTAAACGAAGTTTAAAGCATTGGCGGATATAGAGAAGCTTTTTCTAACCAAAGAACTAGATTAAAAGCAAAAAGACTTTTAAAAGTTTTAGTCTTTTAAAAGTCTTTTTGTATTGTTTAAAAATTATTCTAGTTTTTAAATGAATGAATTGGTGCAGGAATATGGCCACCACGTGCAATAAATAAGTCAGATTTCTTTGAGTTCACCTTCATAACTGGTGCGGTACCAAGCAGTCCGCCAAACTCGATTTGATCGCCAACTTTTGAATCTTTTGTTGGAATAATACGAACAGCGGTCGTTTTTTGATTGATTACCCCAATCGCAGCTTCATCTGCAATCATTGCTGAGATTGTAGCAGCATTTGTATCCCCAGGAATTGCAATCATATCTAAGCCAACTGAACAAATCGCAGTCATTGCTTCAAGTTTTTCAAGATTTAGCGAGCCATCATTGACAGCCGCAATCATACCTTCATCCTCAGAAACTGGAATAAAAGCACCTGACAAGCCACCAACGTGATTACAAGCCATGACACCACCCTTTTTGACAGCATCATTTAATAGTGCTAAAGCGGCAGTTGTCCCATGAGTACCAACTTGCTCTAATCCCATTTCTTCAAGAATACGTGCAACAGAATCACCAACTGCTGGTGTCGGTGCGAGTGATAAATCGACAATGCCAAATTCAACACCAAGTCGTTCACTAGCCTGCTCACCAACAAATTGTCCCATGCGAGTAATTTTAAAGGCAGTCTGTTTGACTGTTTCAGCAACAATATCAAAGCTTTTACCGCGAACCTTTTCTAATGCACGCTTGACAACGCCCGGACCAGAGACACCAACATTAATCACAACATCAGCCTCACCAACGCCATGAAAAGCACCTGCCATAAATGGATTATCCTCAACCGCATTCGCAAATACGACTAATTTAGCACAGCTCATATCATCTAAGTCGGCCGCCTCTTTAATCACAATTCCCATATCACGAACTGCATCCATATTGATACCTGTTTTAGTTGAGCCAACATTGACTGAAGAACAAACAAAGTCAGTCTGTGCGAGTGCTTGAGGAATGGAGTCAATTAAGATTTGATCGCCCTTTTGGTAGCCCTTTTGTGCAAGTGCTGTAAAACCACCGATAAAGTTAACACCGATTTTTTTAGCGGCACGATCTAATGCCAAGGCAAATTTGACATAGTCCTTAGCGTCAGTTGCTGCACCAATAATAGAAATTGGCGTGACAGAGACACGTTTATTAATAATCGGAATTCCAAACTCGTCTTCTATTTCTTTACCGACAGCTACTAAATTTTTTGCTTTTGTTGTAATTTTTTGATAGATTTTTTCGCAGGCAAGATCAATATCTGAATCAATACAATCTAAAAGTGAGATACCCATAGTGATTGTTCGAATGTCAAGATTCTCTTCCTCGATCATCTTTATTGTTTCTAGTATTTGCGTTGTTTCCAAAGAATTTCACCCCATAGTAATTTTTATCGATGTTAGCCAAAATTAAGCAACGTTTTTTTATTAATTTACGAATTGAATACAAAAATAATATTTTTGCAATCAGAACGAATTAAAGCTTGTGCATTGCATTAAATATTTCTTCGTTTTGAATATGGATTGAAACTCCTAGCTGCTTTCCTAGTTCCTTTAAAGCGGCGCTAGATTCTTTAATACTAATGCCACCCTTTGCTTCGACCATCATCATCATGGTAAAGTAATCATTTAAAATTGTTTGTGTTACATCAATGATATTAATATCAAGCTCAGCCAATTTTGCCGAAACTCCTGCAATAATACCTACTTTATCTTTTCCAATAACTGTTACAATCGCTTTCACTTAAACACCACTTTCTAATTTTTCTAATACATTATACCTTAATAAGATCTAAATTGTAGTTAAATATCTCGTTTTATTTCAAAAATGAACCAAATTATTCGGCTTTGTTTGAAGCATTATCCGATAATAATTTTTTCACTTGGATATTCATAACCCAAGTCACGTGTTTGCTTAGGAACAAATAGCATTAAAATGTAGAGTGTGCCAACACGACCAATAAACATTAACAGGGCAATTGTGATTTTGCCAATTGTATCTAATTGATCTGTAATGCCAAGAGAAAGTCCAGTAGTCCCAAAGGCACTAGCAACCTCAACAACGATTGAAATCATACTTAGACTTGGCTGAGTTGCCATCAGGATTAGAACAGCAGCAAAGCAAAAAATCAGCGAAAGGTTTAAGACGACAACCGATTTTTGGATATCACTTTGATCAATTCTTCTACCAAATAAATTAACATTTGTTTCACCCTTTAAAAAGGCGATTAGGTAAAGAAAGACGATGGCAACAGTAGTCGTTCGAATCCCACCACCAACCGAGCTTGGACTTGCCCCAATAAACATTAAGACACTCATAAATAACAAAGTATTGGGCTGGAAATCACTGAGATGATTAATTTGTAAGCCAGCATTACGCGTGCTCATTGAATAGAAAAAGGCGTTGAGGACTTTTTCTGGTGTACCCATAAATTGATAAAGATGATTGTTTTCGAAATTATAAATAACAATTCCACCAACGATAAATAAGACTAGGAAGCTACTAACCGCAAGCTTAGTGAAAAGGCTGAAACGATAAGGTAGCCGTTTTTTCTGAAATTGATAGGAAACAAAATCAGTTGTTTCTAATAAGACTGGGAAGCCAATGCTACCAATGAACATGAGTATCATAATCCACAGCAGGAAGCCGTTATGCTGTGCGAAGGGCAATAAGGACTCACCAGTGACATCGAATCCCGAATTGGTAACGGCGGAAACTGATTGAAAAATACCCCAGAATAAACTCTCACGTACCGTTTCAAAATCATTATGTAAATAAAAATACGTACCAAAGGCAACGCCAAAAATAATCTGTAATGAGATTAAAATAATTAGTGTTCGTTTGATTAGGCGAACCACACCTGAAAGACGTGGCTGATTCATATCAGTCATTATTAATTGTCTTTGGCGGAGTGTAATTTTCCGTTTAGACAGAATGAAAAAGAAGGTTGAAATCATCATAATACCAAAACCACCGACTTGAAATAAAACTTCCAATAAAATGACACCATATTGATTAAAAACTGAATGAATATCAAAGGTTGATAAGCCCGTTACGCTAACAGTTGAAATTGCCATAAAAACGAGATCAATTAACGGTACATCAGAGTCTGGTTGTCTAAAAATAGGTAGTGTAAATAGTAATAGTGCAATTAGAGTTAGGATGACATAATAGGTTACGATAATTTGAATTGAACTAAATTTACTTGCTACAAATTTACGATAACTTTTTTGTAGTAAGCGAAAAAATCTTGTTGAAATTGTCATATTTCACCTCAAAGATAGCATATCATTTTTTGTTACATTCGTCAGAAGGAATGTATATTTTCTGAATTTTTTAACAATTAATATTGACATTGATATTGATTATTGATAAATTTAATGAGCGATAATGAGAATCATTATCAATAAATGAACTGTATCTAAACTATTGGGGGAGGTAAATAATCTAGTGTTAAAAGATCAAACTTTTCGTTTTACATTATTCTGGTCTTTTATTTTTATTTTATTAATTACATTTTCAATTGGTATTTCGGTAAGTAATGGTCAAGCCTCGATATCATTAGAAGATGTTTTTCAAATTGTAATCTATAAGATTTCCAATGGCAATATTGGTCACATTGATAATATACCACCGCAAGCAACCAATATTATTTGGTTTATTCGTTTTCCACGAGTACTTTTAGCTGCCCTAGTTGGTATGGGATTGGCAACAAGCGGTGCGGTGATGCAAGCAGTAGTGCAAAATCCTTTGGCTGATCCTTATATTTTAGGCATCTCATCTGGCTCATCGCTTGGTGCAACTTTTGCGATTATTATTGGCTTTGGTTCGACAGGACTTCTTTCTCAATTTGGTGTGGGCGTAGGCGCATTCATTGGTGCAATGGCAGCAACGATTACAGTGCTTGTACTTTCAAGCGTTGGCGGGCGGATGACAAGTGTTAAGCTCGTATTATCTGGCTCAGTAATCAGTGCCTTATTTGGTTCCGTTTCAAATTTGATTGTTTCAATTGGTGTTTACAATGTTGAAGGGATTAGGACGCTCACTTTCTGGCTGATGGGCAGTCTTGCATCATCAAGCTGGTCAAAATTACCATTAATTGTGATTGTTGTTTTAATAGTTGTTGGCTTCTTTATGACTCAATCTCGAATTCTAAATGTGATGCTTTTAGGCGATGAAGCCGCCAGCACTCTTGGGGTTCCACTTGGTAAGTATCGCCGAATTTATATGGGATTGACTGCGCTTGTTACAGGAGTAATTGTGGCTAATTCTGGTATGATTGGCTTTGTCGGTTTAATTGTGCCGCATATTGTAAGGGGTTTATTTGGCTCTAATTTCAAGCGAAATTTACCAATTACAGCCGTTTTCGGTGCTTTATTTATGATTTGGGCAGACTTAATTTCTAGAGTAATTATCAAAAATATTGAGCTGCCAATCGGAATTATTACTTCATTGATTGGTGCACCACTCTTTATTTATATTATTGTCCGTAAGGGCTACAATTTTGGAGGGAATGAATGAAATTAACTGTTGATAATGTCAGTGTGGCAATTGCAAAAAAAGAAATTGTCAAACAGATTTCACTTGAAGTACCCTCTAAAAAAATTGTTGGTTTAATTGGTGCAAACGGGTCAGGAAAATCTACCCTGCTAAAGAGTATTTATAAAAGTATTGCGCCAACTGCAGGATCGATATATTTGGACGACTTAGACGTACTAAAGTCTTCTAATAAAAAGGCTGCTCAATATATGAGTGTAGTTGGACAATTTAATGCACTCAATTTTGATTTAACAGTTGAACAAATGGTTCTACTTGGTCGAACACCACATAAAAAGATGCTTGAAAGTGACAATGAAAGAGATTTTCAAATTGTTAGGCAAGCTCTAGAGCAAACTAATTTAACGCAATATGCCAAGAGAAGTTATCAATCTCTTTCTGGTGGTGAAAAGCAACGAATTATTTTAGCGAGAGCGATTGTTCAAGAGCCCAAGTGTTTAATTTTAGATGAGCCAACCAATCACTTAGATATTCGCTTTCAATTAGAAATCTTAGAATTAGTCAAGCAGCTAAATATTACCGTGTTAATCGCCTTGCACGACTTGGAGCTGACTGCTGCCTATTGTGATTATATCTATGCCTTAAAAGATGGTGAAATGATTGCCAGCGGTGCACCAAAGAAAGTTTTAACCTCGGATTTAATTGAAGAAATTTACGGTGTTCATTGTTCAGTCTATGAAAATCCGATTACACAACACTTAGGCTTTGCTTATTATTTATAGAATATAAAAAATAAAATTATAAGGAGTTATGATGAAAAAAATTATATATTTGGTGTCTAGTTTGGTGGCAATTTTATTATTAGCGGGGTGTAATTCAGATAATCAATCGCAAAAAGCTGATAGTAGCTCTTCTAACGGTGAAACAACTTATCCGTTAACAATTGAAAATTATACGAGAGCAGAAGGCGGTACAAAGTGGACTAAAAAAGACCAAACATTTGAGAGTGCTCCTAAAAGTGTAGTTGCCAATGTTCGACCAATGGCTGAATTATTATTACATTTAGGCTTACAAGATTCAATTAGTGGTGTTGGTGGCGTCTTTGGTGAAGCTGACGAATCAGTTGCAGATGAATTTGCAAAATTAAAGAATCTTGGTGACTCATATATTTCACAAGAAGTGACCCTGAGCGCTAATCCAGACCTCGTATTTGGTCGTAGTGGTTTATTTGATAATGAAGATTGGGGTACGGGTACCGTGGATTCGTTAAATGACATGGGAATCAATACTTATGTAATGGAAACTTCAATTAACGGTGGAACTTTTGACTCGATTTACAATGACTTAGACAATCTTGGTAAAATTTTTAATGTTCAAGATAAGGCTGCAAGCTTTTCTGCTGAAATCAAAGCACGTCAAGATAAGCTTGAGGATTCATTAAGTGGTATTGAGGATAAGAAAACCTTTGCTTATATTCATTCAAATGATCCAGAAAATATTTCAGTTTATTCATTGAAAAACGAAAGCTTTACTTTGAGCCTATTTAAAATGTTGAAAATGGAGCACGTCTTTAATGATGTTGACGAAACTGAATTAAATGTTGAAGCTCTAATTGAAGCGGATCCAGATGTTTTAATTATTCCAACTTGGGATGAAACAGATGGTGCTCAAAAAATGGTAGATGGCTTATTAAGTAGTTCAAAAGTTTCTGGCCTAAAAGCAGTAAAAAATAAAGCAATCTACATTGTTGATTATAACTATCTATTCGGTTATAGCTACCAATCTTTGGATGGTGTAGAACAACTTGCGAAAGAAATTTACCCAGATTTAGTTAAGGATTAGACTTAAATTAAAGGTCGTCTATTTTTATAAATAATAAAGCAGACATGAGATGTATTCTGTCAATAGGACAAAGAAATAATTAGAATCCTAGACAGAGAGCACATCACAGAAATGTCTGCTTTATTTATTGTCGTTATTAATTGCTGAAAATTAATATTTTTCATGAATTACATTTATTCCGAGAACAGTCAAATGACCATTACTAACTAGTTTAATGACCAGTTCTGCTAATTGTTTTGGCTCAATTTGATCCTGATTATGGACCCACCATACAAGTGTACCGACAAAAATACTTGTTAAATAGGCGATTACAAAATCAATGGGCACATTGTCGCCACCATTTTTAACCTCGACTGTTTTAAACAAATCGCTATATTGTTCATTTAAAATTTTGACAAATTTTTCAGTAATGATCTCCTTATTATTACCTGTAATTAATGCCTTTGCCAGCTCTGGATTTTTTTGTAGGTTATTATAAAATCGGGTAAGTAGATTTTTAATATGTTTAACCTCAACATTATCGGCTTGTACAATTTCAGAGGATTTTAGTAAAAAAGAAAATTTTTTCATAAACTCATCTAAAATTTGGTCAAAAAGATCCTGCTTGTCTTTATAGTGCGCATAGAAGGTTGCACGATTAATCATTGCTTCCTCTGCAATATCTTGGATGGTCACTTTATCAAATCCTTTTTCAGCGACTAACTTTATAAATGCTTCATTAATCAATTTATTTGTTCTTTTTATTCTTAAATCCATGATTATTTCCCCCTTTTTTTATTTTTAAACAACAAAAATTATTTATTTGTTGCTTAAAAAACTTTTTAATAAATATTGATGGTTGCTATTTTTTTAAAATCAATTCAATATAGATATATAGTATTTTATCAGACATTGTGTTGTTTAAAAAGTAAAAATATAGTGCAAAAAGTGAGCAGATAAAAATTTAGGTGTAATTATGTATAGAGCAGGAATTGATGTCGGTTCTACAACAGTTAAGTTAGTCGTATTTGATCAAAGTGAACAGCTCGTTTTTTCGAAATATGAGCGTCATTTTTCAGATATTAAAACGGCCGCAATTAAAGTAATCAAAGAAGCTAGAGATTTAATCGGAGATGTCGAAACTTCAATCGCTATTACTGGTTCTGGTGGTATTGGTCTTTCTGAGGTAACAGATATTCCATTTGTGCAAGAGGTTATCGCTGCAACGATGGCAGTGGAAAAAATTATTCCACAGACAGATGTGGTGATTGAGCTTGGTGGGGAAGATGCCAAGATTACCTTTTTTGATGGCGCCTTAGAGCAACGGATGAATGGGACTTGTGCTGGTGGGACAGGTGCCTTCATTGACCAAATGGCACAGCTTTTAAAGACGGATGCTAATGGTGTTAACGAGCTTGCTAAGAATTATCAAACAATTTATCCTATCGCCTCTCGCTGTGGCGTTTTTGCGAAAACGGATGTTCAGCCTTTAATCAATGAAGGTGCAAGACGTGAGGATATTGCTGCTAGTATTTTTCAGGCAGTAGTTAATCAAACGATTGCTGGCTTGGCAGCGGGACGTAAAATTCAAGGTAATATCGCCTTTTTAGGTGGACCACTCTTCTTTATGAGTGAATTACGCCGTCGATTTATTGAAACCTTAAATATTAAACCTGAAAATATTGTTTTCCCAGAAAACTCTCAGTTGTTTGTTGCAATGGGTGCTGCCCTTGAAGAAGAGCAAATTGATTTAAAACTCTCAACGATCATTGAACGCCTAGAGGCGGATCATTCTGAAAGCTTAGTTCCTCAAAATACTCTAGAAGTGTTATTTAATGATGAAGCTGAATTAGCAGAGTTTCGTGCTCGTCATAATCAAGCGCAGGCTAGTTTTAAAGATCTGACCTCGCATCATGGCGCAGCTTATTTGGGTATTGATGCGGGCTCAACAACGACTAAAGTGGTCTTAACTGATGATGATGGTGCTATTTTATTTGATTATTACGGTAATAATAACGGTCAGCCCTTAGAAAACGTAATTGAAGTGATTCAATCACTATATGAAAAGTTACCGGCGGATGTTTTCATTGCGCAAAGTTGTGTGACTGGTTACGGGGAACATTTAATTAAAAATGCCTTAAAGGTTGACTTTGGTGAAGTTGAAACAATGGCCCATTATAAGGCAGCTAATTTCTTCCAACCAGGTGTTGATTTCATTTTGGATATTGGTGGACAGGATATGAAGGCAATGACAATCACTGATCAAGCCTTATCATCTATTCAATTGAACGAAGCCTGTTCGTCAGGCTGTGGCTCATTTATTGAAACATTTGCTAAATCCATGCAATATGATGTGAAAGACTTCGCCAAGGTGGCTTTACTTTCTAAGCATCCAGTGGATTTAGGCTCAAAATGTACCGTTTTTATGAATTCAAAAGTTAAGCAAGTCCAAAAAGAAGGTGCAACAGTTGCAGATATTTCTGCTGGTTTATCCTATTCAGTGATTAAAAATGCACTTTATAAAGTAATTAAAATTAAAAAACCTGAAGATTTGGGTGAAAAAGTAGTTGTGCAAGGTGGTACTTTTTACAATGAGGCTGTTTTGCGGGCGTTTGAAAAAGTTTCTGGTCGTCAAGTAGTTAGACCATCAATCGCTGGTTTAATGGGTGCCTACGGCTGTGCCCTAATTGCTCAAGAACGAGCTGAAGAACAGCCTGAAACGACCTTACTTTCATCTGAGGAGCTTGAAGAATTTACAACAAGTAAAGAATTTGTGAACTGTGGCCTTTGTGAAAATCAATGTTCACTTACCTTAACTGTTTTCAATGATGGCCGAAAATTTGTTACCGGTAATCGTTGCGAGCGCGGTGCCGAAAAAGCGATGCAGGTCAAGATTGAAATTAAAAAGAAAAAAGTTAATCTAGTTGATTATAAATACAAACGTTTGTTTAGTTATAAATCATTATCGAAGAAAAAGGCTGAGCATGGTACAATCGGAATTCCTCGTGTTTTGAATATGTATGAAAATTATCCATTATGGCACACAATTTTAACGGACCTAGGCTATCGTGTTGTAATTAGTCCACGTAGTGACAAAAAGGTTTACGAAAAAGGGATGGAAACAATCTCTAGTGATACGGTTTGTTATCCTGCTAAGATGACACATGGTCATATTGAAAGCTTGATTGAGAAAAAAGTGGACAAAATTTTCTATCCAAGTGTTATTTTTGAGCAACAGGAGCAAAAATCTGCTGAAAATCACTTTAACTGTCCAATTGTCCAAAGCTATCCTGAGGTGATTGAAAAAAATATCGATGCAATTCGTAACGGTGAAATTGGCTACCTTCACCCTTTTGTTAATTTAGCGGATGAAGAGTCTGTTGTTTTGGCATTGACGAAGGCGTTTGCTGAAGATGGGATTACTGAGGCGATGATTCGCCCAGCAGTTGCTCACGGCTTTCAAGAAATGAAGGACTTTAAGGCTGATTTGCGCGAAAAAGCGGATGATTTGCTAATGAAGGTTAATCTAAATAATGAAAAAGCAATTGTTCTAGCTGGTCGACCATATCATTTAGATCCTGAAATTAATCATGGAATTGCTAATGTGATTACGCAGGAAGGCTTCCATGTCATGACTGAAGACATGGTGAGTGGTATGGAGGAAGTTAGCGGTCTACGCGTCGTCAATCAATGGGTCTATCATTCACGGCTATATGCAGCGGCAAAATTTGTTGCTAAAAATAAAAATTTAGAATTAGTTCAATTAAATTCATTTGGCTGTGGACTTGATGCAGTGACAACAGACCAGGTTGAAGAAATTATGCGTGGCTATCACAAGCTTTATACTGTTTTGAAGATTGACGAGGGTAGTAACTTAGGAGCAATTAGAATTCGTTTAAGGAGTCTAAAGGCAGCAGTTAATGAACGTGATAAGCGTAAAATTGAAATTCCGAAGCATTTTGAATTGGCTGAGCAAAACAAACCAGTTACTTTTACCAAAGAAATGCGTAAGAAGCATACACTACTTATGCCAATGCTATCACCAATTCACCAAGAAGGATTGGTTGAAGAAGCCTTTAAATCCAGTGGATATCATGTGGTGACTTTGCCAGCAATGGATCGCCATGCGGTCGATGTTGGCTTGAAATATGTTAATAATGATTCTTGCTATCCTGCGATTATCTCGATTGGTCAGCTAATTAAAGCACTTGAATCAGGTGATTATGATTTAAATAACACATCAGTAATGATGTCCCAAACTGGTGGTGGCTGTCGAGCTACAAACTATATTCCTTTACTTCGTAAAGCATTAAAAGATGCTGGATTTGAACAAGTTCCAGTTGTTTCAGTTTCAATGGGAAATAAAGGTGTTGAGGATACTCCAGGATTTAAAATAACAATTCCCTTTGCAAAAAGAATGTTCCTTGCGGCAATGTATGGTGATTTATTTGAACGTGTTATTTATCGGACTCGACCTTATGAGCTTGAAAAAGGACAAGTAAACGAACTTTATGATTATTGGGTAGAGAAAGCTAGAAAGAATGTTAAAAATGGCTCCTTCACACAATTCAATTATTATATGAAACGGATTATTAAGGCATTTGATACGATTCCTATTTCTAATGAACGTAAGCCTCGTGTCGGCGTTGTTGGTGAAATTTTAGTGAAGTATGCACCAACCGCCAATAATGATATTGTTGGTATTATCGAGTCAGAGGGTGCCGAGGCTGTTGTGCCAGATTTGATTGGTTTTATGAATTATTCACTTTATAATCAAATTTGGAAGGCAGAAGAGCTTAATATGAGCAGTAAATCTGGCAAACTTTCAAAATTGATGATTGATTTCATTGAATTTGTTGAAAAACCGATGCATAAAGCGCTAGTCAATTCGGAACGTTTTGATGGCATCTCTTCAATTTATGACATTGCAGAGGACGCTTCAAATGTTATATCAATCGGTAATCATACTGGTGAAGGCTGGTTCTTGACAGGTGAAATGATTGAACTACTTGAAAATAAGGTGAATAATATTGTCTGTCTTCAACCGTTTGGCTGCTTACCAAATCATATTGTTGGTAAAGGGATGATTAAAGAATTACGACGTCAATACCCAAAAGCCAATATTGCACCAATTGACTATGATCCAGGCGTTTCGATTGTCAATCAGCTTAATCGCATCCGTTTGATGATGGCGACTGCTAAAAAGGAAATGAAGAAGGAAAATATGATATCTCGCTAATTTTATAGTTTTGGAAGAAGGTGATATTAACACCTTCTTTTTGCCATTGTCACTTACTCTCCGATAATTTCAGTATGAAATTTGAGGCAGTTAGTGACAAAGGTATGCATTTGAACTTATTTTTAGAAGCAACCCAAGGGCGCTTTAAAAATTTAGTTCAAAGGCTCAATACACACTTACTCTCCGATAATTTCAGTACGAAATTTGAGGCAGTTATTTAAAAAGCTGAAACAGTCGTTTTGTGGTGTAGAAAATTAGGGATATAGCGTAAGCGTGCAACGCACGTGCGCATCAATCATCTATTTTCCTAACCACAGACTGTTAAAGCTGGATTAGTGACAACGTCGGAAGTAACTTCGCTCATCAGAATTGGAAGTTAGATGTGTTATCGATTTTTTATATAGCTTGAGGCAAAGTGATTACGTTTTGTAATGTTTAATTACTCAAAAAGACTTCTAATTCTATATTTGCTACATTCTTCCGACTTTTCTCACAAAATTGGTATTTTGCTAAACCGCAAAATCTGAGGTACTTTAATTTAAAAAACTCAAGAGCGCTTTAAAAGCTGAGTTCAAAGAGAGAAATACCTAATAATTATTGAAATTTTCAGAAAAATCATGTATTTAGAATTACATTTTCCTGACAAATTGATATAATGAGGAGAAGTCTTAAAGTTATCAAGTAAGAAATGGTGTGAACAATGACAAATTTAAAAGAATATAGAATTTATGAAGGATTGCGGATTGCATTTTCTTTGACTTTTATTGGTGGCTTTTTGGATGCATACTCATTTAAAATGCTTGGTGGTCGTTTTGCAAGCATGCAGTCTGGAAACTTAATTTATTTTTCATTAAATATAATTGAAGGGAATTATCGCAAGGCAATACTGTATTTATTTCCAGTGCTTTCTTTTTTATGCGGTAGCATGACCTGTATCTTTATAAAACGTTATATGCAGCAACGAAATTTTAGGTGGCACATAACCGCTTGCTTAGTTGAATTGGTTGGCTTTATCCTTCTTTCCTTCCTATCAACTCGTTTAAATCACGAGTGGTTGATTGTGATGATTGCTTTTATTGCAGCAATTCAAGCTGAAAGTTTTAAAAGACTACGTGGTATGAGCTATGGGACAATTATGAGTACTGGTAATGTTAAAAATTTAGGTATTTTTTTGGTGACTGGCTTTTTAGATCATGATCATAAAACAATTGAAAAAGCGCGAAATTCGTTTTTCGCTATCCTATTTTTTGTCCTTGGCGCAGTTACAGCTGCATTTTCAACGAATTACTTGAGTGAATACGCACTATTAATTGTTTGCTTGCCACTTATTTTAATTTTAGCATTGTTAATTTTGGAGCATTTTGAACAAAAAAAGAGTCTTAAGCTATAATTTTAAAAAAAATACGTAATAATTGATAGGGATAATTAATTTATTCCTGTCAAAATAACTGAGGAGACGATGATGGCTGATTTAAAATTTGAAATTACACAAGAACTGGGTGTCTTATCTGAAAATGCAAAGGGCTGGCGGAAAGAGTTAAACATGGTGAGCTGGAATGATGCAGCTCCAAAATATGATATTCGAACTTGGAGTCCCGATCATACAAAGATGGGGAAAGGAATTACTTTAAGTTCAGAGGAATTTTCTGAACTACAGTCGCTGTTAAAATAAATATTATAAATTATAAAAAGCTTTACCCTAGATGCAACAATGGGTAAAGCTTTTTTGCTACTTATTGACTTTATCTTCGCTTGATTTAGCAACGATATAATGCGGACGTTCTTTGGTTTCTAAGAAAATCTTACCGATATATTTACCAATGATGCCTAAACAGAATAGCTGTAAGCCACCCATAAATAAAATAATTGTTGCTAAAGAGGGCCAACCGCTCGTCGAATCACCCCAGATTAGTGCGCGAATTATAATATATAGCATTGCGATACCAGAGAGTAGACAAATTACTATTCCTGATAAAGTAGCGATTTCCAATGGCACATTAGAAAAGTTAATGATTCCTTCAAGTGCATAACGGAATAAGCTACGGAAATTCCAGCTTGTTTTGCCAGCAGCTCGATCAATATTGTCATAACCAATCGTTTCGGACTTAAAGCCGACCCAGCTCCAAAGTCCTTTTGAAAATCGGTTATATTCTCGTAGCTCAAGAATGGCATCCACCATTCTTCGAGTCATCAATCTGTAATCACGAACGCCACTTTCCATTGAGACATCAGAAAGCTTACTTTCAATTTGATAGAACAATTTTGAAAAGAAGGAGCGAATTGCAGGTTCCCCTTCTCTTGAATTACGCTTTGTGAGGATACAATCTAGTTCAGAATTTTTATCTAATTTATCAAGCATAATCGGTAAAAGACTTGGTGGATCTTGTAAATCAACATCCATCGGTGCAATGTAGTCACCTGTTGCATACTCAAGACCAGCAATTAAGGCTGCCTCCTTGCCAAAATTTCTTGAAAAAGATAGATAATGAACCTCTGGATGCTCCTGACTTAATTTTATTATTTCGTATAAGGTGCCATCCTCGGAGCCGTCATCAATGTACCAAAATTCAATAATAGCATCGAGCTTAATCTCCCTGACCGCTTCATAAAAAAGTTTGATATTTTCCGCTTCGTTATAGCAGGGAATTATAATTGAGATCGTACGCATTACATGTTTCCTCCAATAATTTGAATAAATGATTCTTGCTGTCTTTCTCATTGTACCTCACTCACTGATATCTGACAAAAGTTATCTAGGTGAGCTACTGGGAATTTTCCCAGCAGTGTGACACCATTCCCTAAACCACCCGCTTTGTCCCAACCCATCGCCAATCTATTGAAAACCTTTTCATTCGAATTTATACTCAATTAGTAATTAAAACTGATGAGTCCTTCAAATCATGTTAAATGTAAAAATTCATCAGTAAAAAATGAAAAGAGGAAGAGAAATGAGTTTAGTATTAGCAAGAATTGACCAAAGATTAATTCATGGTATCGTTGTGACACAATGGACAGCAACAACTAAAGCAAAGCGTCTGATGGTTGTTGATGATTTAATTGCAAAGGATGAGGTGCAAAAATCAGCAATGCGAATGAGTAAGCCAGCAGGTACAGGAATGTCAATTATTGATACAGAAACAGCAATCAATAATATTAAAGCAGGAAAATATGATAATCATAATGTTTTCTTAATTGTTCGTGAGCCTGAAACATTGTTAAGAATGGCCGAGGCAGGGGTTGAGATTCCAAAGGTTAATATTGGCATTATTTTTGATGGACCAGATAAGAAAACAGTCAAGAAAATGGTTTCGGTAAATGAAAAAGAAATTGCTGATTTGAAAGCATTAAAAGCGCTTGGTATTCCCGTCACCTTTCATTTTGTACCCTCAGAAGCTGAGGAGCCACTTGAAACGTATATTAATTAACGAAAGAAGAGATAAATAATGGAAATTATTCAAGGAATTTTAATTATTCTATTAAGTTTTTGGATGGTGCTTGATCAGCAAGGTTTAGTTATCACGACTTGGTTTCCAGTGATGGTTGCTTTTTTTGCCGGTCTTATTATGGGTGATTTGCAAACTGCAATGGTTATCGGTGGGACATTTCAGTTAATGAACCTAGGAGTTGCTAATATCGGTGGCTCATCGGTTCCAAACTGGGGCTTAGCAAGTTTAGTCGGTATTTATGTGGCAATCCGAACAACAAATGACATTGAGCAAGCTAAGGCTGTTGCGCTTGCCGTTGGTGTTCCTGTCGGAATGCTCGGCTTACAGCTAGATGTATTTGCTAAATTAGCAAATACCTATGTTACACACCGTGCACAAAAATTTGCTAATGAGAAAAATTTCAAAGCAATGAATCGAACTTTTTGGATTGGACCTTTTATTTTTGGTTTATCAACAGCTATCCCAACAACACTCTGCGTTTTATTTGGGGATAAATTAGTCAAACTAATCTTAGATTTCGTACCAACCTGGTTTACAGACGGCTTATCAATTGCTGGTAGTATGCTACCTGTAGTCGGGATTGCCTTGTTATTACAATTTATGCCAGTTAAAAAATATTTGACATTTTTAGTGATTGGTTTTGTTTTTGCCGCTTATTTAAACTTACCAATTTTAGGTGTATCGCTATTAGGTCTTGCTTTTGCGTATTATTTCTTTACTCAAAAAATGGCCGCACCGGCTGCTAGCTCAGTGAATGGCGCAGAAGCTTTTGAAGGAGATGATTTTGATGAGTAATAATGAGAAGCTAAGTCAGACACAAGGTGTTGTCACTC
>JAKVKP010000021.1 GCA_022484805.1 Streptococcaceae bacterium
AATTGGAGCTGTCCTTATGGACCTTCATGACGAATGGCTCAGTTCTACAAGAAAATATATTAAGTTTGATCAATGAGAGACCGGTAAAACATTGTATAGTATTTTACACAGGATTATGGACTTGACTCGTTATTTAACAAAAAATAAAATCTATACATCAGATTCCATCAATTCAGTAAACATCGAATTGATTTACTGAACAAATAATGCTATCATCTAGGGTAGTTAAATAAAAACGGTTGGGCTGTTGCTTCAAGGTTTATTCTTCTTAGGGCAGGAAGAATACTTGAAGTAACGCCTTTTTTTATGAAAGGAATTTTATTATTATGGATCAACTTTTTACTCATTCACCAATTTTTATCATCATCATCGTATTTTTGATTGCTTTATTTATTCTTTCCAAATCAGCTGATTATTTGACCGACTCAGCAATAATCATATCTAAATATATTGGTATTTCAGATATGATTATAGGCGCTACAATCGTTTCATTAGGGACAAGTCTACCTGAATTTGCAACGACGATAAGCGCCTTACTCAGCGGCTCCAATGAATTAGCTCTTGGTAATGCATTAGGTTCAATTATCACAAACACTAGTATTATCTTAGGAATCGGAATACTATATGGTAGTATACCCGTTTCAAAAAAATCAGCTTTCAATGTGTGGATTACCTTTTTAGGTATCGGAATTATTTACCTAATTTCAATATTAAATCATGCAGCTATACCTAGATTTATAGGTTATATTTTACTAATAACACTACCGATTTTTCTCCTTTTTTCCTTTAAAAAAGGTAATAATATCGATACAAATTTTCAAGAAAATGAAAAAAAAGAAACAATTACTATGAATAAGTTACTAATACTGATTACAAAAGTGATTATTTCAGCATTAATAGTAGCCTTAAGCTCTAGCTTTTTAGTTGCAACAGTACAGGTTTCTGCTAGTCGCTTAGGTGTTTCAGAAGCAATAATTTCGGCGACAATTGTTGCACTCGGCACAAGCTTACCTGAACTATCAACCGTTATCACCTCCGCCAAAAAGGGCTACGGAGGCTTAGCATTCGGCAATTTAATCGGGGCAAGCCTAATGAATATTTTACTTGTTTTAAGTACGACCATTTCATTTTCAAAAACGACTCTCTTAGTACCAAAGTCTTTCTTATTGTTCCATTTTCCAATTGCAATTATCATTTTTTTATATCTTCTTTACTGTATTTACAATACACAGAAGCATGAATTAACCAAAAAAGAAGGTGTATTTTTTATTATTATTTATTTAGCTTATTTATTATATAATCTATTCTTTTAACCTGTGTAATATTATCTTGAACAACAAAAAACCACTGCCATTTCTGACAGTGGTAGGAGTTATGAAAAAGATTAATTATTTGGGATGAACTAATCATATATCGATTACCTTAAATGTGGCTTAATCGTTATTAATTAATCATTAATATTATTAACCAAATCAAATTATAATAATTAATTGAAATTCCTTGTACTATTGATATCAATTGGTAATCCTACTGAAAATTAGGAAAGGGTAAGATAATAGGCTAATACTAAATTTTTAAAGTTCTCAGCTGTATACTCACTATTGAACAGCGAGCTTGCAGAGCTTGTCCAATAATCAGTAGGGTCGGTATGGTCAGTACCTCCTAAATAATTGCTAACCATCTCATGGGTCCAGACCGTTCCTGAGCCATCTGAGCTACCTAGAGTAACACCTAAATTGTTTTCTCTCAGCATTAGTGCCGTATAGTAGGCAGACATCGCAATTTGATTAGCAAATTCATCTGCTGTATAAACATGCGTTAACTCAAATTGGATATAATATGGATTCGCCTTTTCTCCCGCCCCCTGTGCCATATAGTTCGTATCTGCAATATTGACAATCTGCTCACCATCAATAAAAGTATGAACAAAAACACCTGCCTCACTATAGGATTCAATCATATAATTCACTTCACTCTCCAGAGTAGAGTATTCGGTTCCTGTATCATGAATCAATACACCTAGTGGCTTTTGATCATCAGTCTGATAGCTTTTCTTTTCAAAGCTATAGTTAATTTCATTCGTAACATTTGCCGTCGGAAAGCCTAAATTTTCAACAGCAACATTGATTGCATTCGTAAATTGCAGCTCAATATTGTTAGCAGCTACATAATATGATTTTGAATCACTCGTAAATTGCGCAAAAACTTCATTATCAGAAGTAAGAATATATTTATTAACCGTTACCTGCGTATTCACCGGCAAGGTAGCGTCACTTGACTGATTAATATCAGAATACAGCTTAACTGAATCACTTGTTGATACTAGATTTGCGATATCTTCACTTTCAAATTCAAGCTCAATTTGAACCTTATCTTCTGCTAACGTTTTATCCTTTGTTTCATTATTTTGCGTAATCATTTGTGGAAGTATCACAATACCAGCAATCACTATAGCAAACGTAGCAATCAGCACCAAATATTTAATTTTGCGATGTCCACCACGTTTATTTTGCTGTTTTCTACTCGTCTCCATTGCCACCTCATTGTATTTAAATCTTTTCATCAATAAGATAAATATAATGAAGCTAGCTTAAAATTTACTTAAAAAAATTGCGAATACTTATAAATAACTAAATCAGCACTCTATTTTAGAAATCTTAGACCACTTATGTGCTTGATCAAAATCATTCGCCGACTTTTGAGCATGGCTGACAATAGAAGCTGGATAGTCCATTGCTTGTAATAGGGCAATTGCATTCCGAGAACGCGCTGGACCATGATGCAGCTGATAATCAAAGGCAACACCCTGCTCACGAGAAACCTTTTCTGAGAAATGAATATTATCACATCGGTCTTTTAATATTTCAGTTAATTCAATATCATGCGTTGCAACAAAGGCTAACGAAGGAAAGCCCATCAGCCAATTAATGATTGCGCTTGAAGAAGCAATCCTTTCAATCGTATTGGTCCCTTTTAATATTTCATCAATAAAGCAATAGCAGCGCTCCCCACTTTCTACTTGAGCTAACAAACGCTTAATTGATTTAATCTCTGCAACAAAGTAGCTATCTCCTGCAAAAAGATTATCCTCAACCGCCATCGAAGTATAGACATGACCAGGCTGCATTTGAAATTGAGAAGCGATTGCCGTTTGAATGGTTTGCGCTAGAATACAGCTTAATGCGACACTCTTAACGTAGGTTGATTTGCCCGAGGCATTAGAACCTGTAACCAAAGTTGTCTCGGTCCACTCAATCGGATTGGCAACCGGATGATCTAGTAATGGATGGTAATTATCCACAGCAATAACGCCTCCAGAGTCAAAAGCTGGCTCACAAGTTATTGGCATATAAGTTCGATAATTTAATATCGCAATTGCCACTTCAATTTGCCCTAGAATGTCCCAAACGGTCTTCGCTTCTGTCCGATATTTAGCGAGCTTTGAAATTACGAATTGATAAGAAATAAAGGGGAGCATCAGAAAAATATTTAGATAATCAAATAGCAATTCTGTTTCCGAGCCACTTTTCGCTCTAAATGAAAAACCAAATCTTGGAATACTTTGAATACACTTTAGATTTTTTTGGAGTTTATCCTGAATTGGACTTTGATATTTGGCGATTTTTTTTGCTGTAACAACGGTGCTGACTAGATATTGCATACTAGTTAATTCTGTTTCTAAATTCATTTTCTTATACTGATAAAAAATTAAATTAAAAACCAAGCTCATTACAGTGAGGTAAATCCCCGCCATTTGACCGAACATTAACATAGCAAGCCCGATAAATGGTAATAGTCCGAGTAAAATGTATAATGGTAAGCTACCAATGACCTGCGAAGTATCGCCTTCTAGATACTGTCTTGTAAAGTTTTTGTCTTTTTTACCTAATCTCGCAAATTGATATTGCATCGCTTGACGCACTTCAGTGTTATCTGCAAAAAAATCAATTAGAGTTGCCAACTGCTGATCTTTTTTAAAATTAAAATGGCGAAGCTGAGCATATAAGGCCTCTGATCCGATACTTGAAAAGGTATTATTAATTGATTGAAACACCTTAAACATATCTAAATCATACCAAGTTAAATCATCAATTTCACTATCCCAATTTTGATCCTTTTTTTGAATTTGCCATGCCACTTTCAAGCTCTCTTCCTGATCAAAGCGAGGCTGATAAGGCATTTTACCCCATTTCTCACGAACAGCTTGCTTCATTTTGAAGCGTGAATAAAATTCTAAAATAATTAAAACAATAAATACACCAATAATTAATACTAAAATAAATAAATTTTGGCTCATAAATTTCCTCCATGTCAATATGCTTAGTATATCACTATCACTATTTGATGGATTAAAAAAGGAAGCTGAAAAATAATTTCAACTTCCATTTATAAAAATTATGAATCCGCTGTCCCCAGAAAAATATTTATTAGTACGTCACTCGATGTATCAAGCGTTTATAAATATGCACATCTGACCAGCCAATGACAGAGCCTTGAAAACAAAAGGCAAAAATTGTCCCAAAATTGACTGCATCAATTCGCCCAGTCTTTAAAAATAAAATTAGAATAATCGTTAGAGGTATCAAAAAAGTAACAATTTGCGCTTTTCGAGGGTCACCCTTTAAATACTTAAATCTTAAAATATTGGTTAATTCATCCCACGGATGAAGCAATAAACTAATCCGCTGTGAGATTGAAATCCCAATACCAACAAACAAGGTGCCTAGAATATCCAAAATAACTCTCATTGGTACTGATAAATCAGGCACACCTAACGCCTTAAAAAAATTTGTAAAAACGGCAACTAGCATTCCGAAAAAGAAAACAACAATTAGATTACCAATAATTCTTCTGTAATCTATTGTTCGAGACAATAGATTATTAATAACAATCTGTACAATACCATAAACAATCAAAACCAGTCCTAAAGACAGATTAAAGAAATTGGCAATATTTACGGCACTCGCTGTCCACATGGCACTCCCAAAATTAGTTGCGACAGTTAATCCCATCCCCAACGCGTTGATTCCAATTGCAATGATTAATAAGAATATCGCTTCAGACGACGAAAGATTACGTTCTTTATACATAAATCACTTCCATAGTTATTATTTATCAATTTAAGACTTTATTTTCTGCTGTGATTTCAGTCAAAACGCTTTTCAAGATAGCAATTGCTTCATCAATTTCTGATTCACTTACAGTGGTTGGTGCAATAAACCGAACGACATTGTGCGCTGTGCCACAAGAAAGAAGCAATAAGCCTTTCTCCAATGTTTTTTTTAATATTTGAGCTGTTTTAGCAGCATCTGGTTGACCATCTGTTTCAATTTCCATCCCAATCATTAGACCGACGCCACGGACATCAACAATACTGTCAAATTCTTCTTTTAATGCTTCAAGCTCTGCCTTAAAATATTCGCCTTGCTTGGCTGCATTATCAATCGCACCATCTAACAAAACATCTAAGGTTGCGAGACCTGCTGCACAGGCAACTGGATTCCCTCCAAAGGTACCACCATGCGCTCCGGGCGACCATTGTAGCATTAAATCCTTTTTCGCTAAAATCGCTGAGAGTGGTAGACCTGAAGCAATCCCCTTGGCAACTGTTCTAATATCTGGCTCCACACCAAAAACTTGAGAGGCGAATAATTTACCTGTCCGACCAAAGCCTGTTTGGACTTCATCAAAAATTAATAAAATACCATATTCATCACAAACCGAACGAACATATTCAAGAAAAGCCTTCGGTGGTACAACATAACCACCCTCACCTTGAACAGGTTCCAAAATAATAGCGGCAACATCATAAGGATCAACTAAAGTATTAAATAATTCAGTAAATTGATCATAAAAATGTCTATCCAGTTGACCGTCAACTAATGGATTCTTATAGACGTTTGGATAATCTAAGTAATAAATATCAGGTAGGGTTGTATAATATTTACGGTATGCTGAACTAGAAGCCGTCAAGCTCATCGCACCGATTGTACGACCGTGGAAGCTATTTTTAAAGCTAATAATTGCTTTACGCTTTGTTACATATTTTGCCAGCTTGATTGCGCCGTCATTTGCCTCAGCGCCACTATTACTAAAATAAACCATTGAATCTGGACCGTTTAATTCAGTTAAGCGCTCAGCAAGCTTAACATAGCTTTCATAGTAAACCACATTATGCCCTGCGTGAATTAATTCATCAACCTGTTGATGAATCGCCTCAACTACCTTCGGATGATTGTGTCCAATATTACAAACCGCCACACCACTGGCAAAATCCAAAATTTTTCGACCATTTTCATCAATTAAATAGCTACCCTGACCACTTTGAACACCTAATTGTGTTGCACGTTTGGCAACAGGCGCTAGCACCTTCAAGCTACGTTCATACAAGTTCATGTGACTGCCTCCACTCATTTTTCCATAATTCTTTCAAAATTGCTTCATCCACAACGCCAGAGGTATTTGCCAAACTGCCACTTTGTACCAAAGTTTGCTCAGTAAATTGAGCAATTTCCTCTTCCCTGATTGCAGGTGCGCTACCAATTAAGCCTTTAATTTTTTCAATCAATTGCTCAGCGCTCAGACCAAGGGCATCTAGGGCAATCTCTAGCTTTTGTTCGTTAATCTGCTTCAAATATTTTAAATAAGTACCTAATAAAAAGCCATTTGCCTGTCCGTGTGGAATATCATAATGAACGGTATAAGCATAACCCATCGCATGTACCACTGTGACACCAGTATGTGAGATAACCATACCGCCAAGCATTGAAATATATAATAATTCCTTACGAAGGGCGCTCGAGTAATTTGAATCAGCCAGCTGATCAATTACTCTGCCAAAGCGTTTAACTGCATCTAATGCTAAGGTATCCGAATATGCCGAGGCTCTATTCGCTAAAAAGCCCTCAAAACTATGCGTAAAAGCGTCAATCGCTGTATGAATCGCAATATCTTTTCTCAAGCTTTTGGTATATTTTTCGTCCAATAAAGCGACTTTAGGGAAAGTCAAAGGACTGCCAAAGCTAACCTTGGTGCCAATATCTTGACGATAAAGAACACTATACGGTGTCACTTCACTGCCAGTTCCAGCGGTTGTCGGAATGGCAACAATCGGTAAGGCCTTCGTAAATTGATTACGGAATAATCCATCTAAGTTCAATGCCTCATTAACTGCTAAGACAGCTACCCCTTTTGCAGCATCTAATGGACTACCACCACCAATACCAATAATAAAATCTGCGCCAACCGCTCTGGCATATTCCGCTGCTGCCAAAACAGTTTCAACGGTAGGATCATTTTCAACCTGATTAAAGATTGAATATTGAATGTTATTTGCCTCTAGGCAAGCAATCACGTCAGCCTCGGCACCACTTAATTTAGCAGAGCTGCGACCGGTGATTAATAATGCTGATTGACCTAAAAGCCATGCTGATTGATTATTTTCAATAACCGCATCATCAATTAAGACCTTTGTAGGCATAAAAATTGAACTCATTATTATCTTCCTTTCGTAAAAAGCTGAGAGCGTTGTTTAGGCATACTCGAATCGGGCTAAATCTGCTAGAAAGCTTTAATTAAGTACATTTCGCACTTTGGCAAGGATTGCCAAAGTGAATAAATGCGAAATTAGCTTAATCTTCAACTTTCTATCAAGCAGATTTAGCACCCTAATGAACGGTAAACCAAGATTTTTGAGATAAAGGAAACTTGCGACTTTAGTCGCTAATTGACTTATCGGAAAAAATACTGGTTTCGGGAGAGTATCGCCTAACGCTCGAAGCTGGATTATGTAAAAAGCTGAGACGGTCGTTTTGTGGCGTAGAAAATTAGGGATTTAGCGTAAGCGTGCATCCCACGTGCGCATAAATCATCTATTTTCCTAGCCACAGACCGTTAAAGCTGGATTATGTAAAAAGCTGAGAGCGTTGGTTAGGCATACTCGAAACAGACTAAATGCACTGTGATTTTTGAAAAATCACGTTTAAGTGCATTTAGCACCTCGGTGAACAGCGCTTAACCGCTTTATAGCTTAATCATCACTTGCTAACAATTTCCGTGTAAATGATTGAATGATTTTAGGTAATGTTTGATAAGAATAAGGCTTATACAAACGTTCTTTCCATGTATGCGCACCTTTACCATAAACCCCTAAATCAATCGCTGGAATATCCAATGAACGAATTGTTTCAAAAGGTAGCGGATAAATCACGTCTGATAATGGAAAATTATTCAATAAACGATCAATTTCTACTTTTGATTCACGCATTGAAAGATAGCTACTATCAGATAGATAAGGGAAAAAGCGACGTTTCTTAAAGGTTTCAGCACTGCTAAATTCTGCCAAAGTTTGATCCAAAACTGTATCAACTCGACTATCTTGATTAATAAAATTGTGTGGACAAAATGGCGGTGCAATAAATAAAACAACCTTAGGACTATCTTCTCCTGTTGCTTTTTCAAGATAATCAATCAATTGAAAGCCTGCTTCACGTCGATCTAAGGCTGAATGTTCATTTTTAAAAGTGTCAATCAATGCTAAAACATCATTGCCCTTATCCACCAACATCTGGCAGTAATCGTCAAATGTATAAAATTGAACTTCAAAATCAGCAACTGTGGAAATACCGATACTATTTTGATAACGTGCTAATCTGAGCTTATAATTGGCTGTAACCTCTTCAATCGCTGTCTTGGCAACCTCAGCAAAACGCTTCAAAATATCACTTGCGCTTTTTTCATATAAAAACGTATTAAAGTATAAATGCGCAATTTTAGCGGTCTGAACATTGTAAAAATCCTTTTGGTCTCTCTGATAAAGCGCTGAGCTAGGTAAGATTTCTTCATCTGGAATAGTCTCACATAAGTCTAAATTAGTATTAATTGCTAAATTAATTGCACTTGATAGCAAGGTTGGATCAATTCCTTGTAAAGTCGAGCCAACATGTGTTTCACGACCTTTAATGTAAAAGCAGGACAGTATCTTACCAGCAGCACCTGTGTATATATAACGAGTAGTATCGCCTTGATATAAGGGCGAAACGAAGTCAGTATTAATTGCTGCCAAAATTTCGTAGCCATCACTTTTCATATCGGCAATTACCTGTGTCGCTTCAATTGCACCAGTATGATCATTTTCCTCAACTGGATTCACCATCAATAAAATATTGCCTGATAATTGATCTAAGTGCTCTGAAAAATAAAGAATATTACTGATATTAACAGCAATCCCACTCTTCATATCTAGCATGCCGCGTCCAAATAAATAATCGCCACTTTGTGCATCTGCTTGAACATCTAAATCCTCATTATAGCTAGCAAAATAATTAGTTAAGGCATCTGAATCACCTGCTAAATCTTGAATTGTCCCATAATCCTCAATACCGACAGTATCCATGTGAGAATGAAAAATCACTGTCTTACTTTGGTTTTCTTTTTTAATGAAAGCAAAAATATTTTTACGCTCTAAAGCATCATTTTTTAATCGTTTTGTCCATAATTGTTCTGGAAATTTTTGGAAATATGGAAAGCTTCGCAAAATCATTTCAACTCGATTGGCAATCGCCACTTCACCACTTGTGCCATTAACACTCAATATCGAAACCAAATCTCGTGCAATATATTCAATTCGTTCCGCTTGTGTCATTGTTTTTAAAACTTCATACATATTACCGCCCCCAGGCTATATCCACTGCATTCGCTACTGTTTTCTTTTGTAAATATTCAATTGATTGCTCGCTATAAAATGCCGCATGTGGTGTCAGCTGCACATTTGTTCGATGTAGCAAGGGATGATGATTTAAATCTGGTTTTTCAGAGGAAAGCACATCAAGACCTGCACCACGAACCAATCCCTCATCTAACGCTCTGATTAATGCGACTTCATCAATCAAGCTGCCCCTAGCAACATTAATAACTAAGGGATTACGTTGTAAGGCGCTAAAAAATGCCCAATCTAGCATGCCTTCATTTTCTTTGGTTGCAAACAAATGCAACGAAATCACGTCTGCCCTTGCCTTGATTGCCTCAAGGTCAACTAGCTCAACATTGTTTGCTAACGCAATCTCTGGATCAATAAACGGATCAACCGCAAGTACCTTCATACCGAATGCCTGCGCTCGCTTATTGACAGCCTGTGCAATTCTACCAAAACCAATTAAACCCAACGTTTGAGCACCTAGACGGTTAATAGTACCAACATCGTGATAACGCCAGATGCCATTTTCTATATTTTGCGTATGTGCTTTTAATTTTTGATTTAATAACAAAATTAACGCAAGCGTTTGATTAGCAACATCCTCAGTGCTGTAATTAAATAACGGTAAAACCTTGATATCTTTTGCTTTTGCCGCTTCTTTATCAATTGTATCTGTTCCAGTTGCATTCACTGCGATACCTTTTAATTGCGCTTGATTGGCAAGCAAGTCTTCATCAATCGGTAAAAAGGCTGTCAGTAAAACATCGGATTCCTTTAATTTATCGTTAAATTCCATTTGGTTATCATATGGATACACTTCTACAATCGCTTGATTATCCAAGCGATGAAGCTCATTAATTTCAACTTGAATATTTCGACTTTCTAAAACATCGGGATAATCGCTGATTAAATATTTCATCCAGCTTTCTCCTCCACTTCCACTTCATCAATTCTTGCTAATGGGAAAGTCATGCAATGGATACCGCCACCAGCCTTTAAAAGCTCTGTAATATCAACTTCAATAACTGTTAGGCCTTTCTCGCGCATTTTGCGATTCATTTCAGTATTTTGAGCTAAAGATAAGACTCGATTATCACCAATCGCTTGCACATTATAGCCGTGTTGATAGATCAATGATTCATCACCAGCAATCACTTCAATTTCCTTTTCCCGCAAAAGTGCAATAAAGGCTTCAGGCAGTCCTTCAAGATAGGCAATCGCAATTTTAGGTGCGACTAAATTAAAACACATATCTAAATGGAGATAGTCTGGATTCGCAGGAACAGCATAAACAGCATAGCCAAGTGGTGCAAGCTGATCCCTGATTTCATTAATGCCAGTTTCATCTGTCCGATCAATTTGACCAATCGCAATTGTTTTCTCATCTAAAAAGGCAAAATCCCCACCTTCAAAATAGCCATTTTTAACCTCAGCGATTTTAGGTATTCCTAATGCCTGCATTTTAGCCGCATATTGCTGTCTTTCTTGCTCACGAATCGATTTTTTAAACCGACCGAGAATATAACCTTCCTTAATACATCCCCCAAAGTCACGTGCAAAGACTGAATTTGGTGTTTGAGCATCGGCAGCTTTTTCAACCACCTCAATATCAAATTTATGGTAAGTTTCAATTAAACTTTGATATTCACGCATCATTTTTGCTCTATCCAACGGCTGGCCTGCATATTTTTTTGAAATTTCATTAATTGGCGCCGGACTAATTAAATACTCTGGTGAGCTAAGTAAAACTTTAGTTAATTTTGAAGTACCATTAATTACAAACATATAAACTCCTATTCTAGAAACTGAACGCAAATACCCAGAAACAACGGTATAAACTCTAAATAATCTTAACTCTAGTTTTTAGCCTCAATCATTTGAGAGTTTATACATTTTTTACTAACGATTTATTGTCTATTTTGCATAAGCTAATGTATCAATCTCTAAAAGTGCTTGTAGCAAAACTGCCATATCATTTGGACGTCCAATCGAAATCCGTAAATACTGATCAATAATCGGTTTATCATAATAGCGAACAAGTATTTTTCGTGCTTTTAATTCTTGATAAATATCTCCTGCGGTCTTATTTCGTGGCTTAACTAGAGCAAAATTCGTTGCGCTATCTAAAACTATAAAATCAGAAGCTCTCAGCTGTTTAATAAAATCATCACGTGTCTCAATAATTTTAGCTTTCGTCCCTTTAAAATACTTCTCATCATCAAGTGAAGCTTCAGCCATCGCGATTTGTAAACCACTCATGAAATATGGATTTACCGCACCACGCACATTATTCATATCTTCGATAAGTTCTGGCGAAGCAATCGCTAAACCAAATCGACCACTAGCTAAATTACGTGATTTTGAAAAAGTCTGGACGACAATTAAGTTTTGATATTCCGAAACCAGTGGCGCAACCGATGTACCACCAAAATCGATATAGGCTTCATCAACAATTACCAACCGATTTGGATTACTTTTCACCACCGCTTCAATTTTTTCAAGTGGATGGTAGTGACCAGAAGGTGCATTCGGATTGGTGATAATACAATGTGCACTACAATTAATATAATCATCTAAATTAATTCTTAATTGATCATCAACAGCTACTTCTCGATAATCATAATTCATTGATTTCGCATATGTTTGATAGAAAGGATAAGTAATATTTGGAAAAATCAACGCATCGCCAGCCTTGAAAAAAGTACGGCAAATTAAATCCAAAACATCATCTGCACCATTGCCAATCGAAACATTCTCGGCTGTTAAATCAAATTTACTAGCAACCTTTTCACGAATACCGTGATAAGTAATGTCCCCATAAAACCTAAGATTATTAATGGTTTCCGAATTTAATTTTTCGATAATTTTCGGTGAGGGTGGATATGGTGACTCATTGGCATTTAGCTTAAGATAATCTTCACCTAGTTGCTCTCCAGCCTTATAAACGACGATGTTTTGATTTGCTTCACTTAAAAAAATACTCATTTTTTATATCTCCCTTTATTATTAATTTATTAGCGTCATAAAGGGAACACTAAACCTATTCAATATAATTAATGATAATTCAAATTAACTATCCAAGAAATCCAGCACCATGCCATCAGCAGCTTCTAGTGCTTTTTTATAGACATAGTCAGCGACAATAATATCTGTAACCCCCATGTCAACGGGTGAGGCCAAGATTTTATCCCTTTCATTAGTTCGACCAGATATCTTGCTGATAATGACATCTATAATTTACTAATCAACACTACTTATCCTTACTCCGTTTCTTTCAGATAATCCTGATACATTTTATCCTGCAGCTTTTTGAGTAGCTGTGGTGCTTTGCCACCAACTGCCACACCATCAATTTGATTGACCTGAATACATAAATCAGCAGTTGCTGTAATGATTACCTCATCTGCTGAAAACAAATCATCCGTTGAAAATGCCTCTTCTCGAACAGGAATACCCATTAAATGACAATTTTCTAGTAAAAGCTTACGTGTCACGCCTGGTAAAATATACTGATCGGTTGGTGCGGTTTGTAGAACACCATCTTTTAAAATGTGAACGTTGCTGTGTGCACATTCTGTCACGCGACCATTTCGGTGATAAATTGTTTCAAATAAGCCTTTTTTGTTAGCACGATGCGTTGATAAAACATTTGGTAATAGATTTAACGTTTTAACATGACACATTGCAAAACGAATATCTTCTTCAAGCTGGACAGCAACGGGTTGATAAAGCTGTCCTAAAACATCAAAGCCTTCTCGAATCACAATGCTAACAGTTGGCTTCAACTTTATATCATAGTCATGATTTCGTGGCGCAACGCCTCTTGAGACTTGAAAATAGATAAATTGATTATCTAAATCAACCTTTTTACTTAACTCGTTTAGTAGAGATTCAATTTCTAGCCGATCAAAATTTGGTTCAATATCAATTAAAGCCAAGCTTCTAAAAAGCCGATCTAGATGGTCATCTAACTGAAAAATATGATAATTTCTTGCAATGGCAGCTTCATAAACGCCATCTCCAAAAAAACGGGCACGATCATCAAAAGGTACTTTTAAAGTAGCTGATTCTGAAATTTCACCATCAAAGTATGCTAGTTCTTTCATGCCAACTCCCTTTCCACAGACTGCTTCAATCTGATTTTCTAAAAAATTATGCTTACTGCTAGGATTAAATCTCCCTGAGCAGTAAGCTAATTTTAAAAAACATGAATACGTGTTATTGACTACTCTCAGCGGATATACGCTAATTATTCAGCAGTAGCTGATTTTTGAGCAATAATTGAATATTCTTCTAACCATTTATCAAAATTACCATTGTCTTGGTTCTCTTTAATTAATTTATTAAGTCGTTTAACCAAATCCTCATTACCCTTTGGTACAGCGATTGAAGTATATACTTCACCTGGAATCTCAACATCTGCGTATGCAATCCGATCATCGGTTAAAACATACTGCATTGCAACTGTCTTTTCAACCACAACACCGTCTACTTGACCAGTTGTTAAATTAAGGAATGCATCTGGTAATTTATCAAGCGAAACGAGCTGTTTTGGTTTCAAATCCTCTTGAGCAATTGTTTCTTGAGTTGTTGCCTTTTGAACTGCTAATTTTGCATCTGCAAATGAATCTTCTGAAGCATACTTACTTTCATTACCTTTTAAGACGATAACAACATTCTTATTAATGATATACGGATCTGTAAAATCAACTGATTTTTTACGTTCGTCTGTTGCAGTCATTCCAGCGATTGCGAAGTCAACCTGATTTTGTGTTACAGAGCCTAAAATAGCACTAAAAGTCATATCCTTTACTTCTAAATCGACCCCTAAATCATCGGCAACAACTTGTGCAAATTCCATATCTACCCCAACGATTTTTTTAGGATCACCATTTAAATCAAAAAACTCATACGGTGCATAACCAGAAGCAGTCGCAACTACTAATTTTTTTGCAGATTTAATTTTGTCAATACCACTTTCAGATGCTTCCTCATTTTTACCACAGGCAGTAAATAGTAGTAATAAACCTAAAGTTAAACCTAATCCAGCAAATAATTTTCTCATCTTCTTTTTCATATTAATTCCTCCATAATTTTTATCTATTTTATTTTTAATACCTAAATAATTAAGATCTACTCGTTCTGCTCATTTTCTTTTCCAACACTGAAACGACTCTTGTAATTGAAAAAGTAAATAGTAAATAGATTGCTCCTGCAGCAACAACTGCTTGGAACGGTTTATAGCTAATACCTTGAATTGTCTGAGCTGCAAAGAGTAAATCGGCAACACCGATAACCGAAGCCTGTGATGATGATTTAATATTATTGGCAAATTCATTGGCAATCGCTGGTAAAATATTACGAATTGCCTGTGGCAAAACAACATAGCGATAGCTCTGCCATTTTGAAAAACCAACTGACCTCGCACCTTCTAATTGACCAGGATCAATTGATTGAATGCCTGAACGAAAAATTTCAGAGACAAAAACACTTTCGCCAACTGTCAGCCCAACTAGTACTGCAGCAAAGCGACTCATGTCAACACCCATAATTTGATAATCTGGAAATTGAATACCTAACATTGGGATGCCATAAAAACAAAGAAATAAAATAACTAACATCGGCAATCCACGAATAATTTCAATAAACGTTACCGTAATGTAATGAATAATTTTATTTTTACTCATTCTGAGCGCTGTTAGTACACCACCTAAAATAAGTGCAAAAATCATTGACACAACAGAAAGAATAATCGTCATGACTGCACCATTCCATAAGAAACTGCCATATCTATCTAAAAATTCAACCATAGCTCTCGCTCCTTATATTATTTTATTTAAAAATGATGCAACACGTTCATGTGGATAATCTCGATTTAATTCTTCTGGCTTCATATCAGCGATTAATTCTCCCTCTTCTAAAAAAACAATCCGATCGGCAACTTCCTTAGCAAAGCCCATTTCATGAGTAACCACAATCATTGTGGTACCACTTTTAGCGATATCCTTCATTACATTTAAAACCTCGCCAACCATTTCTGGATCAAGTGCTGAAGTAGGTTCATCAAATAAAATTACTTCTGGACCCATCGCTAAAGCCCTAGCAATCGCAATCCGCTGCTTTTGACCACCTGATAAATTTTCTGGATAATCATCCTTTTTATCCGCCAATCCAACTTGATTTAATAATTCATCAACTCTTTGATCTGTTTTTTTAGCATCCCAATATTTCAATTTTTGAGGTCCAATACCAATATTTTTGCCAACCGTCATATTGGCAAATAAGTTAAAGTGCTGAAATACCATATTAACCATTTCTCTCAGCATATTGTTATTCATATCT
This sequence comes from Streptococcaceae bacterium, assembly GCA_022484805.1. GTDB lineage: Bacteria > Bacillota > Bacilli > Lactobacillales > Streptococcaceae > MMGLQ5-1. Next base: position 16,037 of record JAKVKP010000021.1, read on the forward strand.
GGATCATTAATGTTTTTACCTTTAATTTTTATTTTACCGCCATTGATTTTTTCCAGCTTATTAATTGTTCTGAGCAGTGTAGACTTTCCTGAACCAGATGGACCAATCAAGACAACTACTTCGCCTCTTTTAATCGTTAAGTTAATGTCCTTTAATACTTCAAGCTGACCAAATTTTTTTGAAATATGTGTCATTTCAATCATATAGGGTGCCCGATCATCAAATCTTGACTCGCCTTTTTGCTTTGAAAAAAATCCCATCTCGCTACCTCCGTTCCATGTATCTATATTACCCGAAAAAAGAAAAGAAACAAATCTTTTGTGTCATAAAATATGACATGATGTTTTTGTGAATGCGTTTAACCACTTAATAACACTATAATTCGGAGTAATTTAGTTTTTTTTTAGAAAATTCAGAAAAATCAAAGCTGATAAATGAAACGATAACGTTTTTTTATGTTATAATTTATTACATAACCAATAGTTATAGAAGGAGAACTTATGGATATTGCTACTTTAAGAACTTTTCTAGTTTTAACAATTGAAAGAAATTACACTGTCACTGCACGAAGAATGGCAATTAGCCAACCCGCTGTCAGCAAACAAATTGCCAAGCTGGAAAAAGAATTTGGCCCTCTATTTGTAAAGAACGGACGAAGACTTGAATTAACTGCGGCAGCAGAATTATTAATTCCAATTGCTCGAAAAATCACACATCAGGTCGAAAATGTGAAAAATGAAATCGAAGCATTGGTACCCAAAAATGAGCTTGTAATTAATATTGGTGGCGATATTAATTACATACAGACCAACTTCCAAACTATCGTTGATCATCTTGTTCAAAGAGATCAGAATTTGCATATTTATTTCAACACAATTGATAACTCTAGAAAAATTTTAGAGCAGGTCGCCAAAGGACAGATTGATATTGGCTTAATGGCTGGGAGTTATGAGGCAAAGGGAATTCGGAAAATCGAATTAATTCAAGATGGTGTTGTCTTAGCTGGTAGAAATGAAGTAGTCGAAAAATATCGAAGAGGTGAAAATGTACCATTATTAGTCTATGAAATGAAAAGTGCTTATCACAGTACACTAGATGACTTTATTCGCGAGAAGAATTTTGAAAACAAAGATGTGATTCATATTAATAATATGGGCTTGATGCGCTATGCTTTAATCAACGGTATTGGTTTAGGTATCGTTAGTCTTGACATTATCAGAGAAGAGCTCAAAAAAGGCAGCGTTCAAATTATTGAACACGCCGACAAGAGTATCTTTGTTCGAACTTCAATTGCTTATCGCATGGATAACCCTAAGCTGAGTATCATTAACGAAATTACACGCTTAATTAAGGCAAATTATAGTCAATTTCAATCATAATCACACTAAAATATTTCAAATAAACTCAATAAAGCCACCACAACAAAAAGTTATGGTGACTTATTTTTTCTAGCGTTTACTACCATTTTATTAATCAAACAAGTTTTTTGAATAACTTATCAACAATCAAGCATTCCGAAAGACGCTAATTATTTGACAACCAACACATTACAAGGGGCATGGTTTACTACATAGGCAGTTGTTGATCCGACTAGTGTTTGACGAATTTTTCCTTTACCCGTTACGCCCATTACAATCAAATCAATACCATATTGCTCTGGAAAAGTTTCTGTCAAATATTGTTTAGGATTACCAACCTCAATAATTGGCACAACCTCGGCAATTGACTTCTCATTTGCTTGCCTTGATTTTTCATATAAAGTAGCTTCGACTCTTTCTTTGTCCTCTGCAAGTAATTTCGAAAAAGCAAAAGCGCTTGTTGAGAGGTCCGCATCATTGATAATTGATGCCAGATATAATGTGGCATAATTATTTTCTGCCAGTTGCAATGCCTCTTCAAACGCCTTTTCAGACTGCTGTGATCCATCTAGTGCAACTAAAATATGCTGATATTGTTTCGCCATTGAAAACGCCTCCTTTTTATTTAATTATAACATTTTTATTAAAATAATTGTTATTTAATAATGGTTAGATGCTTTATATTAAATAATAGTGGATGAAAAAATTCGTATTAATAATTACAAAAATAGATATTTATCATATTTATAATTTTTATCTTAATAAATAACTATAGAATTTGTTTATAATTACAATCAGTTATATACTAGGTTTATTAATAACAAATAAAGGATGGTAGCTTTATGTACAGAAGTAATGGAAATTATGAAGCCTTTGCTCGACCAAAGAAACCAGAAAATGTTGATCAAAAATCAGCTTATCTCGTTGGCTCTGGCTTAGCATCTTTAGCTGCAGCAGCATTTTTAGTCCGTGACGGACAAATGAAGGGTGAAAACATCCATATTTTAGAGGAGCTGCCAATTGCCGGTGGTAGCCTTGATGGTATTTTAAATCCAACCCGTGGCTTCATTATTCGTGGCGGTCGGGAAATGGAAAATCATTTTGAATGCTTATGGGATTTATTTCGCAGTATTCCTTCATTAGAAGTTGAGAATGCATCAGTTTTGGATGAATTCTATTGGCTTAATAAGGAAGATCTTAATTTTTCTAAATGTCGTGTGATTGAAAATCGTGGTCACCAAATCGAAACAGATGGTAAATTTACGCTTTCGGATAAATCATCAGAAGAAATGATGAAGCTCTTTTTGACTTCTGAAAGTAAATTACAAAATAAAAAAATTACAGATGTCTTTTCTGAAGCGTTCTTTGAATCAAATTTCTGGATTTATTGGTCATCAATGTTTGCCTTTGAAAAATGGCACTCCGCAATTGAAATGCGCCGTTATATTATGCGTTTCATTCATCACATCGATGGTTTACCTGACTTATCTGCCTTAAAATTCACCAAATACAATCAATACGAATCACTTGTTTTACCTTTAGTAAAATACTTAGAAGCAAACGGTGTCCATTTCCAATATGACACAACGGTTAAAAATATTTTAGTTGAAAAACAAGGTCAGAAAAAGTTTGCCAACGCTTTAGTTTTAAATATTAAGGATGAAGAAAAAACAATATACCTAACTGAAAACGATTTAGTTTTTGTGACAAATGGTAGTATCACCGAAAGCACAACTTATGGTGATAACGATCATCCAGCACCAATTAATAAATCACTCGGTGGTAGTTGGCAGCTTTGGAAAAACTTGGCTGAACAAGATGGCAGCTTTGGTAAACCTGAAAAATTTTACTCTAATTTACCAGAAGAAAGTTGGTTTGTCTCAGCGACTCTAACTACTCTTGATGATAAAATTGCGCCTTATATTGAAAAAATTAGTAAGCGTGATCCCTATGCTGGTAAGGTAGTAACCGGTGGCATTGTAACTGCCAAGGATTCAAATTGGATGTTGAGCTATACCTTGAATCGGCAGCCTCACTTTAAGGCACAGCCAAAGGATCAATTAGTCGTCTGGATATATGGATTGCTTTCAAATAAACCCGGCAATTTTATTAAGAAGAGCATTACAGAATGTTCAGGTAGTGAAATTGCTCAAGAATGGCTATATCATCTAGGAGTGCCAATTGAAGAAATTCCAGCATTAGCACAACATTCAGCAAATACAATTCCTTGCTATATGCCTTATATTACTTCATACTTTATGGCACGAGCTGATGGTGACCGACCTTTAGCGGTACCAGAGGGCTCAAAAAATTTAGCGTTCATTGGTAACTTTAGTGAAACAGAGAGAGATACTGTTTTTACAACAGAATATTCAGTTAGAACTGCAATGGAGGCGGTTTATACATTGCTCAATGTCGATAGAGGGGTGCCAGAAGTTTTTGCTTCCGCATATGATCTTAGGACATTACTAAGTTCAACTAGTAGATTACTTGATGGCAAAAAATTAGAAGATATCAAGTTACCTTGGATTTTGAAAAAATTAGAGAAAAAAGGACTGAAAAAAATACAAGGTACAATGATTCAGGAACTTTTAGAGGATAGCGACCTAATATAGAATGCAAATAGAGGCATTTAGTCAATTGACTGAACGCCTCTATTTACTATAGTTATTAAAATTTTCGTCAAGTAACAGTCAATAATTGTAATATTTATGGTATCTTTTATTATTAAAATTATTATGAATAATGTTTGGAGGATGAACAATTGAATGTTGGACTCAAGCCCATATATAACCATTCCACTGAAATACTTATTTTAGGCAGTGCGCCAAGTCAAAAATCAATCGAATTTCAACAATATTATGGAAATCCTAGTAATCAATTTTGGAAAATTATCTTTATGACACTAGATTTAGACATGCCCAGCACTTACCAAGAACGGATTGATATTTTATTGAGCAATCACATTGGTCTTTGGGATGTCTATCAAAGTTTTGAAAGAATTGGAAGCTTAGACACAAATTTCATCACAGTTGAATTAAATGATTTCTCTGAAATCCTTGAGGTTGCACCAATTAAACGAATCATTGCCAATGGTAGCCGCGCCTACCAAGAAACCCAAAGAATTAACGCATTTAAGCGTAAACAGATTCCTATTATCTCAGCACTTTCAACCAGTGGTGCTAATAACGGTAAAAGTCAAGAAAGAATTAAGGTTTGGCATAATGCAATTAATGGATAATTATTGATGCTTATTCTTTAATTGCATTATTAATACCTAAAACTAATTAGCTAAGCCATCATGAATTTTATCCAGATTCCATTTCATCATCGTATAGTAGGTATCTCCCGTACTCCCTTTTTTGGCCAGTGAATCGGTAAAAATCTTGGAATAAATCGTTAGACCAGTCTCATCAGCAACTTTATTCATTGATTTCGGTGAAACTGAGGTTTCAACAAATAAATGTTTGACATCATACTTGTCAATCTCTGCTAAAACAGCAGCCATTTGTTCTGGTGTCCCTTGCGTTTCAGTATTAATCTCCCAGATATAAGCGGGTGTCACATGATATGCCTTTGAAAAATATTTAAAAGCACCCTCTGAGGTTACGAGTAAACGCTGGTTTTCTGGAATATCTAAAAATTTAGATTGAGCTGTTTGATGCAATTCAGATAATTTTGCGATATATTCATCTGAATTTTTTTGATAATAATCAGCATTTTTCGCATCTTTTTCTTTTAAAACTTTCGTAATCGTCTTAACGTATTGAATTCCATTATTTAAATCTAACCAAGCATGCGGGTCTTCTTCATCTTCATTAGTCGTTAAGTGCATGGCTGTTACCCCTTCACTGGCAGCAAAGACGTCTTTATCAAATTCCTTATGTGATGTTTCAACTAATTTCTTAAACCAACCGCTACCACCAGTTTCTAGATTAAGTCCATTGTGGAATAAAACATCCGCTTCTGTTGCTTCAGTAATATCGTTTGGACGTGGTTCGTATTCATGTGGATCAACACCACGTTGCACAATACTATATAAGTGAATACGGTCCTTAGCGACATTCGAAACCATATCCTCTAAAATAGAGTTAGTTGTTACAACTCTCAGCTTGCCATCATCTTTTTGAACCGTTTCACCAGCACTCTGGCTGTCATTTCTACTATTTACAAAATAAAATACGCCCCCAACAATTGCCACAACTGCAACAATACTTATAACTATCCTTTTCAAAAAATCACTCCTTTATAAAAACTCTATTTTTTAATTTTTAAAAATCCTTGCTTTGGTGAAAAAATAAACGAAACTAAGAATAACAGTGCTGCAAAGATGACAATTGCAGGCCCAGATGCCCAATTTAGCGTGTAGCTGAAGTACAAGCCGCAAACAGAAGCAATCGTGCCAAAGATAGCTGATAAAACAAGCATTACTGTTAGCTTATCTGTCCATAAAAATGCTGTTGCCGCCGGTGTAATTAACATAGCAACGACAAGAATAATACCTACTGTCTGCAAGGCGGAAACTGTTACTAACGTCAATACAAGCATTAAGCCATAATGTAATAATTGTGTATTTAAACCATAAGTTTTGGCAAAGGTCTCGTCAAATGAGGTAATTAATAACTCCTTGTAGAAAATGGTAACAAATAGTATCACAATACCGAGTACCACCGCTGTCGTCAAAATATCACTATCACTGACCGCTAAAATATTTCCAAATAAAATGTGATGTAAATTGGTTGAGCTTTCAGCCAACGAAATCAGAATAAAGCCTAAAGCGTAAAATGCACTAAAGACGATTCCAATCGAAGTATCGGTTTTAATTTTACTATGAGAGGCTACAAAGCCAATGAGTAAGGCAGCAATTACACCAAAGATTGAGGCACCGATTAGTATATTAATACCCAGCATATATGCAACTGCGACACCGGGCAATACCGCATGAGAAATCGCATCTCCCATCAAAGACATCCCTCTTAAAATGATAAAGCTACCAATAATACCAGACATCACACCGACCATTATCGCTGTAATAAGGGCACTCTGTAAAAAATCATAAGTTTGTAAAGCTTGCCAAAAACTAATCAATGAATTCATGATAGCTTGCCCTCCTTTTGATTAAATAATACAGAAGACAAATCGGCACTAAATGCCTGCTCAATATTATGTGCATTGTAAACTTGTTGAGTAGGTCCATAATCAATTAAGCCATGATTCATGATTACTAAGTCATCAAAGTAGCTCGATACCTTATTCAAATCATGGTGAACAACAATAATTGTTTTATTTTCTACTTTCCATTGCTTCATAATGGCCATAATTGCTGTCTCACTTTGCAAGTCAATACCGACAAAGGGCTCATCCAAGACAATTACTTCTGCCCCTTGGACAATTGCGCGAGCCACAAAAGCACGTTGTAATTGTCCACCAGAAAGATTTCCAATTTGCCTTTCAGCAAATTCGGTCAGGTCTACTTGTTCAATTGCCTTATGACAAGCCTTGATTGCTTGCTTATCAGGGCTTTTAAAAAGCCCTAGCTTACCATAGGTACCTGTTAACACTAAATCAAACACATTGATTGGAAAAGTTAAATCTAAATCTTTTCGTTGTTCGACATAAGCAATATTTTTTTGAATTTTTTTTAATGGTTGATTCTGATAGCTTACATTACCAGAATGAGGCTTAACTAAGCCTAAAATTGCCTTAATTAAAGTTGACTTACCTGCACCATTTGGTCCAATGATGCCCGTAATTTTCCCCGAATTAAAAATAACCGTTAAATCATTAAAAACTGGAACTTGACCGTACGAAACGGTTAGTTGATTCACAGATAACATTTTTCCTCCTTTTTTAGGTATACCTAATTTTTATTAATGATACCAAAAAATAAAAAGATGTGCAAGCGCTTAAAATTTATTCTTGATTAAAATAAAAAAGCCTATCAGACTATCATCAGTCTAGATAAGCTTTTAATTAATTATTTATTAATCGTCAATAACAGTAAAACGGCTTTGACGGTATTTAGCTCCTTCAATTTCATTCAAAATGGCAACCGCTAAAGTACCACTTGAAGTAATCGATTCTTCATTTTGATTAAATAGTAAATGATTTTCGCCCACAATCAGCGGTTTTGCATCACCATGTTGAAAAGTAACTCCTGGCGAAACCGCAACCCAATCGACATTATCAATCATGCGTAAGAATTCTAGTTCTTTAAACTGATTTTCTGGAATCGCAATCCAACTTTCACTATCTGGTGTTTGCTTCAAATCTTCTAATAATAGATGATTATCAGCACCAGTTTGTAAACTACCCGCGCCGACAATAAAGAAAAGTCGTGTTGCTTCATTTTCTCTAAACAAGTGAATTAGCTTAGCCGCTAAATCAATATGCAAATAAGCTTTTGGTGGAATCGTCGCAAAAGCATTAACAACAACATCAAACTGCTTTAAATCATCAGCTGTTAAATCAAATACTTCCTTTTCAATCACTTGAACCTCTGTTCCACCAAGCTCACTTTTAAGCTTTGCTTGGTTTCTGACAATGGCCGTTACTTCATGCTTTCTAGCAACTGCCTCCTTTAGAATTGCCAAACCTGCATTACCTGTCGCACCAATAATTCCAATTTTCATCTAATTACCTCCATTTAATTGCTATTGCTTCTTTTCTCTACAATGTTTATAATAAATCATAAAGTATCTTTTGGAAAGTAGGCACTTTTTTGTAACTAAGTATCCTATTTTTATTAATTGTTATTATAAGGAGGAAAAAATGCTCAATAACCAAATACCTGCCTGTCCTGTTGAGACGACTCTACAGCTTTTAAAAAATAAATGGACTATTTTAATCGTTCGTGACTTACTAACAGGAACTAAGCGCTTTAGCCAGCTTAAAAATTCTGTTACAGGCATCTCGCAAAAGGTTTTGACAGCCAATCTCAGACAGATGGAAACACAAGGCTTATTAAATCGTGAAGTATTTCCACAGGTTCCACCAAAAGTGGAATATACATTAACACCACTAGGCTACACGCTTGAGAATGTCATCAATTCGATGTATGCTTGGGGTGAAGATTATCAAAGTTCTGTTCTATCTTAAAATTTTTGATTGTTTACAGTTATAATGCTTCTTCTGATAGAACAGCTTTTAATTTTTAAAAAATATTAGCAAGAGGCGCGAAATGGTTAATAAAAAATATTTAGGTTTCTATTTGATGATGTTTACGATTATTAGTGAAATTATCTTACCCTTTGTATTGGGATATTTTTATCCCGAATTCAACCAAATGAATAACCTAATTAGTGACTTTGGTTCATCAGGTAGCCCTATTCAGAATACGTTTAAACTATGGGAAATTATTGATGGCAGTCTAATGATTGTCGCGGCCTCGGCCTTTTACTTCCGTTTTAAACCAACTTCCGATTTGCTTGCAAAACTATTAACGCTTGCCATTGTTCTCTATGCAATCGGCGATTGTATTATTACTGGCATAGTGGATCGGGTTCAATCTTCTGAGCCAACAGTCACAGGACAAATCCATGACTATGCTTCAGGTATAAGCTTGGTGGCGATTTTGCTTGGCATTATTATCCTAATAAGATTGTATCACCTTGAAGACAACCAATTAATGACCCGTCTGTTTATCGCCATTTTATTTCTAGCAAACCTAGCTTTAATTCTATTTGCAGCGCCAAAATTGCCAATAATTGATCAGCTACATCTATCATATCGAGGCTTAAATCAAAAAGTGGTCCTATATTTACTCTTCAGTCCATTTTTCTTCACCTCAATTCAGTCATTAAGAAATAAAAAATGATAATTATTAATAAAAACAGCGTATAAAGCCAATTATTTTGACCTTATACGCTATTCTTGATTATTAAAATAATGACTTCCTGATTCAACCTAGCATTTATCATAGGTTAGCTGAGCGAACTGCCCAAATTGTTGGAGTTCACGTAACTCAAATTGACTACTGATTTCACTTTTTAAAAACAAAGGGATGCCCTTTCCAAGGATGATTGGTGCAATCTGTATAATTAAACAATCTATCATTTTGGCTTCAAGTAAAGGTGCTAGCAAGGTGTTGCCACCAACAATCCAATATTTTGCTGAGCATCTAGCTGACTAACCAAATCGACAACTGAACAATCCACCGCTTTAAATCCTGCAACCGAAAAATTGGGCTCGTGCGTAAAAACAAAATTTTGCGTGGTAGGATAGATACTTTCCACATTTTCTAAATGACTTATCTCATTAAAGGTCCTTTTACCCATCATTACGACATCCATTTCGTGATAAAATTTTTCATAATCAGTCTCTTCAGTCGTGCCAAATCGGTGAAGCCACTCCAAACTATGATTTTTATCAGCTAAATAGCCATCCATCGAAATGCAACCATAAAAAAACACCGTCATTTCCTGACCTCCATATTAAAAAATAAACAAAATCATTAATAATAAAATTACTTTTATCAAACATATCAAATCGCACAAGCTACCAAGCTAAACTATCAGTTTAGTACTTTCTAACTACTGGTGGTGTATAATTTTCAATAAAACGGTCAATTTCCGTTAAAGAATTAGAAAATAGAATTTTTTTACGATCGGCTATCGACAAAAAATCTGAGGACACCATCTGATCATAAAAATTTTTGATTGGTTCATAGTAATCATTTTCATTAAAAAATACACAGGGATTATTATTTTGACCAACTCGCGCCCATGAAACGACCTCGGTAATTTCCTCTAATGTGCCTGGACCACCCGGTAATGCCAAACAGGCATCGCTTAATGACAGCATCTCCGCTTTGCGTTCAGACATTGATTCTACGACTCTCATTTCCGAGATATTAGGATGAGCCAATTCTCTTTCCTGCAAAAATGTCGGGATAATTCCAATAACCCTACCACTATTTTCTAAAACCGAATCTGCTAAAATGCCCATTAAACCAGCTTTTCCACCACCATATATTAATGTATTATTATTTCTCGCAATCCACTTTCCTAATTTAATCGCTGCTTGCTGATAAACTGGATTATTCCCTTTACTTGCACCACAGTATACTGCAATATTCAAAAATATTTCCTCTTTTCTTTTTTTATCAATTAATTATATTATATATTTAAGTGAATTTAAAAACGACCTTTGTTGTCACATTTTATTATTTTAAATTCTTATTAATAAGCTTGGAGGCTGAAATGGATATTAATCATTATCAAAAATGGATTAGCGAATTTTATAAGAGTCGAGATTGGTACCAATACAATTCCTTTATCAGAAGTAATTTTTTAATGGAAGAAGTTGGAGAGGTTGCTCAGGCAATTAGAACAATTGAAATCGGTAGGGATCGCCCAGACGAAACTACACAAGATATGACGACTCAGCTCGCACACCTAACAGAGGAGCTTGGAGATGTTTTAGATAATGTCTTTATCCTGGCCGATAAATATGATATTTCACTTGAAGAAATCATGCAAAGTCACAAAACAAAATTAATCGAGCGCTATCAATTAGACAACTAAAATAAGGCAAAGGAACAACCCTTGCCTTAAAAAAATATAAATAATAAAATTATTGATTAATCTTGTTTTGATAGGTATCTGTTTTAAACATAATAATAAATAAAACGAAAATAATAATAAATAAAACGAAAATAATAATACCAAGACCGCAAAACAATAATAGCGTATGATTCATACCTGTTTTAATATTGGGTGAGGCTGCGGAAATTAAGGCAACTATTGCCGTACCCAAGGCGCCTGCGAATTGTTGTGCTGTTTGAAAAATTGCGCTACCATCTGCTCGATTTTCGACATCCAAATGCGCCAAGGCAGAGGTATTCAAAACACCAAAACTCATCACACGACCAAGTGCAAAAACGACATATAAAATAGTCATTCCGATAAAGCCCATATTTTCAGTCAAAATAGACATTAAAATAAGCGCTAATAAAAATAATGAATTTCCCAAATAAAGTGGGATTCTCTCACCTTTTTTATCGTAAATTTTACCAAAAACTGGATTTAAAAGTCCTGCTAATAAGGTCCCAGGTAATAGCGAAAAACCTGCCAATAAACTAGAGACACCAAATCCAATTTGTAAGTAATTAGGAATAATAAAATTACCACCAATATTAGCAAATTGATAGAAAAAGAAAGGTATTAGCGCCATCAGAAAGCTTAGCTTGCCTAGCACTCGAATATTAAGAAATTCTGACTGACTGGTTAAACTACGCCAAATAAACAAACCAAGCGTGATTACAAAAACAATTAGTAATGTTATATTGAAATGACCACTTTCCAACTCGGTTACCGTAATTAAAAGTGAAGTGAGAGCAACTGATAATAAAATAAATGCCAGAAAATCAAAATTAATATTTTTATGTGGTTTAGCAACCTTTTCAAAGCTAGAAAAGCCAAGCAATAATGCAACAACTGGAATTAATAATGTTGTATAAAAAATCATTCGCCAACCCAGAGTATCAATTAAAAGTCCACCATAAGTAGGCCCAATTGAAGGTGCTAGGCTTAGAATCATCGAAGCAAAGCCCATCCAGACACCAAGCTTTTTCATCGGAATGTGTTCTAAAATTAAATTAAACGTTAATGGTAATGAAATCCCCGCCCCAATGCCTTGTAAAATTCGGCCAAGCAATAATATTTCAAAATTTTGTGCCGTACCGCCAACTAAGGTTCCGACAATAAATATAACGACACTAGTCAAAAAAAGTGTTCGATTCATAAATCTTTTATAGAGAAATGAGCTTAGGGTCATTACAATTGCCACCGCTAGTAAATAAGCCGTAGTCACCCAAGAAATAGTACCCATACTGATATTAAATACTTTTGTTAATTCAGGGAAAGTCACATTCATTGCTGTTTCACTCATGATTCCGCCAAATCCCATTAAAGCAGCCGCAATAATCGTTAATTTTGTTTGGACTGCTATTTTTTCACTACTCATCAATTTCCCCAACTTTCTTTAAAAAACGAGTTAAGCTCAATAATTCTTCATCTGACAAACCTTTGGTCAATCGATCGTGCGTATTCATCGTGTAGGCTTGAGCAATATCTATTAACTCATCAGCCTTTGCAGTTAATTGAATACAACGTAGGCGCTTATCACTATCACTTATCTTGCGCGTAATAAAACCATTTTTTTCCATTCTGCCTAATAATACTGATACAGTAGAGGGTTTTAAGTAAAATTCTTCTTCAATATCCTTTTGCACCATCAGCTGTGACTTATTTCTGGCTAAAAAATCAATTATCATCATTTGTGACCCTGTCAAATTAAACTGTTTCGCATATTTATCCAATTTACGAGATAAATTAATCGATGCAATTTTAAGCAGTCTTCCAATATTTTCACTCAATCTCCCAACCACCTTCAATTTTTTTGTACTTTAAAAGTATATGCCTAATATTTTAGTTAGTCAACTAAGTATTTTTGAATAATAAAAAAACCAGTCAATTAAGTTCTGGTTTCTTTAATCAATCTATTTGTGACACTATATTAATCATTTGATTCTTGATTATTATTACTCTCAATTTGCTTGGTCCACCATTTACATAAAATCATTACTAATGATACACTTATTGTCCCAAATACTAAGCAAATCATAATTCAATCGCTTCCTTTTTAATAATATTTATTTGCTTACTCAATAATATCAATATATTACAAATGTTCTAATTCTAAAATCCGTCCAAAGAACGATTTTCGTCTAAGTATTACTTAAAGAAATAATTGTAAGCAACAAACCAAGCATTTAACAATTTGTTTGTTTGTCAAAACATAAAAATTGTGAGACGATGAGAAAAGAAAATAGTAAGAGAGGATTGTGAGCTAAATGGATTTAAAATTAACGAATAAAACAGCGCTCGTTATAGCATCAAGTGACGGCTTAGGTAAAGCAATTGCTCAAGAGTTGGCAAATGAAGGTGCTAATGTAATGCTTGCTAGTCGAAATCAAGCAAAATTGGCAAGTGCAGTTCAGGAAATTCAAAAAACTGCTGTGGGAAAAGTAGATTATACCACTTTCGATCAGACAAGCTTAGAAAGCATTGAAAGCCTCATTGCACAAACTCGACAAAAATTTGGGAAAATAGAAATTTTAGTAAATAATTCCGGCGGTCCTAAATCAGGTAAATTTGAGGATTTCAATGAACAGGATTGGCAAGATGCTTATGAACTAACACTATTAAGCTATATTCGAATCATTCGGGCAGTATTGCCTGATTTAAAAGCAACTCAGGGCAGAATACTGAACAATACCTCTAGCTCAGTCAAAGAACCAATCGTCGGTATTACGCTATCTAATGTTTTTAGAATGGGTATTTCCGGTCTTTCCAAAACCCTTTCTCAGGAATTGGCAAAGGATGGCATTTTAGTTAATACCATTGGTGCTGGCCGTTTTAATACAGAACGCTTAAAGGCACTACATAGTGACGAAAGTAATGAGGCGGCGCAAAAACAAATACCACTCGGCAGAAATGGTGAACCTGAAGAATTTGCAAAAGTGGCTACTTTTTTAGTTTCTGGCGCGAATAGCTATATGACTGGACAGACAATTTTGGTTGAGGGCGGTTTAGTTAAATCTTTTTAACGACAGCATTCTACGCTTCACTAAAAAATTAATAAAAAAAACGCACAAAGCCTAATTATACGGTAGGGCTCAATGCGTTTTCTTATTTTAAAGACTTTTCAAACACCGTTAACAGAAAATATTTTCATTAATCTATACGGTTATTTTTTCAAAAATCAAATCCCTTTGTAAATCAGTTCCAACTAAAAAGTGATGTGCGCCTACTTCTTTAAAACCAAACCTACTGTAAAAATGTTGTGCATCTATATTATTTTCCCAGACACCTAACCAAATTATTGTTTTATTAGTATTCTTTGCCAAGCTTTCGGCCTGATTTAATAATCTTCTCCCTAACCCCAGACGTTTATAACTTGATAGAATGTAAATTCTTTCAATTTCTAGTGAGCTATTGCCTCTATCTTCTGTTTGGGCATCATCTACATTTACCTTTAAATAACCAGCTAATTGATGCTTATAATAAATAAAATAAAAAAATGAATTTGAATTTATTATTTCGTCAGATAATTTTTCTAGATTACAGCTTTCGGTAAAATATTGCTTTAAATCAGCCTCTGAGTTACTTTCACCAAATGTATCTTTAAACGTTTCAATCGTGATTTTTTGTAACGTCCTTACATCCTCTATGCCAATTTGATTAATTTCTATAGTCACTTGCTTCTCCTCCACCAATTTTTGATATCCGCAATTAAAATTTCACCTGCCAAACCGATTATTTATTCTCGTAAAGACAAAAAAACAGAAACAGTTTCTTCTAAGACCTAACGAAACTGTTCTGCTTACCCGGTGGCAAATAGACTTATTGATTCATTATAATTAATTAATAATTATATTTCAATATCTTTTATTTTAGATTGTAAGTAAGTTTTTTAGATTGTTAATCAAATAGTTTTAAGTTATACTTTATCATTATTTAGAAATGAGGTTTATTTATGAAAATTCGTATTGCAACACCTAAGGACAGTGCTGCGCTCATCGCAATTTACGCGCCATATGTTACTAATACTACGATTTCCTTTGAATATGAGGTACCTTCAATCGAAGAATTCGCCGAAAGAATTGAAAATACTCTAGAAAAATATCCTTATCTCGTTTTAGAAGAAAATGATGAGATTATTGGCTATGCTTATGCTGGTGCTTATAATAAGCGGACAGCATATGACTGGTCTTGCGAAATTTCAATCTATATTCGTCAAGATAATCAAAGTCACGGCGCAGGAACTATACTTTATCTTGTCTTAGAGGATATTTTAAAACAACAGCATATTACGACAATCGTTTCTTGCATTACAGAAGGTAACCAAAAAAGTGAAATCTTTCATCAAAAGCATGACTTTAAAAAAGTAGCTTTATTCAATAATATTGGCTATAAATTTGATAAATGGCATCACGTCATTTGGATGCAAAAAAACTTAATCTCTGAAACCCAAACCGTTCAGCCTTTTCAACAATTTACGCCAAGTTTCTTTCAGAAAAGTATCGATACATTCAGACGCTAGTGTATAAAGGTATTTATTGACTTTTTTATCGATTAATAACGTAAAAATTCAAGCGTGAAATTGATTAATGTTGCTTGCAGATTATTAATTAAACTCAATCCACCATATAAAGTAATGAATCCATTAAATATTCATTAATTCTATAACCCATCGCTTCTTTATAATAATTTTTATAATCTAGTTCAACAATACGAAGAATTTCTTGAGTCTCTATTTCATCATCATCATTTTCAAAAATAAAAAAATTTAATAATTGTAGCTTAGAATCAATTCCTAAGATTTTCGGATACAATTGCCAAAAATTACTTTGGTTGAACTGGCTAATCAATGATAAAAAATCATGCTTCATGCTTGATATATAATTCTTGAAATCTTGATTGTTCCCATTCTCACACATCTGATTAATCATTAAATCAAATTTAGAAAGATAAGAAATTTGGAATTCTTCTAGAGATAATTGATGCTCAGTCATAAATCCTCCTTTTAACAAATAATTAATGAAGTCGTATTATATTTTCGCCTATTACTTCAAAGCTTTTAATAGAATGCTTAGATTGTTTTATCACTAAGTCTTTTTGATGTAATTTATTTTGTCCGACAATAATAATCAAAGCATTGTCGCCTGTTTTAAGGCAATAAAGCATTTTAGGCAGATTATCAATTTCATAATTTCCCAATGAATCAGGCGTTAATTCAATTGGTTTTCCTTGTCGCTTCATCGCTTTCTTTCCATTATTAGAATATAAAAATAATGATTGAATAGCTGCCATATCATTCTCATCCAATACTCGAAGCTGAAGTTTAAACGATTCTTTGGCTAATAGATAATGATAGATTAGTCGATAAAGTAACCAAAGCATTAACAAAATAAAGATTACTAAGCAAACTAGCATTATGATTTGAATCAAAGTTCTATTATTATCACTCTGATTTACCTTTTTTTGGACATTCTCTGTATAAGGTACGCGTGTCCCCGTCACTAATAATCGATGGGAATTAATCATATACGGTGTACAGGTTAACAAAGTTACTAAATCCTTGCCTGATTCAATTTTTAAGACATCGGTTTGATTTGGCGTGACTGTCTCAATTTTCGTAACTTGATAGGCCAATTTTTGTCCCAAAACCTGTAAAACAAAAATATCACCCTGATTAAGCTTTGGTAAATCTGTAAATAATTCTCGATTTGGTAGACCACGGTGCGCTGATATAACAGAATGTGTATTCTCCCCACCTAAAGGATAAGAGGTGCCATCTAAAACCGTTGCCCCAATTTCTAATAAATCATTATTAGTTTTATCAAACAATGGTATCTTAAGATTAATTTTTGGAATACTGATTGAACCCAATAGATGAGCCTTATAATAGTCTTTGGAAACCAGATTTGTCGCTTGTTCATTGAATGGATCTGTCGCTGGTGTTAAACCTTGCTTAGCTAATTCTTTATTTTTAGCCTGTAATTTTTTTTGCTGCCCCTCAAAATTTTGTTTTAATTCCTTGGCATAGTTCGAGGCTCTCACATTATCGAGATAATTATTTAATGCGCTGATATAAAAAGGATAGAGCATAATTAATACGCCACATAAAAACAAAAAATAAATCAATAAATTGATTAATAATTTTTTTCGACCCTTTTTTAATTGCTTCCTATTTTTTTTAATCATGATTACCTCTTATCAATAATATATTTCCGCTGATTACCATGACCATTTTTTGTTATTTTAACTTTTTTACTTTTAAGCTTGAAAGTTTTATCCTTTACAAACCAGATGTAGCCAAATACTTTTGGAAACTGAATAGATGAATCACTTGGACTGGCAAAATATTTGCCACCTGGAAGCTCGTTAAAGATTACATAGCCATCCTGATTGCTTTTTGCAGTCTTTATAGTACCATCATCATTTCTGATTAGCTGCCCCTTACGATCATTCAAAACAAATAAAACATCTGATAAAGGTTTATCTTGTTTCGTAATATAAAAAACAAAATCATAATTATGTTTGATGGATTGATAGTAAACAAATTTTCGCCAAATCCAATAAATAATCACAATAAAAAATAGGGGAATGATGATTGCAAAAATTAACATACGATAAAAATGGTAATCCTTAGCTTGATTAATTTGCTTTTCCATCTTAGCTTCGGTATATGGTACCCGCACTCCAGTTACTAATAGTCGATGGGTATTTATCATATAAGGTGTACAGGTTAATAATGTAACTAAATCTTTGGATTCATCAATTTTTAGATCATCAAGATGAGTTGGCAATACCGTTTTAAAGCTTTCAATTCGATAAGCCAATTTTTCACCTGAAACTTCAATATAAAACAGGTCCCCTTTTTTAAGCTTTTCTAAATCCGTAAATAATTTTTTTTCTGGCAAACCACTATGACCAGTAATTACAGAGTGTGTTCCTAAACCACCAATCGGAAAAGAGGTTCCCTGCAAAACAGTTGCACCCTTGTCCAATAGAGCGTCATTTGTTTCATCAAAAATCGGCAGACTAACGTGAATTGCAGGAATAAAAATTGCACCAATTGTATGTGATTTAAAATAGGATTTAGTCGGAGATTTAGTGTCCTTTACTGCCTCATCGAAAGGATCTGCCACTAAGCCCATTCCAGGGATATTCGTCAATTGATTATTAGCCAATAGTTTGTTATTTTCAGCTGTCATTTTTGCAAGCTTTTCTTTTTGCTGTTTTTGATTAGCCGCTTGCATCTCCTTTTGGTAATTATCAATTACCAATTGATCATGAAAATTATTAATCGCATCAGCAACAAAGGGATATGAAAAAACGATGGCCCCCGAAATAAATAATAAAATCATCAAGCATTTTAAAATCAGGTTAATTCGTTCATTTTTCAATTTTTCTCGACGTAGGTTCGTTTCATTTTTCACCATTCATAACCGCCTTACCAGATTTAAGCATAACCAACAAGGCTGGGATTATCTCCCAGCCTCAATCTAATTTATTCTTTTAAATCAGTTAATTCATCACAGAATTTAATTATACTTCAGCCTGTTCTCTTGATTTTTTAAACCAGATATAAGCACCAACCATCATCCCTGCACCAATAATTAGGAAGGCATAGATACCTGAGCCACCAGTTGACGGTAATAAGCCTTTCGGTGTGTTTTTCACTTCTAATTCAGAGGTTGCATATTTACCGTGCTCAACTGTAAATTCGATTGTACCGTCTTTCAAAATTACGTAATCGTCAGAAGGTGTTTTTGTTTCGTTTAAAACATAGCTTCCATTCACTAAGCCAATCACCTTGATTGAACCATTATCGTCAGAAACAACCTTAGTTGCAGCATCTTTAGTATCAACCCATTTAGAGAAAACATATTCATTATTAGCATTCGTTGTGAATACTGCAAATTTAGATTGATCACTATTCGCAACAACAAATTCAGCACCCTTTAGAGTTTTACCAGTTTGAGCATCTTTTTTAACAAATTGGTAACCACCAGTTCCAACTGGTTTAGGCGGTGTGATTTCTTGTTCAGGTGTATTATTGATTTGCACACTAGCTTTGTTATTTTGTAATTGATCTGGATCAACTTCAGCAGTCAATTTCATATCATAAGTTAATTGTAATTTTTGACCTGCTAATGCCTTAACCTTATCACTCGTTAAGTTCAATTCGACCGTAAAACCACCATTTGCATAAATAATCGTGTAATCAGTTCCTTCAACTAAATCGCCAACCTTTACAGTACCATCTACTAATGCCAAGCCATCAGAAGGCTTATCATGAACTTTAAAGCTTTGAACAGCATTGGCATCACCGATATTAGCAGGGATGTTAACTGTTAATTTGTAATTTAGTGTATCGCCAGTTGTTACATTTGCAAATTCTTGACCATCAATCGTCACATTTGAGAAATCACCTGCATTACTAAATTCCTTAGTATCTTCAGCTGTTTCGTTTTTAGGATATAATTGGATATCTGAATTAATCACATCCGTTGGATTTTGATTTGCATCTAATTTGTAAATTGGCATTGCTAATACAATTGGCACTGAACGTTTGGTAACTGTAATATTATCAGGCGTTTTAGTTTCAATAAATAAATAAACATTATATTGACCTGCATCATTTTTAACTGGTAAATTACCAAATGTTGCTTGACCTTGTCCAGCTGTTACTTGCGCAGCAACCTTGGTTGCATAAGCTGGCGCAACTGCTTCTGCATCAGCTTGAATCGCAGCAATCGCTGTTTTTTGATCACTATTTTGAATTAATTCATAATATTTTTCTGTAACATTATAAACCGTAAATTCGGAACCGTTTAAAGGATCACCACCAAAATCCATTGTTTCACCTGTATTTTGAATATCTGATGGTGTTTTACCTTCATCCCAAATACGCTTGTTAATTGTGACATTCACATTCTCTGTCGTAATATCATCAGCAGCAAATACAGCTTTCACTGGGACAACAAAGACCGCTAACAATGTTAGAACTGCAATCACAGCCTGCAACAAACTTTTCTTTTTCATATTTTCCTCCAATTAATCTAATTCATTATCCAAGTATCAAAGTAAAATTTTATCTTTTAAAGCAAAATCACTTTGCTTTTTTTCGCCAAAGTAAGAGGGCCATTAAAATAACAAGAACACCCAAGCCTACCATCGCTGTTTTTGCTTCGCCTGTTTGTGGTAAACGAGGCTTGTTTGGCTTAGTCGGGGGGGTTGTGGAACTTGGTGGCGTCACCTGTTTAACGGCCGTATTCTTCGGATACAAATTAATTGTATCTAAATATGTGCCTTGATTTGTTGGATTTTCAACTGGTAAAATGGCCAACATTGGTGTCGCAGTCATCTCAACTTGATTCTCAGCTGATTGACTTAATTTTGTTTCAATCAATAAATAAGCACTACTTTCCGAGCTTGGATTAACTGTTAGCTCGGCAACACCATCTTCACCATTCACGGTCTTCGTCACAATTTCTTGAATCAATGAATGATAGGGAGCGATTTCTGATAGCAGTGTCGTTTTATCTGTATTAGTGACCTTTTCTAACAGCTCCTCCTGTGACATTTTTCCGAGATTATCTGCTACGTACTGAGTTGCGTCATAAACCTCAAAAGTAACCCCATTTAAACCGTAGGTCAGACTGTCATCAACTAAAGCTTTAGTAGCCTCATCACTAGAATCAATCACTAAACCATTATTTTGAACTGTTTTTAATTGATTGCTATCTTTATAAACACGCTTATGTAAAATAAAAGTAACAGGATTAGTATCAGCCAAAGCAGCTATGGGTCTAAATAGACTCACACTGATTGGTAAAACAAGTAAAATAATTGTCAATCGGCTCAATAGTCGATTAAACTTTTTCAGACTCGTCTTTTTTTTAGCTTGCCTATTTCGGTACCAATAGTAGCCACCGATAATCGACATTAACATAATCAAAATAAAACTAATTAGCCAGTAGCCCGTTCGACCTGAGCCACCAGTGGCTGGCAAAAGACCTTTTTCTTGATTATCTACAGTAAGCTTAATTGTATGATTTTCTACCTTAACCGATTCATCATCAACTTTAACACTGCCGTCCGTCAATATTTCAAGCTGTATCGACTGTTTCAAAATAGCATAGCCATCTGGCGCTTTAACCTCGGTCAAGGTATATTTACCAGACTTCAAATCACTAAAAGTGAAAACTGAGCCTTCCGAGTCTACAATACCCGATATTTCCGTACCACTATCATCAGTTAGTTTAAAGCTAGCACCTGTCAATTTCTTGCCTGAACCATTTTCTTTGGTTACCTCTAGTTGTAATGGTATAAATTGCTTCACATTTTTAAAAGTGGTTTCATCAATTTGTGTACTATCATAGCCATCCACCTTGATTTCATTTGAAACCTTATAATTGAAGGCAACGCCCTGCGCATTATATTTTGGTAACCATAAATTTGTAGCACCATTTTCTTCGGTAGTCAGCTGATTGGTTGTTTTATTCCACGTATCCTGATCTTGACTGCCCTCAACCTTGACATAGCCTTTTTGCCAGGCATTAGCAACAGTTGTCTGACTCCTAGTCACCTCATAGGTAACGCTAGCTGGGCGATTCGTCTTATCCCCATCATATTCTTCCCAGACTTTTTTAAAATCTAATTGAATTCCTTCTCCTTTTGCCGAAGGTACACCAAAATCAACCTTATTCTCTGAATCGTCACCTTTTGGTGTTAAAGTCGTTTGACCATTCATTTGGTACCATTTATTCGGTACAAAATCACTTGTTTCAGTATTTAATCTAACTTGGTAATGCAACTGAATTTCTTGACCCTTACCAAGATTTAAGCTTGAAACATCTAATTGATTATTTGCAATTGTTGCCGTCGGTAATTTTGTAACTGCCGTAGTTCCCACGCTTTTTACATCAGCTGTTGTGCCATTGTAATTAAACTGTGAACCAATTGGATCAGAAATACTACCATCAACAATTGTATTAAATGAGCTCGCAACATTTTTAGCTTGTTCCTCAAGATAATTCTGCACAGCGGAAGCAGAGTTTGCGTCTTGATATAATCCTGATGAGGCAAGGAGACTCATTCTTGAGCGAACCTCATTTTGCGAAAGATAACTCAAATCGTTACCGAGTTGAATTCCTAAAGCATGAAGTTCAATACCTTTATCCTTGCTAATCTTCGCTTCACCAAGTGTCGCTGGCCAAGTATCGCGTATTGTGTTTCTTGAAGAATCGTTATATGAGCTCCTTAATTGAGAAGTATTACCAGGTTCATCTCTGGAACTACTAAAAGTATTACCATACAAAGTACCATCTACCACAGACGACGTGCTAACCTTATAGCTAAAGGTTGGTACCCCATCCGTCAACAGAATCATCATTTTTTGATTACCACTGGTATCATTTTGCAACATTTCTGTACCTGTACGAATACCAAGTTGAGTAAATGTTCCACCTGTAAACTCATTGTTTAACAAATTATTGATTTTAGTGAGATGCGCCTGATCATCAGCTGCACCAATATTTTCTGATAATATACCTGAAGTACTGATATAACCTGGACTTGAATATCCGACGACTCCAACGTTAACATACTTTCCTATTCCAGCATCATTAATTGTTTGTAGGAAATTCTTAACGCCTTGCCTCACAGCACCGACACGGTCACTACCACCATTTATTGATGCATTCATCGATCCAGACATATCAACTACCAATACAATATCAATTGGTTTAATATCTTTTTGTTCATTACCACGAACATTCAAATAAACATCATACAACCCAGGTGTACTAGTTTCTTTTGCATATTTGCGAATTGCAAACTCCGCATCACTACCTGTACCACCATATTCAATATATGATTGGGTTAAATTAGTTGGATTACCGTCCCAAGAGGTGACACCGTCCCATTGACTAGAGGCATTGCTATTTCCCTGATGGTTTAATACAGTTGTATTTCCATTTGGTATCCAGCTATTGGTCGGGAAAATACCATTTGAATCATTGGTATATTGCGGTGAAATATTAGTGTAATTTTGTGAAGCAGCCAGTGTACTTCGTGTAGCAAAATTTGCTGCACCAACTGTAGCTGTCGTAGCTTCCTCTGAAGCTTGTTCATCAGTAGTTGTCTCTTCTGATGAATTGACATTTTCATCAGCACCATTTGAACTGGAAGAAACAGTTGTTTGCTCATCTGTCGAATCCGTTGGCGTTACATTTTCAGATGCCAATAATTCATAAGTTTTACCGATATCTGAAGTCAGAATATCCTGATTAACACTATGCTGATTCGAATCAGTCAATTGTTCATCTGCCTGGATATTCAATAATATCTTCGAAACAGTTTTCGCTGTTGTTACAGTAACTGTCCCCTCATCACTTGAATGAAACGTTCCAATTAACCAATTATCGTCATCTAATTGCCAATTTTTCTCGGGCGTAACTGGAATATTTTGCTTTTCCGCATTCAAAAATTGAAATTTCAATCGTTTTGCTTCATTATCCTCATTTGTATGATATTGATAATGAATTTCCCAAATATTGTTTTCTTGCGATGAAGTTACTTTTGAGGTCACTACTAAGTCATCCTGATTGATTAATTCCGTTTCAACGGCTTCTAACGAATCAGCTATTGCAGTATAGCCTTGAATGACATTCGGTAGTAAACCCAAAACTAGCACAAAAAAACTAAGCCACACGGCCCATTTCTTTTTCATGGTTCAACTCCTTTCTTCAATTGTTGAAAAAAATTAATAAACAATCTTTTCTGAGTTGATTGCGTAATCATTATTTATCAACATTTAAATTGATGATTTTAAAATTAATCTAAATTCAACAATTTAATTAATAAAAAAGAAGTAAAATCAGATAATTAGGCTAGAATTATAAACGACATCTATTATTAAGTTTATTTCAATATTTTTGAAATGTTTTTGATGTATAATTAACATCTCAGTAAGCCCAAGGCTTGCCTTGATTAATAATGTTTGTTATTTATATAAAACAATCTAATTTTACTTTTTCTTAGAATATTTAATTCTAAGAAACTCGTTTAACGCAATCAACACTATTATATTACTAGATTTTTTTAATTTTTGCAATAACAATTATTTTATACACTTAATAACATAAAATGAGTGTTTTTAATCAATATTAGTAAGATAAAAAAACAAATAAGTTTATTTTTTTGAATATAAACCGTCAAGGGCGCCGTCAAAAAATAATTATAGGAGAGGGATAAGAAAACATGAGCAAACGTGGAGAAAATATTTATAAACGAAAAGATGGTCGATGGGAGGGACGTTATATTAAAGGACGGAAAATGGATGGCAGAATTCATTATGGCTATGTTTATGGTAAAACCTATAAATCAACTCGAACTAGCTTGATTGAAATGAAATATTTATATCAATTCAATAACCGAGATGAATTAATTTATTCAGGAGATGTCAGACAATGGCTTTCACACTGGCTAAATACAGAAATAAAAAGAAGAGTAAAAATTTCATCGTATGCGAGTTATCAGTATAAGATTGATCACTATATCCTGCCAGTGCTTGGTGATTGTCCATTAGCAAGCTTGAATTCAGAGAGAATACAGCAGTTTATTGATGATATGGAAAGTCAATATTTATCAGTCAATACAATTAAGACAGTGATTTCGATTTTTAAGCAGGGTATTAATGCTGCAATTAAGCTAAGACTACTAATGGATGATCCGTTTATCAATATCCACCTACCATCATTACAAAAAAATAAAGTTAATGCATTATCGCTAGAAATGCAAAGGAAGGTTGAACAGAGTGCAAAAGAGAATCCCAAAGGAGTACCGATTCTTTTAGCCTTGTATACTGGCATGAGGATTGGTGAAATTTCAGCTTTGCAGTGGTCCGATATTGATTTTGAAAGGGAATTGATTATGGTTAAGCATACTTATCAAAGAATGCCGTTGGGTGAAGGAGCAAAGAAAACCAAGCTCGCGTTAAGTAAAGCAAAATCAGTCAGCTCTGAGCGCATGATTCCACTTGGAAAAATTACTCGGGAAATATTATTAAATTTGAGAAACGAGAACATCGAATCTAAATTTGTATTTGAAAACAATGGCCATCCAATTGAACCTAGATTACTAAATTACCATTTTAAAAAAATAATGGTTGAAACTGGGTTACACGATATTCATTTTCATCAATTGAGACATACTTTTGCAACCCGATGTCTGGAGGCGCAAGAAAATATTGCAGTTATCTCTGCGATATTAGGTCATAAATCAGTGAAAACAACATTAGATATATATACAGATGCATTAACCTTTCAAAAGCGAATGATGATTCAAAAGATGGAAAGTAATCAAAACAAAGATAAGATATTATCAACGAAAATAAATTAAAAACCGTCAATAAACCGTCAATATTTTGGATAATTACTTTATTAATAATGTATTTTTGGTATTTTCTTAGAATTAAATATTCAATGAAAAATTATTCTTTTATAATTATTATTGATGATAATATTGAAAATAACATTATCATATAAAATAAGCTAATGTTATAATAATCATTGTAATTATCGATTTTCACATTGAAATCTCTTTATAAAATAAAAAGCCCTTACCAAGTGGTAAGGGCTTTACTCATTTCAAAATGATGATTTAACGAGATGATAAACTTCAAAAAGTAGTAGCTCCATTTTAGAAATATTAGCTTCATTCTCTGGAGCTTCACTAACCATTTTAAATGCTTGGTTAAATAACTCATCTGCATCTTGACTATTTTTTGCATCTGGAATCTGAAAAATAGTATGAAAAATTGTGCTTAATTGCTCTTCATCCAGCTGCGTATTTTTTTTTATAAATATCAAATATTCTAGATAATTAAATTTTTCAATCTTGTTTTGCACCTCAAGGTGCCTAGATAGAGCGATAGATTGAGTCTCTTGATTAAGATATCGTGAATCTGGAAAATTTTCACTAAAGATATCGCCTAGTCTAATTATTGAGCCCTTTGAGCTACCACTTAAGAATTCATAACCAATCATCTCATATCACTCCATTTCAATGTGGTTCTAAAAATCAATATCATTATAGCAGTAAATCCACATAAAAAAGACTTCTTATTATGTCCAGTCTAAGGTAAAAAACAGATAACCACTTTTGATAGTTGACTCAAAAAATTGCATCTAATGATAGCATTTAAGCATGGTATATCTACATTTCACTAAAAATCAATAAAATAAATACAACTAAAAAAGAAGTCACATACAGACAAATGCACAGACCTCTTAAAGTATTAAATTATAAATCCACCACATCGATAAGACATAATTATTATGGCAACTCTAAGCAACTTACTCAATAAATACGGGACTTTTTATATTGATATTATCAATTATTACTTAAATGATTTCTAAAAAGAATCGAGTAACTTGTCTTGCTTTTCAAACACTTCAGTTATTTTTTTACCAAATTGGCCTTTAACGGAATAATCTAAGCCTTCCGAAGCATTATCCAAAGTAGTTTTTGTATTTTCTAATTCAGATTTACCCTTCTTTTTCACTTGCTTCTGATTTTGTTCACTTTCTAGCATTTTTTCAATCGCTAATGCCATTATGTCAACTTTCTCTAGTTGTTTTTGTAATTCTTTAAATGCTTTTTCTAATGTTTCTAGCACAGAATCAACCTCCCAGATTATTTGTTTTGATTGAGTTTTTCTTGATAATTCAATTCATTATTCTCTAGTTTTTTTAGAAGACTTTTTTGTTCATGATTAATAATTTCATCATAGCTATTTTGGACTTTAATTAATTCTTGCTTAAAATATGACACAGCTTGATGATCTAATTTATCGTTTCTAAGTTTCATATCTAAATTTTGATACGCTTGTTCTAGAGCTTGTTCGCCTCTTTTTTTAAAATTATGCAATAATTCTTCGTCAGATTCTAGTTGACGACGGTTATTTTGATAATCCATAATAATTTGTTCTTCTTGAACCATATTCTAATTACCTCTAGATTTCTTTGAGCTGTTGGGCTAATTCACTATCTCTTTGAACCACTTCATTAATCTTAGCTTGAATTTCTGAAGTGAGACTAGAAAAGTTTTCAGCCATTGTTGTTATTT
>JAKVKP010000022.1 GCA_022484805.1 Streptococcaceae bacterium
ATTATGTTGAAGGATTGATTGAAGATAGTATCAAAAATGGGGCAACTTTATTAGTCGGTAATAAACGTCAGGCTAATTTAATTTATCCTACCTTATTTGACCATGTAACAACGGATATGCGAATTGCCTGGGAGGAACCATTTGGACCTGTTTTGCCGATTATCCGTGTCAAATCAGATGAGGAAGCTATTCGTATTGCCAATGAGTCTGAATATGGCTTACAAGCGTCAGTCTTTAGCGAAAACTTTTCTCGTGCTGCCGAAATTGCAGGTAAAATTGAGGCTGGTTCAGTTCAAATTAATGGTCGTACAGAGCGTGGTCCAGATCATTTTCCATTCTTAGGTGTTAAAAACTCTGGTATGGGTGTGCATGGTATTAGTAAAACAATTGATGCGATGACTCATGAAAAGTTAATTGTTGTTAATTTATGAAATGACTTGCTTATTTCAATAAATTAAATACTAAATTAAGTTGATTGACTAAATTGTTATTTTATGTTCTAAAGAATGGTGTGAATATTGATAATGCTGAAGCTATATATCGCACAAAAAGTTCTTCAAGTGTCAAAATAGAAGCTTCAATTGCCCTTAAGCGTTGTCTGAACAAAATATGTGAAAAATTTAGCGAGAATATATTAAAAATATCATATTTTCAAGCATCAAGTAGTGCTGCTGGTGAACTAAGAATGATTGTAATTGGTGTTACAGAACGTCTTAGCTAACTGTGGGCAAAAATACAGCATTTAAAGCAGGTACTAAAATATTAAATATCTATCCAGGTGGGCTAAACTTGAAAATGATTAAATATCTTGATGATATATCTTTAGACATCATTTCAAAAATTATTAATAGATTATAAATCTTTAATATCATTTTTTAGAGCCGTTTGATTGAGCCATACGCTACCCTTTTAGAGCGCTGACCAATTTCACACCTTTAATTAGTTATTTTTCTTTGCAAATTGTTTGATTGTAATTATTTATAATGTTACCATAATTGTGGTATCGTAATTTTCCAAAATTTTGGATAATACCTTTTTGAGTAAATTTTTAAAAAATCAAAGGAGGAAGTATTATGACAGACAAAGGAACAGGCGATAAAATCAAAGGCAAAGCTAAAGAAGTAGCTGGAGATGTTACCGGTAACGATAAACAGAAAGCAGAAGGCCTTTTAGATCAGGCAGTAGGTAAGGTTAAAGAAGCAGCATCAGATGTTAAAGAAAAAGCAGAAGATGTCGTTGATGATATTAAGAAAAAATTAGATAAATAACTCAATGAAACAACCATCTCCCACGAGGTGGTTGTTTCTGTATAGAACGGGAAATGATAATATGATTAAATATCTTTATTTAATGATAGTGATGCAAATGAGGTCGCAGATTTAGTTGCTACGACTATGAAAATTCAAGAGAATATCTGCATTCAAACTTTCCGTGAATTGATCAATATCTACTTTTGATATAAATTATTTTGATGAGATAGTATGATAGAATGTTGTTGTTGTAGTGAAAAC
The DNA here is from genome assembly GCA_022484805.1 of Streptococcaceae bacterium. Classification (GTDB taxonomy): domain Bacteria; phylum Bacillota; class Bacilli; order Lactobacillales; family Streptococcaceae; genus MMGLQ5-1. The sequence continues at coordinate 1,512 of JAKVKP010000022.1, forward strand.
TTGAATAAGAATAGGAGAGAAATAAATGAGTAGTTCGATTTTTTTGATTCACGGTTATACCGCTCATCCAGATGATAACTGGTTTCCTTGGTTGAAAAAAGAAATTCAAAAAGAAGGCTTAGATATCTCATTATTAGACATGCCAAATTCTCAAAGTCCAAATATAAGTGAATGGGATAGCTATTGTGACCAGACTATCTCTAAGGTGGATGGCATTACTATAATTGGTCATAGCCTTGGATGCATCGAAGCGCTACGTTTTGTAGAGAGACATGAAATTAAGGAAGTTAATTTAATACTGGTTTCTGGATTTGATGAAAAAACTTATACCTTACCTCAGCTGTCAGAGTTTACCGATAAGCCGATTAATTATTTAAATGTTTTACCTAAATTAAACCAAGCAGTGGTCATCTCAGCTTTTGATGATGATATTATTCCCTATACATATTCGCAAGCCCTAGCACGCCACTTGAATTGTAAAATGATATTGATGCCTGAGGGCAAACATTTTATTGATAGAGATAATGTACTCGAATTACCAGTTGTTTATACTGAACTATTATCGTTTGTTGGAAATAGAAATTAGCCAATTTTAAAAATGGTTTTCGTATTTTGCATTCAAGGCTGCTCAGATGAAACGCATTATGGAAAAAATTTATTGTGATTAGAGACTAAGAGATTATCAAGTAGCCTATTTAGTTTAAAATCTATGAATATTAAATTTCAGAACAATAATTGAAATCATCCTTCCGAAATCAGTCGTTCTAATAAATTGAGATTTATTTCATTTTGAATGCTATCTTGATTTTGCCAAAAACAATCATCAATGTATCTAGGCACAATATGAATATGGAAATGAGTATTTTTATCCATTGTTTCTCCATTATTTTGAATAATTGTACCACCAAGGATATTTGAAAAAGTGTCAAAAATATCTAATATTTTTTTTTCAATATTTACGAGCTCAATAATTTGAATACTATTTAATTCTCTTAAATCGGATAGATGTTTTTTAGAAATAACTAAAACATGCCCTTTTTGAATTGGATTAATATCAAAGATAATTTTAAAATAATCTGTTTCTTTGATTATTTTGTTATCTTCAATTTTTTCACAAAAAATACAAGCCATATAATCACCACTTTCTTTAATAATCAAAGCCTCATTCGTAGATTGTTTGATGTAATTTATTAATAGAAATATTTATTAATAAGTCTGATTAAAGTAACTAAAATGTTTAATGAGTTATTTCTAACTTATTTTATTGATAAATAAAACCAGATAGCATAAATAATAAATTTTTCAATTAAAGGATAAACAATTTTTTGAGAGGACTTTTTTAAAAAATAAAAATCAATAAGCCAAAATGAAACTAATAATAGAGAAACTAATATTTTGGGCAATTTCAATAAAACAAAACTAATCATTAGTAAAAGCATGATGAATAAGCAGATTAGATATATTTTTTTATACTTTTCGGGTATATATTTGAGATTTTTAAACATATTAATCACTCTCCGAGTTGATTATATCAAATAAAAAAAATAAATTGACAATAAAAAAATATCAAAAAGAGAGCTCCTAGATTAAATTAATAGAAGTACTATTCACATACTGAAAAACGATTTTGCGCAGAGTAGCTTTGTCCTGTTTTAATAAATTGAGCATACTAATGTGTCTAGTAAAAATAATATTTTATTTTAAGGGAAAAATATGGTGCAAATTATATTTAAGCTGGCGACTTTACTATTATCTCATCCTAATAATTAATCTTTTTCATGCCTCCTTTGCCCCTCTTTTATTTGAAGGTCTTTTTATTTGCTTACTTTTGATAAGTGGACTATGCTTGCTTTTAGAATAGTTTAATTAGGAGGCAAAAAAATGACAAAAATAAGTATTTTCGGCAAGGGTAATATGGGAAAAACAATCGGTGGTAATTTTGAGGATGCTGGAAATGAGGTTGCCTATATTCAATCAGATACAACACTGACAGAACTTGGTGAAGTTGTTGTACTTGCAGTTCCTTATTCAGCAGTTGCAGCAATTATTAATCAATATCAGGATGAATTATCAGGAAAAATTGTTATAGATATCACCAATCCAGTCAATTTTGATAGCTTTGACGATTTGGTTGTACCAGCAGATAGCTCCGCAGCTGCAGTTATTGCAAAATCGTTACCAAATTCGAGGGTAGTTAAAGGTTTCAATACAACTTTTGCAGCTACCTTAGCTACAAAAAAAGTTGCTGATGCGCATCAAACTACTGTACTATTGGCAAGTGATAGCCAAGAAGCAAAAGAGACATTGAGTAAGATTCTTGATGGTAGTGGATTAGCCGTCATTGATGCGGGCGCTTTAAAACGTGCGCGCGAGCTTGAAGCCTTAGGATTTTTACAAATTTCATTAGCAGCTAGCGAAAAAATTTCATGGGCTGGTGGTTTTGGTGTTTTTAATTAATGAAATAAAATTATAAAAGGTTTATGAATATAGACTTAAATCGTTTTATATGATTAATTAATTTTATTATGATAGATATTATTCAACGGTGTAACCATTGTCATTGAGTAGTGCGATTGTAGCGTTCAAACTGTCTTTTTTTACCAAAATATAGTCTGTGTTATATGTTGAAATTGCAAATATACTAATGTTGTTTTCTGCAAGCAAATTTGAGATTTTGGCTAAGATGCCTACCAGACTAAAATCTAGAACTCCCTCAATTTTTAGTCCCGACCAGTCATCCTCTCGATTTATTGTCACTTCAGGGACGGCAGAGGTTGGCAAAACAACGGAGATTTCTTCTTGAGTTTTGCCAATAAAAATTGGAATCGTTGAAAAATCAATTGTGTTCAAATTTTCAATTTGAATGACAGATAAATCAAGCCGTAAATTTTTTATAATCATAGTCATCGTTCCTTTTCTTTTAGAGTTTAGCCATTAAGCACATTTATCTTAAAAAAATTATCTTTTTCATATGATTTGCCACGATCAGCAATGATGGTGGTTTTTATTTTCGGGTTAAGGTAATTCGAGTATTATCTACAATTCATTATGATTTCAGTAATTTTTGAATATCACTTTCTTGGTATAGCTGATTAAGCTGCCTTTGATTTTTGATGCTGATGACTTTATCATGATATTTGTATTTAATTTTATCATAATTTTTTCTCTTCGCTTTTGTTCTGCCTGCATATAAAATCCACCAAATAAATTCTAAATCAAACCTTTCCGGACATCCCTCTGACATATCAGGTCGACTTTTTTTATAATATTTAATTGTACGTTTAAAGACGCGCAATAAACTTGACCATCTCGAAAATTGAAGAACAATAATAAAATTTGCCAGCGCTAGGCGCTCCTGATACATCAAATTGCTATAATTGCCATCAATTATCCAGCTAGCTTTGGTCAACTGGGTTTGTAATATTTCGATTGCCTCGTCAGTATCTCGATATTGCCAATCACTAATATAGTTAATTTGATCCAAATGAAGTAATGGTATTTGATAGCACTTTGAGACTTGCAAGTGTTGATTAATTCGAATACTGTTTTGAGTATAGCCTTAAAAGGCCTTGTCAACTCTATTTTTTCTTCTTATCTGAATTGTCAAAAGTCCTGATAATGCGCACACCAACAAAAAAATCTCGCAAGACAAGTGTCATTTTATCCATTTTTACTGGAATTTTTTGAATACTTGGCAATGATTGTGCTAGTACAAATCATGTTGTAGCTAAAAAAACAAATATCGCAGCTAATGGAATAATTACTAGGATTGGATAAATATTTAATGTTGATAGAATTGCAATTAATGCCATAATCGGACTAGGTAAAATCATTTGTAAAAAAGTAAATTAAATTGTTAGATATTTCAATAATTTTTCATTAATACTAATCAGCATTATACGTTCCTGTGCTGATAATTGGGCGTAGGCTTGATATTCATATTGATAGAGCGCCTCAAGAATTTCATCGGTGAATGCTTTACCTGATTCAGTTAACTTAATGATTTTTTGTCGTTTATTTTGTGTATCCTGCTCGCGATGTAGATAGCCTTTTTTTTCTAAGGTATTGAGTGTTGAATTAACAGTCTGCTTTGGTAGCTGCAGGCGCTCAATAATTTGTTTAGGTGTCGCCTCTAATCCTAAGCTCGAAATGACATAGAGTGTCATTAATGAATTATTGGTTAGGTTATTTTTTTTTGCCCACATTTCATAAACGCTATTCATGCCGAACCAGATATTATAGCTTTTATCAATTGTTTCTTTTATATCCAATAAAATCACCCCTTCTATATTTTTTGAAAATTTATTGCTTGATGAAATCTGAATCAATAACAAAATAGTCCTATATCGGACTATTAGATTCTAACATATTGAAAATTTAAAAACAACGATTAAGTTTAGTTGATGAACGAAACAAATCAGCATAAAGTTTCAAGAAACATTTCACTCTTCAAATTTGAATTTTGTCATTTTTACATTGAGAATATTAGCATTAGCCGTTAATTTATGTTAAAATTGGCTAGTCATTATTATAGAAATGCAAATTATTGCAGAGCATTATAAATAATGAGAGTTGATTATTTATAATAAAAAATTAAGATTATCTCGAGATTTATTTTATCATCTGGGATAAGTAGATTAATAGAGGAGACATGAATGTACGACCAATTACAAGCTGTGGAAGATCGTTATGAAGAATTAGGAGAACTGCTGAGTGACCCTGAGGTGATTAGTGATACCAAGCGTTTAATGGCTTTAACCAAAGAAGAAGCTAGTATCAGAGAGACGGTAGCGACCTATCGTCGTTATAAAAAAGTCCTTGAAACGATTTCCGACTCAGAGGAATTATTAGCCGAAAATTTAGATGCTGAAATGGCTGAATTAGCCAAGGAAGAGCTAAGCGAGGCAAAGGCAGAAAAGTCTGAGCTTGAAGAACAAATTAAAATATTATTATTACCTAAGGATCCAAATGATGATAAAAATATTATTATGGAAATTCGTGGTGCTGCTGGTGGCGATGAGGCAGCTTTATTCGCTGGCGATTTATTTGAAATGTACCAGCGTTATGCAGCAAATGAAGGCTGGAAAACGGAGTTATTAGAGGCGAATATTACGGGTATTGGCGGCTATAAAGAAGTTATCATGATGATTACGGGTGACAATGTCTTTTCAAAATTAAAATACGAATCAGGGGCGCATCGTGTGCAGCGTGTTCCATCAACTGAATCACAGGGGCGTGTGCATACCTCAACAGCAACCGTTGTGGTTATGCCAGAGGCAGAGGAAGTTGAAATTGAGATTGAGGACAAGGATTTGAGAGTTGATATTTATCATGCCTCAGGAGCTGGTGGTCAGCATATCAATAAAACAGCCTCTGCAGTCCGTTTAACTCATTTACCAACAGGTATAGTAGTTGCAATGCAGGATGAAAGAAGTCAGCTGAAAAATCGTGAAAAGGCAATGAAGGTTTTGCGAGCTAGAGTTTATGATCATTATGCGACCGCAGCTCAATCTGAATATGATGAAAATCGTAAGAGTGCAGTCGGAACTGGTGACCGTTCTGAACGGATTCGGACTTATAATTTTCCTCAAAATAGAGTGACGGATCACCGAATTGGTTTGACAATTCAAAAGCTAGACCAAATCTTAGCAGGTAAGCTTGGTGAGATTATTGATGCTTTGATTGTCTACGATCAAACAAAGAAATTAGAAGAACTCAACGGGTAATATAAGGTGAAATATTACGAATTATTAAATGAAGGCTATGAAGTGGAGTCACTGATTCTACACTATAAGGGCTGGCAAAAAACAGATTTGTTATTGAATCTTCAAAGCGAGGTGGATGAGGATTCACTTCGTTTTTTGACTTCGGCGAAGGCTCAGCTTGCGAATGACTATCCTTTACAATATCTGACTCAATCAGTTAATTTTTTTGATTTGTCTTTATATGTGGATGAAAATGTCTTAATTCCAAGGCCTGAAACAGAGGAGCTAGTTACCTTAATATTGAAGGATTTTGATGGTAAAAAAAGACGTGTTTTAGATATTGGCAGTGGTAGTGGGGCAATTAGTCTCGCTTTGAAAGCGAATCGACCGAACTGGCAGATTTTAGCAAGCGATATTTCTGAAAATGCACTGAAAGTTACCAGAAAAAATGCTGAAAAGCTTGATTTAGAAATTGAAACAATTCAAAGTGATTTATTTGCAGAAATTGAAGGGCAGTTTGATGTGATTATCAGCAATCCACCCTATATTGCGACGAATGAACGTGAGCTGATGGACGCAAGTGTCTTAAAATATGAGCCTGATTTAGCTTTGTTTGCAGCTAATAATGGCTTGGCAATTTATCAAGCAATTATCAATGAGATAGTGGATTATTTAAATACAAATGCCAGTGTTTATTTTGAAATTGGCTTCGCTCAGGCGGAAGCAGTTCAAGGCTTATTAAAACAAGCTTTTCCAAAGAGTGAAGTTATGGTATTTAAGGATTTATTCGGTAATGACCGAATGGTAAGGATGCGATTAGATGACTGAAATTTTAAAGGCAAATTCAGCAGGTATTGATAGAGCAGTTCATTTGCTTAATAATGGTGAACTCGTTGCCTTTCCAACAGAGACGGTCTACGGTCTAGGTGCACTAGCTGATGATGCGCAGGCAGTAGCGGCTGTTTTTCAAGCGAAGGGGCGACCCAATGATAATCCCTTGATTGTTCATGTTTCTAATTTGGCAATGGTTGAACACTATGCTCAGCATATTCCAAATGTTTTCTATCAATTAGTAGATCAATTTTGGCCGGGAAGCTTAACCCTGATTTTAGAGGCTAAAAATCTGCCAGATGAGGTGACGGCAGGTTTGTCTACGGTAGCTTTTAGGATGCCTGACTCTGAGTTAACTCTTGATTTAATTGAACAGCTTGGTTTACCAATTGTTGGACCCTCTGCCAATACCTCTGGTAAGCCTTCACCAACGCAGGCAGCTCACGTTTATCATGATTTAAATGGCAAAATATCAGCGATTTTGGATGGTGGTACTGCCGAAGTTGGTGTGGAATCAACGGTGGTTGATTTGACTGGTTCAATCCCTTTAATATTAAGACCTGGTAAGATTACTCAATCTGATTTGCGCGCAATTTTACCGACCTTGAAATATGATGCCCATCTGATAAGTGCTGAGGAAGTGCCAAAGGCGCCTGGGATGAAGTATCAGCATTATTCACCTAACGTACCTGTATTTATGGTAGCAAAAGATGAAATTTCACAGATTCCTGATCAAGCCAATTTGGCGATTGTGGCAGATGAAAGTGACCTTATTAATTTTAAGCAAGCTAAAATTTTTGAATTATCCAAAGAATATTCGATTGAAATGGCAACTCATAATTTGTATCAAGCACTACGCCAATTTGATCAGCCAGAAGTTTCAGCAATCTTTGTTGAAGTTTTTGAAGGTGAAAATGCTACGGCTTATATGAATCGTTTACAAAAGGCGAGTGGTGGCAAAAGGCTAGTCGATTATCAACAATAAAAAATAGAATTAAATTTTTTATAAATTATTAATGAATGATAGAACGCTTAACGTATTTTTTCGTTAGGCGTTTTTTTCTGTGAGCATATTTCTTGTCAAATTGATAGTTATTTGCTATCACTCATCAGCTCAATTACTATTATTCAACCTTTTTATCAAATGTTAAACTTTATTTTAAGTTCGAACCGAAATTATAAAAAAACTAAGATACTTTGAAAAAATTCAAATTAAAAAGGGTTAAAAGGGAGTGTTGAGATGAAAAAAATAGTCACAATGGGATTAGCTGCTGTTATTTTATTTTCTACTGCTGGTTGTGGTAGCTCGGATAAAGAGAGTTCAGTAGACGCAGGTGAAAAAGACAAAATTACGATTACTAATGTTAGTTATGATCCAACCAGAGAACTTTATGAGGCCTATAATAAGGCTTTTCAAAAATACTGGCAGAAAAAGGAAAATCAAGAGGTGGAAATTACCCAGTCACATGGTGGCAGTGGTAAGCAGGCCAATTCAGTTATTGAAGGGAATGAGGCGGATGTCGTGACTTTAGCGTTGGAACAAGATGTGACCAGCATTGAAGATGCGGGCTTGATTGATAAAGGGTGGAAGGAAGAGTTTCCAGAAAATTCTTCACCTTATACGTCAACGATTGTTTTTTTAGTACGTAAGGGTAATCCCAAAAATATTAAAGATTGGGATGATTTAACCAAGGATGGTGTTGGCGTGATTACACCAAATCCTAAAACTTCTGGTGGTGCGAGATGGAATTATTTAGCCGCATGGGCTTATGCGAATGAAAAATATGATGGCTCTGAGGCTAAAAATATTGCCTTTGAAAAATCTTTGTATCAAAATGTACTGGTTTTAGATTCTGGTGCCCGTGGCGCAACAACTACCTTTGTTGAAAATGGTCAGGGCGATGTTTTAATTGCTTGGGAAAACGAAGCTTATCTTTCATTAAAGGAGCACCCAGATGATTATGAAATTGTGACGCCAAGTATCAGTATTAAGGCGGAGCCATCAGTAGCTGTTGTAGATGAAGTCGCAAAGGAACGTGGTACAGAAAAGGTGGCTAAAGCTTATTTAGAATATTTATATTCGGATGAAGGGCAAAGAATTGCAGCTGAGAACTATTACAGACCGACGGATGAAAAAATTGCGGCAGAATATGCAGATCAGTTTGAAGCAATAAACTTAGTTCAAATTGATGACAAATTATTTGGTGGCTGGGCTAAGGCTCAAGAAAAACACTTTAATGATGGTGGCATTTTTGATCAAATCTATTCTGAGTAAATCGAACAAATAAGGAGGACTAAATGCAGCATAGCCTTAATAAAAATAGAATCATACCGGGCTTTGGCATTAGCTTTGGTATTACCCTAAGCATGATTAGTCTAATTATCTTAATTCCAATGATTTCAATTTTTTTACAGACCTCCAAAATTGGCTTTGATGAGTTTTGGCGCATTGCCATGAGTAAAAGAGTTATATTGAGTTATCTTTTAAGCATCAAAACAGCATTTTTGGCAGCATTAATTAATACTTTTTTTGGATTAATTTTAGCATGGGTTTTGGTTCGCTATGAATTTATTGGCAAACGTTTGCTTGATGGCTTAGTAGAGTTACCCTTTGCTTTACCGACCGCAGTTGCTGGTATTTCCTTGGCAAATCTCTATTCAGATAAAGGCTTTATGGGGCAGTTTTTTCTGAATTTTGGCATTAAGGTTTCCTATACGGAGCTCGGAATTTTGGTGGCAATGACTTTCGTTACAATTCCATTTGTGGTTAGAGAGGTCCAACCAGTTCTTGCCAAATTAGATCCAATCTATGAGGAGGCAGCAATTGTGATGGGCGCAACGCCAATTCAAACATTTAGACGAATTATTTTTCCCGAACTGAAATTTCCTTTATTAATTGGCTTCAGCCTAGCTTTTGCTAGAAGCATGGGTGAATATGGTTCAGTGGTTTTTATCGCTGGTAATCAGCCGTTTAAAACTGAAATTCCATCGTTATTAATCGCTAGCCAATTAAATGAACACTCTTATTCAGGTGCCACGGCGATTGCTCTCGTTTTATTAATTTTTAGTTTATTAGTGATGATTGTGATTAATTTGATTCAGCATCGAATTCAAAGATATGTGAGGTGATTAATAAATGAGAAAGAAAACATTAACCCAATATTTATTAATTGCGATTGCTATTATTTTTTTAGTGATAATGTTGATTTTACCTTTGTTTTTCGTCCTTACGAGTGCCCTGAGTAATGGTTTCAATGCATATTTAGAAGCTATTTCAGATGAATATACTTTAAAGGCATTAAAACTCACATTAATAACAACTTTGGTGACAATTATTGTAAATGTTATTTTTAGCTTATCTGCAATTTGGCTTTTATTTAATTATCAGTTTAAAGGCAAAAATATTTTGATGAGTATTATCGATATACCCTTTGCAATATCACCCATAGTTGTTGGTCTATTTTATGTTCTAACCTTTGGTAGAATTGGTTGGCTATTTCCAATAGTTAATTTTTTAGGAGTTAAAATTATTTTTGCATTGCCAGCGGTGATTTTAGTTACGATTTTTGTTACCTTACCGTTTATGACGCGTGAAGTAATTCCTGTTTTGGAGGCTCGTGGGAATGATGAGGAGCAGGCAGCAGCCATTTTTGGTGCATCGGCGAGTACTATTTATCGCAAAATCACTTTGCCACATATTAAATGGCCTTTGATATATGGTCTTGTATTAACAACTGCTCGTGCCTTGGGCGAGTATGGTGCAGTCTCGATTGTTTCTGGAAATTTAAGAGGTAAAACAGTAACAGTTCCTTTGCAGGTCGAACTACTTTATAACGAATATCAATTTTCGGCTTCCTATGCAGTTGCCTCGATTTTGCTAATCATTGCGATAGTGATCTTAATTATTCGAAATGTAGTGGAGTATCGAGGTCGTCAATTAAGCAATTAATTAATAATTTTATTATTAATAATAAAAAATAAAAATAGGAGTGACTCATGTCAATCAATTTGGAAGCAATTAATCAAGCGGATAGTCAAGATATTATTGAACAGCTTTTACAGCGCAATCAGCGTTCAATTTGCACGACTAATTTTAGACCTTATGAGGCGGTACTAATCCATATGCTCGTTCAGCATGCGCCGAAAATTCCGATTATCTGGATGGATAGTGGCTATAATACTAAAGAAACTTACCTTTTTGCAGATCAGTTAACGCAAAAATTAAATTTAAACTTAATCATTTATCATCCGAAAATTTCAAAAGCGCATTATCAAGCTATCAATGGTGAGCAAACACCAGAGATTGATACACCTGCGCATGATCAATTTACGCAGCTGGTTAAAATTGAGCCTTTTGAACGGGCGCTGGCAGAGCAACAGCCAGAAATTTGGTGGACAGCTTTACGTGCGGAGGATTCGGCATTCAGAGCAAACATGGATAAGGTTTCAATCAATCAGGACGGCTTAATTAAGGTAGCACCACTACTGGATTGGACAAGCCAAGATATGTGGGCTTATTTACAGACTCACGATTTACCAAATAATGACCATTATTTTGACCCAACTAAAGCGGTTGAAAAAAGAGAATGTGGCTTACATTTAAAGCATTGATTTATTGATTATTGCATTGATTAATCTAGGAATTTGTAGATTAAAAATATATAGAAAGGATGGCATAATGTACGTTGAATTAAAGGGTGTGAATAAAAAATATGGTGATTATCCGGCAAGTCATGATATTAATTTTGGTGTTAAAAAAGGACAGCTTGTTGCTTTATTAGGTCCATCTGGAAGTGGTAAAACGACAATTTTACGGATGATTGCTGGGCTTGAAACGGCTGATAGTGGCGATATTTTTATCAATGGTCAACGCATTAATGAGTTAGCTGCGAGTAAACGTGAAATCGGTTTTGTCTTTCAAAATTACGCTTTATTTCGTTATATGACAGTTTTTGAAAACATTGCCTTTGGTTTGACGGTTAAAAAATATTCAAAGAATGAAATTAATACTAGAGTTGCCGAATTAATTGAGCTGACTGGGCTTAGTGGTTTAGAAAAACGTTATCCAAGCCAGCTCTCTGGTGGTCAAAAGCAAAGAGTGGCATTTGCGAGAGCAATTGCGCCAAATCCTCATGTTTTATTATTGGATGAACCCTTTGCAGCAGTGGATGCGAAGATCAGAAAAGAGCTTAGGACTTGGTTGAAAGAGGTGATCCAAAAGGTTGGCATTACCAGTATTTTTGTCACTCATGATCACGAGGAGGCGATTGAGGTTGCTGATAAAATTATTGTCACGAATAAGGGGAGAGTAGAGCAGCAGGCAACTCCATTGGAAATTTATCAACAACCTAAAACACCTTTTGTTGCGCAATTCATTGGTGAAAGCAAGGTTGTTAAATCGGTTAGTCAGCTAAAAGGCTTTGAATCAGTTGCTGAGGATGCAAAAGCAGTGGTTCGTCCAGAGTTTATTCAGCTTTTCAAGCAAGATGAGCTGGTACAATATGAAGCTTCGGTTGAGAGTGGGATTATTGAAGCAATTAAATTTAGAGGATCATTTTTAGAAATCTCAGTGGTTATTGAAGACATCCATCTGATAACTAATCGCTCATTAGAAAAAGCATTGTTTGAGATAGGAGAAACCGTTCAGGTCTTCATTTATCGACTTTATGTGTTTAATGAAGAAGCGGCTTATGTGATTGAAAATCCAAATATTCGGATTCCAGTTTTGGGTGGTGGCCTATAAAGGTACCTCAAACATTTGCTAGAAAGACGAGCATAAGGTTAAATCAATTAAAGTGACAATTTTTGTCACAAATTTTAAATAGATGGCAAAGGTTATCAATTAGCTTAATTGTATTTATTTATTAAGAGCAGCTCAAATAATTATTGATGATTAGCAAAAATATAGAAGGTGAATAGTAGTGGATCATTTAGATCAATTAGAGGCAGAAAGTATTTATATTTTGAGAGAGGCATATAAAAAGCTCGGTAAGCTCGGTATGCTATGGTCAATCGGCAAGGATTCGACTGTATTATTATGGTTGGCGAAAAAGGCATTTTATGGGCATACACCCTTTCCGTTTATCCATGTTGATACGACTTATAAGATACCTGAAATGATTGAATATCGTGATCGTGTGGCTAAGGAGCTTGGTTTGGATTTAATTGTCCATACTAATCAAGCGGCAATTGATGCTGGTATGAGCCCAAGTGAAGGACGTTTGAAATGCTGTGCAGCCTTGAAGACAGAGGGTCTAAACCAAGTCACCAAAATTTATGGTTTCGAGGGCTTAATTGTCGGTGTGCGCCGCGATGAGGAAGGAAGTCGTTCAAAGGAGCGTGTTTTTTCAGAGCGTAATCAAGCGGATAAATGGAATTATACGAAACAGGCACCTGAGCTTTGGAATCAATATAAAACAGATTTTCCAAAGGGTAACCATATTCGCGTTCATCCATTATTACAATGGACTGAGTTAGACATTTGGGAATATATTCAACGGGAAAAGATTCCGATTATTGATTTATATTTTGCTAAGGCGGGCAAGCGATATCGTAGTTTGGGCTGTGCACCCTGTACCTTACCAATTGATAGTCAAGCAAGTAATGTTGCGGAGATTATTGAGGAATTAAGGCATACGAATGTTGGTGAGCGAGCAGGTCGAGCACAGGATCAGGCTGATACATATGCCATGCAAAAATTGAGAAAAGAAGGCTACATGTAATTGACCCATAGTTTTTATAGACGCTGAAGTTGATTATTTTAAATATTATTAATAATGAATATAGTTAATTTTAATTAGATAAAGAGGGATTCATGTCGAAAACATCGTTAAATTTAGTAGTTGTTGGTCATGTCGATCACGGTAAGTCAACTGTTATTGGCAGATTATTGCATGATACAGGATCATTACCGCAAGGCACAATTGATAAGGTTAAGCGGATTGCTAAGGAAACTGGCAAACCATTTGAATATGCTTATCTATTGGACGCCTTTGAAGAGGAACAGCAGCAAGGCATTACTATTGATATTACTCAAATACAATTTCAAACTAAAAATCGAGAATATGTGATTATCGATGCACCTGGTCATGTCGAATTTTTAAAAAATATGATTTCTGGTGCTGCTAATGCTGAGGCGGCATTTCTGATTGTTGATGTTAAGCGTGGCGTTGAAGAGCAAACTAAAAGACATGCCTATATGCTTAAGCTATTAGGGATTCAAAAGGTTTATGCAATTTTTAATAAAATGGATTTAATTAATTATTCAAAAAGTAGATTTCAAGAGGTACAGACTGACTTATTACAATTTTTAGATTCTCTTAATTTAAAGGTACTTGACTTTATTCCAGTATCCGCTTTTTATGGTGAAAATATCCTAAATCAAACTGGTGTGATGTCTTGGTATAGCGGTAAAACATTAATCGAGGTTTTGGATTCAATTGAAAAGAATCCAGATATCGCTAAGCAGCCGCTTAGATTTCCAATTCAGGATGTTTACAAATTTGATAATCGACGGATTATTGCTGGTCGAATTGAATCAGGGACCATAAGTGTCGGTGATACGATTCAAATTTTTCCTGAGGGTCGAAAAACAGTTGTCGAAAGCTTTGCATATTGGCAAGAAAGCGACAAAAAGCAAAAAGCGCTGCCTGGTGAGTCGGTAGGGATTACTGTTAGGGATGAATTTTTTAATAATCGAGGCGAATTGATTACGCATCCAGCTACACCACCGATCGTTGCCAACGCCTTTTTAGCCAATGTTTTTTGGATGGGCAAAACACCATTAATTAAAAATAAACGTTATAAAATTAAGCTAGCAACTCAAGAGGTGTATGGTGAGGTTGTCAAAATTGAGAAGGTGTTAGACGCTTCAACCCTTGAACAATTTGAAGATGCCGAACAAGTTAAAATCAATGATGTTGCTGAGGTTGTATTTTCTACCGAGCAGGCGATTGTGCTTGACGCCTTTAAAGATTTTAGCGTTACCGGACGATTTGTAATTGTCGACGGCTATGACGTTTCTGGTGGCGGAACTGTTGCTGAAAAAAGATCTGTTACCGAAACTGAGCTTAAAGGAATTAATATTACGAATCATGAAAAAGTGTTAGCTTTACATAGCTTTGATGAATATCTAGTTTATCAAGGTGGTCAGATTGAGAGTGAAACTCGCCAAACACTTTATTATCTTGGAGATGAGGTACCTTTAAAAGGTGAGTCCTATCAGTATCCAGACAATTTTGATATTTTAGCGGTCAGTGAAAAAACGGTGATTTCAGTCCGAGATGGTCATTTTAAAGCATTTTTACCATTAGAATTATTTGAATTTTATGGCTTACCAATCATCAATAGCGATGGCTTTGCAATCACTATTGCCAATCAATTGGATTTTCAGCAATTTTTAGATGAATATCAATATTTAGATGGTAAGAATAAAGCTAATTTTTATAATAAATGGCTCAGCTTTGAAAAATATCACCAGCTCTACTTTAGTGATAATTATTATATGATTTAGTAATAGG
The DNA here is from genome assembly GCA_022484805.1 of Streptococcaceae bacterium. Lineage (GTDB taxonomy): Bacteria > Bacillota > Bacilli > Lactobacillales > Streptococcaceae > MMGLQ5-1. The sequence goes on from JAKVKP010000022.1 coordinate 16,567, forward strand.
TGCTGAACACGCTTGTTTAGAAAAATGAGCATAAGCTCAAAATAACTATAGTGACACTTTATGTCACGAATTATTTTGCCTTATGCCGAGTTTTTCTAGCGTTTGATGCCCGATAAAAAGTGCTGAATTTGCTTGTTTATAAGTCTGAAAAATAGCCTAATCAAGCGTTTATTAAGTTAAGCTCAGTTTGCTTGACCGCTTGATGTAGCTATTTGAAGGCTAATAGCAAATTTAGCCAGTCAAAAAAAGGTGCTGAATACGCTTATTAAAAAAGCGTATCTATTCAATTTGATGGTAGTAAAAGTCATTATATCTTTTGAGTCTGTCTCGTTAATATTGGTTAAGTTTTTTAGGAGGTATTTATGTCATATATCGCAACTTGGGCGAATGATAAAATTAATAAAAATGAAATTGCGAAGCTTGAAAAGGATGGCTTGGCAGTTTTTGATGATTTACCTAAACTGGTGAAAAGACCATTTTCTGAAATTTCCAAAGATTATTTCATGTATTTTAAATATGCAGGCCTGACTGTTCAAAAGCCGCAAACAGAAGGCTTATTTATGATGCGAATTAAGATTCCAGCCGGCGTAATTAATCATGAGCAGGGTCGCAAGCTGGTTGAAATCGGTCAAAAATATGCGCATGGTATTGTAGATATAACAACTAGACAGTCCGTACAATATCATCACATACCCTTTGCTAAGCTACCAGAAATTTTTGCAAGCATTGAAAGTGTAGGCTTAACGACAAGAGGTGCAGAAGGCGATATTAATCGTAATGTGATTGGTAATCCCTTAGCAGGCATTGATGCGAACGAATTATTTGATGCAACCTCCACTTTAATGGCAGTCCATGAAAAATTTCAAGAGAATACGGATTATTCCAATCTGCCAAGAAAATTTAAGATTTCGGTAAGCACCAATTATTATAATTCAGCAAATGCAGAGATTAATGATTTGGCATTTTTTCCAGCAACTAAAAAAATTAATGGTCGGACTTATAAAGGTTTTGGTGTTAAAGTTGGTGGTGGTTTGGGTGCAAAGCCATATTTAGCAGAAACCTTAGATATATTTATTAAAAGACATCAGGCTGTTAAGGTTTCTGAAGCAGTGGTTGCCATCTATCGAGATTATGGTTATCGAAGAAGTCGTTCAAAAGCGCGCTTGAAATTTTTAATAGAGGACTGGGGTGTTGACAAATTTACTGAAGAATTGGTCAAGCGTGTTGGCAAGCTTGAGACAGCTGGTGTCAATCAAGTTGTTGGCTGGAATAATGGACTTGTTTTGGGGGTTCATCAACAAAAACAACGTGGTTTTTCATATATTGGTGTTAGTGTCCCAACAGGTCGAATTGAGGCAGAGGATTTAGCAAGCTTTGTATCAATTGCGGCACAGTATGGAACAGGAGAAATTCGCTTTGATCATTCTCAAAATCTAATCATTCCCTTTTTACCAAACGAACAGTTAGCGACAATTATCAAATTACCTATTTTTACTAAATTTCCAATTGAAACCTCTCGTTTTCAAGATTACGGATTGACTTGTACTGGCAATGAATTTTGTAATCTAGCATATACTAGCACTAAGGATATTACACGAGACTTGCTTGAGTATCTAGATACTAAATACCAGCTGGATCAACCAATTCGGGTTATCCTAACAGGGTGCATGAATGCCTGCGCACATCGAAATATTGCTGATATTGGGATTCAAGGTGTGCCAGATCGTGATGCAAACCGACAACCGATTGAGGCTTATCAGATTGCCCTTGGAGGCAGTTTATTGGCAGGAGGGCATTTCAATGAAGAAATTAAAGGTAAGGTACCCAAAGAAATTTTATTACCTGTGATTTCAGATTTGGTAGATATCTATTTAAAAAATCGCTTGTATCAGGAAAGTTTTTATGAGACTTTTCAGCGAGTTGGCCTTGATCCGTTTCAAAATCAATTAACAGAAAGCTTGGCGGCCTATGAATAAAGTATATTTAATTGGTGCAGGTAGTGGTGATCCGGAGTTGTTAACCTTGAAAGGTTTGCGTTTGTTAAAATCGGCTGATGTTGTGATTTATGATCGCTTAGCCAATCCGATTTTATTATATTTAACGCAAGAAAATACTAGACTCATTGATGTTGGTAAATCACCAAATGCCCACAAACAAACACAAACGCAAATTGAAGCCTTATTAATCAAGGAAGCACAGGCTGGTAACGAAGTTGTACGCTTAAAGGGTGGTGATCCATCGATTTTTGGGCGCGTTGGCGAGGAAATTTTAGCCTTAAGATCGGCTGGTGTGGCCTATGAAGTGGTACCAGGGATAACAGCGGCAAGCGGAGCAAGCATTTATGCGGATATTCCGATTACTCAACGCCAAATTTCAGAACGTGTTTTATTGATTACACCGAGACAAACCTTAGTGGATCTTTTTGAAACCGACTTTGAGAAGATACTGAGGGATACAACGATTGTTTTGTATATGGGGGTTTCAAGTCTAGGTCTTGTTGCAAGTATTCTAAGAAAACAACAGGTTGAAAAAAATATGCCGATTGCGATTATTGAAAATGGAACAAGAGGCTATCAACGTACCCTGACTACACAGCTAGAAAAATTGGAGCATTTAATTCAGACTCAAAGTATTATTAATCCAGCATTAATAATTATTGGCCGTGCAGTTGAGATTCGAAACGGCGATAGCTGGTTTGAACAGCTACCAAGATTTCAAACACAATTATTAATTGTAAGTGAAGAAGTACCAACATTAGCAGAGATTAGTGAGCATACTGCAATGGGTGCTGATGTTTGGTTTACTGTTGTTGGACCAAAGCGTCAGGCACGGTTTGATCAGCTTGATCAAGAAAATTTAAAAAGAAATTTTTCAGAAATAATCATGAAAAATAATGTAAGTATTGAAGCATTTGAGCAATTAAAGATTCGGTTAGGAGTATAGAATGAAAATAAAGGAGTCAACCATTTCATTTCAGAAAACAGTATTGATTATTGCAACAACTGTTTTTTCTTTTTCAAGCTCAACCACCGCTTTTTTTACAATGGGCTTGCATTCAATTCCTTGGCTTGCTTTGGCAGCTATTTTTTATTTTATTCCCTTTGCAATTATTAATTCTGAATTTACAAGCGCCTATCCGAAGGCTAAAGGCAGCATTTATCAATGGATTTCAGAAAATTTGTCACAACGATTAGCATTTATTACGAGTTTTATCTGGTATTCTAGTTATTTTATTTGGATGATGAGTTTATTTTTAAAACTTTGGATTCCGTTTAGTGTGCTGATCTTTGGACAGGATATTTCAAAGATGACAACGATTTATGGTATATCTACAAAATGGATTTTGACAATTTTAAGCCTTTTTGGTGTCTGCTTATTGACATGGATTATCAATCATGGTTTTATTAAAATTCTCCGCTGTCTGTATTTAAGTGGTATTTTAATGGTTGGGCTAGTTTGTTTAACTGTTTTTAGTAATCTAGTTTTAGCGATTCGGCATCCGGAACAAATCTTGCCAAATTTGGAAAGTAGCATTAATAGTGGCAGTTTCTTTGAAACACAGAATCTAACAGGCATTTTTGCACAATTTCCTTTTTTTATTTTTGCGATAACTGCTTTTGGTGGCTTGGATACAGTTTCGAGCTTAGTAGATAAGCTAGGTAATCAGCGAAATAAATTTTCCAAGGCAGTTTTACTTGGTGGCATTTTTGTTTTACTATTTTATTTTTTGGATATTTTGAGCTGGGCGATTGGTAGTAATTTTGCAGCAGTGCGCGAATTGACTAATCAGCATTTAGGTAATTTAATGTATGGTCTAATGGCACTTTTATCAGATGAAATGAGTCAGTCTTTTGATCTTTCTACCGACTGGGCTAATCTTTTAAATCAGTTATATATTCGTTATACTGCATTGACCTTATTTACAGCTTATATTGGATTATTAGCAACAATTGGCTATGCACCGCTTAAGGTATTGATCAGTAGCACAGGTTCTCATTTTTTTCATCCAAGCCTACTTCAAAAAAATCGGTATGGCGTTTTAAATCGAGCCATCAATATTCAGGCCGTTATTATCAGTTTATTTGTCTTTGCGCTATCAATTGGCACACCATTTATCAGTTCGATGTATAATCAACTGACATTAATGACAAATTTATCACGAAGTTTACCTTATTTTTTAATTGCGTTAGCCTATCCATTTTTTAAAAATAATTTTCAGGGCAATTATTTTAAAATTATTCAAAAAAAATGGCAAATTAGAGTGATAATGTGCTCAGTTATGCTGACGATTTCATTTGCGATTGGTTTTGAAATTTATGCGACTTGGCTAGGTGAAGGCTGGTTGAGCGTATTCTTTTTATTAGTCGGTCCAATTGGTGCTGGATTAATTGCAAATCAGCTTTATCAACGCAAAATTTTGAAAAAACAGCAAACGATTCCGCTATTAAAAATTGATTAAAGGAGATCCGAATGAAAGCAGTAATTTTTGTAGTACATGGTAGTCAAATTAGACAGAAAAATAAAGCCTTGGCGAAGTTAATTAATCAAGTTTCAGAAATTTTAGGGGCGTATGCTGATTTATACCAAATTGCTTATTTAGAGAGACAAGCTGATACGATTGAGGTGGTGACTCAACGGGTTGTTATAGCAGGAGCTGATGAATTGGTGATTGTTCCTGTTTTATTATTTCCTGCCCTACACGCTTTAGTTGATATTCCGACTCAAATCAATGATGCACTTGGTGAATTTTCTAAGGTTAAGGTTAAGTTTTTAAAGACCTTTGCTGAGGAGCCAGCAGTTTTTGAGATATTGCTTGATCGAATTAAAGAAATAGATAATTATTTTCCCAATGCTGAAATCATCTTATTAGCGCATGGTACACGCCATTTTGCTGAAGCAGAGGCAGGTTTAAGTCGAGTCGCAAAGAGATTGAGTCAGCATACTGCTAAAATTGTTCGCCCTGTTGATTATTTAGGAAAAAAAACATATCAATCAGTAATTAAAGGAAATCTTCAGCATTCAATACCACAAGTTGTGTTACCTTTTTTTATTTATGATGGGGTTCTTGTTGAAAAGATTTACCATAGCGTGCAATCGCTTAGCCCGTTGTCAGAAATTCCATTTGTTGAAACTTTAGCCTTAGACCAACGCATTGTTTCTGCTTTGGTTAATGTGATTCAAAAGGAGAAGCAGTTTGATACCAATTTTGTTAAACTTACAACATAAAACAACGATTGTCATTGGTGGTGGTAAGGTTGCAACACGCAAAGTAGAGCGTTTGGTGAATGAGACTAAAGTAATTGTGATAGCCAAGGAGGCAACTGAAGTACTTAAATCACTGGCAGTCAAAAATCAGATTGAATTGAGGCTAAAAGCATATGAAAAGGCTGATATAGCTAAGGCAGATTTGATTTATATTTGCACTGATAATCCTGCTATCAATCAGCAAATTATAGCAGATGCAAGACCAGATCAATGGCTAAATGATACAACAAAACGGCATAATTCAGATTTTTTTTCAATGTCTGAGATTCAAAAGAATGAGATAACGATTGCTTTGACAACAGCTGGAAAAAATCCGAGGCAGATAAAACTGATGAAGCAACAATTACAAAATTTTTTAAGTGAAAATGATAAATAATAACATTTTAGAAAAAAATAATTGCATATCATTTGTTTTATGAATGCCTTTTCATGATAATAGACATATGCATAATGGAAGTGTAAATATTAATGCGAAAGATAAAAATTGGAACTCGAGAAAGCCCACTCGCAATTAAGCAAACGCAGATTGTGATTGATTTACTGCAAACTCATCATGGTTTTTTTGATTATGATATTGTAGGTACCAAAACATTGGGAGATAAGCTAACGCAATTCTCATTGAAGGATATTGGTGGCAAGGGCGTTTTTGTGAAGGATATTGAAGCAGCGCTTTTAGTTGGTGAAATTGATATTGCGATTCATAGTTTAAAGGACATGACCTATGCCTTGCTAGAAGGTCTAACTATTGGTGCATATCCTAAACGTGGCGCCGTAGGTGATATCCTCGTTTTTAACCAGCCTCATTTCCAACTTGAAACTTTACCTAAAGAAAGCGTGGTTGGCACGAGTAGTGTACGTCGAGAAATGCAAATTTTGGAACAGCGACACGATGTTGTGATGAAAGATGTACGTGGCAAAATTGAAACACGTCTAGAGAAATTGGCATCTGGCGCCTATGATGCACTAGTTCTTGCTGAGGCGGGATTAGAAAGACTTGGTTATCTGAATGCTTTGAATTATCAGCGCCTACCGAGTGACCACTTTATCCCAGCGATTGGGCAAGGTATTTTAGCAGTTGAATGTCGCAGTGATGATTTTGAAATGCTCAATTTTTTAGCACCGATTAATCACCATGAAACTCAAATTACTGCTGAAGTTGAACGCGAATTTTTAGGCATTTTAAATGGCAATTGTGAGATTCCAATTGCGGCAGTTGCCAGAAGGGCAGACGGGCTTTGGTATCTTGATGCTTTTTTAGCCAAGGATCGTCAATCCGCCGCACATCGCCTAAGTTTACAGGCAGAAAGTCCAATTGGGCTTGGTCGGCTTGCCGCAAACAAGCTATTGAAGCAGGTAAACATTGAAAATCCATAGGCATTTTATTATTTATCATTGTTAATATTGATTTTCTTTTTAAATGATAATTATTTTATTAATTGTAGCCACTTCAGAGCCAAGATAATTTATTTGAGTAGCACTAAATACGCGTTTGATTGCTTTACTTGCAAAGAAATAGATAGCATAAATTAATTAGGAGGTGTTGATTTTGAAGCGACTTTTATATACAGGAATTGCGAGAAATTTGAAAGAAAAGGCGGATTTTTTCTTAAGCTATGGCTATTATATGATTGATTTGCCGCTGATTGAGATTGAATCGCTCTCATTTGATTTATCGGTTGATTCAAAATCGGATTGGCTCTTTCTGACAAGTCAAGCACCGCTGGAAATATTACCTTATGACTATTTACAATCTAAACGGATTGCCGTTATTGGTCAACAAACGGCGAATGCGCTTGCTCAGCATGGCTTAAAGGAAGCGCTGATTGCCGAAGAACCGACTAGAGAAAGTTTATTACAAACTTTTTCTGATAATATTCAGAAAGCTTTCATTTTTTACCCCAAAAGTGACTTGGCTGATAATTATTTGGAGACAGAATTATTGAAAAAAGGCTACCAGATTACATCAAAAGTCATTTATCGTAATCAATTACCCAAGTATTCTGAAAAATCATTAATCCCTTTAATTTATTATAAAGATATTCGGACCATTTTTTTTAGTAGTCCATCAACCTGGGTTAGATTTCGAGCAATCACTGAAAAACGAGGTGTCGACCTAAATCAATTTGATTTTTTAGCACAAGGCGAGACAACGAAATTAAAAATAATTGCTGATGGTTATCCTGCAAAGGAAATGTCAGAATTAGAAAAAGGAGGTAGGACTTAAGTCTATCTCCTTTTTCACTTTTCGAGGCTCTATAATAAATTGTAAATAGTTCTGTTCAATTTTTATGTGCCTTAAAATGATAAAAAACAGATTGTCTTGCAAGAAAGTCGCACTTATCTTTGCGAATAATCCAATCTTTCCCAGAAAGATTGGATTATTGGTATGAAGCACACTTTAAATGCAGTTTTAAAACTGCAGCATTCAAGGTAAGCTTGAGTAACACAAATAGGCAATCGTCCGAAGTCGACCGCCAAAATCGATATTGATATTTTTAGTCAAATCAGTTCGATTTGCCATTGAGTCTTTTTGAATACTGAGGAAATTTTCAACTAGCTATTCCTATGGCTGGATTTCTACTTTATAAAAATGCTGTCCTTCGAATTTACCTCTGTATTAAATGAATTACTTCATTTGGCTAAAAAATTCCCAGCAAAGCTTTGTATTTTTTTTTGTTTTTGCTAAATTAGCCTCACTAATTGGTGTCATCCGTTTATTATCAATAATTGTAATCAATAACGCAGCAATTGTAATCCATTTTTTATTGGCAATATAGAATTGATAGTATATGCCGTCTTGTCGCTCAAATTTGAGTATTTTACGATTAAGCTTATTAAATTGCAAATTTTGCTGTGCAATACTGCCAGTGATCAGCCAATTGAGATGTGTTAAGAAATAAGCATTATGCTTTCCTTCAAGCAACTGCTTTAGCGTGGCAATTTTTTTATTTCGTGTACTTAATTCGACTTCATCTTCGAATAAAAAGTTTTTTTGTGAGGTTGAGATTAATTTAGTGCCACTTGGCAAAGTAATAAATAGATGCTTCGGAAAAAGATTAATCAGGTAGATAATTTCTTTATTTTCGTCAAGCACCCTTAGTTGATGATGTCGCATGAAATTTTGATTTTCAATATAGAAAATAGCCACTAAAATCACCTCACAATACGCTAAGTTTACAAATACACTTATATTCTAACACAAACTTTGCCCAGTACGTTAAATGATGAAGAAAGATTAGAGAATGGAGTTTAAATTAAATAGTAATTTTTCCATTTTTTATTTCAAGCCATTAAATTAAAATATAATTGCTTTTTAATTAGAAATAGATTAATATATAATTATAATTAAACTGATTAATATTATAAAAATAATGACTTGACAGGAGGGCTAAAGATGAATATAATCGAACGCAACGCAACGCAACGCAACGCAACGCAACGCAACGCAACGCAACGCAACGCAACGCAACGCAACGCAGCAAGCTCTCTTTACTTCATGTGAATTTATTAACAATAAAAAGAAAAACATTATCATAATTTCAAGCGGAAATCTAAGAATTAGGTTCCCGTAGTTTTTGCGTACTCTGAAAAAGCAAAATTAACGATAAAAATGATGTGCTCAAAATATCTGCTGAGGGGAGGGACTGATCAGTGTTTAGAAAAACAATTAGCTTTATTGGTATTATTTTAATCTTACTCATCGTTGGTGGCTATCAAGTTGCGGCAGACGCCAAGCTGACAGAAGTGATTGATCTGACTGGCGAATACAACTCAATAGCTACTGATGATACGAAGCCCTTGACTGCCAAAGGGAGTATTAGAGTTGAAGGTGCTGAAGCGGCTACGCCTTGGGATGTCAAGGTCAAGGTTGGACAGCTCAAACATACCTTAACCAGCGCTTCTTTAGGGATTACTCATTTTAAATATCAATTTAATTCTGGGCAAATGACAAATTATTTAGACAATATTACCGAATACCGTGGTGATAACGTTTTATCAACGTCTGATAGCTGTTTGGAACAATCACAAACCCTCCTTAGAGGCTTGGGCTCAGCTGCCGTGAATTATTCAGCAGTGGAGGCAGGCTTTACCGTAAATAATCAAGCTACCATTAACGATGGTGTTTATTATTCTAAAATAACTTATACCTTTACCACTGGGCTGGCTAGCACGCATTCAGTTGTCTTTGATAGTCAAGGCGGTAGCTCGGTAGCAACGGCTCAAGCAAATCATGACGGTTTAGTTGCTAAGCCAGCGGACCCAACCAAGGATGGTTACAAATTTTTAGGCTGGACACGAGCAATAAATGATAGTACCTATTTTGATTTTGCTAATGATAAAATTTTGGCGAAAACAACCCTTTATGCGCAGTGGGGGCAACCGACCATCACCTTTAAAAATTATGATGGCTCAGCAGAGATTCAACCGCAAGGTGAAACGAGCACCAGTAAGCAAGTACCGTACAATCAAGCCTATAGTGTGCCTGTCGCACCAGCAGTTGATAATCAGCTTTTTTTAGGCTGGTCGACCGTTCCAAATATGACACGTGGGACAGCGCCAATACTTTATGTGCCGACAGGCATTGATTATACAGCTGCTTATCAGGCTACCCTGAATGCTCCAGACCAAGCTTATCTTGGCGGCGCAGGAGACGGTACTAGCTTTACAGCTACCCAAGATACGACCTTATATGCCGTTTATATCAAAACCCTTCCTGCCACGACAACGCCTAATGCTAATGCGCCGATTCTGGAGGAATTTATCTGGAATCAGGCAGTATGGCGAGTAATCAAGGTAGACGGTGAGAAACGCTTGGTAATCAAGGTGAATCCTTTGACAGGAGACGAACTGACAAGTCTACCGAATACCTCGACAGAGGACTCGAGTGATTTTGAAAGTGGTGATGACTCCACCCTACCGGGCGAAGTGTCGTTTCATGATACGCAAAATACTTTTTATGCGAATGCTGATGCTTCGACGGGGTATGGGGAAAGCAAGCTCAGGCGGGTACTTGATGAGTGGCTAGCTGCCAATATATCTGGCAATGAGCTCAAGCAGGTTTTACCTGTTGACCTGAACCTACCAACCTTTGATGATTTGTATGCCAAGTATAGCTCAACTGGACTAAATGTATATGGCGGTAGCGATACGGGATTTAATTCTTGGGCTACCCCAGGTTGGGCCAACTATTATAAGGTGTCCGACTTTGCGACTACCTTAACCGATATCACAACCAATGATGGTACGGCTTATCAGTTTAAAAATGTCAGCAGTAATGCCTATCAAAAACAAGCTTTCGCTCTTTCTTATGGCGACATTCATACCTTGGCAGATGTCAGTGCGGATAGCAATAAGACGAATTTACTTAATTTTGCTGACCAGACAACCTCGAATAGCGCTTGGCTTCGTGGAGCAGGCTCAGTAAACTATACGGCAGCATTTTTCTCTAGAAGAGGTAACGGTAGCGACTCCCCATATGAATATGGTAGGTTTGATCTCGCTAATTATGCTCATCAAGGCAATTCTTCTGCACCTGTCCGCCCTGCCCTTTGGTTATCGCTTGAGGCACAGCATTTAGTAACCTTTGATAGTCAAGGGGGGAGTGTTGTCGCTGGCAAGTCAATCAAAGCGGGTACTGCCTTAGGCGAGCTACCAACACCGACTAGGTCAAACTATGCTTTCAAGGGCTGGTTTACGGATAAAGATTGTAGCGAAGCTAATAAAGTGACATCTACCACCGTCGTCAATGCAGATATGAAGCTCTATGCTAAGTGGGAAATTCAGCTCAAGGCAGGCGATTATGTAAAATTGGCGGATCAGGCATGGCGAGTCCTGCACGTTGACCCAGATAAAAATCAATACTTGGTCACTCGAGAAAATGCATTGACTGCGGATGAATTATTGGCGGCAAATCCTACTTATGTCATAAATGATGACAAAGGTGTTTATTTTAAAGCAATGACTGACCATAACTATTATTCAAGTGAATCTGATACAGGTTATGGTAATAGCTTGCTTAAAACAACAATTGATGGTTATTATGATTTAAAAATTAAGGATACTGCTGACGCTGATAAGGTCTTACCTGTCACCTTAAATTCACCAACCGTTGTACAACTTAGAAGTAACCTTCCGAGTGGAGCTGGTTCAATTGGTACTAGCGATAATAATCTCACTCACTATACATGGAGCAATTTCTACAAGGATACCCGTTTTGCAACTGAGGTTAATATTAACGGTCAAAGAATGGCTTTTGCCTTGAGTCATGGTGATTTGAATACAACCTTAGGCTTGACAGCAAGCAATGCAAATTCACTTTTAGCTTTTGAATCAAAGGACGATAGCACCTATAAATATTGGCTTCGTTCAGGAGGTGACTACTGGTACGATGCTGCTTATGTTAGCGGTAATGGAAAGTATGAAACAGGTTTTACGGGTTCAATATTTCGGAACCAAGTTCATCCATCACTTTATCTCGATTTAACCAAGTCAATTGAGAAGATTAATCCAATTCATTATGTTAGCGATAAAGGGAACAATTATGGCGCAAATCCAACATGGTATACAGCAAGTGATTTACCGATAACGCTTAAGGAGGCTGATAGAACAGCCTACACGTTTGGTGGTTGGTATCAAGAAAAGGCTTTACAAACTCCAATAATAACAATTGATACTGGAGGAACAACTAGTAAAGTAGTCGCCTATGCAAAATGGACCCCAGACAGCTATACGCTTAAATACAACACAGATAATCCAACTGCGGGGGATCAGATTGCTGATATTATTAAAAAAGCTGGTGTTAGCACTCAGCATGCCAGCGGTGCGGACTTGATTAAGGAAGGGTATTCCCTTAAAGAATGGAATACCCAACAAGATGGTAACGGCATTGGAGTCAATTCAGTTACTCGACCATATATTGAAGATTTGGTATTTTATCCCGGTACAAATGGTGGTATAACTAATCTCTATGCGATTTGGGAAGCACGAAATGATGTAACTGTAAGCTTTGGCACCAATGGGGGCAGTACAATCAACCCAATAAGCACTAAATACAATGCTATGATAACTTCGCCAGCGAATCCAACTAAAGATGGTTACACCTTTGAAGGTTGGTATGCTGATCAGACACTGAAAACTAAAATTGATTTAACGACTAAACGATTTTTATCAAGTACAACTCTTTATGCCAAGTGGACACCTGATACGTTTACCTTGAATGTTAAAAAAGATAATCTAGCGTGGGAATATAACAATTGCCAATTTTATTTAAAATCAACGACTGATTCATCCACCTATCAACCGAAATATTCTAAGGTAGGTAGTAACGACTCATCTGTTGTTTTTGAAGCTGTACCAGCTGGTACTTACGAAATTTATGCCAATAGTACAATTGTGACTGCAACTCAGAATGGCAAAGTAATTACGGGGAACGTTGCCATTGCCAACAATGTCGAATATGATCTTGAATTTTCAACGGTTACTCTAGCAAATATGTCACCAGCAGGCATTGCCAATGGAGTGCAAAGCTATTACGCAGCAAAAGATGCACGATTGGAATTGAGTACATATACGATACCATCATGGGTTAACTATACTTTCGGCGGTTTCTACAAAGATGCTGAATTAACCATAAGGATTATTCAGGTGGCTAATAAATACTACGAAGCAGCCGCTGGTGGCTATACTGGTGATACTCAATATGGACCAGCAAGGTGAATTTACACTTCTCCTGTTACACTTTACGCCAGTTGGAAGCAATCAATCATCTATGACCGTCAAAACGCTACTTCAAATTTGACAGAGGATGTTTTTTATGGCAAAACACCAAGCTCTGCTACTGTTCCAACATATACGGGGTATAGTTTTGGCGGTTATTATACCGAGAGTAATGGTAGCGGGACAAAAGTTACCGATTCAAATGGATTCTTTTTATCAAATGTTAGTGTTTTAACCGATGGAAACGGGAAATGGATTAATGAAGGCGACGCCAAAACCCTCTACGCCAAATGGACCGCCAATACTTATAAAATCAACTACGATAAAAATGGTGGCTCTGGCTCAGCTTCATCAAGCCAGATTACTAAAACCTATGGTACGGCTGCCAATCATGCGACAGTCGGCACGATGTATAAAGAAGGCTATAGTTTTAACGGTTGGTCAACAAGTCAAACATACACAGGCTCACCAATTGCAGCAGGTTCAGCAATTTCAGATTCAGCCTTATACACAGGAAGTGATGTGACGCTCTATGCCAATTGGAAATCTGAATCAGACGTCAAGGTCAATTTCGTCAATTATAGTGGTATTTCCAGTAATACCTATGCCTCAACCACAGTCAAATATAATGCCAAGGCAACAAGTCCGGGAATACCAACGGCTCTAGCCGATAAGACGTTTACAAATTTCGGTGGCTGGTATACGGCGGAAGGTGTAAGTGGCAATCAAATTGGCACAGACCGTTTAACTAGTGAAACAACCTACTATGCAAGGTGGTATGGTACGGTAGTGATTGATTGGCAAACTGGTATTCAGGGAGAATGGAGTCAATGGTACTTAGAGGATAAAAGTGACAGTTCATTTAGTAAAAATGTAAGTTTTGATGGGTATAGCTATGCGGGAATGTATACGGCGATTGCTGGGGCTGGGGTTCAAGTAGGTAATGCTGAAACTAATAGAAAGATGGTTAGTGGCACGAGTGTTATTGACCAAAATTACAGATGGATTGCGACGGATGTTAAGACTGTCTACGCCAAATGGACGCAGTCAGTAACTTTAGATAATCAAGGCACAACTAATAGTAGTTTTACAGCAATCTATAATGGGGTACAAGCTAGCATTTCGCCACCAACCTATGGCGATAAGATTTTTGCGGGATATTATACCGAAGCGAATGGAGGCGGTAGTCAAATCTTTACTAGCACAGGTGCAGTCAATAAAAGTGTGACCAACTACACTGACTCGACTGGGAAATGGATTAAAAAAGGCGCAACAACCCTCTACGCCAAGTGGGAAGAAATTTATACGGTAACAATCTTAAAAGATAGCGCAGCCTACGGTAGTAAGACCCTAACTTTAAAACAAGGTGGGACGACCAAAGCGACTGCAAACTCTGACAGTAGTGGTTTGGCGAAGTTTTCAGGTATAACTAATGGTAATTATGATTTATATGACGGAGATACTAAACTTGAAAGTAGTATCGCTGTTTCAGTAGGTGGTAGTTATACAATCAATTATTGGACAGTCAGCTTTAACACCGGAAGTGGTGGTTCAGCTGTCGCTGATCAAATTGTTTATAACGGTAAATCAGCAACCAAGTCAAGTGCTGATCCGACACGGAGTGGTTATCGCTTCGTTTCTTGGGTGACTGAATCAGACGGGACGACAGAGTATTTCGTTTCTGAGCCGCCGAAAACTGTAACCGCTAAGACAACGATTTATGCTAAATGGGTTCAAGTATTCACTATTTCTTTCAAGACAATGGACGGGACAGCGGACTTGATACCAAAAAATTGGTCAAGTAGCTCCAAGGTGGTTGATATAGGCGCAAGTTTAGATTTACCAGATGCCCCTGCTAGTGAAACAGATTATTTCCTAGGCTGGGCGGAAAGCTCAAATGCATGGAAAAGTTCCAACCTTTGGTTACCAGCGGCTAGTACAGGCTATATTAATATCAGAGATTCGTTAAACGTACCTGATGTCGCTTTCCTAAGATACAACAGTCAAGGCAACACGCTTACCAATATCACAGCTAATAAAACCTTATATGCCGTCTATTACAAGAAATTAAAAGGGACAGGCGATGCGGATTTAGATAATCCATATAAACAGGAATTTATCTGGAATAATGCCTTATGGCGTGTGATAAAAGCCGATGGCAATCGTCGCTTGATTTTAAAGGTCAGTGCGCTGACGGATGCGGAAACTTATTATTATGATTCTGGTGCAACCGATCCTGATTTACCAGATAAAACAGTGTTCAATAGTGATGGCAACTATTTTGATGATAGTGGTAATAGCCGCTATTTAGGCTCAGAGGTTAAAACAAAAATCGAAAGATATTATGGTCGATTATCTGATAAAACGGCTGTCCAGAGTGTGTTGCTCAATTTACCGACACTTGCAACATTTACAAACAATTATTTTGATACAGGGAATTATGAAGGGACTAGCGGTTCAACCGGAACAAACTGGGAGTGGACTAATTGGTATACCGATAGTCGCTTTGCGACACTGGTTGATGATAGCGGTACGCCACAGGCATTTGCGCTAAGCTATGGCGATATTCAAAGTTTGGCAAGTGATACTAGTCAGAAGCAAGGCTTGCTCAATTTTAATGGTTCTAATTTAAATCTGTATTGGCTAAGATCTCCAGGGGAAATATATCTTAGAACTGGAATTGTTAAAGATAATGGTAATTATGAAGATTCCTATACACAAAATGCAGGAAATATGCCAGATTTAAGACCCGGTATTCGCCCAGCATTGTGGGTCACAATTAACAATTAAAGATGAAAGAGGATTAATATTTTGAAAAACAGTAAATATAGGGTCAATCATAGTATTGAACGAAAACACTTTTATTTGAAGTGTTTAGTGCTGGCGATTATTGCTTTGTTTTCAGCTGGTATTACCGAGGCAGTATCAGCGGCGGAGGTCGGTTATAGCATTTCTATCTATCCGAACGAGCATCAAAATTTGGCAAAGGCTAATAATCTAACTTATTTCGATTTACTGCTTGAACCAAACGTTGAAACCGATTTGGAGCTTGTGATTGAAAATACCTCCGAAGCCGAGGCGTCATTCAATATCAATATCACTAATGCGATTACTCTAAGTAATTTAGAAATTGATTTTACGCCAACATTGGAGCGTTCGCAATATTTAGCAACTGGCTTGACTGATTTAGCCAAGCTATCCACTAATAAAGTGACAGTGGCTAAGGCAAGCAAAACAGTTGTACCAATTCATATCAAAATGCCTGCGGAGGCACTAAAAGGTGTGGTTATTGGTGGGATTCACGTGATTAAAAATATTTCTGAGGAAGAAGCTGCCAAGCAAAGTGGCTTCGTTAATCAGGTCGCCTATGTGAAGCCAGTTGTGATTCAATCCAGCAATCCACCGGAAGTTACCAAAGCAGAATTTGATATCTCAGCTGTTGCAGTTAAAACGGTTAATGATAGCAAGCGGTTAGCTGCAACAATTAGCAATACCCAGCCGGTTTATTTAAAGGGTGTTGATGTGCATACGCAAGTAACTAAATACGGAGAAAGTGTTGTCTTACTTGAAAACGAACATAAAGATGGTGCAATTGCACCATGTTCAACCTTTGATTTGCAGCTGGATTATGATAAAGATCTATTGCCACCGGGTAAATATACTTATCAGGCGACTTTCACTAAAGATGATGAAAAATGGGTTGTTAAAAAACACTTTGATATCAAAAAAGATACTGCGCCAACAGGTGGCTTTGTCGTTACGAGCAAGCCATTTAATTGGTTATTACTCGCAGTCGGCATCCTTGGGGCAATCGTGCTCATCCTATTGATTCTATTAATTATCTTAAGCAGACGAAAAAAAGCCACAAAAGAGGAAAAATGAGAAAGATTGGCAAATTCACTTGCGAATGCCGATTAATGTGTGAAAACGCCAATCATTCGGCGAAAGATTTGTAAATTCACTTGCGAACGCCGATTAATGTGTGAAAACGCCAATCATTCGGCGAAAGATTAGCAAATTCACAGTCGCAGTCACGTGCCAATTCACAGTCGCAGTCGCGGTCAAATATATATAATTTTTCAGTTTGCATTGAGAGGGGGTGAAAAAATGACAAAAATAAAGGGGAAAAGGGTAATATTGTGGTTGTTCTTATTGCACATCATAATTTTCTTTTATGGCTCTCAAGTGGTTTTGGCGTCGGAGGATACGCGTTTTGAGCTTGAGGTGCATGAGTATCATGGTATTGATAAAAAAGCTGCCTCGGTCACAATTAAAAATGTTAGTGGCGAAAATGCTGAAAATGTCATCGTGGATGCGGTGCTGCCTAAGAGCTACAATGCGAAGGGAAAAGTTACAATTACTGTTGGCGATTTGGCAAAAGATGAGGTAAAAAGCTTTTTGGTCGAGCCAAATCTCAGCAAAGATGCTGCCATATTACCAATCACAGGCGAGTTGATTCAATCCTTTAAATGGTTGCTGTTAATTATAGTGCTTGGCGTATTGGTCTTGTCCTATTACAAACATCGAAAAATGCGATATTTAATTATTGCTCTGGTGCTTGTTGGCATTTTTTCAGGTAGTGTATTGGTTAAGGCGGTAAGCGGTCAGTACCACGATAGTGTGGAACGAACAGTCAGAATTGCTGGCGTAAAGTATACTTTTGCATTTCGAATTGCAGGTCAGTTTGAATCGGTAGCAGAATTGACCTCGGCTTCATCGCAATTGTCCGGACAGAGCTCGGCTGCGACTCACAATGGCAAAGAAGGAGCTACGATTAGCGAGCAAGCTAAAAAGTCAGCTGAGGTATTGGCTAATGACAGTCAAGCTAATCAGTCAGCTAATCCTTCAAATGGCGGTTCGACTGATTTCGATAGTTCGGCTGATCAGACAACGGATGACAAGGCTTCAGCCATTTATCAGATTGCGCATTATAAGGTTGAATCGTCCGGTCAAGTGATTTTAGCCGATGTTGAGACCAAGTCGGCGAAGATTGGGCAAAAGGTTAAGGCGAAAGCGAAGTCTTATTTTGGTTATCAACATGAGGTAAATGATCAGACGACTCTTTTGAAAAGTCAGCTTTCGGGAAATGTGACGGCTGACGGTAAACTGGTATTGAAGCTTTATTACTTAGCTATCGAGGTGGACGTTCCAAAGCTGGTGGTTTCTGGTCCGTATGATGTAGTGACCCTAGCTAACGCTAAGTGGCGTGTATTGTGCGTGCTTGGCAATCAGGCATTAATCCTCAAAGAAAACCCTTTAACATGGGCAGAAATTGAGGAGGATGGGAATCAGATTGCGCAGGTTACTTTTAATCAAGCAGCGACTTATTTTGAATCTGGTTATAGTGGTAGTCTTGTTAAGGCAAGCATTGATTATTATTATAATCATTTTATTAAGGATGATTTGGCGGGTGCCTATGTCTTGCCTGTTGAATTGAATTTGGCTTCAGAGAGGGATTATTTTGCCAGTGTGGATATTATCAGCGAACCGAATAGCTGGCATTGGCATCGCTGGGCTGACTACTATGGCGATACGCGTTTCGCTTCAGTCCCTCAAGAAAGTGGTGAAAAGCAGGCTTTTGCTTTAAGTATGGGAGATATCAATAGTTATCTTTCAGTAGAATCTGCCTTTACAGATTTGTTGCAATTTGAAACGGGTCAGGCATTTTGGTTACGCTCCGCTGGCTATAATCATCAAAAAGCAGGTATTGTACATCATGGTCATTTTATGATTAGTTCTCAGGTTAATCAATCCAATGCGCTTCGACCAGCAATGTGGGTTTCAGTGAACAGTTAGCAACGAAGAGTTTTTTAAAGCATATAAAAAAAGGGAGAGATTATTATGTTTAAGAAAAAATTAGTTTTTGCAGGTATTTTAGCAGCAGCAGGGATTGTTGCAGTAACCGGTAACACAGTAAATGCTGAACAGTACGATGAGTCAACTGGAACTGCAGTCGTTGCAGTAAATGAGAGCGCTCCTGAAACAGGGGCATTGACATTATTAGCAGTACCATCGTTTGCAAAAGAACTAGCTACAGGTGCTTCAAGTGATTCAATCACGCTAGATACAGTTGATTCGCTTGAAATTCAAGATACACGGATTGTCAAGGGAGATTGGATTTTAAAAGCAAATGCAACACAGTTGCTAGATGATGTAACTTCTTTAGGTGTGACTGCATTTGCTGTTACAACAACGAAATCAACTTTACAAGGTTTCACTGAGAGTAATTTAACTGTCGCAACTGGAGCAGGCATCTTCCAAACCAATGGTACACTGTATAGCGGTACAGTAGCGGCTGATGCAGATAATTATGACTTGGCAATTGCGGCAACCGATGTGGCGGGGACACTAACAAGAGTCTCTGACGAGATTTCTGACGGCACCTATACGGATACCATTACTTATACCTTGGTTGATGGCATTTAACAAATACTTGCAAGTTCGTCATTTGTGATTATGGCGACCTCTGAAATCTTTCCATAGACGCAAAGAGGAATTTTTAAGGGTGACCCTAACCATAGATTTTTTTGATGAAGTAGCTATTTATCTTTATGTGGAGATAAATAGTTACTTTTTTTATCGCTTGATTGTCGTTACACATTTTAAATTTACAACTTCTTTACTTCAAAGCAAATATTTTTTCATATACCTTCGTTATAATCAAAAGGCAATATAATTATTAGGGAGGCGAAAAATGAAAAAGCATCGTTGGCTAGTAGCCATTATTTTATTTTTAGGTAGCATTGGTATCAGTTGGTTTTCAAATAATGTTCAAGCAGAGGAAGCTGCAAATACGCAAACACTGATTGGTCAAAGCAGTGATTGGCAATATTATTATCAAAGTGCAGATCAATATCCAGGCAATGAATGGCTGCAGCCAGATTATGATTCAACATCTTGGCAGTCTGGACAAGCACCAATTGGTTATAGCACCAAGGCAACCGTCCAAACAACCATTGACTATGGTAGTGATAAAAAGAATAAATATCCCGTTGCTTTCTTTAGAAAGAATTTTGATGCGCAGCTTGAGTCGACTGAATCGGCTAATCTCAATACACTCGTCTTAGATTACAAAATTGATGATAGTGCGATTATCTACATTAATGGTCAAGAAGTAAAAAGAATTAATTATCCATCAGATGTGACACCAGATTTCACAACTTTTTCAAACCAGCTTGGTAATGATGGTAATAGTTTTGAACAGACAACAGTTGATCTTTCAAGTGTTGAACTAAAAGCAACTGGTAATGTTGTTGCAGTTGCTGTCTTTCAGCAGTCTGGTTCAAGTTCTGATTTAGTTTTCGATTTATCATTATCATTACAGTATGTTGAAGAACCAAATCCAGAGTCGAGTCAAGTGCCATCTAAAATCAGCGTGACCTTCTATGGTGATACAACAACCTCTAAAAGCTTTACTTGGCATACCTTAGCAACTGCAGGTAGTCAAATTCGTTATCTTGCTTCAGCAGCTGAGCCAACGGATTTTTCTAATGCGACAGTGGTTGATGGCACAGAAAATTATTCTGAAGAATTGACTGATTTTGTGCACAAGGTTGCACTAACCGATTTACAGGCAGGCACAACCTACTGGTATCAAGTTGGTGACGCGTCTACAAATCAATGGAGCGACCCAGCACAATTCACAACATCGGCTACTTCAGCTTCACCATTCCATTTTCTATTTTTTGATGATACACAAGGGTCAGATGCTTATGATTATGAAGTAGTTGCAAAAACCTTTAATCAAGGCTTGACGACAGCACCTGGAGCGAGCTTCATCATTCAAGGTGGCGACTTAGTAAATAATTCAAATGATATTACACAATGGCAAGATTTGTTTGGCAAGCAACAAGATGTATGGAGCAATAATACGATTATGACTGTTTCGGGTAATCATGATACCTATAATAATACTTTCTATAATCATTTTAATTACAACGCACCAGAAAGTGGTGTTCAAAGTCATGGCGTGTATTACTCGTATGATTATCAACAGGCGCATTATGTAATGCTTAATACTAACGATATTGTCGATAATCAATTAAGTGCAACACAGGTTGCTTGGTTGACAAGTGACATTGAGCAGGCTAAGGCAAATGGCGCTAAATGGGTGATTGTGACAATGCATAAGGGGACACAAACAGTTGCCAATCATATTGACGATAGCGATGTTGTGGGCATGAGAAAGCAATTACAACCACTTTTTGATCAGCTTGGTGTTGATTTAGTGCTTCAAGGACATGATCATACTTATGCTCGAACAAATCAAATGGGCGCAGAGGTACCTTATGAGGATACTGTTTATCAGGAAATTGATGGTGTTCAAACTGCCATTAATCCTAAGGGAACGGTTTACTTAACCAGTGATTCAAGTGGTACCAAGTTTTATAGTATGCAATCAGATGATGTGATTGCTCAATATGGTGTTTATCCAGCAGTCAAAGGTCAAGAATATAAACAAATGTTTACTGATATTGCGATTGTTGATAATCGTCTCGTTTTAAATTCGTATATATATGATGCAGAGGGTACTGGTGAAGTAACCTTATATGATAGCTATGCAATTCAAAAGCAAGATCCGGTTGAAATTGCATCAATTGAAACACCAGAAGCAATTACTGTTCCTTTTGAAACAGCAGTTGAAAAATTGAATTTACCAACGACAGTTAAGGTGACACTTAATAATGAAAGTGTACTTGATGTACCAGTAACTTGGACAACAACAAACTATGTTGCAAATCAAGCTGGTACGGTACAGCTTGCAGGTGAATTAGATTTTTCAAAAACGGACTATCCAGACTTATCAGGCACAACTAGCATTGATGTTACGGTAGCAGATAAGGTAGCAGAGCTGACACTAACTTATCCAAACGGTGAAAAGAATGAGTTAAAGGTTGGTGAAAGCATCGTTATTGTGCCATCAATCGAAGATGGTCAATTAGGCGAAACAGGCTGGCAATGGGATAAGGATTATTTTAGTGCAACCTTTAATTCACCAGCAACTTTCACTGCCTTGAAGGCAGGTAAAGTAACTGTGACTTATACTAGTGCTGACGGGCAAATTGTTGAAAAAACATTTACAATTGTTGAGGCGAACCCTGCAAGCTCTGATGTGCCAAATTCTAGTACGCAAAATAATAATAATAATCAAAATATTAAAACAAATGTGACACAGGTTAAATCAGATAAAACTTTACCAACCACAGGTGAAAGCAATACAGCTAGTTTAGTGATTGCTGGTGTTCTAATGGTGGTTGCAGTTGTCGGCATTTTAACAATGAGACGAAAAATCAAAGGTTTGTAAATTTAATATTTATTAATAAACAAAAACCATGAAATCATATGATGATTTCGTGGTTTTTTTGATTTTTAATGTCATGCAGATTTTCCGATGTTTCTCAGAAAAGTTGGATTATTAGCTAACAGTTTTACAAAAATGCCAATAATTTTTCTGTAAATTCATGAAAATCATTGGAAGTTGCAAGCTTTTGATTGAGATGCTCGTTAGTTAGTATTTCAGAAAGTTGGTTGAAAATTTCATGGAATAATTTTTTGTCATTTGATTGAATACAGAGCATTAATACAATATTGACAATCGAATTGCCCCATTGAATGCCATTAGGATTGATTAAAATTGCCATTCCTGTTTTTTGACCAATCATTTTGATTGAATGAGGAATTGCGACTTTTCCAAATGCTGTCGAGGATAATTGTTCTCTTTTTTGGATATGAGCTAAATAATTAGACTGACAGAAGCCCTGTTTTTCTAAAGCATTACAGAGAATTTTTAGGACAGTTTCTTTTGAAATTTGTTTCGTCTGAAGAAAAAATAAGTCAGGATTGGTGATGTTTTCCAGATTAGTCTTGAATAATTGAATTTCACGCTGGTGTTTAATATCTCTAATTGCTTTATTGATAAGCTGTTTATCCTTTTCGCCGATAAATGGATTAATTCGTACATTTGGAATTGCCGGAATTCGCTTAAGTGGCACTGTACTGATGATAAGCTCAGGCTTAATATTTTTTAAATCATGCTCATGTACAATCACATTTTCAATGCTTAAATCATCTGAAAATAGATTATTTAATTTTTTTAGAATATCCTTGTTCATATTGTAATAAATGGGTGAAAGTAGGCAACAATTT
The DNA here is from genome assembly GCA_022484805.1 of Streptococcaceae bacterium. Lineage (GTDB taxonomy): Bacteria > Bacillota > Bacilli > Lactobacillales > Streptococcaceae > MMGLQ5-1. The sequence goes on from JAKVKP010000022.1 coordinate 39,694, forward strand.
ATTTTATATTTTTGTTCTTTATACACCTCGAATGCATTGCCTAAATGAAATGAAAGATAAGCGATTTCATCATCTGATAGGAAAAATCCAGTAGATTCCTCAATAATTGAGGCTACATTGACCGCGCAATCATAAATCAAAGGGCATTCACGCTTTATTTGTTTGGTAAGGATATTATGAACACTAGTTTGATTTTCTAGTCTTGCTAATAGATTTTTAATATGTAGTGAAAAGCAGATTTTAAAATTTGGACTATTAAGATCGATTAAATAATTTTCTTTAATTTCAGTTAAAATTCGATGAACAAGAATGCTTTGCTTTTTACCAATGACTTTTTCAATATCATCGATGGTTGTTGTCATAAAATTGACTGTATTAACGGAACTATTGATAAGTAGTGCTAAATCGATAATTTCACGATTTGAATATTGAATATTACAATTTTTTTCCAATCTTTCTGCAATTTTCTGCGTAATTTCTATTGAAATTGTATCGTTTGTTTCAATAGATAAATCACTATCTAGTAAGGCGTTCTGTCTCATTCTTTCCATGGCAATGAGAACGTGCAAAACGATATTATTTAAAAGATAGTCGTTGGTGTAGTAGTCAAATTCATCAAAAGTGGTGATAATAATTTCTCTCACAATTTCTGCATTTTCAGAACCATAGATTGTCGTTAGATTGTCAAAACTAAATATTGTATCGGCGGTCTCTGAATTGATTAGATTATTAAGTAGCATTCTTTTTTGACGTTCGCTACCCTTTAAACAAATTTGATTAGAATTTGTTTGGATAGTGAGCTGTCTTTGTTCAGCAATTTGTTTTGCTTTGATTAAATCACTTCTGAGTGTTGATTCAGAGATAAAGAAGCGGTCACAGATATCAAATAAATCAATGCTGGTTTTGACATCAAGTAATGCTTTTAGTATTAAAGCAGTTCTCTCTTCCTGTGTTTCAGGAATATTTCGTTGTGCAGTATTGGAAATCTGAGAAATGATTGCTATATTCGCTAAATATCCCTTATGTGAAGAATCAATCGCATTTGGATATTGTTCATTAATGTTTTTAACGTAGGTTTTAATACTGCGAATAGAATAATTTAGGCTTTGACTGAGCTGCTTAGCTGACAGATAATCGTGTTCATTAACTAATAATTCAATTAGTTGTTTTTCCCGGCTTCTCATCTTAACCTCCATTGTTATTTGCACACTATCGGTGCAAATCTTAGTTTGTTAATGGTGCAAATATAGTATACTATCAAATTAATGATAGCGCTATCAAAAAGTATGAAAGGAAGAAAAACATGAGTAAATTAAATGTATTATTAGTTTGCGGATCAGGCGCAAGTTCTGGCTTTATGGCATCTAATATTCGTAAAGCGG
>JAKVKP010000023.1 GCA_022484805.1 Streptococcaceae bacterium
CTTTAGTCGACAACGAAAGTTGTTAGTTTCAGCCGGGGTGGCGGAACTGGCAGACGCACAGGACTTAAAATCCTGCGGTGAGTGATCACCGTACCGGTTCGATTCCGGTCCTCGGCATTAGTTTTTTTATAGAGCACCCTTGGCTCAACTGGATAGAGTACCTGACTACGAATCAGGCGGTTAGAGGTTCGAATCCTCTAGGGTGCATTAAATTCTTTAAGGATTTATATTTTCGGGAAGTAGCTCAGCTTGGTAGAGCACTTGGTTTGGGACCAAGGGGTCGCAGGTTCGAATCCTGTCTTCCCGATATTTTTTTAGGGGCCTTAGCTCAGCTGGGAGAGCGCCTGCTTTGCACGCAGGAGGTCAGCGGTTCGATCCCGCTAGGCTCCATATAATGGCGGTGTAGCTCAGCTGGCTAGAGCGTCCGGTTCATACCCGGGAGGTCGGGGGTTCGATCCCCTTCGCCGCTATTAAAAAACTTATGGACCTTTAGCTCAGGTGGTTAGAGCAGACGGCTCATAACCGTCCGGTCGTAGGTTCGAGTCCTACAAGGTCCATTTGTAGGTTTTTGTTCTGGAGGATTACCCAAGTCCGGCTGAAGGGAACGGTCTTGAAAACCGTCAGGTGTGTAAAAGCACGCAAGGGTTCGAATCCCTTATCCTCCTTTTCAAATTTATTATTATCGCGGGGTGGAGCAGTCTGGTAGCTCGTCGGGCTCATAACCCGAAGGTCGTAGGTTCAAATCCTGCCCCCGCAATACTTGGGTCCCGTAGTGTAGCGGTTATCACGTCGCCCTGTCACGGCGAAGATCGCGGGTTCGATTCCCGTCGGGACCGTTTGAGTACACTTTTCTGTCTCGATGCGGGTGTAGTTTAATGGTAGAACCCTAGCCTTCCAAGCTAGCTACGCGAGTTCGATTCTCGTCACCCGCTTTGTCATTAAGTTGGCAATGATTTATAATTTGGGCCTATAGCTCAGCTGGTTAGAGCGCACGCCTGATAAGCGTGAGGTCGATGGTTCGAGTCCATTTAGGCCCATTAAAATATTGGTCCGTTGGTCAAGGGGTTAAGACACCGCCTTTTCACGGCGGTATCACGGGTTCGAATCCCGTACGGACTATATTTTTGGAGGATTACCCAAGTCTGGCTGAAGGGAACGGTCTTGAAAACCGTCAGGTGTGTAAAAGCACGCAAGGGTTCGAATCCCTTATCCTCCTTTGGTATCTTATCATGTCAACTCGTGATATAATATTAAATTATCGCGGAGTGGAGCAGTCCGGTAGCTCGTCGGGCTCATAACCCGAAGGTCGTAGGTTCAAATCCTGCCTCCGCAATTCATTTTTAGGGTCCCGTGGTGTAGCGGTTATCACGTCGCCCTGTCACGGCGAAGATCGCGGGTTCGATTCCCGTCGGGACCGTTTTTGGCTCGGTAGCTCAGTTGGTAGAGCAATGGATTGAAGCTCCATGTGTCGGCGGTTCGATTCCGTCTCGCGCCATATCATGAATATGCGGGTGTAGTTTAATGGTAGAACCCTAGCCTTCCAAGCTAGCTACGCGAGTTCGATTCTCGTCACCCGCTTTGTCATTAATTTGGCAATGATTTATAATTTGGGCCTATAGCTCAGCTGGTTAGAGCGCACGCCTGATAAGCGTGAGGTCGATGGTTCGAGTCCATTTAGGCCCACTTCAATCAAATAATTACGCATTTGGTTTTTGGGGAAGTACTCAAGAGGCTGAAGAGGCGCCCCTGCTAAGGGTGTAGGTCGGGCAACCGGCGCGAGGGTTCAAATCCCTCCTTCTCCGTATGGTCCGTTGGTCAAGGGGTTAAGACACCGCCTTTTCACGGCGGTAACACGGGTTCGAATCCCGTACGGACTATATTTTTTTGTTAGAAAGATATGACAAAATCTTAATCCTTTTTTAAATAAAAGGATTTTTTTTGTGTTAAAATTAATTTTGATACTGTTTGTTTAATTGGTATTGATTTGTATACTTGTGTTTAATCACTGCTTAGGAGGTTTCATTTGCAAGTCTATTTTAATTCGTGGCTTGAAGAATACAAGGTACCATTTGGTGCTGTTCAGGTCGGTGGTACTATTCGTTTAAGAATCAATGCTAGTTGCCATAATCCTTTAACGGCACAATTGGTGATTCGTCAGGAAAATGGCTCAAATCAATTTGAGTATTTTAATATGAATTCTATTGATGATGAGTTATTTGAAATTAACCATCAGTTACCTGATAAGCAGGGTATTTACTTTTATTATTTTAAATTTATTGATCAGCAGACAAATGAAGTTATTGCTTTATATGGCTCAAATAACGGTGCTGGTGGCGCGGGTGTACGTTATTGTTCTGAAAGTGAAGTTGTTGCTTTTTCATTAACAGTTTATTCACAGATTGAAGCAATGCCATCTTGGTATCGTGATTCTATTTTTTATCAAATTTTTCCAGATCGCTTTTATAATGGAGATGAAAGTTTGCTTTTAAATAATGTCAAAGATGACATCTTTATTTACGGAAAAACATCTGATTCCCCTTATTATATACGTGACCGTCAGGATAATGTGACGCGTTGGGATTTTTTTGGAGGCAATCTTGCTGGAATTATTGATAAAATTCCTTATTTAAAAGATGAATTAGGTGTGAATGCAATTTATTTAAATCCGATTTTTGAAGCTCGCAGTAATCATCGTTATGATACAGGGGATTATAAACATATTGATTCACTTTTAGGTGATGAGAAGGTATTCAAGCAATTAATTGATGCTTTACACCGAAATGGCATGCGGTTAATTCTAGACGGTGTATTTTCTCACGTTGGTCGTGAGAGTAAATATTTTAATTATAATGGTATGTATGGTAATGATATTGGTGCTGCACAAAATCAGGATAGTCCCTATTTTGAATGGTTCAAATTTAATCACTACCCTGAAGATTATAAATCTTGGTGGGGTATTGCGGATTTACCTGAGATAAATAAATTTTCATTAAGCTATCAAAATTATATTTATGGTGCAAAAGATAGTGTGTTATCAAAATGGAATGACTTTGGTATTGATGGTTGGCGTCTAGATGTAGCGGATGAATTGCCAGATGATTTTATTAGAGGGCTTAGAAGGAATCTCAATCAATATTCTGATAAAATTTTGATTGGTGAAGTTTGGGAGGATGCTTCACGAAAGATTGCCTATGATCAAAGAAGAGAATATATTTTGGGAGATGCTCTTCAGGCAACCATGAATTATCCTTTTAGAAGTATCATTCTTGAGTTATTAACTGGTCAAATTGATGTGCAAAAATTTGCTTTTCAATTAACGATTTTAGAAGAAAATTATCCTGAAGCAATTTTTTATAATAATTTTAATAATATCGGGACACATGATACAGAGCGGATTCTAACTTTATTAAATCAGGATCATAAATTATTGAATTTAGCTGTTGGCTTACTATGCACTTTGCCTGGTGTACCATGTTTTTATTATGGTGATGAAGCAGGATTAGATGGTGGTCCAGATCCAGAAAATCGAAAGTATTTTCCTTGGACAGCGATTAATCAATCAGTTTTTGAAATTTATCAATCTTGGATTGCTTGTCGTAGGGAACAGATTTTATTGCGACAGGGCCATTTTTCAGTATTTTATTTGAATGATGGTTTATTAGGAATTTTAAGAGTCATTGATGATTCATTCTTGGCTTATCTAATAAATCCAAGTAATGAAGCAAAAACTGTTAATTTTGAAAGCATCTGTTTTACCAAGAATTCTCCAATAAATTTAAAATTATTAGCTAATTTAATCGATGGACAGACAATTCTGGCTAAAGAGGGGCAACTTTTTTTAAAGGATGATTGCTATAAATAAGTGAGCTGATGTGGTAAAATATAGCAATAACTAGCATGATGAGGAGGAGCTATGGAGAAAGCAAATAACGAACGAAAGCGTATTTCTAAAGTTCATTTTCCATTTTTCTCAGATGATGATTTAATTTTAGAAGATGAAGGATCCTTGTTTTTTGAAGATGAGGCATTAATTACGGATTATACTGATAAATTCGATTTGGAGCAACGAGCCAAAACGGAACGTCAAACTAAGAGTGATTTTGTACCTCAACAATTTGATCAAAATTTTATTCCAACGGATACAGTTGAACCAGCAAAAAATGCACGTTTAATCGATTTAGATCGGGAACATGAGCGTTATCAGAAACAAAATTCATCAAAAAACAAAGAACCTTTTGTGCAAATCAGAAGCGGTGTCAGGCAAAATAAAAATCCAATTTTTAATTCGAGCACTCTGGATAGGCAGGCTGAAAGAATTGATCAATTTACTGAAAAATCCAATCTTGATAAAACGACTGATTTTTCTAAAAAGCAGCTTTACTCGGGTGGCTTAAATCGATTTAAACCACGGCCTGCTTTATCACCCTTATCTAAGCAGATACCAGCAGAGAATCGGCACTCCTTAGATGAGACGAAGATTAAGACAGCCTTCAAAACAGATTTGCTATTTGATTATGATACCGATGGTAGCGAAAAATTACGAAGTCAGGCTTCTAATGAACCTTCTTCTAACGATTCAAAGGCTGCCATTTGGCAATATGGCGCACCTCGTGTTTCAGCTGAGCAAAAGAAGGCGATTGTGACTGCAACGAATAAGGATAAAGTCGCACCAAGACAACAGACCATCTTTAGTGGCGGTACTCAGCAAACGATTTTTAATTCAAGAAGTTATCGACCAGTATTTAGCGAACGTGGTGCTGTAAATGCTAATACACAGGATGCTGTAGCGGAACATTTGAATTTAGAACAAACGATTGATCACAGTGCTAAGAAACGAATATCGGATCAAGCAGTTAAACGCTTTGGCGAAAAGGAATAATTGTAATATTATTTATTAATAATATTGTGTTATAATTGATAAAAGAAAATTATGATTAATAGTTATTTGAGCTTATGATAGCAATCATAAGCTCAAAAATCATGTAATCTATTGATTTAAAAACTTAGGAGCTCAAATGTCTACTTATTATTTTATTGGTATTAAAGGTGCTGGAATGAGTGCCCTTGCTTTGTTATTGCATGAATTAGGAGAAAAAGTTATTGGTAGTGATTATGAAAAGTATTTCTTTACTCAGCGGGAGTTAGATCTTGCGGGTGTGAAAATTTTGCCATTTAACGCTGACAATATCAAAGAAGAATACACAATTATTGCGGGAAATGCTTTTAGAGATGATCACGAAGAAATTAAGCGTGCTAAGGAATTAGGCCTTAAAGTTCAAAGATATCATGAATTTTTAGGTGAATTTATGAATCGTTATACGAGTATAGGTGTTGCAGGTGCTCATGGTAAGACCTCAACAACAGGTTTATTGGCTCATGTATTAAGTGATGTGACAAATGCAAGCTATTTAATCGGTGATGGTACGGGGCATGGAGATGCTAATTCAAAATATTTTGTATTTGAATCAGATGAGTATGAGCGTCATTTTTTACCTTACCATCCAGAGTATACAATTATGACTAATATTGATTTTGACCATCCAGATTATTTTAAAAATATAGAAGATGTATTTGATGCTTTTCAAACTTATGCGAAGCAAATTAAAAAAGGTATTTTTGCTTTTGGTGATGATGTATGGTTAAGAAAATTAGAAGCAGATTGTCCAATTTATTATTATGGTACAAGTGAGCAGGACGATTTTAGAGCTGTAAATATTTCTAGATCAACAACAGGTTCTTCCTTTGATGCTTTTTATCAAGACCAATTGATTGGCCATTTCACAGTTCCAACCTTTGGCTTTCATAATGTAATGAACGCGCTCGCTGTTATCGCAGTTTCTTATATTTCAGGTGTTGATATGTCGGCAATTGCTAGGTCATTACTAAGTTTTGCAGGTGTTAAACGTCGTTTTAGTGAAAAAATTGTTTCAGATATGATCATTATTGATGATTTTGCGCATCACCCTGCTGAAATTTCTGCGACTCTAGATGCAGCAAGACAGAAATATCCACATAAGGAAATTGTCGCGGTTTTTCAACCACATACTTTTACGAGGACAATCGCCTTGTTAGATGAATTTGCGGAAAGTTTAAATTCGGCTGACCGAGTTTATCTAGGAGGCATTTATGGCTCTGCTCGTGAAATTGATCATGGTGACATTAAAATTGAGGATTTGGCAGCAAAAATTGATGCAGATAAGGGTGGTATTGTCCTTACTGAAGACAATGTTTCACCTTTATTGGATTTACATAATTCAGTTGTTGTATTCATGGGTGCTGGTGATATTCAAAAATATGAACGTGCTTATGAAGAATTATTGACTAGTATTTCTAGAAATAAACAATAAAATAATAAAACCGATTCCTAATTGTAGGGCATCGGTTTTTTATATAATCAATAATGGTTTAGTAATTAATTTAAATCATTTAAGCCGCGTTGAATTGCTTCCTCTACCATTCGATTGCCAATTGTTAAATCTTGGTGCTGCCAGTGCATGATTTTAATCCACATTGGGTTGCCGCCATGAAGAGTCTCGTATGTTTGCTGGCGACTACCAAAGCTTTTACCTGAAATTTCCCAAGCTAGGTTTAAGAGAACGATGCGCTCCTCTGCGGTTAATAAATGAGAGGCTAGAATTGGCTCTAATAAAGCTTGATGGTTTTGATAGGTTGTCACATCTGGAATTGAAACGACTGATCCGCCTGCGAATTCCTGAATTGTGATGATGACTTCACGATACATTTCTGGGAGAATGTCTCGGACTGCTAGTAATGCTTGCATATTGGGCGTATAGACATCGTTCTCAATGGTACCACTGTTTTCTGACCAATCTACTGTTCCTTTGATTAATTCGAGATTTCGAGTTAGCTTCCCAAGCATTTCTTGAGTTCGTAGAAAAGTTGTTAAACCGAGTCCCTCAGCAATTTTAATTGCTAGTGCTGTTACAAATTCGAGCTTGACCAACCCTCTAACTTCATCCTGGTGAGCAGTATGAACAAATAACCCACTTTTTGGGAAAAATTGATTGCTTTTTTCAACGCTACCTTCAACAAATACATTTTCCCAAGGTACAAAAACATCTTCAAAAGTAATAAAGGCATCGGATTCATCAATAAAATTAGATAGCGGAAAGTCAGCTAAACGGTATTCTGGTTTTGCTGTCGGCTTGCGTAGCCAAATTTTAACACCTTCGCTGTTTAATGGTACGGAAAAGGCATTGGCGAAGCGCTCATCACCATCAGCTAATCCTGGTACATTATAAACGAGTAGTTCATCAGCATATGGGGCAAGTGTATTAACCATTTTTGCACCATTTATAACAATGCCTGCTTCGTTTTTGGATTTAATCCAGGTGCCAGCAAAGCGTTCACCTTTTTGAAAATTACCTTCAAGTGTTAAACTGCGGTCGACTTGTGGATTTTGAAGTGCATGAGAAATGAATAGATCATTTTCCTTCATTCTTTTTGCATATTTCACTATGTTTTCACTAAAATTGGTCCATTCATTTTGACCAAGATTATTTGCGTAGGCTGGCAATACGGCAATACCCGCATTTAAAAATTCATTTCCTCTGCCAATTAAGCCATAGCTTTTTTCAGCAATTTCTTGATAAACTTGATGTTTAAGTTTTAAGTCCTCAACTGATTTTGGTGTCAAGTAGGTAGTAGAATAGGTGCAATTATTCTCTTGGTAAGTATGATTAGTGTTGTTTTCTTGTAATTGATAATATTGTTGAATTATTTTTAATGTATTTTTTAAAACTGGGTATTCATCAAAATGAGTGAGTAATTTCCCATTAAGGTAAATTTTTCTGCCGTCATTTAAGTTACTATCTTTTGTTGTCATGAAACCTCCGTTATAGGTAATATTAATTTTCAGTGATTTATATAGCGCTTACTTCATCTTTGTAAAATAATTTTATCATAAAATTTGTTAAAGTTCGATTGATTGTTTGATAGGATTTATTTAATACTACTGTCTTTTTAGCTCAAATTAAGTTTCATGAAATAAACTTAAGGAGGTTTCTGTGCAAGTTATTTTGTGGCTGTTATTTTTTAAGTTTATAGAAAGTAGAGAGTGTTAATGCGACATAAGAGATATCTGATTTTGTCATTATTGCTTGCTATCGTATTAATTTTAGTGGGTAGCCTTTTTTTATTACATAATAGTGATAAGGATAGTAGTAATACCAAGCAATTCAAGATTTTAACGAGTGAAAATAGTCAAGTTACTGCTTTAGATTATACTGATTTGTCAATTAATAGCTATTCAGATGTATACAATGTGACAACCCAGCAGTCAATTTCTGAACAAATTGAAGTGCTTAAAACGAGTGCTGATTATGATTTTTCAAATATCTTAGCGATTTCTAATCCTTATCAAACTAATGTCACTTCACTTTATGTTTATTTTAAAACGGACAAAGCAAGTAAAATTTCTTATACAATTTCTGATTTAAAAGGTTCATACCCTACATACAGTGCTAATTTATACAATAATTCAGGTGATTATTCAACAATTCATGAGTATCAAATTATTGGTTTTGTGGGTGGTATAGAAAATAAATTAACATTAACAGCTATAACCGAAGATGGTGAAGAGCAGAAGACGACAATTAACTATACGCCGCCAACAGCGTTTTCTAATTATGAACAAAATAATTTTACAGTTTCAGAAGGGGTAAGTGATGAAGCATTAAGCAATGGGCTATATGCTGTGATTGGCGACCAAAGCACAAGCCAAAAATTGACTTATTTAGTTGATAATGATGGTATTGTTCGTGCAGAGCTACCTTTAATTGGCTATAATTCCCTAAGGTTACTTTTTGATGATCAACAAAATATGTATTTGACGATTTCTAAAAGTAAAATTGCTAAAATTAACCGATTGGGTGAGGTGATTCAAATTTATGATGTCGGTGTCTCTGGTTATAATCTGCATCATGATTTTACTTTTGATGATCAAGGGAACATTATTGCATTGGCAACTAATTTAGCGGCTGAAACTGAAGATAAATTAGTAGAGGACAGAATTATTAAAATCAATCTTGAAACGGCCTCTGTAAGCGAAGTAGCTGATTTTAGGAAGCTACTACCAGATCTATATGATGTTGCGACTGAGCTGGCAACTCAGGCAACCTATGAAGGCTATTGGGATCCGATTCATTTAAATACGATTCAGTATTCGGGTGATGATTCTATTATTGTTAGTTCGAGAGAAACATCAACAATTATTAAGCTGGGACAAATTTCAGATGCTACAACGATTGATTACTTTATTTCAGATCCTTCGATATGGACGGGGATAGGAGATTATTCAAATTATCTATTAAGTAAAGATGGAGACTTTGTGTCTCAGGCTGGGCAGCATTCCGTTATTTATCAAACAGATAATAGTCTAGCTGAAGGTCAATATTATCTTTATTTATTTAATAATAATTCTGGAATTATGGATTCGAGACCGAATTTTGATTTTAGCAGCTATGAAAACATTGGTTCAGATGATAAGGCTGATTCTAATAGTTATTCAATGTATTATAAATATTTAGTAGATGAAAATAATCGAACCTATCAATTGGTTAATTCTTTTAAAGTGCCTTATTCGCCATACATTAGTAGTGTCCAAAATTTTTCGGGAAATTTGATTATTGATTCTGGACAGCAGGGGATTTTTTTGGAATACGATGCTAGTAACGAACTAATTCGCTCATTTACAATTAATTCAGATACGAAGTTCATTTATCGTGTTTATAAATACGATTTTGAAAATTATTATTTTAGCTCGAATTAATCGTATTTAATTTAAAAAGGACATTTGGAGATTCCTTCATTTGTCCTTTTTAGTTGAAATTCAAGTGTTTGTCAAGGAAGCGATGATTATATTTGATAAGAACACGATTAGTTATAGACAAAGCTATTGAATCGGTGGTTTGAGCATGATATAATCAATCTGATTGGGAGGATATTCATGATAAAAAAAGCATCCCTTGCCTGCACAGTTTGTGGCTCAAGAAATTATGCAATTACTGTCAGTGGCAATCAAAGAAGTAATCGAATTGAAGTAAAAAAATTTTGTAAGTACTGCGGTAAGCATACGTTACATAGTGAGACTAGATAAAATCTATTAAAAAGGAGGTCAAGTTGAAATTTATTAAAAGTGTTTTTCAAGAAATGAAAAAGGTCACATGGCCATCTCGTAAGCAGTTATATCGTGATACGAAGATTGTATTTGGCACATCTATTATTTTTGCGATTATCTTATTTATTTTTGACACATCAATTAAAACGGTAATTCAAGCAATTTTGTCATTGGGTTAATTTTTTTTTCGAAGTGTGCTATAATATCAACGAGCAAAAGTTTCGGTATTCGGAGCTTTTTTATTTTGTAAGTTTAAAATGGAGGTAAAATGTTAGATAGTTTTGATAAAGGATGGTTTGTTTTACAGACTTATTCAGGTTATGAAAATAAGGTAAAGCAGGACCTATTACAGCGCGCACAAACTTATAATATGCAAGATAATATTTTACGTATTGAAATCCCGACTGAAACAATTGTAGTCGAAAAAAATGGTGTTAAAAAAGAAATTGAAGAAAATATTTTTCCGGGGTATGTATTGGTAGAGATGGTAATGACTGACGATGCTTGGTATGTTGTGCGTAATACGCAAAATGTTACTGGCTTTGTGGGCTCTCATGGTAATCGTAGTAAACCGTCGCCATTACTAGAGGAAGAAATTCGCTCAATTCTCAAATCAATGGGCAAATCGGTTCGTGCAACAGAGCTTGATGTTAAGATTGGCGATAATGTGCGAATTACGGATGGACCTTTCCAGGATATGCTTGGACAAGTGGCTGAAATTGAAGATAAAGATAAAATTAAGGTCGCAATTGAAATGTTTGGACGCCAAACGATTGCTGAAGTAGATACTGACCAGATTGAAGAAGCAGAATAGATGGTAAAATGCCGTAAAATTTTACGGAAATTATCACAAAAAACATCAAGATTGTCTTGTATTATCTTAATGATAGTGATAAACTAATTCTTGTTGTTGTCTGAGTTTTTTAACTTGATGATAGTAGGAATGATGGGTTGTTAGCTCAGTTGGTAGAGCAGCTGACTCTTAATCAGCGGGTCGTGGGTTCGAACCCCTCACAACCCATAGGTGCCAAACCTAATAGTAACGTCTAAACGTTGGTGCGCAAGCATTTAGAAAACGTGTAGGACGTTATTTTTTTGGTTTGACTCAGTTTTATTAAAAATTCATGTATTTTGCAAATTTTTCTGCAGTTTCTTCTTTAGCTTTTTCAGTTACGTGAGTATATATATTTAACTACCAATTTAAAAAAGTTAAGATTTATAAAAAAAGACGATGACCCAAATTTAAAAACATTTCATTTTAAAAAGGCCATGCCGCACCAAGACAGGTAGTTGTTGGAGTTGAAGAACAAAAAATAAACCGTTATGATTAATTTCGTCGCAATTTTTTTAATATTTCGATATAATTTATTTAAGTTGATTAATTAATAATATAATGAAAGGATTATTAATTATGAATATATCTAAATTTAAATTAATAATATTATGTGTTCCCATTTTTATTTTGATGTATTTATCAAATATTTTACAGTCATCGTTACTGTTCTATTTAGGAATGATTTGGACATCAGTCATCTTTTTTTGGTGTGGTTGGCAAATTGGAATAAAAAAGGATAACAAGATATTGATAGTTGATTACGGTGAAGCTTGAAGAAAATCAGTAACAGGTTTATTTTTCATTATAGGCGTCTTGATTATCGCTATGTTATTCTTCTTTTACTTCACAAATACAATTTTTTATTAGTAATTTTTATACACTCGCTTAATTATGGGGGATTTTTTATTTGTCTTTAAGCCTCGTTTAAGCTCCCCACTATATTATTAATTCATCCCAAATAATTAATCTTTTTCATAAACTCCTTCCACTGTCAGCAATGGCGGTGGTTTTTTGTATTCATAATTGTTTTTCAAAATTAAAATATTATATTTTCTTAATTATTGAGATTTAATAATTGCAAATTCTAATATATTGGGTTAATTTAGTTAGGTAAAAATAATTATAATCACCTAACTAAAAGGAGGCAAAAATGGCTGATTCAAATTTTGATATTTCAGCTTCAGTTAATAAGCTTTATTATCGAATCATTTTAAATGAATTGAGGCTGATGAATAATGCTTCGGATTTTCCAAATATCAGTTATAACACTTTGCTTTATTTGGATATTATTTCGATGACAGAAAATTGCACTGTTAGTCAATTAGCTGAAGTGTTGCATATCGCTAAATCATCCGTTACATTGAAAATTAATGAATTGATGCGACAAGGCTTAGTTGAGAAGACGCAGAGTAAAACTGATAAGCGTGTTAAGTATTTGACAGTTTCTTCACAAATTTATAAAGAGTATCAGTATTTTGATCAAGCTACGCAAAAGGCAATTCAAGCAATGTCAACAGAGTTTAACGAGGATGAACTCGGTTTACTTAATAAAATGCTAAATCAATTTAGCAAATATTATGAAGTTGGTCAATTGGATGGAGAATGAAGCTAAATTAAACCCCAAGAAAGTCGAACAAAATGCTTTGTTGATGGGTACTATACTGTATTCAGTAATGTCTATTGCTAGCTTTTCGGTTTATTTCATCTCTCAAATTCAAGCGATGTTTTTGGATGCTTCATTTATTCTAATTACAGTGTGTTCAACCATTGTTGCTTCGGTTATTTCTCGTCACAGCGAGCGACGGAGTGAAAGATTTCCATCAGGTTTATTTTTTTTAGAACCTTTGTATGCTATTTTTCGTTCTGTATTAATTATTGTATTAACAATTTTATCCTGTACGAAGGTGAGTTTGTCAGCCTGGCAATATTTTGTACATGGTAAGGGCGAGGTAATCAATGTATTACCGATTATTCCCTATGAAATTTTAGCTGTGATTCTTTGTACATTTTTATATTTTTATTATATGCGACAAAATAAAAAAATTAATAATATGAGTACATTAATTAATGCAGAGGCAAAAACGACTTTATTGGATGGTTTAATGTGTGCCGGTATTGGTATTGTTGCACTTTTGGTTGCTTTTATTCCAGAGAATACTTCTTTAGATTTTATCAGATACACAGGTGATTTCTTTATTACGATAACTCTATCATTATTGATAATTAAGGCACCGTTTAAGATATTGCGAAATAGCTTTATTGAAGTGGCACATGGCACAATGATTGACGATAGTCAAAAGAGAGAAATTGAAACGGTTGTTTACAATACGTTGCCATTTCAATTAAAAGAGAGCTTAAATTGTCAAATTTATAAGGTGGGTGTTAGCCTTCAAATTTTGATTTTAGTAGAACAAGATAGTTATCAGACGATTGATTATCAAGAGCTTATTAGCTATCGACAGCAATTAAAAAATATTTTAGCTCAAAAATTTAATTATATAGATATCCAAATTATTTTATCGTAACCAGCAATTTGAAAGGAAGTAGTTATGTCTAAAATTCATATTTTAAATGAATATGACGCATTAAAAACAGTTATTCTAGGAACTGCGGATCAATTATATTTTCCGGGTACACATTCAATAGAGATGGAAGCTGAAAGCTCTTGGTGGAAAAAATTACTTAATAAGCTAATTTATGCCAATCTTGAGCGAAGAAAGGTACCTCAATTTATTGTCAAAAAGTATCAAGAGGAACTTAGTAATTTGGAAATTGTCCTTAAATCACAGGGTATTGAAGTTTTACGGTTGGAGGAGGTATTTCCCTCAAAGGATGAATCTGCGGGCTTAGGACAGATGTTTGCACGCGATGCGGTGATGTGTGTAGATGATCAGATGATTGCAGGTAAATTGCAAATTGAAATGCGTCAAAAGGAGTTGCGTGGTTTTGACAAAATTTTAAAAAAATATGCACGTATTGGTAAGGTTGCTTCAATTGATCCAACTGGCAATGGTCAAGCCTACTTAGAGGGTGGCGATGTAATGGTCGATTATCCTTACGTTTATGTGGGTATTGGTAAATATGCTAGTAACTTAGCTGGTGCGAAGTGGCTACAAGAGCTTTTAGGTGACAAATTTCAAGTTGTTCCAGTAAAATTAGCTAATGAGGGCATCTTGCACTTGGATTGTTGTATGACGATAATTGGGGGAAAAATGGGTATTATTCATCGCGATTCTTTACAAAATCCTTTACCAGAGCCACTGAGAAATTATGATTTTATAGAGGTTGATGCAAAGACTAGACATGAGATGGGTACTAATGTTTTATTACTTGGTCGCAAAAAAATTGTCGTGCAAAAAAGACATGAAGCTTTACGACAAGCGTTATCGGAAAGAGGCTTTGAGGTATTTCCAATTAATTATACTTGGCATGCGATGCTTGACGGCGCATTTCGTTGTACAACCTGTCCAATTGATCGCGAAGCTGAATAATCAATTATCTATCCTATTTTTTGATATAAAAAAACCTCCTGTCATCAATCAAGGCAGGGGGTTTTATTAAATCAACATCTGTATGGCTTAGAACAAATTATCTCCACTTTGGTTATTTAGACCTGGATGGTAGTCAAAGCGAACGACGCCTACTGGTATCTTATTTGAAACACTTTGCTTAATTTTGGCAACGCCTTCGATACCAAAACCGCCACAGAGTTCAATAGCTGTGATACCTTTTTTTTCTAATGTTTTAGCTGCCTCTACGGCATCGTCATAGTTTTTTACGCCGACAGTTGTCAATTCGACTTCTGCTGTATTAATAGTTGCCATATCTTTCGTGAAATCTGCTTCGGGTGCTAAAAAAATAAATGCTGCCTTTAATTTCATTTTGCGCCTCCAATGATTATTATTCTGCTACTACTAGCTTCATTTTAGTGTAATAATCATTTAAAAGGAAGATTAAAAACTAAAATAATTTATAATTATTTAATTGATTATAAATTATCTCCTTTTATCTGTCAGGGCTTGGATTTTGGCTACGGCTAAGATGACATGGTAACTTAACATAATAACTAGTGAAAATATAAAAAATTGTAAAATAAACTGTTGTCCAGTTGAAGTATTGAAAATAAGAATGATATTTTTAAATAGCGACAAGGGCTGGGTAAATATTTCCCAGCTATTCCAACGTTCAAATCGGCCTAAATAAATCCCAACCGTATTAAAAAATAAAATGAAGGGGTATAGGATAATCGGCTTGAACCGCTTGGAAAAATGATTACTGATTTTTTGGCTAATGGTCTGAATACTCCAACAGCCTAAGAAAATTGTTGGAAAAACAGATAGAAAAATCATCATTAATTTAAACCACATTTCAGAGTCTAGTTTAATCAGTGCCGTTGTGGTATCGTATGGCTCTAATAAAGAAATATGAAAAAGATCAGTGATTAAGTAGAAATTATTTGGTAAAAATAATAGCCAAATAACTGATAACGGTATTAAATATCGTAGCTTTTTTAATTGAAGCCCAATTAGCGTTAATTCAATTGGAATTAAAGCGAGAATAGTGTTAATGAATAATAAGATATAGGTGCTTTGTTGATAAAATGAGATATGTATTATTAATAATAGCGCAATGTAATAGATATGTAATAATAAAATTGATTTCTTATTCATTATAATTAACCCCGTAAAAAATAATTCGTTTATTAGTATTCTGATTCAATGTGAAGCTGTATGACTCATAATAACATAGCTGTTGAGTTGCATTTTAAAAATATTAAGAATAATTAACGCCTTCCAATACGAATTCAATCATTGGCTAGTGAATTACAAATTAAATTTTTATCCTCTATTTTTGTTATAATTAATTAAAAAAGTGAAGTGAAAGGCGTGGATACTGTGGACTTAAATCTTTTGTTTTCAATTGATTATCATTTTGTTAATCAACTAAAAACAACTCTTTTATCAATTGCTCAGAATACAAAAGGTTGTTCAATCAACGTATATGTTTTGCAAAAAAATACATTGGAACAATCAGAATCGCTAAATGATTATTGTAATAAGTTAGGCATTCATTATTTCCCAATTGTTATTGGTGAAGATGCTCTTTTTGAGAATGCGCCCATTTCTAAGCGCTATCCGGAAACAATTTATTATCGCCTAATTGCTCATAAATATTTGCCGTCGCATTTGGATAAAGTTTTGTATTTAGATGCGGATATTTTGTGCATTAATGATTTGTTGCCACTTTATCAAATGGAGATTTCCGAATATTTATATGCAGCTTGCAGCCACAGTAATTTGACGAATATGACGAATGTAATAAATAAGGTGCGTTTGAAATCTTATGAGTCTGAAAATTATTATAACTCAGGTGTTTTATTAATGAATTTAAAACGTGCACGGGCCGAGGTCGTACCAGCAGATATTTTTAAATTTATTGAAAATAATAAATTTAACTTATTATTACCAGATCAGGATATTTTGAATGGTCTTTATGCTGAATTTATTTTAGCATTACCAGATCAGCTTTATAATTTTGATGCAAGAAAAAATGCAACGTATGAGACCCTTAGTATGGGAGAATGGAATTCCAATTGGGTGGTTAACCATACAGTTTTATTGCATTTTTGTGGGAAAGGAAAGCCGTGGCAAAAGCAATATCGTGGTCGTTATGGTGTTTTATATAAACACTATTATCATCGAATGACATCTATTAGTTGATAAATTTTAAAAGCGTCTTGCTTCTCTGAAAAAACGAATGATAAGAAAAGTTTGAGATACTGCTAAAAACAAAAAGAGAATGGCAACTGAGATAATCATATGTCGTCCATAGAGGTGATATAAGTAAACCGAAACAACGACGCCTAGGATAAAAACAGTGACGACACTTAAAAAATGAATGCTTCGTTCCCTGAATTGCTTGTCTTTTGTTTTTAAATAGTCATAAAAATTGCTGGCAAGTCCCTTTAGATTACCAGTTGTGAAGAGATTAGTATAAGCAAGCCCGTTAATTTTATCAAAGGAAGTCCACTGAATTGCTGCGGTAAATGCGATGATTATGGTAACGATTGATGGGTGCAGCTGTATCGCATTAAAGCTTAAAATGAAAAAGATGAGTGCTTGGATATAGAGTAAAAATAAACGCCAAAAATGAAATTTTTTATGATTAAAGTAATCAATCATAAATTTTGCAAGCATAATACCAATAAAGAAAAATGCTGTGGAAAGTAGCTTTTTACCAACGGATTCCCAGTTATGATCGTAAACCCCAATAATTGCTAAAATTAGATTTCCGGTTTGGGCGGAAGCAAAAGCACCATAGTGAATATAAGTGTAACTATCTAACATACCACCAATAAAGGTTAGTAGTAAACCGACTAAACGATTCTCGTGGAAATTGATTTTCATTAATTTAACAGCTCATTTCTTTAGGATTAACTGAGTTAGTCTTTAGCAGCGATTGGTGAACTAATGGTTCATAATTGCTATCGCTATCGAAAAATAGACGTTATTATTGTATACCTAATTGCAGCTTGTGAAAAGTACTAACGTTAATCAAGTTGTCTGTTGAATTTTAACTCTATCATCAAAGCAAATGTTTTTGTATAATCAAAGATAGTGTTTTTATCAAATTTTTGATTTATTATTTAGGATGAATCATTTAATTGGAATTTATGAGCGAGGTAATCGATGGAGAAGAAGCTTTCTTTCAAACAATATCTATATGTCGGATCAATGCTTTTTGGTTTATTTTTTGGAGCAGGCAATTTAATTTTCCCAATCCATATGGGTCAAGAAGCGGGTGGGAATATATTTTTAGCTAATTTTGGCTTTTTAATAACTGGTATTGGGCTACCATTTCTGGGTATTATTGCAATTGGTATTTCACGCTGTAATGGCTTATTTGAATTAGCAGCTAGTGTCAATCGATGTTATGCAGTTATTTTTACAGTTTTATTATATTTGGTAATTGGTCCTTTTTTTGCGTTACCACGTCTTGCTACGACTTCTTATGAAATTGGATTATCGCCTTTTATCCCAGAATCCTTAGATGCTTTATTTTTATTTTTTTTCAGTATTATTTTTTTTGGAGTTGCATGGTTTCTGTCAAGAAAACCAAGTAAATTACTGGATTATGTTGGTAAATTTTTGAATCCGTTATTTCTAGGCTTGCTCGGTATTCTGCTTATTTTTGCTTTTATTAGTCCGATGGGTGAAATTGCCTCGGCGAAGGTTTCAGCGAATTATCAAGCTCATGCTTTTATCACAGGCTTTACCAATGGTTATAATACGTTAGACGCCTTAGCCTCATTAGCCTTTGGTATTATTATTGTGACAACGATTAAAAATATGGGCGTCGAGAAAACGTCGACAATCGCCAAAGATACAATTTTAGCAGGTTCAATCAGTATTATTGTGATGGGGATTATTTATACCTTACTTGCTTATGTTGGTGCAATGAGTGTTGGTCAATTTCCGATTAGCGAAAACGGTGGAATTGCACTTGCTCAAATTGCTAACCATTACTTAGGTGGTATTGGTAGTATTTTATTGGCTATTATTGTGATTTTAGCTTGTTTGAAAACGGCGATTGGCTTGATTTCGGCCTTTTCCGAAACCTTTACTAAGTTATTTCCAAGACGTTCGTATGCATTTTTCATCGCCCTTTCAAGTATTTTACCGGCAATTTTTGCTAATGTCGGTCTCACTAAAATTATTAGCTTTTCATTACCTGTATTGATGTTTATTTATCCGCTTGCAATTACCTTAATCTTATTATCTATTATCGGTCCATTATTTCAGCATCAATCATTTGTTTATCAGCTGACAACTTATTTCACCGTAGTTGCTGCTATTTTAGATGGCCTTTCTGCTAGTCCAGACTTTATCAAAAATACAGAGTTTGTTCATTCTATTTTGAATATTGCGTATCGTTATTTACCGTTTTTTGAAATTGGACTTGGTTGGGTAATGCCTGCAGCAATTGGCTTTTTACTAGGCTTAGGCTTATCGATAGGAAAGCGTAATTTGGAAGGCAAGCGAAGCAAAATTTAACTATTATTTTTAGTTATAAATAATAAACCGAAGCTAATTTAGCTTCGGTTTTTTGATATTTAAACGTGAAAGACGAGTCAATTATCATTAGAATATAATATGTTCTTTAATAATTTCAAGATTGTTAATGATAATTTTTCGATCTTTCATTTTGATAGCGCCCATATCCTTGAGCTGTTGCATCATTCGATTAACGCTACTTGCTGAGGTGATTCCACAAAAATGGGCAATTTCTTCATTGGTGACTACAAAATCAATTAAAATGCCTTCTTTGCTAGAGATACCAAACTGGTCATATAGCTCAAAAATTTGGGTACAAACTGCACCAAATTTACCGTTGGTCAGCATTTGCTGCATTTTTTTCATCGAGTGCATTAATAACATGCGATAATAATCCTTAACATAATTTTGCAGTTCAATATTTTGGTTAATGTCATTCCAAAATTGTGTTCTTTCAATTTGATAAAGCTCTGCATATTCAGATTCTATCCGAATATTAAAAGGTGCGTCTATAAAATGTGAGTACTCATCTTTAACTAAGGAGACAATTTCAAGATTATTAATATATTGTAAATTAAATTCTCGGCCATCTCTTGAAATGACACTTGTCTTGATGATGCCTTTTTTTAAGATATAAACATAGCAATCTTGAAGTCCTTCGTACGTTAAATATTTTTTTCTTTTTTTGATAATAACAGGAAAAGAATGAGTGTTTAAGTACTCTTTTAACGCTCTATTTTCCATTAATAAATCCCTTCCTTTAAAAATGATTTATGAATCAATCCCATTTATAATTAGTAATTAACTGTCGATTAAATTAATTTTATCATAAATTGATTGTAATATACTCTATTATTAAATCTGGATAAAGCTTATTAAACAACTACAAATGTTAATGAAATTTGTAGTTTTGGTTTATTATATTAAAAAATGATGTACAATTTAGCATTTTTTCTTTTTTCGATAGGCTTATGATTGCTCTTGTAACAATTATTGATTGTAAAAGAAAAGTGAGGCAGAAAATGAAAAATTGGACAAATGCAATGATTGAGAGATTAGATTCAGCTTATCGAGTACGTTTTGATCGTGATGAATCGTTAATTTTTTTAAATGACGCATATCAAAATTTATTAATTCTTGAAATGAAATTTGATACTGACGACAATGAATTATTATCTCATTTTTTAGAGTACTTTATGGAAGTAAGAGATTTATTCATTAGTGAATTGGTTGATCGTTATCCTTCAAATTATCATGACATTGAATGTAAGATTGAGGAATTACATCGAATAAATGATAAAATCTGTCACTTTAATCCCAAAAAGGATATACGTAAAGCTGAACATAGGACGATTGCATAATTACATTAGTAAATTAAGGAGTTAACAGGGCATTGGACAATAACAAGGAAAAATTATTTAATCGAGGATTTATTTCAATTACAATAATTAATTTTATTGTATATTTAGTTTATTATTTATTAATGGTCATTATTGCGGTTATTGCACAAAATAACTTACATGCAACATTAGGACAAGCAGGATTGGCTTCAGGAATTTATATAATTGGTACTTTGCTTGCACGATTATTTATTGGGAAAAAATTAGAATTAATTGGTAGAAAAGCAATTTTAAGATATGGTGCATTATTTTATTTAATTACCACGATTGCTTATCTTTTTATTCCTACGATTCCGATGCTTTATTTAGTTCGATTATTAAACGGGTTTGGCTATGGTACAGTTTCAACCGCGACTAATGCAATTGTAACTGCCTATATTCCAAAATCTCGTCATGGAGAGGGTATCAATTATTATGGCTTGAGTACGAGCTTGGCAGCAGCGATTGGTCCGTTCATCGGTATGATTTTATTGAATTACACTGATTTCCGTTTCATCATTGTATTTTCAATTATTCTAGTATTATTGACGACGATTGCTTGTTTTATTTTCCCTGTAAAAAATATTGAGCTTTCTAAAGAGCATAGAGCAACCTTAAATCAATGGACTTTTGACAGCTTTATTGAAAAAAAAGTTTTATTCATCGCTTTCATGGCATTTTTAATGGGGCTTTCTTACTCAAGTGTACTTGCCTTCTTGTCTTCTTACGTTAAGGTTATTAATTTGGTAGTGATTAGCTCATTCTTTTTTGTGGTTTATGCTTTGGTGATTACGTTTACACGTCCGTTTTCTGGAAAGATTTTTGATACTTACGGTGAGAAATATGTTATGTATCCGAGCTATTTATTTTTAACGGCTGGCTTGGTGCTATTAAGTCTTACTAATAGTGGTTGGATGCTATTAGTTTCTGGTGGCTTAATTGGACTTGGTTATGGTACTTTTATGTCTAACGGGCAAGCAGTCTGCTTGAAGACGGTAACAGATAATCACCGTATTGGTATTGCGCTTTCAACCTATTTTATTGGTTTAGATTTAGGTTTGGGTGTTGGACCATATATTCTAGGTGAATTGAGAAGTTTTTTATCGTTCCAAGAAATTTACTTAGTGGCAGGTATATTGCCAATTATTTGTATTATTCTCTATAAATTTGCTTATCGTAATGAACAGGTTGAGGTTCAACAGTTGGCAAAGTAATAAATCAGGAGTCATTTTCTTTAAAATCAGGTTAGCCATCTAGAAGATGCCTAATCTGATTTTTATATTATCGCTAGTATAGATAAAATAAATCAATTGATAAATTATTAATATAGTTACTGTCTTGAAAACCACTTAAGATTGTCGTAGTATGATGAATTATCGGGTTATTTTTATGGAAGGAAATTAGATGCATATTGCGGATAGAGTATTAACATTACCACAGAATAAATTTGAACGAATTGATGATAAAATAGCAAAGCTACTTAAAAGTGGTGCTAAGGATTTAATTAATCTTGGCAAAGGTAATCCAGATGGTAGAACACCTGATTTTATTCTTGATTCATTACATCGTTCAGTTGAAGTGAAAGAAAATCAAGGCTATACAGCATTTAGCGGCAAAAAATCTGCCTTAGAGGCGATTGCTAAATTTTATCAAAAGAATTATGATGTTGCGCTAGATCCTGAAACAGAAATTATTGCAGTTCACGGTGCTGTTGTTGGCTTAGTTGCTGCAGTTAATAGCTTGATTGATTCTGGGCAAAAGGTCGTTGTGAGTGATCCCTATTACCCAACCTATGAGGCCGCAACACATTTAGCAGAAGGTATTTTTACACCAATTAAGGTTGCTTCAGAAAACGATTTTTTACTAAAAATTGATGATATTCCAACGGATACGGATTTACTTTTATTAAATTATCCAAGTAATCCGACAGGAGCAGTTGCGCCGAAAGCTTATTTTTCAGATATTGTTGAAGTAGCTCAAAAAAATAATTTTACTGTCGTGCATGATTTTGCCTATTCGAATATTGGTTTTGAAGCGCGGCAATGCAGTTTTTTACAGGCGACTGATGCTAAGAAGGTTGGTGTAGAAATCTTTTCGACTTCTAAAGTTTATAATATGGCGGGCTGGCGTTTTGGATTTGTCGTTGGTAATGCGGAAATTATCGCAGCCATTAAGCGCTATCATGCTCAATATTATTCCATGATTTTTGGTGCAGTTTCGGATGCTGCGGTTACAGCTTTGTTAAGTGACCAATCATTTCCGAAGCAGCAGTTAGAGTTATATCGAAAACGCTTAAATCTTTATCAAGCTGGCTTCAATAAATTGGGCGTTGAGATGAATGTTCCAAAAGGCGCATTATACGTTTGGCAGCCAGTACCAAAGGGATATACTTCTGAAGAATTTGCGGATTTGTTATTGGAGAAGGCTCATGTCGCTGTGATGCCTGGGCGATTCTTTGGTGAGGGTGGCGAGGGTTATATCAGATTGAGTTTAATGATTGATGATGCAGAAATTGTGGAGGCCTTAAATCGTTTTGCAGCTAAGGATTTATTTAGAGATAAAATTATAATAAAATAAATCTAAAGTATTTGTATTTATTCGACACCTTGCTTTTAATATTAATATCGATGATCCAGAATTTTGAATTATCAACTCAAACATTATACAATCTAGTCTTGATTATCACAAAACTAGATTGTATTTTACTAATTAAATTTATTCAATGTAGAGGCTTATCATTTAGTTCAATGACTGAGCTTTTTCCATCTTCTAATTTTTGTTCTAAAATTGGTAAATGGAGCAACAGTATTGATATGCACCCATTTATAGATTGGCCATTGTGCTTGGGTAGTCGCCCATTTTCGTTGCTGAGGCTCGAAAATAGTTTCTTCTGACAAAGTGTTAAGCCAATCACATAATTGATTAACTGTAAGAGTCAACTGCTGGCATTGTTCATCTAATGTTAAACTGCCATACTTTTGATAAAAATTTAGGTATAGCTTACCAAGCTGATTCCATTTATAGCCGATTGCAGGCGTAATAACCTCGATTCCTTTTTGTTCCATTGCTTCCCACTCTAAGAGTAAGTTAAGCCAGCCAAGTTGATAAGATAAATTTTCTGAAGGACTACGTTCAACTGTTTCATAATGGATATCTTTCATCGCTTCGGGGATTTCTGCAAATTCAGCAATATATTTTTGATATTTATTTTGAATTGTCTGGATTAATTCTGCCTTGTCTTGATATGTTTTCATATGCTCCTCTCTTTGCTCTAATTTTCAAAAGGTTTCTCCTTGGTAATTTGGATTAAAACTCCAAAAGGATCCCTAATGACTGCACTGAAATCTGCGAACTCATTTTCCATCGGTGCATGAACGATTGCTGAGTTAGAATGTTCTAATGCTTTATCATAAATTGAAGCTGCTGTTTTGACATCGTCTGTTAATAGACTGAAGGAAATGGTGTTGCCTTGTTGGAAAGTCATTGCCGGATAAATTGGATTATCAGCAATTTGCAGCTGAAAATTACCAATTTGGATGACAGAATGTGAAATGTATTGCTCATGTCCTGCTTGAATTATCAATTTAGGATTTAATTTCTCTTTAAATTCCTGATTAGTAATTTTAAAAAGTAATTTTCCATTGAACACCTTTTGATAAAATTGAATTGCCTCCTCAGCTTTACCATCGAGTGCTAAAAATATTGCAAATTCTTTGATTTTCATAGTTATTCTCCTTTTCTTATGTTAATCTAATTATAAATTTAAAAGGTGTCAATTTATGATACCTTTGGAGGAAAGAATGAAAAAATCAGCAAGAGTTCAGCAGGAGCTATTTTTTATTAACGAGAACAAGTCATTTCAGCTTAAAGATTTGATGCGAACATTTAATATATCAAAAAGTACAGCTTTAAGAGATATTGAAGATTTAGAACAGCTTGGTGTGCCACTTTACGCTGAAAATGGTCGTTATGGAGGCTATAAAGTAATTCATAATGCATTATTACCGCCAATTTATTTTAGTGAAGATGAAATATTTGCTATCTTTTATTCATTACAATTACTCAAACTATTAACAGATTCTCCGTTTGGCGATGCTTATGCGAATGTGCAGCAAAAATTATTAAATACTTTTTCAGCTGCTCGGCAAAAAAAAATTGCACAAATGATTGATTGTGTGCAATATGAAGGTGTGATGCAGATTGAATCAACTCGTAATTTGGGGCAAATATTTAGTAGTATTTTGAAAAATGAGTTAATCAAGATGCAATATTCGAGGTATGGTAGAGATGAGAAGCGAATTATCCCAGCGCGATTGATATTAATGGATGGCTATTGGTATTGTATTGCTTTTGATGTTAATAAGTCCCAGTGGCGAACTTACCGATGTGATTTTATGAAAGATATTGAGATTGAGGTCAGTAACCAGAAATTATTTTCTGATGATGAATTGAGGACGATATATCAAGTTCAAAAGCAGCATGATCGTGCTTATGACTTTAAGGTTCAGGTATCTGAGGAAGGAAAAGCTTATTTTTTAAAAAGAAAATTTTCAAATATGTCTTTGAAAATCGAAAATAATATTAATTTAATTGTAGGAAGTTTTAATCCGAATGAATTGAATTTTTTAGCTAATTACTTTTTAGGCTTTGGTGAAAATGCTGAGATATTGGCACCTGAAAGCTTGAAAAATGAATACTTGAAGTGTTTAAAGCGTATCTTAAAAAAATATCAAGTCTAATAAGTGAACTGATTTCACTTATAGGCTTGATTTTTTTTTGCTGTGATTAGGTTATTGTTAAACATTATAAAAAAGTAGTAACTAATGCTATTATTGCTAGCCCGCCTTGAGTAATTATAATTTTTTTATTGCTTGTTAGGCTACCATAAATCGCGACCAAAATGATGTAGCATAGAAACAGTCGACTTAGCTCGATTGAGCTATTTGAGAAAAAAACACTGTAGAACAAGGCTAAACCAATTAAGCCATTATAGACACCTTGATTTTTAAATAATATTGTAACGTTTTTGGATTTTAATTCGTTTTGCGACAGATTGAATACCCGGCTAGTTGCTTTTGAATGAGTTGCAAAGGTTTCTAAATACATAATATAGAAAAATTCAACAGCAACAAAAACGATTAAAATTGATGAAAAAGCTGACATAATGGTACTCCTTGTAGAAAATAAAAATTTATTTAAAAGTCGTGATTTTTTTAGCTGCTAAGCGAACGGACTCAAAGCCTTCTTCAACAGCCTTTCCAATTGAAACAATCATTACAGGAACGTAGCGGTCTTTATCCAAATCAAAAGTTTCTGCAAGCAATTCTGATTCAAATCCTCCGATTGGGTTGGTATCATATCCATGTGCTCGAGCAGTTAACATTAATTGCATGGCGGCGAGACTGGCATCTATTTTGACAACATCATTCATTTGAGCTTTTGTAAAATTTTGATAATGAGGAATGATGGCATCTAGCTGTCTGTTTTTGACCTCAACAGGCATTTTACCTGCTTCAACAGCCTGACTATAGATTTCATCTCCAAGCTCATAACATTTCATATCGCCAAAAATTAAAATCATTGCTGAAGAAGTGTCGTTTTGTAAAGTATTGAAGCGAATCAGTGGTTTTAATTTTGCTTTACCGGCCTCGCTTTCAACAATTATAAAGCGCCAAGGCTGCATATTTACAGATGAAGGTGCTGAGGTGGCTTCTTGAATCATATCTAGTAGTTCCTGATGTGAAATTTTATGGTTTGGATCGTATTTTCGAATTGATTTTCGATTTAGCATAATGTCGGAGAAGTGATTGTTGATCAATTTTTTAGTCATAATTAAACCTGCCTTTATTTATTGGATTAGTTTGGTTAACAGAGTAATTAATTGTTCTCGCTCAGTTACATTTAACTTGATTTTGAGATTCTCGGCCGTATTACTCTGTCGTTTTTCACAGTTATGTAATTGTGTTTTCGCCAAATCAGTCATTTTAACACTAACTTCACGGTTATTTTGCGTATTTCTTTGACGACTGATATAGTTTTTTTCTTCTAAAATTTTAAGATGTCTAGTGATAGCGGCTCGATCAATGTGAAGCGCATTTTGCAAATCCGTTTGAGTGCATGACTCATGTTCCTGCAAAAACATTAGTATTTCGTAGCGTGTAATGCTAAAACCGGTCTTTTTTTCAAAGGTAGTAACCATTTCTTGATTGACAAGCTTGAGTTGGTAAAGTAATTTACTAATATTCCTGATTTCCATTAAAACTCCTTTCTTAATGTATTGACCAATCAACTGTTGACTAGTCAATTGTAGCTTATCAATATATTTTTGTAAATTATTTAGTTTGCGTATTGATAATAACCATATTTTGGTTATTTTAAAAGAATAAATTTATTATTTCATGGCTAATGTATACGTTTTAAGTGAAACGTTTCTTTGTTATTTAATAAAAAAAGGCAAAAAATAAGCATAGAAAACGCTTGCAAAGTTAAAAATATGAGGATATAATAATTTTTGTAGAAACGTTTCACTAAAAGGAGGAAGTTATGAAAATCAACAAAAAATTATTATCAGTGGGTATTGCAGCACTTGCTGTGCTTGGTTTAGCTACTGGTTGTTCTTCAAAAGAGAGCAAGGAAAGCAGTTCAGACACGCTAACATTTTGGTATATGGGTGATGGCGATCAAGGTATTAAGTCAATTGTTGATGATTTTACAAAAGAAACGGGTATTAAAGTTAAAATTCAAAGTATTCCTTGGAGTTCATCTCGTGACAAATTATTAACTGCGGTTGCCTCTTCAAATGGTCCAGATGTTGTGCAGATGGGTACGACTTATATGAGTGAATTTGTTGATGCGGGTGCTTTAATGGATTTGACTGATGAGGTTAATTCTAATGATACTCTAAAAACAAGCAACTTCTTTGATGGTTCTGTAGCAACCACTGAGTTTGATGGTAAATATTATGCGGTACCTTGGTATACTGAAACACGTGCTTTGTATTATCGAACAGATTTACTTGCTTCGGTAGGTTATACGGAAGCGCCAAAGACATGGGAGGAACTGTCGGATGCCGCGAATAAATTAGCAGAACGTGGTAAAAATTATTATGGCTTTAATGTCGATTTAGGAGAGCCTACATTTGGCTTTATGTTCGCTCGACAAAATGGTTCTACTCTTTTTGATAAAAATGAAACACCGTTGTTTAATAAAACGGAAATGGTAAGTGCCTTAGAATATTTGGATAGCATGGTTAAATCTGGTGCTGCTCCGAGTACTGATTTAGGCTTGGATATCAGTCAAAGTTTTGGCGGTGAAGGTATTATTCCAATGTTTATTAGTGGACCTTGGATGATTGATACGATTAAGGATAAGGCACCTGATATTGATGGAAAATGGGCAGTTGCTGAATTGCCAGCTGGTTCAGAAAGCAATGTTTCAGTAACTGGTGGGGCAAACTTAGCTGTATTCAACAGCAGTAAGAATAAGAAAAATGCTGTTAAGTTAATTGAATATCTTTCAGAAGCCAAAAATCAAACAAAATTTTTCGAAAATACAAATTCATTACCAACAAGCAAAGAAGCTTGGAATTCAGATGTCTTTACAAGTGATAAATTGATTTCTGTTTTTGGTCAACAATTGAACAATTCAGAACCAATGCCTCTTATGAAGCAATGGGATGAAATTACACAAGATTACCTTAAATCTTGGGAACAAATCGTTTCTAATGGTAAAGATGTCCAAACAGCAATGGATGAGTTAAATAAGGAAACTAAAGATTTACTCAAATAGTGATAAATAGGTGGTTGCTCTATAGACGCAAAACGAGTTGAACTTTGTGAAATTGTTCAAGTGTTGTTAACGCGAATGGGGCGACCGTCTGATTTTAAGAGGAGAAATGATCTATGAAAAAAACAAAAGCACCTTATTTTTTTATCGCACCGGCTGTTGCCTTATTATTAATTTTTTCAATTGTTCCAATTTTTATTGCCTTAATTATTAGTTTTACCGATTTAAGCTTAGCAGGTTTGGCCGATTTTTCGAGAATTAACTTTGTCGGCTTCGAAAATTATATCAATATTTTTTCTGATGCTACATTTGGTCAAGCTGTTTTTAATACAGGTTATTATGTTGTGATTGGTGTGCCTTTAGTTGTTATTTTTTCTTTAGCTTTAGCAATTATGATTAATTTTGGTAATAATAAATTTTTTCAATTTTTGAGATTAGTTTTTTACAGTCCGTCAATTACTAACACTGTGGCAATTGCTGTTGTTTGGATGTATCTATACAATCCGACGATAGGTTTAATTAATCATATTTTAAATTACTTAAATTTAGGCTCTGTGATGTGGTTAACTGATCCAAGCACTTCAAAAATTGCTTTAATTATCATTGCGGTTTGGAAGGGTACGGGCTTGAATATGTTGATTTTCTTAGCAGCGATTCAAGGGATTCCAAAGGCTTACTATGAAGCAGCTGAAATTGATGGTGCTAATAAATGGCAACAAATTTTCAAAATTACGATTCCGTTGTTAAAATTCTCGTTATTTTTTGTTAGTGTGACAACTTTAATTGGTTGGTTCCAATTCTTTGAAGAACCGTTTGTTATGACTAAAGGTGGTCCGCTAGATAGTACCTTATCGGTTGCCTTATTTATTTACCAAAATGGTTTCCAATACAGTAAATTTGGTTATGCTGCGGCTGGTTCATTTGTTTTATTTGTGGCAATTATCTTAGTGACAGTAATTCAATTGAAAATTCAGAATAAGCAAAAAGAAACTGGGATGTAGGAGAGGATAAATTATGAATAAATCTTATAAAAATACACAGATGGGCTTTAAGGTATTTATCAGTATTCTTTTAGGCTTGTTAGGTGTTTTGACTTTCTTTCCTTTTTTATGGATGATTTTTTCATCTTTAAAATCTAATGCTGAGATTAGTCAAATTGTTCCAACCCTATTTCCTAAGCATGCAACCCTAGATAACTTTAAAGAGCTTTTCGAACGTTTAAACTTTGGTGTTTATTTAAAAAACACACTAATTATTACTGTTTGTTCATTTGCAGGTTTGTTTTTAAATGCGATGGCAGGCTATGGTTTTTCAAAATATGATTTTAAGGGTAAAAATAAACTTTTCTTATTGGTTCTGGCAACGATGATGATTCCCGGACAGGTAACTATGATTCCTGTTTACCTTATCTTGAATTCTGTTGGATTGACTAATACATTAGCTGGGATTGTCTTACCTGGTTTGGTTGGTGCCTTTGGGATTTTCTTATTCCGTCAGTTTATGAGTACAATTTCCGATGAAATGATAGAGGCTGCTAGATTGGATGGTGCGAGTGAATTTTATATTTTCTTCAAAATTATTCTACCTGTAACACGACCAATTTTGGCAGTTCAAGGGATATTGACCTTTATCGGTGGCTGGAATTCATTCTTATGGCCTTTGATTATTGCCAATGATGAAAAATACTATACCTTATCTGTTGGTTTGCAGTTATTGCAAGGGCAACACGGTGGGGACTATGCCTTACAAATGGCAGGTGCAACCTTTATGGTAGTACCAATATTGATTGTATTTTTAATTTTCCAAAAATATATTTTGCAAGGCTTCAATGTATCAGGAATGAAATAACTATTATTAATAATTAACTTTCGTTATTTGTTTTAAGAGGAGAACGTATGGAACAGAATAAAATTAATGAATTATTAAATGAATTAACTTTAGAAGAGAAAATAGATCAATTACTTCAATTAGCAGCAGCTTTTTATTCAGACAAGGCTGAAGAAAAAACAGGTCCAATGACTGAATTAGGCTTGACCGAGGACAATATTAATAATGCTGGCACAACATTAGGTATTGCAGGTGCTAAAGAAGCTAAGCGTGTTCAAAAAACTTATATGGCAAAAAATCGTCTGGGTATTCCAACAATTTTAATGGCTGATATTATTCACGGTTTTCGAACAATTTTCCCGATTCCATTAGCAATTGGTAGTTCATGGGATTTAAATGTGGCTGAAAAAATGGCAGAAATTTCGGCAAAAGAGGCGGCTGTTTCAGGGCTTCATGTTACCTTTTCGCCAATGGTTGACTTAGTGCGTGACCCAAGATGGGGTCGTGTAATGGAATCAACTGGCGAGGATCCTTTTTTAAATAGTCGTTTAGCAGAAGCCTTTGTCAAAGGCTATCAAGGCGATGATTTGGCGAATGATTTTCTAAGAGTAGCAGCTTGTGTTAAACATTTTGCAGCTTATGGGGCTGCAATTGGTGGTCGAGATTATAATACGGTGAATATGTCGGAAAGACAGTTGCGTGAAAGCTACTTACCAGGCTATAAAGCAGCACTTGACGCTGGTGCCAAGCTTGTAATGACCTCATTTAATGTGGTTGATGGTATTCCAGCAACAGGAAATAAATGGTTATTCCGCGATGTTTTACGTGAAGAATTTGGTTTTGATGGTGTGGTTATTTCCGATTGGGGCGCAGTCAAAGAAATGATTGCTCATGGTGTTGCAGAAAATGAAAAAGAAGCAGCTGAATTAGCGATTAAAGCGGGTGTTGATATTGAAATGATGACTACCTGTTATACACAATATTTGAAAGAATTGATTGAAGAAGGCACTGTGAGCATTGAGCTATTAGACGAAGCTGTTTTAAGAATTTTGAATTTAAAAAATGATT
Source organism: Streptococcaceae bacterium (assembly GCA_022484805.1). Taxonomy (GTDB): domain Bacteria; phylum Bacillota; class Bacilli; order Lactobacillales; family Streptococcaceae; genus MMGLQ5-1. The sequence goes on from JAKVKP010000023.1 coordinate 31,087, forward strand.
TAGGACTTTTTGAAAATCCTTATCGTGGTGCTGATGAAGCCTTAGAAGCAGAATTAGTTCTTTCTGATGATCATCGCCAAATTGCTGAGGAAATTGCAGCCAAATCAATCGTTTTAATGAAAAATGATGATGTAATCTTACCACTTGCCAGTCAGGAAAAAGTGGCGATTATTGGGCCAGCAGCAGATTCAACAGATATCTTAGGTGCCTGGTCTTGGCAAGGTAAAATGGAGGAATCCGTTTCATTATTAGCAGGAGCGAAACGTTTAAATTCAAATATTCTATTTGGCAATCAGGAGTTTGATTACTTCAACCCAAGCGATACGGCGATTGAAGAGGCAATTCAAATGGCTAAATCTGCGGATAAGGTTGTAGTGGCTCTAGGAGAGCATGAGTGGATGAGTGGTGAAGCTGCTAGTCGTAGTGATATTAGATTACCAGAGGCGCAATTAGCATTTTTAGAGCAAATTTTGGCGGTTAATGAAAATGTGATTGTAACAGTTTATAACGGTAGACCATTAGATTTACGTGGTTTGGATGGTGCTAAAGCAATTGTTGAGGCATGGTTCCCAGGCACAGAAGGTGGTTCAGCTCTAGCGAAAATTCTTTGGGGGATATACAATCCAAGCGCCAGATTAAGTATGTCTTTCCCAGAAACCGTTGGACAGGTACCAGTTTACTATAATAGTGACAATACGGGGCGTCCTTATGAATCTGCCCCAGAAGAAAAATATGTTTCAAAATATCTTGATGTTTCAAATTATGCAAAATATCCTTTTGGCTTTGGTTTGTCATATAGTCAGTTTAATTATTCAGATTTGAAAATTAGTAATCAGCAGATGTTTATTGATGATACGTTAACGGTTTCAGTTACTGTTGATAATCAGTCTGACACAGCTGGAGAAGAAACGGTACAGCTTTATATTAGAGATTTAGTTGGTCAAGTTACTCGACCTGTTAAGGAATTGAAGGGCTTTAAAAAAATCACGTTAGCTGGATTTGAAAAGCAGGTTGTTGAATTTGAAATTGATGAAAAGCTTTTACGATATGTGCATCGTAACCAAAGCTATAAGAGTGATTCGGGTACCTTTGAAATAATGATTGGGTCAAATAGTCGAGACTTAGCATCGTTAACCTTTGATTTAATAAAATAGATAGGAAGACTTTATGATGAAGAAAAAACAATTAATTTGGACTGAAGCGGGCACGCAAATTACTTTCCTTAGTTCGGGTGATTTATATGAAATCAAAAAAAATGACATTATGATTAATCAATTAAATGGTAATTTTCTTGATGGTAGCTGTAATCAAATTTATCTAAGGATTTTTGATGAAGCAAAAATTGAGTCGGTTCCTTTGATTGGCTCTAATTCAAAATCTGATTTTTATGTTGGTGAAAATCAATTAACTTGGCAAGGAAAATTTAAAGGTGTTGTCTATCAAGTTGCATTCAAACTTGCAGAAACTGGAATTTGGTTTTGGCAGGTCCAATTAAACGGTAGTGGCCAAAAAGTTGATTTAATTTATGGTCAAGATATTGGTAATGCTCAAAAGGCAGCAGTTCAAGCCAATGAAGCTTATATGTCACAATATGTTGATCACCATATTACAAAGACAGATGATCAAATTGTTATTTCTTCTCGTCAAAATCAAGTTCAAAATGGCAATTTTCCATTAATTGAACAGGGAAGCCTTAGCCCTTTAGTGGCGTATTCAACAGATGGTTATCAATTTTTCGGTACGAGCTATAAAGAGACGAATCAACCAGAAGTTTTAAGTAAACGCTATTTAGCCAATGAAGTTTATCAATATGAATTTGCATATGCTGCTTTGCAAACAATTGATTTTAAATTAAGCAGTGAGCCAGAAACAATCGTGTTTTATGGCGTTGCTTTGGAAAACCAAGTACAAGCGGTAGAAGGTACTATTGTGCCTCGTCAAACAATTGAAAAAAGTTACCAAAGCTTAAATTTTGAAATTGCCAAGGGCTCAGGGTTGCGTTTTGACAAGCAAATTGGGCAACCACTGACTGGTGAAAGCTTTACTGATTCAGAGATAGCATCATTATTTCCAAATCGCAATCAGGTTGAAAAGTGTGAAGAGCAGTTATTATCGTTCTTTACACCAGAATACCATCATGTTGTTTTGAAGGAAAAAGAAGCGCTGATGGAGCGTGCTCATGGTCATATTTTATTAAGCGGTACGGATTTAACGGTGAATCGTCCATTAATGAGTACAACATTGTATATGTATGGTATTTTTAATTCACAGGTTGTTTTAGGAAATACTTCAATGAATAAATTAATGAGTAATAGTCGTAATGCCTTGAATCTCGTTAAACAGTCTGGTCAACGTATTTACCTTAAAAATGGCGATGCTTGGCATATTTTAACAATGCCTTCTGCATTTGAAATGGGGTTAAATTCAGCAGTTTGGTATTATAAATTAGCAGATGATTTATTGATTGTCGAAACTTTTGCTATTGCTGATGGTAGAGAGTTTCAAACGAAGGTTACAAGTCAAAATGGCAAGAATTATAGCTTCCTGATTACCAATCAATTATTAATGGGTGATAATGAAGAAACCGTTGATTTGATAATTCAGCAAAAAGCTGATTATTTGGTCATTAATTCATCAACAGATTCCGCAGTTCATCAAGCCTATCCATCATTAACTTATTATATGGCGATAGATAAACCATTTAAGTTGGCAGATGAGTCAGTATTGCTTTCAGAGCATGAACAAGTTTTAACAACGCTATTAGTTGAAAACCAATCAAACTTTACTATTACAATTCAAGGGAGCCTAACTGGCGCACAATTCGTTGAAAATCAAACTACTTTGGAGCAGGAGGATCAGGCTTATATTCAATTTTTGGATAGCTTGTTGAATCATTTTAAACTTACCCATGAGACGCAAGTGGTAGATAATATGAACGTTCTAACAAGATGGTATACGCATAATATGCTTGTTCATTATTTATCACCGCATGGCTTAGAGCAATATGGTGGAGCTGCTTGGGGTACCCGTGATGTTTCGCAGGGACCTACTGAATTTTTCTTGGCAGTTAATCGTCCAGAAATTGTTGCTTCAATTATTGAGAATGTTTTTGCCAATCAATTTGAAGATGATGGTAATTGGCCACAGTGGTTTATGTTTGATCGCTATGAAAAACAAAAAGCAGATGAGAGTCATGGTGATGTGATTGTTTGGCCAATGAAAATTGTTGCAGATTATTTAGCAAAAACTCAAGACTTTTCAATTTTAGAAATGAAAATTCCTTATACAAACCGTGAAAATTTCTTGAAAACTAAAGAAGCATTTTCATTATTTGATCACTTAAAAAAGGAGATTGCCTATATTGAGGCAAATTTCCTAGAGGGTACTTATCTTTCATGCTACGGTGATGGTGACTGGGATGATACCTTGCAGCCATATGATAGTAAATTGAAAAAAAATATGGCAAGTAGTTGGACAGTTGCTCTAACTTATCAGGTTTTGAAAAAGCTTGGTGAACGATTAAAAACAGTTGCAGATGAATATGGTGAGCATCTCATAGAGCTATCTGAGCATATTAAAGCTGACTTTAAAAAGTATATGTTAGGTACAGAAACCTTGCCAGGCTTTGTTTATATGGAAGGCAACCATAAGCCTGAATTAATGATTCATCCAACTGATCAAAAAACAGGCATTCAGTATCGTTTATTACCAATGACACGCAGTATGATTGCGGAGTTATTAACACCTGAACAAGCTACGCACCATTTAGACATTATTAACCGTAATTTGAAATTCCCGGATGGTGTGCGTTTGATGAATCGACCTGCTAACTATCGTGGTGGTGTAAGTACTAATTTTAAACGTGCAGAGCAAGCGGCTAATTTTGGGCGTGAAGTTGGTTTACAATACGTACATGCTCATATTCGTTACACCGAGGCGATGGCGAAGCTAGGTAAGGCAGATGAAACTTGGAAAGCCTTAAATACGATTAACCCAATCTTGATTCAAGATCGACTTGCAAATGCTGAATTACGTCAATCTAATACTTATTTCAGTAGCTCTGATGGCGCTTTCAAAACAAGGTATGAAGCACAAGAAAAATTTGGTACACTTAAGGATGGAAGTACGAAAGTAAAAGGCGGCTGGCGTATTTATTCAAGTGGGCCAGGAATCTACTTAAATCAATTATTATCTAATGTATTAGGGATTCGAGAAAGTGCTAATCAGATTGTCTTTGATCCAATATTGCCAAATGATTTAGATGGTTTACAGATTACTTATAAAGTCTTTGACCACGATACTAATATAACTTATCACCTAAATTCGAAAGTACCTCAGATCATAGTGAATGGTCAGGAAGTGGCGTTTGATCGTGAAGCTAATGTTTATCGGCATGGTGGTTTAATGATTCAAAAAGGAGTAATTGAAAAGGTATTGAAAGAAAATAATCAAATTGATGTTTATTGTTAGGAGATGAGGTACATGGCGGGAATTAAAGATATCGCAAAAATTGCAGGCGTATCAATTTCTACAGTTTCTTATGCGCTGAATGGCAGTAATAAGGTAACTGAAGAAACAAGAAAACGAATCAAGGCAATAGCAGACGAATTGAATTATGTTCCTAACATGGCGGCTCGAACTTTGAAACGGCAACAAACCAATATCATTGGCGTTTATCTTGTTGATTACGGTGGTAGTTTCTACGGTGAGCTTTTAGAGGGTATTAAGCGTGGCTTAGCGATGTATAATTATGAAATGATTGTCTGTAGCGGGAATAAGTCACACTTATTTATTCCTGAAAAAATGATTGATGGTGCAATTATTTTAGATTTTACTTTTTCCTCAGAGGAAATCATTCGCTTTGCTGATCGTGGACATCCGATTGTGGTCTTAGACCGTAAGATAAGCCATTCTAATATTAGAAAAGTATTATTGGATAATAAAGGTGGTGCAACTCTGGCTGTTGAAAAAATGGCAAGTTTGGGGACTAAGAATGTTTATGTTATTACTGGTCCAAAGGACGGTTATGATAGCACTCAACGGCTAGAAGCGAGCCAAAGGGAACTTGAACGTTTTGCAATTCCTTATCATTTAATTGATGGTGATTTCACGGAGCCTTCAGGTTATCGAGCAGCAGCTGAAATCATGAAGCAAGCTAATCAATTACCAATTGACATTTTTGCCTTTAATGACGAGATGGCAATTGGTGTTTATAAATATTTTAAAGATACAGAATATGAAATTGGTAAGGACGTCCGTATTATCGGCTTTGATAATATCGAAATTGGTGAATTTTTACGGCCTAAATTGACAACAATCTCATATTCGAAGCATCGTTGGGGTATGTTGGCTGCTGAAAAAATCATTCGGTTGATTAATGATGAATCAGTTGAGGACGAACACATATATACGAGTTTAGTTGAAAGAGCTTCATTTTTATAGTTAGGAGTTTTTTATGGCAATTAGTCGGATGAATTTCCGATCGGATACCCTTGGTAAAGGGACTTCGGTAAATATTTATTTACCGGATAATATGGCAGGCTCTTGTCCAGTTATTTATCTTTTGCATGGTCTATCGGATGATTGTAACGTTTGGTTAAATGCAACCTCATTAGAAAGATATGCTGGTGAATATAATTTTGTGATTGTGATGCCTCAGGTAGAATTGAGTTATTATACGAATATGCGACATGGCGAGTGTTATTGGGACTATTTGACGAAAGAATTACCAGCAAAAACCAAACAATGGTATCATATTAGTCATTCTCCAGAACAAACATTTGCGGCAGGCAATTCAATGGGGGGCTATGGCGCTTTTAAATGGGGGCTACAATCGCCTCAATCTTTCAGAGCGGTAGCTTCATTATCAGGCAGCTTGGACTTAGTTGCTTTATGGCGAAGAGATACAGCTCGAGATGAATTATTCGGGCGAGTTTTTGGAAAGCTTTCGCAGCTGGAGAACAGTAGTGATAATTTATTACAACTTTTTCCGGAGGATAAAAATCATCCGGCTGCGCCTCATTTTCTTCAAATTTGTGGTACAGATGATTTTTTATACGAAGATAATCAAACCTTTTATCAATTAGCAGAGAATAAACTTTGTCATTATCAATATGTAGAGCAGCCCGGTGCACATGATTGGCAGTTCTGGGATCAACAAATTCAATTTACACTTTCCTATTTTGACCAATTATTAAAATAGAATTTTGATTAATTAAGTTTACGAATTATAAAAAGACTGAAGATTAAATGATTAATCTTCAGTCTTTTTGATTCGTCAGTAATATCCAATCTATTTTTGCGAATTAAACTCTTTGCCAACTTCCAATCCATTTCTGAGCGGTATAGTCATAGAGGCGTTTATATAGATTTCCATCTATTGTTTTAAAACGCCAATCAACGATGTTTTTTCTAGGTGTAATTGTTATTTCAGTGTCTGTTGTACTAGTTTGCTCATCTGCCTTTGCAATCGGTGTAGCTACCATTAAGACAGTCATTAGAAGCATTGCAATTGAAATTTTTTTTAACATTATAAACCCTCAACTTTCTTTGTCATAACATTTCTATTCGTCCTTAATTGGAATATCCTTAAGTGACGGATCATCAATATTTGAAATCGCACCCATATTTTTATCGTTAATATAGAGGATATACTGACCATTTTTTGTTTTTAGAATATATTGTGAAGCTGGTTTATGTATTTCAAAGGTATTTTGAATCAAATTTTTATCATATCTTTTAGGCTCGAATATAAAAGAAGTTACTGTTAAAACTGAAACTAATAATAGAGCTAAAATTAGTTTATTGGTTTTCTTTCTCTTGAAGCCATTGAATAGAAATTCCACGCGTTTTGATAATGTAGACTGATGGTAATTTGTAAAGTAGGCGGCGATTGGTTGCCCATTTATATGCGTTTGATTTGTTTTTCTTTTTTCTTGTACACTAACTAAGCTATTCATATAGTTGAAATAATCCTCAGAGGACATTTTTTCGGTAACCTGACTATCGACATTAAGCTCAATAATCAGAGATATTTGTTTTCTTAACAAATAAACGAACGGTAGCCACCAATAAATACAGGTTAATATTTCAATAATGTATTTTTTTGCAACGTCCTTATTTTGAATATGCTGTAATTCATGCAGTAAAACATTGTATATTTCTAATTCGGAATAATTATGATCAGGAATTATAATTATTGGATGTAATAGACCAGAAGTCATCGGACTATCAACACACGAACTGATATAGATTGGTACTTTATTAGAACTAATATATTGTTTGGTAGGTAACTGTTTACTTTTACCTTTAATATTTTGCATCAGGTGATTTAATTTCAATGTATTTATTATTAATCTGATTACAAATACAATGGTTCCTGAAAGCCAAATAATGCCAACAACTTGATAAATGGTGATTGATATACTGAAAAATTTCATATGATATTCCAGAGTATTATAAATCGCTGGTAGAATTCTTAAAGAAGGAATCGTAATTGTGTTTAATAATTCTACTGGAAAAAATAATCTGATTAGAATCATAGTATAAAACAAATTTAAGAAATCAGACCTAAAAATGGAGTAGGTCTTTTCGCGCTTTAGAATTGTACTTAGTACAACGATTAATAATACTGCTGATAATGAAGAAATCAGTAGAGATGAAATAGAGAGCCTCACCATTATTTCTTATTACTCCTCATTTAGCAATTCCTTCTTTTTTTGAGCAATTCTTTTTTCAATTTCTGACAAATCATCCATTGTGTCGGAAGAGTCAATAAAATTTGCGACTAATTTTTTCATTGTTTGATTAGTAAGTGATTGAGAAACATACGCTTCTTGCGAAACGACTGGGACGTATAGTCTTGTGAGGACTGTGCCACTGTAACCGATATTATCAACCTTAATTAATTCCTTATCTAATAATTTTTTTAAAACAACCTGAATTGTATTTTTATTAAGATCTGGATTAATGTTAGAAATATCATTTGCTGAAAGTGCAATACTTGAGTTCCATAATACAGTCATTAGCTGCAATTCTTTCTTCGTTAGTTGTGTTGTCATAGTCATTCTCCTTAATCTCTTTTGATATATCCATGATACTATATTTATATAATGTTTTAAACAATCTGAACTCATAGTTTAAAAAAATACTTTAAAATCAAATAAATATTTACTTAATTATTGTTTTAATTTAAAATAAAGTTAATAAATAATGTTGTATCACTTTTCAATCGTCAACTGCATAGATATTAATAATTTACTAATGTGATATTATCATATTTTTCATAAATAAATAAGCAGTTAATGGCATAAAAATCAAATTAATAATTAAAATATGTATAGAAATAATTATTGATAACGTATTTTGGTTGTTGCGAAATTGAATGACTTGATAATTCGAGAAATATTATGTGAAGGAGGCTGATGGAATTGAAGAATTTTAAAAGATATTTTTGGGATTCTGTTATCAATATTATTCTATTAGTCACGGTATTAATGCTGATTCATGGTGGCTATTTTTTTTATTCAGAGAATATTAAAATTAATTTGAAGCCGCTATTCTTATTAACAGCTACCCCCTTTGTATTTACAGAAAATGATAATGTGAACTGTAAAATTAGAATTATGATGGCGTTATTAGTGATGACAATTAGTCTTAAATTGACCAGTAGTCAGCCTCTTTTTCTTACATTTAATATCTATCTATTGATATTATTCTTACTTTTATCAATAAATTTATTTTTATATTTTGCTCATAAAACAGAAGGCAGAATCAAGAGTGCTTAACGATGTTGACAAAGTGTTAGATTGGTTTAATAGAAAAAGGAGCATAAGCTTAAAACGGTCATAGTGACGTTTAATATCACGAATTGTTTTGACTGATGTCAAATCGGATTGATTTGACTAAAAAGATCAATATGGCTATTAGGCGGTCGTCTTTGAACGACAGCTTTTTTGTGTCGCTCAAAGCTTACTTTGAATGCTGTAGATTTAGAAATACTTCTAAATTAATTATTCTTCATGCGAATTTCCCGATGTTTCTCAGAAAGATTGGATTATCTGCAAGTATCATGGCGGTTTCATTGTAGGACGGTATGTCTTTTTTGTCATTTTAAGACAAATAAAAATTGGACAGAAATATTTATTGTGAACCCCATAAGTTAGACCAAAAATCTAACTTATGGGGTTTTTCATATGGCAAAATATGATGCAGAGTTTAAATTTCAAGTAGTACAAGCGTACATAGATGGAAAAGGAGGG
>JAKVKP010000024.1 GCA_022484805.1 Streptococcaceae bacterium
CGCTTGTACTACTTGAAATTTAAACTCTGCATCATATTTTGCCATATGAAAAACCCCTTAAGTTAGATTTTTGGTCTAACTTATGGGGTTCACAACAAAATAGTTATCAGTCCAATTTATTATAGTGCTGGAAATACAGACGCTCCCAGAAGCTGAACTTTTGGGACCATTGAATTTTACTAAGTTTTTTTTATCGATATTTAATTAGTGGTAATAGCCATTGGCTGGTCAAATTTAATTGAATTTTGAATATTAATCAAGATTTGCTGTAATGGCTGCCCATTTAATTTATCTATAATTTCCTCAATACTCAGTGGATTTTCAGGAGCACCTTTTGGAACTGCGACATTTACAGAAATGGATTCGTCATTGTCGGTTAAGACGGATAATTTAACAGAACGACTTGTTTGAGCTTGTTTTGGTAAGTCGTAATATCTTTTAATTTTAGGTAAATCGGTTATAAATTGTTTCGACACATCCTCTGATGAAAATAATTCATTTTTGATTTTACCAAAGCTTAAGACCTGCCAAAGGATATATTCAATTGAAAATTTGCCTTCAATACCAGTTTTGGGCTTTTTAAATCGTAAGGCTTGATCTTGATTAGGTGAAAAATGTATTTCAATCAATTTAAGCTTATTAAATCGGATGCCTCTTTGCCAGAGCTGTTCGGCTGCATCATAGCCCGTCATCGCTGCAGAACAAAAAGGGAAACGTTTGAACCATAAGCCTGGTTGAATGATTTCACCCGGTGATAAAAAAGAAGCAAAGGCAGCTTTAAATTCATTTTTTGATGCATTCAGCGTTTGTAGCCATCCGCCATCTTCACGAAATGGTGTCATATTGGTTGTGATTTGAGTTTTTGATACAAGCTCATAGCTTAAAACAGCGGATCTAGCAGCTAATCCAGCATGCAGTGGCTTGATGTCGCTACCAAATTGAAAAGACATACCCATTGATTGTGTCGCTGCCAGCGAGATGAGCCTTGCTAAATCAGTTCGATTTAACTGCTTTAGATGCCCAATCGCAACTGCTGCTCCAATATTACCTAGGATAGAAGTCGCATGCCAGCCCTGAATTTTGAGGCTGGGATTGACTAATTTACCCAAGCAGCCCTCTACCTCAAGACCAATAATATAGCTTTCAAAAAATTCCTGCCAAGAATGATCAGTATTTGATATGGCAAGCAATGCTGAAAAAATAACAGCGCTTGGATGCCCCTGAACGTTTGGATGAGCATCATCAATGTCTAAATAATGAGTAGAAAATCCGTAAAATAAAGCAACTTCTTCGTTTGAAAAGTGATAGCTTGTGCCAATGGCGTTATTGTGCTTCTCTGACTGTTGATAAACTTGTGCAAATTGTTTGATTACAGGCTCGTCTAATGCCAAAAAATAGGAGGCTAGATAGTCAATAAAGGCCAGCTTTGCGATTGAAAAAACTGAACTTTGGGAATGAAATTTTGCGCCTTCAATGTAGTCGAGTAGTAATTCAGTATTATAATCTGCCATAATTTTTTTCGATTTCTTGATAGACATCATCGACAACTGTTACTGCCTGACCAGTATATTTTGCGGGATCAAGCCATTCTTCAATGATTGAACGATTAAAATGCTGCTGGATTGCTTCAGACTCTAAAAGGGTATCCGCAAATGAGCGATTTTCCTCAAAAGCAATCATTGATTTTTCATAGACAATGTGATGAGCAGTTTGTTTGCCGAGCTTTTTCCCGACCTCAAACATGACTTTTTCGGAAAGTAGTAAACCGTATTGTCTATTTAAATTTTCAAGCATTCTATCTTCTCGAACAACAAGTGTTTCTAAAATGGATAATAGATTAGTGAGCTGCCCAGATAAATAGATACTAATTTCAGGTAAAGCAATCCATTCTTGGCGCCAACTCATCGCATCTCTTTCATGCTCAACATGCATGCTCTCGTGTACTAAAGAGACACCTTTTAAAACCGGTGGTGTTAATGAAGCCAAAGTTTCAAAAGCAGCAGGATTACGTTTGTGAGGCATTGTAGACGATCCGATTTTGCCCTTGCTAAAGCCTTCTTCAATCTCACCGATTTCAGTCCGCATTAAATTATAAAATTCATTTCCGATTTTACCAAGAGTAGCACTAATTAGTCCGATGAGATTTGCATATTCACTAAAGTTGTCACGAGAAGATTGTAGGCTAGCGATTGGCGTGTTCAATTCTAAATAAGCTAAAGCTTGCTTTTCAACAAGCTTTCCCACTTCTCCGAGGGATGCAAATGTACCAACAGCTCCATTGATATTGCCAGTTAAAATTCTCTCTTTACTTTCATTTAATCGGGTTGCATGCCTTGAAAATTCGGCAGTCCAGATTGCCAATTTATAACCGAAAGTGATTGGTAAGGCCTGCATGGCATGCGTTCTACCAACCATGACTGTATGCTGGTATTTTTTTGATAATTTTGCCAGTTTTTTAATGATTGCAATTAAATCTCGCTCAATAATATCTAGGGCCTGCTTTAATTGGATTACTGTGGCAGTATCCACAATATCCTGAGTTGTAGCACCATAATGCACGTATTCTCCTGCATCCTCAGCTTTTTTTTGCACTGAATTAATCAGCCCCATTAGTGAATGCTTGGCAATTGCTGTTTCTTTTGATATTTCGTCTAAATCGTAGAGTGAAATATCACAAACATCGGCAATTTGCTTTGCAGCAGCTTTTGGAATGACATCAAGCTCACCTTCAGCTAATGCAAGAGCGGCTTCGACGTCCAGTTGTCTTTGAAGTCTGGCTACATCATCGAAGACTGCCCGCATTTCTGCTGTTCCAAAGTTATTTTGTAGTGCGAAATTATCAATTACATGACTGCCCACGTTTAAATCTCCTCCTAAATTAAAATAAAGAGGCGGATTGCCTTGTTTGACCGATTTTAAAGTGAAGCGTGGTCAGTTCAAGCATTAATCCGCCTTATTGTTATACAATTAGTTTTCTTTGGTTACATCAATACCGTAATATTTTTCTGAAAGTTTCTTAATGGTTCCATCTTCAAGTAAAACCTTTAATTCTTTATCAAATGCCTTTCTTAATTTTTCGCCACGTTCATTTTTAGCAAATGGGAAAGCAACTTCACCAGTTGCAATATCCTCTGGTAGAACACGTAATGCTAAATCATCCTTTTTGATAGTTGCGGCTAAAACGGCTTTATCCTGCACATAACCCGCTACCTGTCCTTTAATTGTATCCTCTTGTGGACCCTCGCGAGTGTCATATTGACGGATATCAATATCAAGCTTTGTTTCTGCAATGTAGGCTTCTAATTCAGTCAATTTGTTACTGCCGGCAACGCCACCAACTGTTTCTCCAGCTAAATCTTCAGTACTTTCGTATTTGCTATCCTCTAAAACGGCAATTCCAGAAGCTGTATAAGCATATGGCTCAGTGAAATCAACTGTTTCTGAACGTTCTGGTGTAATTGCAAAATTGTTGGCGATTGTATCTAATTTATTCGCATTTAAGGAAGCTAATAGACCATCAAAAGCTCCTGTTGTCCACTCAAGCTCATAGCCTAATTTATCAGCGATTGTTTCTAATACCTCAACGTCATAGCCGACCAATTTATCGCCGTCTTTGTATGAGTTCGGAAATGATTGACCAGTTGCGCCAACTTTTAAAGTGATTTTTTCATCACTGTCACTTTTTGCTGTTTCCTTTGTACTACTTGATGAGCAAGCGACTAAGCTTGTTGAGATAACCAGTAGACTCGCTGCTACTGCAAATAATTTTGTCCATTTTTTCATAATTAATACTCCCTTTGTTTTATATATTATTAATAATTTATAATGCTTTTAATCAATCGAATTAATTCTCGATTTTGTTCTGTTGTGCCAATAGTTACTCTAAAATAATTTGGAAAGCCAAAGAATCGACCTTCTTTGAATACTACTTGCTCAGCTAATTTAGCGATAAAATCTGGCGAATGATTTTCAATTGAAACAAATAAAAAATTAGTCTCACTATCAATTACTTTAAAATTAAGTGCTTCAAGCTCACCAGACAAATATTGTTTTTCATTTCTAATATAGGAAAAAGTTTCTTTTTGACTTATTTCATCTTGCAAGCTCTCAATAGCTGCAACAGCACCTAAACGATTATGATTTGGTGGAATTCGATATGGTAGAATTGTCTGAATTAATTCAGGCTGTGCCACGGCATAACCAACCCTTAATGATGCCAAACGGTAAAATTTTGAAAAGGTTCTCAGAAGAATTACGTTTGGGAAATCAATTACAAATTGCTTTGATGAGGCCTGTGAGTTAAGGCTTGCAAATTCAATATATGCTTCGTCAATTGCAATAATGACGTCTGAGGGCACCTTCCTACAAAAATTAAGTAAGTCTTGCTTTTCTAAAATCGTGCTGGTTGGATTAAATGGATTAGTGAGCCAAATAATTTTAGCTTGAGTTGTGATTGACTTTATAATTTGAGCTAAGTTAATCTGGAGATTTGGATTGAGCGGTACATTGATTACCTTCGCACCATTAAATTGACTAAAGCGTTTATGCCAAATGAAAGAACCCTCTGGTACGATTACTTCGCTATCCTGATCTAAAAAAACTAATGCAAGCAAGGATAAAATTTCAAATGAGCCATTGCCAATTAAAAAAAAGTCGGGATTTAAATTCCATATTTTGCTAAGTGCATTTCTAAGCGCGAAACCACTATTTTCTGGATAGCGAGAAAGATTGTTAAGTTCTTGAATAATTGCCTCTTGTACACGCTTGGATGGCTGTAATGGATTTTCGTTACGATCCAATGCTAATTTGTGACTTGTTCGATTTTGTGGATAGCTTTGAGCTTGATGCTGTCCAGCAAAGCTTTTTTTGACCTTAGTCAAGAGCATGACCTCCAATCTCTATAAGCTCTACTGCTTGCTTGATTGCCGAGCTAAGCAGTGATTCTGATATATTCGGAATAAAGAAGTCCACTTCATCGGTAAAATGCAAAATAAAATTGTGTGAGAGCTGTGTAACCATTTTTGAATCAGCCAACCCGAAATTTTTGATTTTCACTTTAAAATCAATGTTTTTTAAAAACTGAAGATACCAATCGTAGCTGTCTTGCTCAAGAATTAATTGAACTAAAGTGGTTAATGCAATGATTTCACCATGCAAAAGCTCATGGTGATCAATTAACTTTGTCAATTCATTATGCAATGGATGTGTGACACCACGATACATTCGACCTTTACTTTTAGCACCCGCCACACCAACGATATTAATAATTGCATCAATGGTCTGTACAAATTCATCTGAGGTTAACGGTCTTTTAGCGATGCTTTTTCCAATTTTTAATAGATAATCAGCGGAAAGTTGAGCATTTTGATGAATAAAAGCGACTGTTAAATCAGTTTGATCGGCTAGAGTATAAGGTCTAGTATCAACCGCCCGACTTACCGCATCAATTAATCCCGCTTTAAGATAGCGAGCGGGGGCTTTTTCAATAATTGCAGAATCAATCAAAAGGACATTAGCACATTTTTGATTTTGCTTTGCACCAATATAGGCACCGTTACTCTCATAAAGAATTGAATTTTTTCTAAAGGCTGCATTAGTTGCTGCAATGGTGGGAATTGTCATTAGAAAGCTGTTTAAATTATCAGCGACTGCTTTACCAACATCACAAACCTTGCCTCCGCCAATCGCAATCACACCGTTTATATTTTCGTGCTTAGCATAGGTACTGAAATTTTCAACTATTTCATATGTTGGATAATCTCTTAGCGTTAATTTTTTGAAATTAATTTGCCTGCGATGAAATGCTTTTTCTATAGATTGATTTACAGCCTGCCAAGCATTTTCGCCGGTAATAATTAATATACTTTGAATGCTTGAAGGTATATGTTCAGTGACTTCAGATAATATATTGGCTTCCTCAATTATTTTTTGTGGAAAATAACTTGAGATTTTCATTAATACTCCTATCTTTTTTAGATGACGAAATCAAGCGTCGTATCCTCCATTGTTGACATCAGAAAACGTCTTGTACGTTCTGAGTTAGGCTGAGAAAACAGCTTGTCAGGTGTACCACTTTCAACAATGACACCAGCATCCATGAAAATAATTTTATCAGCTACCTTTTTAGCAAATTTCATTTCATGAGTTACGATAACTAACGTTATATTTCTTTTAGATAACTGTTCGATTGTTTTCAATACTTCACCAACTAATTCTGGATCGAGTGCAGAAGTCGGCTCATCCATAAAAATTACTTTTGGCTCAACTGCCAGTGCTCTTGCAATACTAACCCTTTGCTGTTGACCACCACTAAGGGTGACTGGATATTGACTTCGTTGCTCTAATAGACCCACCTGTTCAAGCAATTCATCAGCAATTTGAATTGCCTCACTTTTTGTTTTGCGCTTGCTACTAGTTAGCGATAGTGTCACATTTTCAAGAACAGTCTTATTTTTAAAGAGATTAAAATGTTGAAAGACCATTGCTGATTGCTGTCTCAACTGATAACGATTTTTTGAGGTTAATTCACTCACATTGACTTTGACATCACCAACTTCGATTGTCCCAGCTTCAGGTTCTTCAAGTAAGTTCAGACTGCGCAATAAGGTAGATTTACCTGATCCACTTGGTCCAATGATTGCAACCACCTCACCTTCGTTTACTTCTAAAGCTACATCCTTAAGTACTTTTTTACCACCAAAAGATTTTGATAAATTTTCTACCTTAATCATTATTTTGTTTCCCCCTAATATCATTATTATTGCTTTAGCGTTGATAAGCCTTAGACATTCTTTTTTCAACTAGATTTTCCAATCGTCCAATAATAATAATCATGAACCAGTAAATTAAACCAACCGCCAAATATGTCTCGAAATATCTTAGATTTGAACTGGCAATCAGCTTACCTTCTGCAAATAATTCAGTTATACCTAAGGTAAATGCTAATGAGCTTTCCTTGACTAATGATACAAAAGTGTTTGTTGTGCCGGGTAAAGCATTGACAATAGCTTGTGGAAAAACTACTTCTTGGTAGATTTTCCATTTTTTCATACCGATGGCAAGACCAGCTTCAATTTGCCCTTGATCAACTGAGTCTAGTCCGGCTCTGAAAATCTCGGTTAAATAGGAGGATTCCTTAAAACTGAAAGTTATAATGACCGCATACATGGCACTTAAGGAATTGAATGCTGGAAAAATTTGTGGCAAGCCAAAATAGACAATGAATAGCTGAACAACAGTTGGAAAGCCACGAAATAAGGAAACATATAGACCAGCGAGAGAAGCGATAATCTTATTATTTTGTCTACGAAGTAGAGCCATAATGATACCTAAGATAATAGCGAAAAACATGGCACTTACAGATATTAATAATGTTACTGGAATAAATGGTATTATTTCAGTAATTGCTTGTACTAAATAACCTAAATCAATCATTTAAAGCTCCATTTCTTTTTTGAAGTAAAGTGTTACGTGTTTATTATTTGGTAACTTTTTCCGGTCATAAACTAAAAATCCCTGTGTCTCGTAAAACTGTCGCAGCCACGGATGATTTTCTGCCGTTCCAAGTGTCAGGTATGGTGAATGTAATAAATCTTTGATAATATTTTTTTCAACCCATGCTAGTAATTGTTTGGCATAACCATGACCTTGAAATTCGGGATGAGTGGCAAAACGTCCTAAATGGGGGTAGCCAGTAATACTTTTAGATTTACTCCATGGAAATCTAATTGAGAGGGCACAAACAAGCTGCCCTTGTGCAAATAAGCCATAGGTCAGATGCTCGTCTAGCCACTGAGACATCTCTGCCTCGCTATCACTAGCAGCAGCGAATGAAATTGTTTCCGCATCTATTGATTGGTAGGCCCGATGGATTAAATCGTAATATTCGTGGCTATTGAATTGAGTTAACCGTTTAATTTCAGTCATTTTTAAATCATACTTTCATTATTATTTTCACGTAATATTATCAGAATTCAAAAATTCTTAATAATACTAGTATTCTATTCTTTGATAGTCATTGACTATCATTCGGATAGAGAAAGTTAATTAATTGCTCTTTTTTCTTATTATTCCCCCGGAATCACGAGTTTTTTGCTAAAAAAACCTTATTGAGACGATGATATTCAGTTTGTCTATCACGTGGTTATCTTTATCTATCGCTTAATTGAATTTTTTTATGTTAAAATGCTTCTAAACAAAACTTGAATATGTTTAAAGCTAGAATGGAGATTTATTAATATGACGCAATTAGTTTCAGAAAATTTATACAATGAGTTGATTGCCTTTCGACACTTAGTACATCAGAACCCGGAATTATCAGGTCAAGAATTTGAAACAACCAAACGTCTAACCGATGCTTTAGAGGCGTTAGATATTAAAATTATTCAAACAAATCTTGCGACAGGGGTCATTGCTGAAATTGGTGATGCCTCAAAAGGGCCGACAATTGCGCTGCGTGCCGATATTGATGCACTACCAATTGAAGAGAAAACAAACCTACCATACGCTTCAGTTAATAAAGGCGTGATGCACGCCTGTGGGCACGATTTTCACCAAACGAGCTTACTTGGCGCTGCGAAAATTTTAAAAGCACAAGAGTCTTCCTTAAACGGTCGAATTCGTTTAATTTTTCAACATGCAGAGGAAATTCATACAGGTGCAGCAGAAGTCATTGCAGATGGTCACCTAAAAGATGTTCAGGCAATTATTGGATTTCATAATAATCCTGCTTTTAAAGCGGGAGAAATCGGCATTAAGCCAAATGGTATCATGGCAGCTGTCGACCAATTTTATGTTAAGATAAAAGGCATTGGTTCTCATGCTGCTGACCCGCATTTAGGTCGCGATACAATTGTCACGCTCACTCAAATTATTAATCAATTGCAAACGATAATAGCTCGAAATGTTTCGCCTCGTGATGCAGTTGTTTTAAGTGTGACTCACATAGAAGCTGGGAATACTTGGAATGTTTTGCCTGATGAAGGCTTTTTTGAAGGAACTGTGAGAAGCTTTGATAAAACAGCACGTGCTCTTGTTAAAAAGCGCTTTTATGAAATCGTGGAGCATATTGCAGCGGCTTATCAAGTTGAAGCAGAGATTACTTGGATTTTAGGACCGAATGTGACTAATAATGATCCAAAATTGACTGAAATTATTTATCAAGAAACGTCAAAATTTGCAGAAGCTTTTGTTCCACCAGCAAGTAATGCTGGAGAAGATTTTGCTACTTTCCAAGAACAAGTGCCGGGTGTTTTTGCCTTTATTGGTACGAACGGTGCCGAAGATGCACCAGGCTGGCATCACAGCGATTTTACGGTTGATGATACGGCGTTGCCTTTTGCAGTTGAATATTATGTGAATAATGCCAAGCGTTTGCTGGAAGAGCTAAAAGACTAGAAATCAAACATATTAACACTGAGTAAAATAAAGCATCTTAGGTATTAATCAAGAAGCTTTTATTTTCTCAGTGCTTTTTTGCGCACGAAATAGACAGCGTTTATTGCTGACTATGTTACAATTACTTTTAAGATGTCAGTTTTGATGGCATAAATTTTTTAGAATTTGAGGTGTAGAAATGGTTAGAATTCAAGATGATTTATTTGAAAGTGTCAATGGTGAATGGATTGCCGAGACGGAAATTCCTGCAGACAAACCAAGAATTGGTAGTTTTGACCAGTTAGTAATTGATATAGAAGATACGTTGATGTCCGATTTTAAAGATTTAAAACCCGAATCTAGTGATGATGCCCCTTTTAATACTTTCTTACAATTTTATAGTCAGGCAGGGGATTTTGAGAAACGCAATCAGAATGATGTGACACCTGCCCGGCACTTTGTGGATAGAATTGAAGCATTAGATTGGACGAGCTTTTCGACAGACTTAAAAGAATTAACTTTAGAGGGCTATCCTATACCATTTACATTTTCTGTTCAACCAGATATGAAAAATACATTAACGCATGCACTTTATTTCAGTGCACCAGGCTTGATTTTACCGGATACTACATACTACGCAGAGGAACATCCAAATAAAGCTGAATTATTGAAAGTTTATAGTGAGATGCTCGCTAAATTATTACCTAAGTTTAATTATTCTGAGGCTGATGCTAAACAAATCATCAAGGAAACACTGGCTTTTGATGCCTTGCTTGTCCCTGTGGTTAATACTTCTGAGGAAAATGCGCGTTATGCTGATTTATACAGACCACAAAAATGGCAAGATTTTTCTCAGTCTATTCAAACACTACCGCTTGCCCAATTGGCTACAGAATTAATTCAAGCAACACCAGAATTTGCGATTACTGAGGAGATTCGTTTTTATGAACAGTTTAATCAGATTATCAATGCAGGTAATTGGCAATTGATTAAGTCGTGGATGCTTGCTAATCAAGTTCTATCATTTTCAAGCTATTTGTCAGAAGAATATCGGCAAATTGGCGGTGAATTTAGTCGTGCCTTGAGTGGTGTTGAGAAGGCTCGTGCACAGGATAAGCACGCTTATGATTTAGCAACGGGTACATTTTCTCAAGTTGTTGGCTTATATTATGGTAAAAAATATTTTGGTGACGAAGCAAAACAGGATGTTTTACGGATGACCCAAAAAATGATTACAGTCTATCAAGAACGTTTAAAGGCGAACGATTGGTTGACTAAAGCAACAATTGATAAAGCAATCTTGAAATTGAATAAATTAGAACCGATGATTGGGTTTCCAGATCAATTACCAGAAATTTATCATCAATTCTCAGTTAATCCTGAGCTGTCATTATTAGAAAATGCAGATAATATTTCTCAAATTCGAATTGCTGAACATTATGCTAAATATCAAAGACCGGTTGATCGAAAGGAATGGCATATGCCTGCGCATATGGTGAACGCTTACTTTAGCCCAACCTCTAATCAGATTGTCTTTCCAGCGGCTATTTTACAAGCACCATTTTACAGCATTGAGCAGTCTAGCTCGGCAAATTATGGTGGCATTGGCGCTGTCATTGCACATGAAATTTCACATGCCTTTGATAACAATGGTGCGCTATTTGACGAATATGGTAATATGAATAATTGGTGGACGGATGCGGATAAGGCAGCTTTTGAAGAAAAGCAGACGGCAATGATTGAAGAATTTGATGGTTTGGAAATCTTTGATCGCAAAGTGAATGGTAAGCTGATTGTTTCAGAAAATATTGCAGATAATGGTGGGATGAATGCGGCATTGACAGCTGCAAAGACCGAGGCAGATGTTGATTTAAAAGCCTTCTTTATGCAATGGGCAGAAATTTGGCGAATCAAGGTGCGCCAAGAATATGGTCAAATGCTGCTTTCTGTTGATGTTCATGCACCGGGTAAACTGCGTGCGAATATTCAACCACAAAATTTTGAAGAATTTTATCAAACCTTTGCGGTACAATCTACTGATGGTATGTACAGAAAACCTGAGGATAGAGTGGTTATTTGGTAATTTTTAGACAATCCTTTATTTATAATTTAACCTATTAATTATACAAGCAAAGCATTTTTTAGAAGCTAAAGTCTTCTAAAAAGTGCTTTTTTTATATATTATTTGTTGACAAAAAATAAATATAGTTTTATAGTTGGTTAGTGAAGTAACTAACCGATTAAGCTGTCGCTTTTAGATTTCAAAATTTTGATATTTGGGAGTACCTAGCATAAATCAAAATAAGTGATAGGAGGTATACAGATGAATTTTGATGATACAAGCCACTTGCCCTTGTTCCAACAAGTTGCAGAGCAAATTGAGGAGGCAATATTAAGTGGCGCCTTTGAAGAAAATCAACAAATTCCATCAACAACAGAAATTTCAAAGCAATTTCAGATAAATCCAGCGACCGTTTTGAAAGGAATGAATATCTTGGTTGAAAAGCAGGTTATCGAAAAGAAGCGAGGAATAGGAATGTTTGTAAAGCAAGGTGCTAGGCAAATATTACAGGAAGAAAAACGAGAATATTTCTTTAATCAGGAAATTAGTCAATTAATTTCAGAAGCTAAACGATTAAACATTTCGTTAGATGAACTAGTGGCACAAATAGAAAGAGGGTATCAATTATGAGTTTAGCAGTTCAAAATATTCAAAAATCTTATCGAAAGCAACAGATTTTAAAGGATATTAGAGTTGATTTCAAGCCAGAAACAATTTATGGCTTGTTAGGTCGTAACGGTGCAGGTAAAAGTACACTCTTAAATGTGATAAGTGCCCGTATTTTCGCCAATGAAGGCTGTGTCACCTTAGACGGTCAAAATTTAATCGAAAATGAAGCATTGCAAAATCGAATTTTTTTGATGAGTGAAGATAATTTATATACTAAATCGCTCAAGGTCAAGGAGATATTTAAAATTACAGAAGCTTTTTATGGTAGTTTTGATTGGGATTTGGCAAATCGTTTGACAGCTGCCTTTCAATTAAAACAAAAGCTTGCCTTTAAAAAATTATCAACAGGCTATCGCAGTATTTTAAAACTAATTGTGGCACTATCTGTACCAGCTGATTATATCTTTTTAGATGAGCCTGTTCTTGGTTTAGATGCTAATCATCGGGATTTATTTTATAAAACATTAATTGAGACCTATAGTGAGCGGCCAAGAACTTTTGTAATTTCAACACATTTGATAGAAGAAATAGCTAATTTAATTGAAGAAGTAATTATTATCGAGAATGGTCAAATCATTGAACAAGTGAGTGCTGAATCCATTAAGACCTCTAACGTTAAGATTAGTGGTGCTAAGGATATGGTAATTCAATTTACTAAGGGTATGGATATTATTGGTCAAGATGAGCTAGGTGGCTTAGTAACCTATTATGTTAAAGATTACCCATTACAAAACGTACCAGATGGTTTGACAATTAATCCGCTTAATTTGCAAGATTATTTTGTTCAAATAACCAAACAGAAAGGAACTTACTAATGAAATTGAAAGCAACTATTTTTTACCGTCTAAAATATCAATTGATTTCTCTCGGTATTTACTATTTGTTCTTTTTAGGCTTTTCATTTGTTTTACCAGGTATAGCCATTTTCTTTATCAGTAAAGGTGCAATTAATGATGAAGCGATGGTTCAGTCAGACTTACTATTACCTGCGGCAATATTTGCGATGATTTTAGCAATTATTGGTGCACGTTCAGATTTTAAAGTCTGTATTCAAAATGGCGTTAATCGTTTAAATATCTTTTTAGGGAACTTAATTAGTAATTTTATTGTGAGCAATGTGATTGTGATTTCGATATTTTTATTCAAGGGAATAATTGATTTGTTATCAAAAAAATATTTTGAATGCTCGATTGTGATTGTGGATCAATATGCACCAACCAATCTGATAGAACGTTATTTATTAACATTAGTCATTATTTTTATGGTGAGTAGCTTAGGATTATTAATCGGTATTTTCTTTGATCGATTCAGTAATCTAGTTCGCTTATTAATTGGCGCAGCAGTAGTCTTAACACCGTTTTTACTTGGCACAATTTACTCATCACTCAGCAGTTCAGCGAGATATCAAGTGCTTGCTAGTATTAAGAATAGCATTGGTCTTGGCGCAAATGGCCATCTCAAAGTAATGTCATTAATAATTACTATATTAATAATTACATTGATTAATATAGTAATTACCTATCTGTTAAATCATAAACGGGAGTTACAAAGGCTGAGTTAGCTGTAAGTCTCTAGTTGGATTTTATCTAATTGTGATTTAGGTAGAATAGATGTATGGGAGGAAAAAGATGACAAATTTAATAATTAACGCTAAAGGGATTAAACGCCGATATGGTAAGGGAGAGAGTGAATTTTTTGCCCTGAAGGGTGTAGATATTGCGATTAAACGTGGTGAAAGCGTCGCGATAATTGGAAAATCTGGTAGTGGGAAGTCAACATTAATGCATATTTTATCATTAATGGATCGTCCGACTTCAGGCAGTCTCAAAATTGCTGATCAAGAAACTTCAAAATTTAAGGAAAAAGAATTATCGCAACTCAGAAATGATACATTTGGTTTTATTTTTCAACAATTTTTCTTAAATGGCAGTCAAACAGTTTTAGAAAATGTGGCATTACCTTTAAAAATTGCTGGAGTCTCTAAGCGAGAACGTAATGAAAAGGCGCTAGAAGTATTAAAATTAGTAGAGCTTGATGATAAAGCGAAAAATAAGGCAAATGATTTATCGGGTGGGCAAAAGCAAAGAGTCTGTATTGCCAGAGCTTTAGTCAATAACCCTCAAGTGATTTTTGCCGATGAACCAACTGGTAATTTAGATTCAGTGACCAGTGAGATTGTAGAAAATATATTATTTGATTTAAACGAAAATCATGGTATTACTTTGATTACCGTTACCCATGATGATGATTTGGCGGAAAAGTTTGGTCGTCAGATTACGATTAAAGATGGGGAGGTAGTTTCAGCATGAATATAGTTGAATTAATTAAGACAGCAACTTCTAATTTGATGCGTAGTAAGGCAAGAACTATCCTAACAATTCTTTCTGTTTTTATCGGAGCTTTTGCAATTAGTCTAACTATGGGACTTAATGTAGGTGTCAATGATTTTGTCGATAAACAAATGGCCTCAGTAGGTACAAAAGACGAAATTAATATTATGAAAGTTAATAAAGAGGCCGAAAAAGAAGATTCAGATGAACCAGATGAGTATTCAGCCGAAAATGCACAAAATGCAAGTGCTGGCTATATGAATGGTACAGAAATTAATTATCTTGATGAAGCAGATGTTGCAAAATTAAAAGCAAACAGTCAATTAAAAGATGTGGAACCTTCTCTAGCAACCAATATTCAATATATTGAAGGTAAGTCGGATAAAAAATATCAAGCTAGCTTAACCTATCTATCTGGTAAACCAAATTTGAGTTTGATTAGTGGTAAATTGCTAGATAATAAGTCTGATGACTATCAAATTATGATCAATGAAAGCTATGTGAAATATCTTGGCTATAATAAGAAAAATATTATTGGTCAAAAACTGACTATTGCTGTTAATGATTATACTAATCAAAATACTGAGTATATTGAAGCAACAGTTGTTGCTGTGCCAAATAAATCTCTATTAAATACGGGCGGCGCTTCGATTATTAATAAAAGTTTAAATGATAAAATTTATGAAATTAATCAAAAGAACGCACCCGCTGAGATGAAAGCAAAGTACATGTACGTTGGTGCCAAAATTAAAGACTATCAGGGTCAAGATGATGTTGATAAGCTGAAAAAAGAAATGGAAAAAGATGGTTATCAAGTGCAAGGCTTTGAAGAGGCACTCGGTCAGGTGACAGGTGTCGTTAACGGGATTACTGGCGCATTAATTTTATTTGGCGCGATTGCGTTATTAGCTGCTTCCTTTGGGATTATTAATACGCTCTATATGTCGGTGCAAGAACGCAAACAAGAGATTGGCTTGATGAAGGCACTCGGTTTAACTAGAGGCAAGGTTTTTGCTTTATTTAGTTTTGAGGCAATCATGATTGGCTTCTTTGGTTCATTACTTGGTTTGCTTGGTGCCTTTGGTATTGGCTCAGTCATTAACAATATTGCAGGTCAGACATTCTTGAAAGATTTGCCAGCCTTTGACTTAATCAAATTCAATTTGACTTCATGTCTAATTGTATTGGGTGTGATTATGCTGATTGCTTTCTTAGCGGGTACGTTACCATCTAGAAAGGCAAGCCGCCTAGATCCAATCGAAGCGCTGCGCTCAGAATAGTTATAATTAAAAACGAGGTTGGACCTTTTAGTCCATACCTCGTTTTTGTTTTGTCTCTTTTTTGCTTCGCATCAGGATTGAGAATGTAGTTGTAGCCAATAGCATACCCACACTTGCACCGAGCAATTTGAATTTTAATTGATGTAAATAAGGTATTGATGAAAACGAAGCAATCGCCAAGATTAGGGCAATGCCCACTAATATTATCAATATCTGCCAATATTTAGTAAAAACTGGCTTACCAATCAGCTTTGAATATTTTTGACGTGCTTTAGTCACAACCACACCATTAATATAGATGATGGCAATAATTATTAAATTGGCAATGCTTGGCATTTTAAACCCTGCCACTTCAAATAGATTAAAAGTGACTAAAATAAACAATAATAGGTTAATAGCGTAGCTCGCATAATAGATTTTCTTATTCTCATTCAATTCTGTTTTGGCTTTAATATCATTGATCATGCCAACATCCTCCTTCAAAAGTTCATCCAGAGAGATTTCAAAATAATTACTGAGTTGGATTAATTTTTCAATATCAGGATAACTCCGTCCTGTCTCCCAACTTGAAATTGTTTGTCTTGAAACATGAAGCTCATCTGCTATTTTTTCTTGAGTTAGCTTTAAGTCTGTACGTTTCAATTTTAATCGGTCACCAATATTCATTTGATACACTCCGTTTCAATTTAGTGAGGCCCCTGCCTCTATTTCATCATAATCAGTATTTGAAGGTTTGACGAGACAAGAGTTATTGCAATTAAATATTTGTCGATTTTATTTTGTGCTAAGATTTGTTGCAACCTTATGAAATCAAGCAATTAAGCAATATTTTTTTGCTTTTTTTCAAACCGTTTAAAGGCAAAAATTAAATAGATACAGGTTAGTAGTGCAAAGATACCAAGACCACCAAAGGTTAGTGCGAAATTAAATTTTTCAATCAACCAACCAGTGATTGGGAATAGAAACATCAAAAAAAGGCTGAAGGTCATTGAAGATACACTAAGCATTGTTGCACGAACACTGCTTGGAATTCGATGATTCAGATAATTTGAAAAAACAGGAATAACGAATACCCACAAAGCATTACTAAACAGATAAATAATCAAAAAAATAAGCGATAGATTGAAAAAGCTTAAAAGAAATAGGCCGCCACAGCAAATAAAGCCTGCTAACAAAATGACTTTAAATTTAAATTTATCACCTAAAATGCCCGCAATTCCTGCTGCTGAGACTTGGATAATAAGACTAATTAGCATAATTAGTGCGATTTGATGGCTTGGCAAGTTTTCAAGCTTTGTTTGATAGAGAAAGTAGTAAAGTGTAATGAGTGCACCAAGGAGCTGAACTGCAAGCATCAATGGAAATAAGCCCTTTTGTTGACGTAACTCTCTGATTACCGTTGTCACAATTTGCTGTAAGCTCGAGTTGTCCTGATTTTTTTTCATTTGTGGTTCCTTGACAGCGAAAATCAAGACTAAAGCAATTAACATGGCAATAATTTTGATGATATAAGTTATCCACAGTCCCTTGTGGACTAAAAAGCTGGCAATAATCATTCCTGAAGCAAGTGCACTTTCATAAATGGCGGACATAAATGAATTAACCTTTAAAAAGCGCTTTGCTTGCCCATCTTCTGCCATCGATTCATATAATAAAGCTTCTCTAGTGCCACTTGCTAGATTATCGCCAATACCGCGAATAATCATCCCGACTGCGAGTAGAATGAAGATATCTGTAGATACAAAAATTAAGCTATAAATAATGACTGCGCAAATACTAAAGGCGAGATTGCGTCGATAACTAAAGCGGTCCGCTAAAGCCCCTGATGGCATTTCAAAAAACAATGATGTAGCATTATAAATGCTCTCTAAAAAAGTAATTTCAATGATTGATAATCCTTTTTGCTTGAAAAAAATAATCCATAAAATTGTGACACCAAAATAATTTAAAAAATTGTAACCACAGATTAAAGGAATATTTTTTTGATATGAACGAATCATTATAACCTCCTATATTAAAGCTAAGAATACTTGCAATGAAAATGCATTCGAAGCTAGTGAATTAAAAGCTGAAAATACTTGTTTTGACACTTATAAAAGTTTAAGAGTGTCAGCACCAGAAAATTATAGCATAATTTATTAAGAAATATTGGTATACACCAATTAAACGTGCTATAATAAAAGCAACTGATAATAGAGTTTAAATTAAAGGAGTAGAGATGAAAAAATATATTTATGCCGATAAGTTTTTTTATGCCAATGAAGTGAAGCCAACTGGCTATTTAGCAATTGTCGATGGTAAATTTGGTGAGTATCAAGTAGAGAAGCCTGACAATGCTGAAATTATTGATTATAAGGGTAAATGGATTGCGCCTGGCTTGGTGGATACACATATTCATGGTTTATTAGGTAAGGACGTAATGGATAACCATTATCAAGATGTTACTGAAGTGATGAGTGAAGGCTTGCTTGCTTGTGGTGTGACTAGTTTTTTACCAACAACCTTAACTGCACAGGCTGATTTATTAAAATCAGTTTCTAAAGGGATTGGCGAGCATTATCAGGAAGCCAAGGGTGCTAAGATTCAAGGTATTTATTACGAAGGTCCATTTTTTACTGAAACTTATAAAGGTGCTCAAAATCCAGCATATATGAGTGATCCAAGTATTGAGATTTTTAATGAATGGCAAGAAGCGGCTCACGGTTTAATCAAAAAGATTGCTGTTGCACCTGAACGTGATAATGTGACGGAATTTATTTCAAAGGTCACAGCAGAAGGCGTTGTGGTTGCCTTAGGTCATTCTGATGCAACATACAAGCAAGCAGAACGAGCTGTAGATGCAGGCGCAACTGTCTGGGTACATGCTTATAATGGTATGCGAGGTTTGAACCATCGTGAACCAGGTATGGTTGGTGCAACAATGCACCTAAAGGAAACCTATGCTGAGCTAATCTGTGATGGTCATCATGTCCATCCTGTTGCTGCCGAGGTATTAATGGCGGCTAAGGATCGGCATCATATTGCCTTAATTACGGATTGCATGCGCGCAGGTGCAATGCCTGATGGACAATATACATTGGGTGAATTTCCAGTCACGGTCAAAGATGGGCAAGCTAAGCTTGAAAATGGTTCTTTGGCTGGTAGCATTGCTGAGCTGAAAAACTGTGTTAAAAATGTGGTGGATTGGAATATTGCGACTGCCGAAGAGGCGATTAGAATGGGAAGCCTGATTCCAGCAATCAGCTGCCAAATTGATGATGTCTGTGGTCAAATTAAAGCGCAGCGTGATGCTGATTTTATTGTTCTAGATACGAATATGAATTTAGAGGCGACCTATTTGAATGGTGTGAAGCGTTACGAAGCATAGTAATAAAAAAACTTTTAAAAGTCATTTGACTTTTAAAAGTTTTTTTATCATTAAATTAAACTAAAAATTTCGTCAGTAGAATCAATTAGTTGATCTGCAGCGCTTTGATCTAAATCATAAAGAGAATCTCTAATCGCGAAAACAGTCATACCTGCGTCTTTTCCTGCGGTGATTCCTTTTTCGCTATCCTCTATTACCAAACAGTCTCGAGGTGCTACCTGTAAAAGTTCCGCAGCTTTAAGATAAATTTCTGGATTCGGTTTTGATTCTTTAAAATCATCGCCGCTAAGCTTGTATTTAAAGTATTGACTGAGCTGATTAACGCTGAGACAACGTTCAATATCTGCAATGGAGGAGCTTGAAGCCAAAGCAAGTGGATGGCTTTGATTCAATTTTTGTAGTGTACTTGGGATTGCTTTGAAAAGTAATTCTTGGTATGGTAAAGGATGCTGCTGTTTATATTCTAGATATTCCTTCGAAATTTTTTCAATATCATAGCTATGATATTTGTCGCCAAGAACTGCTTGCCAGGTATTTTTCATATTGCCACCGATAAAAAATTTGGGCGGTAGATGGTCAATGCTCAGCTGATAAAAATCTCTTAAAAAATTCTCTCGACGCTGGTAGTAAAATTTTTCTGTATCGACAATGACACCGTCCATATCAAAAATAATGGCTTTATAAGTCATAAATTATCCTTCTCTATACGTATTATCGTTTTTTATTAACTACCATTTTAACATAAATTATAATTTAACTAAAATGTATAAATATTTATTTGGCCTTTGATTTAAAGCTAATTTGTAAGCGATTAAATTGACATTAACAATGAAATTAGTGTAGATTTAATATAGCTTAGTGCCGAGCGATATTTAATTATAGTGATAATTTTCAATGTTTTTATTTGCGTCGAATTATTTAAAAAGACGTATTATTTGCTCTAAATAGCAAAATCCAATTTAAATTTGTATCTTAATTATCCCCTCTCTTGTTTGAAATAATAAGGTAGGATTTTTTGCTTTATTTGTTATTTTATAATTGTTAAATATTTTATGAAATGATAGTTTTTTTCTATCACGTATATAACTAATTCCTATTATTAATAATTGTTTGTAGATGTTAAACTTTAATTCAAGTTCTAACTTTAAATTAAATTGCTTAGTTGATTTTTATATCGACTTTGTTATTTCATTTTAAAAAGACTTAATGGCAATCGTTGGATAAATTATTTTATGAGGAGTGTTTGGATGAAAAGATTAAAGTATGGGTTTGCAGCCCTTTTATTTGCGATAGTAGGTTTATTTTTGGTAGCTTGTTCGAATGATAGTTCGTCAAGCGATTCAGATTCGAATAAGGATGATTCATCATTTACTTATGCGATTAGTGGAGATCCAGCATCAACTAATCCAATTAATGCAAGTGATCGTTGGGGGCTAACAGTAAGTAACATTATATATTCGCCACTTGTTGCAATTGAGACAGATGGAACTCATAAAAATGTGTTAGCAGAGTCGGTTGAACCGGCGGATGATGGTTTATCGGTTACCGTAAAACTAAAGCAGGATGTTAAGTGGTCAGATGGGGAAGCATTTACCGCGGACGATGTTGTTTTTACTTATACACAGAAAGCTAAGAAAGAGAATGGTAATGCCGATCAATTATGGATTGGTGATAAAGCAATTACCACAGAAAAAGTGGACGAATATACCGTGAAATTTAACTTGCCAGAGGCGAGTGCAGCAGCGATTAATAATATTGCAACTGAGACTTTTATTATTCCAGAGCATGTTTATAAAGATGTTTCTGATTTTTCTGTCAGTGAATTACCAGTTGATCCAGTGGGGACAGGACCTTATAAATTAAAAGAGTATAAAACTGGTGAGTATTTAACGTTTGAAGCAAACGAAAATTATTTTGATGGTGTACCTTCAATCAAAAATTTGACCTTACGAATTATTGAAAGTACGGACACTGCTAAAGTTGCTTTGCAAAAAGGCGAAGTAGATGCCGCAGTTGTATTGCCTAGTGATATTTCAGACTTAGACGATAGCGATGTAACTGTCTATCCTTATTCTGAAAATCGAGTTGGTTACTTAGGCTTAAATACCAAATCTGAAGCATTAACTGATGTTAAAGTACGCCAAGCGATTCTGTACGTTTTAGATAAATCTGAGTTAAATCAGGCAGCTTATTTAAGTGATGAATATTATAGTACACCATACTCATTCTTACCGCCAAGCAATCCTTTTGCGACTGAAGATGTTGAAAAATATGAAACAAGTGTTGAAAAGAGTAAAGCATTACTTTCAGAGGCAGGTGTTTCTGATTTGAAATTAAATATTGCTTTTAATTCAACAGATCCAGCGCAGACAGTTCAAGCAACACTTATTCAACAGCAGCTTCAAAAGGTTGGGATAACAGTAACTTTAGAAGGTGGCGATGGTACGGCAATCTTTTCAGAATTAAAAACGCCAGGTTCAACTAAGTATAATTTGTTCTTAGGTGGCTACATTATGGGGAATGATCCTGATTTATATGGTTCTTTGTTTAGAACTGATGGCAGTGCCAATTATTTCCAAACAGATAATGCTGAAACAGATCAATTATTTGATGAAGGTGCAATTGAACTTGACGAAACGAAGCGTGAAGCGATTTATGATGAGCTTCAAAAGGCAATCGCAGAAGATGCTAGAATCTATCCAATTGTAGATAATAAAAAAATCTTAGCTGTCAATAATCGAATTGCCAATGTTAAGGATGCTAATTTGGTACCAATTTATACATTTGAAGATATTTCTAAATTGACAATTAAGTAGAAAATAAGCTGTGATGAGAAACATAGTCACAGCTTTATTTATATGAAAGGAAGAATAAATATTGGCTAGTTATATACTGAAACGTGTTTTACAAGCAATTCCATTATTATTACTTATATCATTTATTGTATTTTCACTAATACACCTTGCGCCATATGATGTAATTGACTCAATTACGACACCAAATATGTCTAGTGAACAAGTTGAATTACTCAGAGCGCGTTATGGTTTGAATGATCCTTTTTTTGTTCAATATTTTAAATGGTTAAGTCAAATTCTTCACGGAGATTTTGGCTATTCGTTAGTCAATCAAAGGAGTATCACCTCGGAGCTGCTTGTTAAAATACCGAATACAATTCGTTTAGTGTTACCGGCTTATATCACTGCTCTTCTTTTGGCGATTATTTTAGGTTTAGTTGCTGCGGCAAATAAGGGGAAGTTATTAGATCGATTAGTGGATGGCATTGCTTCAATCGGAATTGCAGTTCCAACTTTTTGGTTCGCAATGATTTTGATTTATTATTTTGGTTATCGTTTAAATCTATTTCCAATTATTGGCATGCATACGGTTGGCAAGGAAAATGATTTTAACGATTTTATAGCACATTTTATTTTGCCATATATCACACTAACAGTTGCTTTTTTCCCAGAATTAACAAGATATATTCGAGCATCAGCAAATGAACAAATTACTGAAGATTATGTGTCTGTTCAAACGGCTTTTCAAGCCAGCAGATGGCAAATTTTTAGCCGACATATTAGTCGAAATATTCTAATACCAATTGTAACTCAAATTGGATTGGCACTACCGATGCTTGTAACAGGTGCGATTATTACTGAATCAATTTTTGGTTGGCCGGGAGTTGGTCCTTATTTAATGAGTGCAACAAAGAGCCTAGATTACCCTGTAATTATGGCATTACTACTTTTGTCTGCAACATTGGTAATTTTCGGGAATTTATTATCAGATATCTTGTACTCCGTCGTTGATCCAAGAATAAGACGAGGAGGGCATAAGTAATGAAAAATATAAGTCGAATTAAAAATACAATTTTATCGTCACCCATTTTTTTATTTTCAGTTATTTTTTTAATGATACTATTTATTTTGACCATAATTGCTCCATTAATCCCTATTGATCCGAATGCAACCAATGTTAGTAATATGTCTCAACCACCAAGCTGGCAGCATTTATTTGGAACAGATGAAATCGGCAGAGATTATTTTATTCGAGTACTATACGGTGGTCGTGTTTCTTTATTGGTGGGTATTTTGGCCATGATTACATCAACAATCATCGGTACTCTTGTCGGCTTAATCGCTGGTTATTTTGGTGGAGTTATTGATAATATATTGATGCGTTTAGTTGATGTTTTGTCTTCTATTCCATGGTTAGTTTTAGTGATTGTACTAAGTGTCTTTTTAAAACCGGGCTTAATGACAATCGTTATTGTAATTGGAGGCTTCTCTTGGATGAGAATCGCACGTTTGATTCGTGCTGAGACACTTTCTGCCAAGGAGAGAGAGTATGTTGTCTATTCACAATTTTTGGGAGAAAGTTGGATCAACATTATCGCAAAGCATATTTTACCATCAGCGCTACCAACACTGATTGTTGCGGCATCTTCAAGTATTTCTAGTGCAATAATGACTGAATCGGCGCTAAGCTTTTTGGGTATGGGCATCCAACAGCCGATGGCCTCGTGGGGTAGTCTTTTGCAAAATGCACAAAGTAGTCTGCAAAGAGCGCCTTATATGGCAATTTTGCCAGGATTGTTTGTCGTGCTAACAATTTACTCTTTCAATAACATAGGTGATATGATTAAATCAATAATCCAGAGAGAGGAGGCGTAATGGACAATGGCTAATAACATTATTGAGGTACGTGATTTAAGTGTGAATTATCATCATCGAAAGGTTAACTATCCTCTTGTTAAGCATATAGATTTTACAATTCCTAAAGGCTGCATTATGGGAATTGTTGGGGAATCTGGTAGCGGTAAAAGTATCGCGATGAAAAGTGTTATGAATATCTTGCCTGAACGTCTAGAGGCTGATTTTAAAAGCTGCAAATTTGATGGGAACGCAGTGCATCAAGGAGAAAAATTACCAATCTCGATGATTTTTCAAGATCCAATGACTGCGCTTGATCCTGTTAGAACTATTGGTTATCATTTGATTGAGGTGATTCAACGTTTTCAAGGTATAACAGGAAAAGAAGCCAAGCAGTTGGCCTTAAGTGAATTAGAAAAGGTTGGTATTTCTAATCCTAAGGCACGTTTCAGACAATTCCCGCACGAGCTTTCGGGCGGTATGCGTCAAAGAATTTTAATTGCCATGGCGTTGCTTGCAAAACCATCACTATTAATTGCCGATGAGCCAACAACCGCACTAGATGTAACGATTCAGGCTCAAATTTTAAAACTGATTCTTTCTTTAAAGAGAGAAGAAGATTTATCTGTTATTTTAGTAACACATGACTTTGGCGTTGTTGCGGGGATGTGTGACTTTATTCAAGTGATGTATCAAGGGCGAATTGTAGAAACAGGCTCAGCAGAGGAAATTTTTTATGAACCTGCGCATGCATACACCAAGCAGTTATTAGCTGCGGCCAAACTCGGTGATAATAATCAAGCACAGGCAGTGTTTGACTATCAACAAAATTTACCAGATGAACTTGTCTTATGTCAGCTTTCACCGACCCATAGTGTTTGGCTAGAAAAGGGGGATGATTAAGTGTCTGAATTAATTCGTGTTGTAAATGCTTCTAAAACATTTGTGAGTAAAGATTGGCGAGGTCGCAAATTAAATGTTCGGGCAGTTTCTGAAATCAATTTAACGATAAATAAAGGTGAAACTTTAGGCTTAGTTGGTGAATCAGGTAGTGGCAAAACAACTCTAGGTCGAATGATTTTGAATTTGGAAACACCGAGTTCAGGACAAATTTTCTATGATAATCAAGAGCTTTCAGATTTGAATTCTGCAGAGCGAAAAAAAATGAACCGTAAAAGGCAAATAATTTTTCAAGATCCATATTCGGCTTTAAATCCTAGAATGACAGCCCTAGAGCTAGTAATGGAACCGTTATTGGATGTTTCAAAGGAGCAGGCGAAGAAAAAAGCAATTGAAACCTTAGAAATTGTGGGTATCAAGGGAGAAGCAGTTGATAAATTTCCGAGATCTTTTAGCGGGGGTCAAAGGCAGCGTATTGGTATCGCCAGAGCAGTTGTGAACCAGCCTGAATTTATTTTATGTGACGAGCCAACCTCTGCCTTAGATGTCTCAATTCAATCACAAATCATTCATCTATTGCAGCAGCTTCAACAAGATTTAAATTTGTCTTATCTTTTTATTTCGCATGATTTATCAGTGATTCGTCATATTTCGGATCGAATTGCGGTCATGTATCAAGGCCAATTGGTAGAGCTTGCTTCAACAGAGCGGTTGTTTAATAATCCACAACATCCATATACTAAAAAGCTATTAGCAGCGGCACCAATAGCTGATCCTAAATTAGCACGGCTAGCACTTGATAAAGATTTAATTGAGGAGATAATTCAATTATCAGATGTATTTGAATGGCATCAAGTTGAAGCAGATCATTTTGTAAGGAGAGATAAGTATGTCAGTTGAAAAAATAATTGTTACAGCGGAAAATGAACAGCTTTTATTAAGAAAAGAAGGCATTGAATGGATTTTAAAGAAAGAAGTCGGATATTCCCCCGTTCAAATGATTGCGTCGGCCACAGCAGCTTGTGGAGGTTATGTTCTAGCATCTATCTTAAAAAAATCTAGCATTCCATTTCTACTTAATCGAGTTGAGGTAGAATATGACCGAGATGAAAGTAGACGTGCAAGTCCAATTTCAGAGATAGAGCTGACTTTCTATGTAACCATTGAAGCGAGTTATCAAGATCGTGCCAAAAGATGCTTGAAGCTAGTAGCTCCAAATTGTCCAGTTATACAATCCTTAGATTCAAAAATTAAAATAGTGGAATCATTGGTGTTTGTTGATTAATGTTTTCGTTAGATAAAAATATCATTATTATTAAAAAGAGCAATCCTTTATTGGTTGCTTTTTTAGTTGATTTAAAAGTAATTTTTATTAATTATAATTGATGGATAAACTGATTTTGAAAGACGAATAAACTTTATCTTGCAAATCAAAAATAGTATTATAAAATTAAGTATTCTATTATCAAAGTGATTTTAATATCCAGAAAGAATTGGTATCGATAAAAAGGAGTTAAGATGAGAGTTATTGTAACAAGCGGTGGCACAAGTGAGCCGATTGATCGAGTAAGAAAAATTACCAATCATTCAACAGGAAATCTTGGTAAATTAATTGCGGAAAAACTGTTGTTGGAGGGTCACGAGGTTACTATGGTGACAACTTTGAACGCTGCAAAACCTAGTGAGCATAAAAATTTAACAATTTTTATAATCGATACTACTGCCGAACTTTCTGCATGTCTTGTCCAAGAAGTACCCAAAAATCAGGCGATTATACACGCAATGGCTGTTAGCGATTATACGCCTCAAGTGATGGTCAGTCTTGAAGATTTTGTCGAAGCTATCCATGAAGATATTGATTTAGCAACAATCACTAATCATTCAAAAAAGGTTTCATCTAAAGCGAAGCAGCAAGTGATTTTACTAAATCAAAATCCGAAGATTATTCAACAAATCAGAGAGTGGCAACCACAGATTTTATTGATTGGCTTTAAACTTCTGGTTGATGTTTCAGAAGCGGAGTTAATTGAAACAGCTCAAGCAGCCCTAATTAAAAATCAGGCAGATTATATTTTGGCGAATGATTTAGCTCAAATTTCTGAAAGCCAGCATATTGGCTTTTTGATTAGTGAACATCAGATAGAGCGAGTAGAAACTAAGTCTCAAATTAGTGAATTAATCGCTAAGAAAATAGGAGAGGTGACTTATGAAAACGATTGTTCTAGCAATAACCGGTAGTATTTCGGCTTATAAAGCGGCAGATATTACAAGCCAGCTTGTAAAATCAAATTTTGAAGTTCATGTCGTTATGAGTGAAGCCGCAACACATTTTATTACACCACTAACCTTGGAGGTACTATCCAATCATCATGTGACAATTGATGTGATGACTGAAAAAATACCTGGAAAAGTGAATCATATAGAGTTAGCGAAAAAGGCGGATTTATTTTTAGTGGCGCCTGCATCAGCAAATACAATTGCTAAGCTTGCCTTTGGGTTCGCGGATAATAGCATTACAAGTATCGCATTGGCGTTAGGAGGGGACGTTAAAAAGATCATTGCACCTGCTATGAATACCAAAATGTATGAAAATCCGATAACCCAAGAAAATATCTCACGACTAAAATCTTTTGGATATACAGAAATTGAACCAAGAACAGCATTATTAGCTTGTGGAGATTTAGGCAAAGGGGCATTGGCTGAAGTTGACGAAATTATTGAAAGTGTAAAGGGGATTTTGACATGACACAAACTAGAAAAACAACAACTCTGGCTATTTTAGTAGCATTACTCTTTTTGTTGGCATTTACGCCATTAGGCTTTATTCCGATTCCACCATTAAATCCGACCGTTATGCATATTCCAGTGATTGTTGGTGGCATTTTGCTTGGACCAGTATATGGCGGGGTATTAGGTGGTATTTTTGGTTTAATTAGCCTATTTAGAGCGACTCTGCAAGGCAATTTTATTTTTTCACCGCTAGTTGCGGTGCCAGGAACAGCTAATGGTGACTGGCGTGCAATTATCATTGCATTATTACCTCGAATTTTAATTGGTATTGTTGCATATTATGTTTTTCAATTATTCAAAAAAAGAGGTAAATTGGCATGTGTGATTGCAGGTGTAGCAGGCTCTTTGACTAACACCATTTTAGTAATGAATCTCATCTTTTTTATTTTTAAAGAGCCGTATGCTGAATTGGTTGGTAAAAATGTAAATGTCTTATACAATGCAATTTTGGCGATTATATTGACTAATGGTGTTTTTGAGGCTGTCTGCGCAGGGGTGATTACTGTTTTAGTGGTCAATGTTTATCAAAAAATAAGTAAGTAGGGGATTTTTGTGAATTATCAAGAATTAACCTGTCAATTTGAACAGCATGCTGACGCACAGCGCGCTGAACAAATGAGCCGATATATGCGGCATCAGTTTGAATTTTATGGCATTCAAACACCAATTCGAAAAAAGATTTATCAGTCAGATTTGAGAGTGGCTAAAAAGAGTAAAGCCATTGATTGGCAGCTATTGCAAGCGACATTTGAAAATCCACATCGAGAATGTCAGTATTTTGTGATAGATTATTTGTCAAGAATGCAGGCCTATTTAAAATTTGAAGACATTGAGCAGTATTTATTCTATTTCGTGAAAAATAAGCAGTGGTGGGATACAATTGATGGATTTGATCGAATTATTGGTAATATTGGGTTGGTTGACAAAAGAGTCAATCAATTGATGCTAGCATGGTCACTCTCTGATGATATTTGGTTAAGGCGAATTGCGATTGATCACCAGCTATTGAGAAAAGAACGAACAAATACAGATCTATTAAGTCAAATTATTCTTAATAATTTAAATCAAGCCGAATTTTTTATTAATAAAGCAATCGGCTGGAGTCTAAGGGAATATTCCAAAACAAATCCGGATTGGGTACGTAATTTTATTAACAGTATTCCAACGGGTCTCTCTAAGCTTAGTATTCGAGAAGCCAGTAAGTATTTGTAGTTTTTAGATTATATTTGCAATCGCTTTAATAATATTAGCTAAAAGTATATAATTGACCTGTAGTTAAAGAATAGAGGAGGGGTATCATGTCTTGGCAAAATAATTATCAAGAATGGCAAGAATTTAATAATTTAGCTTCAAATTTAAAAGAGGAGCTAGCTTTAATTGAAAATGATGAAAAAAAATTAGAAGACGCTTTTTATGCACCGTTAGAGTTCGGAACTGCAGGAATGCGCGGATTTATTGGTGTCGGTATTAATCGGATGAATATCTATACAGTTCGTCAAGCAACGGAGGGATTGGCATTATTAATGTCGTCTAAGGGAGAAGCTGAGAAGAAACGCGGTGTTGCTATCGCTTATGATTCTCGTCACTTTTCACCGGAATTTGCGATGGAGGCAGGTAAGGTACTTGCAAAGCATGACATTCCATCGTTTATCTTTGAAAGCCTCAGACCAACACCAGAGTTATCTTTTGCCGTTCGTGAATTGAACGCATTAACTGGTATTATGATTACTGCATCACACAATCCAGCGCCCTATAATGGTTATAAGGTGTATGGTGAAGACGGTGCTCAAATGCCACCACACGATGCAGATGCATTAACTGAATTTATTCGGGGTATTGAAAATCCATTAACAATTGAGGTTGCTGACGAAGCAGAGGCCAAAGCGAATGGCTTAATTCAGATTATCGGTGATGAGATTGATAATAAATATTTAGAACTAATTAAAGCAGTGACGATTAATTCTGAACTGGTCAAAACGGTTGGTAAGGATTTAAAATTAGTTTTTACACCGCTTCATGGTACAGGTGAAATGCTAGGTCGTCGAGCATTGGCACAAGCTGGCTTTGAACAGATTAAAGTCGTAGAGGCCCAAGCAATTCCAGATGGTGACTTTCCGACTGTTAAGTCACCTAACCCAGAGGCCAAATCAGCTTTTAATTTAGCAATTGAGCTGGGTAAAAAAGAAGATGCAGATGTTCTAATTGCAACCGATCCAGATGCCGACCGTTTAGGCGTTGCCGTTCGAACTGAGGATGGCGATTATACCGTTTTAACAGGAAACCAAATCGGCGCTATTTTAACTAAATATATCTTAGAGGCACATAAGCAGGCAGGTACTTTACCTCAAAACGCAGCTATCATCAAATCAATTGTTTCAAGCGAATTACCAACAGTGATTGCTGATAGTTATGGCGTTGAAACACAAAATGTTTTGACTGGCTTTAAATTTATTGCAGAAAAAATTGAGCATTTTGAAGAAACAGGTTCAAATAATTATATGTTTGGCTTTGAAGAAAGCTATGGCTATTTGATTAAACCTTTCGTTCGGGATAAGGATGCAATCCAAGCAGCCCTATTAACTGCTGAAGTAGTTGCCTTCTATAAAGCACAAGGTAAGACCTTGTATGATGGCTTACAGGAAATTTTCAAGGAATACGGTTACTTTGCAGAGAGAACTATTTCAGTTACTCTGTCTGGTATTGATGGTTCGGCTAAGATTAAAAAAATTATGGATAAGTTTAGAAAATCAGCACCAGAAAAATTAAATAATACGAATGTCGTAACAACTGAAGACTTTTTAGAATTGACAAAGGTTACTTCTGATGGACAGGTTGAAAAGTTGACAACACCACCTTCAAATGTCTTGAAATACCAATTGGCTGATGGCTCATGGGTTGCAGTTCGTCCTTCAGGTACTGAACCAAAAATTAAATTTTACTTGGCAACACAGTCTGATTCTTTCGAAGCAGCAGAAGCTAAATTAGATGTTCTAGAACATGAAATCAATGAAATAGTTGGAGAATAATCGTACCCTATTTACAAAATTCTAATATATACCATTTTTCGAATAATCAAAAAAGTTTTAGTTTCTATTGTGTAGAAACTAAAACTTTTTTGCAGTTATAATTAATTGTTAATTGCGTCACGATTTGAGTTCGAAAAATACTGTGTTTTTCGCTTACTGCGTAAGCCCTCAAATCATGTCGCAAAAAAGCACGCTACGCTGAAAAGTAAACTTTCCGACTCCGCTTTCGCTTTTTTGTTAATTGTTATTACCTTCCAATCTGACCGTCTAAGCCACCTTGGAAATCGGCTTCAATACCACCAACATAGTCTTGATAGTAGTTAAGTAAGTCAGTTTTAAGCTTGAGATAATCTGCTTCTGAATATTCTTTGTCCTCGATGTTAGCATTAAAGCCGGGCATTTTTAATTCTTCTTTGATTCTTAAGATTACTTCATCTTTAGTCATTTGCGCTCAATCCTTTTTGAAGATAAGTATTTTTTCTTTCAACGAAAGCACTATTTAGTGTTTCAAAATAATGTCTGACATCATTAAGTAAACCAGAAAATTCTTCTGGATGGTTTAATTTTCCGTTGTCATAAGCCAATGCGTGTCGTAGTTCCAGATATAATTTATCAAAAATATTAAATAAATCAATATATATCATTGAGGGTTCATCAACTTTCAAATAATAACCCGTTTTTGCGATTAAATAATAATTATTAATTTCATTTAAAGCAATAATATTACGAGCATTCTCCGCTTTATTAACTTCAGTTAATACCTCGGCTAAAGTGATTGAACGGCTAACAGCTTCAGAAATGGTAGAAATAATTAATTCTTCCTGTGGAATCGTTAGTTTTGTCATAAGTGAAACCTCCTATCTTATTTAGTTTATCATTGTTTGTTTTTTTATCAAAATAATCTAAATTGTTCACTAAACCATTTATTAGACTATTTCATATTAACGATAAATTTTCAGAAAATTCCTTGCAATTATTTTGAGAAAGGGTATAATGAAAACAATTAAATACGAATAAAACATTCTTGGAGGCAAAAATGAACGCACTAGTTAATAATAATTTATTATTAACGGAGGGCTCATAAGCTAGATTTTAATTTTCTAGTCTATGGGTCCTGTTTGGCGTTTGCTTAATAGGATGTAAAAGAAACAACATCCTATTAGCCGATAGGATGTTTTTTTGTAGGAAAAAATAAAAGAAAGTATGAGGCAATAACAAATGGAAAAAGTACAATTTTTTGATACAACACTTAGAGATGGTGAACAAACGCCAGGTGTCAGTTTCTCAACAAAAGAAAAGGTTGCTGTTGCCTTGCAATTAGAAAAATGGGGCGTAGATGTAATTGAAGCTGGTTTCCCAGCATCTTCAAATGAAAGTTTTAAAGCGGTTCAAGAAATTGCTAGAGTTGCTACCAAGCTATCGGTGACAGGACTTGCAAGATTGGTTAAAAATGATATTGATAAAGCTTATGATGCTTTAAAGGATGCGAAATATCCACAAATCCATGTCTTTATCGCAACTAGTCCTGTACATATGGAATATAAATTAAAAATGACACCTGATGAGGTATTGGCATCAATTAAAGAGCATGTCAGCTATGCGCGTGAAAAATTTGAAATTGTGCAGTTCTCGCCAGAGGACGCAACACGTTCAGAAAAAACCTTCTTACTTAAAGCTGTTCAGGCGGCAGTAGATGCAGGCGCCAGCGTAATTAATGTACCAGATACGGTTGGCTATTCTAATCCAGAAGAATATGGGGCGCTGTTTAAATACCTAATTGAAAATATTAAAACGGATCGTGAAATTGTCTATTCACCACATTGTCATGACGATTTAGGAATGGCGACTGCTAATTCATTAGCTGCAATTAAAAATGGTGCGAGACGCGTTGAGGGTACGGTCAATGGTCTTGGTGAACGTGCGGGCAATACAGCCTTGGAGGAAGTAGCGGTTGCACTGAAAATTCGCCAAGATTACTATCAAGTTGAATCAGGTATTGAATTGAAGGAAACTAAAAATACTAGCGATTTAATTTCTCGCTTTTCAGCAATTGCCGTGCCAAAAAATAAAGCAGTTGTTGGTGGTAATGCCTTTGCTCATGAATCAGGAATTCATCAAGATGGCTTTTTAAAGAATCCAAATACTTACGAAATTATTACCCCAGAGATGGTTGGTGTTGCTCATTCTAGCCTGCCGTTAGGGAAGCTTTCTGGGCGCCATGCCTTCAATGAAAAATTAAAAGAGCTTGGCTTTGAATTATCTGAAAGTGATTTAAAGGCTGCTTTTAGAGATTTTAAAGATTTAGCAGATAAGAAAAACGATATTTCAGATGCTGATTTAAGAGCACTGATTGCTGGTCAAACGGTCCAACAGTCAGATTCATTTGTTTTTAATAATTTAGAGCTTTCATATCATTCAAATGGTGAGCAAGAAGCAACCGTTTATCTTGTAAATGCTAATGGTGAAACAGTATCTAAAGCGGCAACTGGTAAAGGTTCAGTCGAAGCGATATTTGCAGCAATTGATGAAGTATTTAGTCAAAATGTTGCTTTAAATTCCTATGAAATTGCGGCAATTACAAGTGGTGTGGATGCACAGGCAGAAGTTCGTGTCTCGGTTGAAAATCCAGAAACAGGCACCATTTTTAATGCTGTTGGAATTGATTATGATATCTTAAAAGCATCCGCCTTAGCTTATATGAATGCGAATATTGTTGTTCAAAAAGAGAACCTAAAGGTTGTTCAACACTAAAATAAAACGTAACTGACTTAAAATTAAGGTTATAAATATTTTTTTAATAAATAAATAATTAAATGAATGATGGAATGGGGATATTAATGTATAAAATTGTTACTTTACCAGGCGATGGCATCGGACCAGAAATTATGGCACAAAGTTTACGTGTTTTAGCAGTAGTGGCAGAAAAAACTGGCTTTGAATATACTGTTGAGGAAAAGCCATTTGGAGGTGCGGGGATTGATGCGGCTGGTCATCCATTACCAGATGAAACCTTAGCCGCAGCGAAATCTGCTGACGCAATTCTTTTAGCAGCTATTGGTGGACCACAATATGATACAGCATCGATTCGACCAGAGCAAGGTCTTTTAGCCTTGAGAAAGGCACTTGGCTTATTTGCTAATCTAAGACCAATTACTGTTAATCAGGCCTTGGCACATTTATCCCCATTAAAACCAGAAATTGTGGTTGGTGTTGATTTTATTGTTGTACGTGAATTGACTGGTGGCATATATTTTGGTGAGCATACCTTAAATTCAGATTCAGCTAGAGATGTGAATGATTATAATGCTAACGAAATTCGCCGAATTATTCGTAAAGCTTTTGTGATTGCACAAGGTCGTCGTAAGAAAGTAACTTCTGTTGATAAGCAAAATGTTTTGGCAACAAGTAAGTTATGGCGTAAAATTGCAGATGAAGTAGCACTTGAATTTCCTGATGTCGAATTAGAACATCAATTAGTTGATTCTTGTGCGATGGTCATGATTACTAATCCTAAGAAATTTGACGTAATTGTGACTGAAAATCTTTTTGGTGATATTTTATCAGATGAAGCAAGTGTCTTGCCTGGTTCATTAGGTGTAATGCCGAGTGCGAGTCATTCAGAAACTGGACCATCGTTATATGAACCGATTCATGGTTCGGCGCCAGATATTGCTGGTAAAAACATTGCAAATCCCGTATCGATGTTGTTATCTGTTGCAATGATGTTTAGACAAAGCTTCAACGATGTTAATTCTGCTGAATTGATTGAAAATGCTTGTGACACTGTAATGAATCAAGGTATTTTAACGGGTGATTTAGGTGGTACGGCAAAAACAACTGAATTTGTAGATGCTGTGATTGATGTGATAAAAGGAACGGAGCGTTAATATGGGACAATCAATTTTTGAAAAACTATGGGATCGCCATGTAATTACAGGTGAGGCAGGAGAACCACAACTGCTTTACGTGGATTTGCATTTGATTCACGAGGTAACTAGTCCACAAGCCTTTTCTGGACTAAGAGCCGCAGGTCGTAAAGTACGTCGCACCGATTTAACCTATGGTACGATGGACCACAATACACCAACAGTCGATATTTTTAATATTTCAGACGCCATTTCAAAAAATCAAATTGATACATTAGGGCGTAACGCCAAAGAATTTGGCGTTACAGTTGCAACACATGGCTCTGAGAAGCAAGGGATTGTGCATATGGTTGGACCAGAAATTGGTCAATCTCAACCTGGTAAAATTGTTGTTTGTGGTGATTCACATACAGCAACCCACGGCGCCTTTGGTGCCATCGCCTTTGGTATCGGGACAAGTGAAGTGGAACACGTTTTTGCGACTCAGACAATTTGGCAAAGTAAACCTAAGACAATGAAGGTTGATTTTATTGGACAACCTCAGCATGGTGTTTATGCCAAAGATTATATCCTAGCTTTAATTGCTAAGCATGGTGTTGATGCCGGTGTTGGTTATGCAGTTGAATTTACAGGTGAAGCAATTAGTGAGCTTGAAATGGAAGAGCGGATGACTATTTGTAATATGTCAATTGAGTTTGGCGCTAAAATGGGCTTGATGAATCCTGATGAGAAAACATATGCTTACGTTAAAGGACGTGAGTTTGCACCTAAGGATTATGATGCAGCGGTTGCTGATTGGCGTACTTTACCTAGTGATCCAGATGCAGTCTATGATAAGGTGATTACAATTGATGTTTCAAAATTGGCACCAATGGTGACCTGGGGTACGAATCCTGAAATGGGAATTGAATTTACTGAAACATTCCCTGAAATCAAAGATTTTAATGATGAGCGTGCCTACCATTACATGGATTTGGAGCCTGGTCAAAGACCAGAGGAAATTGACCTCGGCTATGTTTTTATTGGCTCATGTACCAATTCTCGTCTTTCAGACTTAGAGCTTGCGGCTAAATTCGTTAAGGGTAAAAAGGTATCTGATAAACTAACAGCGATTGTAGTACCAGGGAGTCGTCCTGTGAAACATGCCGCAGAGGCGATTGGCTTAGACAAAATCTTTAAAGACGCAGGCTTTGAATGGCGTGAGCCAGGTTGTTCAATGTGTCTTG
Organism: Streptococcaceae bacterium; assembly: GCA_022484805.1. Classification (GTDB taxonomy): domain Bacteria; phylum Bacillota; class Bacilli; order Lactobacillales; family Streptococcaceae; genus MMGLQ5-1. The sequence goes on from JAKVKP010000024.1 coordinate 35,541, forward strand.
GTATGAACCCAGACCAAGTGCCAGAGGGTGTGCATTGTGCATCAACAAGTAACCGGAATTTTGAAGGTCGTCAAGGTAAGAATGCAAGAACACATCTATGTAGTCCTGCGATGGCTGCAGCCGCGGCAATTGCTGGTAAGTTTGTTGATGTGCGCGAAATAGTAAGTGAGGTAGGGGCATAATGGAGAAATTTACAATTGTTTCAGGGACTTCCGTGCCCTTAATGAATGATAATATTGATACCGATCAGATTATACCTAAACAATTTTTAAAAAGTACAGAAAAAACTGGATTTGGAAAGAATATGTTTTTTGAATGGCGTTACCAAGATGATGGTGTAACAGAGGATGATACTTTTGTTTTGAATTTTCCTGAATACCGTCAGGCATCTTTCTTAGTGACAGGTGATAATTTTGGGTCAGGCTCCTCTCGTGAACATGCCGCTTGGGCAATTGCGGATTACGGTTTTCGAGCTGTAATTGCGGGTAGCTTTTCAGATATTTTTTATAATAATGCTTTAAAAAATGGTTTATTACCGATTGTTTTGCCACTTGAGCAACGCCAAGCATTAGAGACGTTACCAGCAGATGAAGCAATTGAAATTAATTTGATTGAGCAGACAATTACTTCCTCTTTAGGCGTTTTTGAATTTGAAATTGATCCAATTTGGAAGCATAAGCTAGTTCACGGATTAGATGATATAGGGATTACCCTTCAATCTGAAGCATTGATTACCGCTTATGAAAAAAATCGTCCTTCATATTGGCAATAGCACTAAATGAATTAATATAAGAACTAGCAGTGAATTGAACACTTTAAATTCACTGCTTCTTTTTTAATAAGTAAGTGATTTTATGAACAATTATAAATAACTTAAGTTTTTTAAGCTTGTGTTTTTTGAAAATTTATAGATTATCCTTAATCAGTAAATTGTTTAGTTAATCACATTGTAAACGATCACAAATAATATTTTGACCATCAAAATAAATTCACAAACTTTAAAACTCAAAAACCTAATCAAATAAAGCTTGCACGGCTGTTTTTTTTAAGTTAAGATAGTATCAATTTAGAAAAAAATTGAATTTTCAGAAAATTTTCGGAGGCATTATGACAGAGCAAATCAGTATTAAAGAATATCCATATTATGTGGGTGGAGAATTTAAAAACTCAGAATCAGGCAATACAATTGAAATTGTGTCACCATATAAAGACGAAGTGATAGGGAAAGTTCAAGCAATCTCAAAGTCTGAAGCAGATAAAGCAATTGCAGCAACTAAAAAAGCGCAAAAAGAATGGGCAGATCGTGATCTTTTTGAACGTGCTGCGTTATTAAATCAATGGGCTGATGAGTTAGCTAAAGACCAGGCAGCGATTGCTGATATTATCATGCAAGAGGTCGGTAAGACACATAACGATGCTCTTAAGGAAGTTGTTCGGACTGCTGAATTTATTAAATATACCGTTGAGGAATATATCCATTCAAATC
>JAKVKP010000025.1 GCA_022484805.1 Streptococcaceae bacterium
ACCTTCATGACGAATGGCTCAGTTCTACAAGAAAATATATTAAGTTTGATCAATGAGAGACCGGTAAAACATTGTATAGTATTTTACACAGGATTATGGACTTGACTCTTTTACTGGATAAATAATTTATCACTATAAAAAATCTAAGATATTGATCTTTTTATAGTAAACTAGCTAAAATCGGGGAAATGTGGGGAAAATAGTGGTGAACTGGTGCAGAAAGATTACTATATATTAATATATTAAAAAATGATAATAATATTATGCATCATCAATTGTTTTAATTGATTTCTAGTTTTTCTACCATGAATAATAAAAATAAGAGGTAAGGACTCAAGTCCCAACCTCTTATTTTATTATTAAGCCATAGATGTTTTAAAGCTACTGACAAATTCAATAACCACATCACAGACTTTTCTATTGTAAAAAATTATTCCTTAATTTTATTATGCTGCTCAACGTAATGACTAAAGCCACTAATTTTTTGAATTGGAATATTGGGTTCAGCTTTTAATAAAGCCTCAATAAACGGCTCACGATGCCACTTCCTCATATAAAAAATACGACCTTTTGAGTAATCAGGAATAAAAAGAATAATGCCCTTACTGCCTACTTGGATTTTTTCGATACTTGATAACTTAATAACCAACCTATTTTTGGGACGAATTGCCATAATTTTTAACTCGCCTTTATCAGTCAATAAAAAATAGCGATGAAAACCCAAGCTAACTAAAGCTAAGAAAAGCGCAAAAATAATAAAAGCGGTCGATGAAATTTGCGTTTTTTCAAGCGTTAATATCATTGCTAAAAAAATGAGTGAAAAAGTAACACTCCAATAAATAATGCTAATTGACAATTCGGGTTGCCAATGATAGCGGATTTTTCCAAAAATTTTAATCATCTAACTGCCAACTTTCCAATAATATAATGTAATATCACTCAAACAATCATTATCTAATTCAGTATCTTATTGTAACATCTTTAGTTATAATTATTATAACAAAAAAATCGAGGAGACTGGTTTAAAAATGCTAAAGATTTATATTGATGCCGCGACAGATACAATTCAGTCTGCTGGTGGTCTATTAATTGTTGAAAATGGTCTGCAAATCCAAAAACAATATCAATTAATTGCCACAGAAAATCATGCTGCTGAATTTGAAATGCTAATTGTGGCAATGGACTGGTTACTGCAACAGCAAAAACAAAATGAAATGATTTTTATTTATACGGACTCAAAGGCAGTCAATCTGGCAATCGAAAAAAATTATACAAAAAATAAGAATTTAGAAAATAGTCTAATCAAATTCAATCAACTTGCACCAAGCTTTAAACTATTAATGATTCAATGGCTACCTGAAGCCAAAAATAAAGGTGCGGATACACTTGCCAAAAAAAAATTAGCCCAATTAAAACAACAGAATAAAAAATAAGACAGGCACTAAAATTAAGCTCTATAATCACTTGGACGGATAAAAAAATATTTCTGTCCATTTTTTATTTGTCTTAAAATGACAAAAATATATATCGTCCTATAATGAAAGCACAATGATATTTGCGGATAATCCAATCTTTCCGAGAAACATCGGGAAATTCGCATGAAAGGTAAGCTTGTGAAACACAAAAAGGCAGTCGTCCAACAAAGGACGACTACCAAACATCGAGCTTGAGCTTTTTAGTCAAATCAGTCCGATTTGAAATTGAGTCCCAAATTACCTTATTTATTTCCCTACGCTTTAAACGTACCTAAGTATATCAGACATACTAGCAGCTGATTCATTTAAAGCTTGAATTTGCCGTTGAAATAAATTAGCCGACTGGCTGATCCAACCATGATTCTAAAAGTTCCGCAAAATTTTCATACATGATACGCTTAACTTTCGCAATTTCAGCACGATGATCATCTTTTTCACGAACAAATATTGCTTCAATTCGCTCCTGATTGCGTGCAAGCTGTTGCATTTTATAAATCATTTGTTGTTTATCCATTAGAATTCCTCCATTTTAATCTGCTTGTTCAATATAAACTAATTATACCGAATAATCACTAAAAATGAAAACGTTTTCTATGTCTAGGTTATCTAATTTCTACTTCAAGTTGTTGGGTCAATTGCTTAATGATCTTATTTACTGCTTGTTCAATTTGTTCATCAGTGAGTGTTGCCTCATTGCTTTCAAATACAAGACGATAAGCAAGCGATTTTTTCCCCTGTGGCAATTTATCGCCTTGGAAAATATCAAATAATCGTGCTGATTTTAGTAATTTTGTTTTTGCTGATTCAATCACTTCTAAAACAGTTTGATAAGTCACAGCCTCATCCACTAAAAAGGCAATATCGCGATTAACCGCTTGGAATTTAGAAATTTCATTAAAAACAATTGGCTCATTAATTGCTAAGACAGCCTGTAAATCAAATTCTGCAACATAGGTTGCTTCAATCGCAAAATCATTAGCCAATTGTGGATGAACTTGTCCTAAGAAACCAATAATTTGGTCATTAATTAAAATACTTGCTGTTCTGCCAGGATGCATTTCTTCAAGAGCCGTATATCTTTCAAACCTAACTGAAATATTTAAAGCTGTAAAATAATTCTCAACAATACCCTTTAAATAAGTGAAATCATAAGCAGCTGCTTCAGTTTGAAAATCTTTTTCTAATCGATTGCCCGAAAGCGCAATTGCAATATGGGTATTTTCAGTTGGTAAATCTTTTTTCGGATTTTGCTTTTGTTCAAATACTTTTCCAATCTCATAAAAAGCAATATTCTTATTCTTGCGCGCTTGATTATAACTGATATTAGTCAACATTTCTGTAATGATACTTTGGCGTAAGACGCTTCTTTCTTCGCTCATTGGAAAATCAAGCTCTGTTAAATTTGAGGGCTGCCATGCAAATTTACAAGCTTTGTCAGGTGTAGTTAAGGCATAAGAAATCGTTTCAGTTAAGCCGTAGCCTTCTAGTAATGCGTGCGATTGGCGCATCAATTTTTGCTTAGCTGTCAATTCACCAATCAACGTTTGACCAACTGGCAAGGTAGAAGGCAATTTATCATAACCATAAATACGTGCCACTTCCTCAAACAAATCTGCCTCAATCGTAATATCCCAACGACGTGGTGGAATTGTTACCATAATATCTTCACCAATCGTTTGAACACTAAAGCCTAAACGCTCGAAAATCGCAACAATTTCCGATAGCTCTAATGTCGTACCTAAGCTACGATTAAGCTTAGAAACGGTCGTTCCCACTTCAACATCACTCGCCTTAAAAGCACCCGATGAAATCGTACCAGCAAGGACTTCTCCCTCTCCAAGCTCAGCAATCATTTGAGCTGCATAGTCTAAAGCTTCATTAACTGTTGCCTGATTAATTCCTTTTTCAAAACGAGCTGAGCTTTCACTGCGTAAATTAAATTTTTGAGAGGTTTTGCGAACAAGCTGAGGATCAAACAATGCTGCTTCAAGAGCGACCGTTTTAGATTGATCATCAATTTCAGTTGCCTCACCACCCATGACACCTGCTAAGGCTACTGGTTCATTATTATTAGTAATCACTAAGTCATCTGTCGTCAATTGACGTGTTTCGCCATCTAAAGTAATTAGACTTTCTTTAGTTTCAGCACGTCTTACCACAATCTGATTGCCTTTAAACTTATCAAAATCAAAGGAATGTAAGGGTTGGCCAAAATAAAGCAGAACAAAATTAGTTACGTCCACAACGTTATTGATTGGTCGAATACCTTCTAGCATTAAACGATTTTGCAGCCAAACTGGACTAGGCTGAACCGTCACTTTCTCGATAATACGCATTTGATAAGTTAGCGCATCGTTTGGTGATTCAATTGTAACCGATAGTAATTCAGCTGCCTGATGTTGGTTTTCCTTCACCGTTTTTGGCTCGAAATGAACAGGTAAATCATAAACAGCGCCAACCTCATGAGCAACACCTCGCATTGAAAGTGCATCTGCCCGATTAGGTGTAATCGATAAATCAATTACTTCATCATCAATTCCTAAATAAGCATCGACTGGTTCTCCAACAACAGCATCCTTAGGCAAGTAATAAATACCCTCTGAAAATTGTTTTGGAACAACAGCCTCAGCAATGCCTAGCTCCTGCAACGAGCAAATCATACCGAGTGAGACAACACCTCGTATTTTACCCTTTTTAATTTTGTAATTATCAGCAATTCGAGCGCCCACTAAAGCTACAATTACCTTTATTTCTGCCTTAATGTTTGGCGCACCACAGACAATTGTCAAATCATCAGCTTTCCCTACATCGACTGTACAGATTGATAGATGATCACTATCTGGATGGGGAATACATTCCTTCACAAAGCCAACGACAATCTTACTCAAACCTTTATTCGGTTGGATCACACCCTCAACTTCAATTCCTGAAGTTGACATTTTTTCTGCTAATTCAGCCGACGGCACATCTATTGCCACTAGTTCCTTCAACCATTTATATGAGACTAACATTTATTCTCCTTTTCAAATTTTCCAGTAAATTTCACTAATAGAATATCTATAAAATTAAATAACGAACGTTTATAATTAAAATTAGCTATAATTTATTTATTTAAATTGCTCTGAAAAACGAACATCATTAAGATAAAAGCCACGAATATCATTAATCCCGTATCTTAGCATTGCAATCCGTTCTTGACCAATCCCAAAAGCGAAGCCTGAATATTCTGTTGAATCAATACCACTCATTTCAAGCACACGCGGATGAACCATCCCTGCACCTAAAATCTCAATCCACCCCGTCCATTTGCACACATTGCAGCCAGAACCACCACATTTGAAACATGAAACATCAACCTCAACTGAAGGCTCAGTAAAAGGAAAATAGCTTGGGCGCAAACGAATTTGACGATCTTCACCAAACATTTTTTGAATCAATAATTCTAATGTCCCCTTTAAGTCAGCCATGGAAATATTTTTATCAATCACTAGGCCTTCAATTTGGTGAAATTGATGTGAGTGAGTTGCATCATCTGTATCACGACGATAAACGCGTCCGGGAGAAATCATCCGTAAAGGACCTTTAGTAAAATCATGCTTCTCCATTGTTCTAGCTTGAACAGGTGAGGTATGTGTTCTCAATAATATTTCATCTGTGATATAAAAAGTATCCTGCATATCACGTGCTGGATGGTTTTTTGGTAGATTCATCCGTTCAAAATTATATTCATCAGATTCAACTTCATAGCCTTCGACCACCTGATAACCCATACCAAGAAAAATGTCTTCAATTTCTTCAGAAATTTGCGTTAGTAGATGACGATTACCACGTTTAATTTGTGCTCCAGGTAAAGTTACATCAATCGCTTCGGCCTCAAGCTGAGCATTTAGCTTGGCTTGCTCTAATGCCGTTTTCTTATCTTCAATGAAGATTGTTATTTCATCACGAATCACATTAGCAAAAGCCCCTACCTTGGGTCTCTCTTCATTGGATAAATCGCGCATTCCCTTCAAAACTTCGGCAATTGGTCCCTTTTTCCCTAAGGTTTCAATTCGTAAATCATTAAGTGCCTTTAAATCCTTAACTTGTGCTAATCTAATCTGTGTTTCATCTCTCAATGCTTCCAATTTTTCTTGTAAACTCATCTTATACCTCTTTCTGATTTTAGCCTAAAAAAAGAGCCCTGCATTCCCAAAGGAACGAAGGCTCGCGGTACCATCCTAATTTGCAGTTAACCTGCACACTCATTAGTTAACGACTCACGCCGAACTCAAAATAAAAGGAGTGAAATTCATCTGTTCTCAAATAGCTAGCTTTCAGCATTTACTAGCCTCTCTTTATTTGATTATAGATTACTAATTCCCATTTGAGTTAATCCATATTTACTATTATTGTAACAAATCATCACCTTTTGTCAATTCAGATTAACAAAATTGATCCGACCAATTTTTCAGCTCATTTAAAGCCTTTGCAAGTAAAATACCTTTTTCAGTCAACTCATAACCAGGAATTTCTTCACGTTCACACTTTGAAACAATTCCCTCTGCTTCTAGTTCCTTTAATCGAACCGTCAAGACACGCTCAGAAATATTTTCAATTTGTTGGTTTAAAGTCTTAAAACGGCATAAGCCATTATTATAGAGTACATCAACAATCAGCCCAGTCCATTTTTTACCAACAATCTGAAATGCTTGCTCATACTTAGGACATAGCTGGTACTTATTTTTATCAACCATCATACACCCTTCTATCTATCATTAATTTGACTCACAATTAAAAACCGTGATCAGTCGTCATTTGATAAAAATTAATAAGTGCCTAATGAATTAAAACTAATTGTCCGTAATCCCATTTTCTTCCTTTTCTTGAATAGTTGAGACAGGACCAAACTTACTTAATGGCCAATAGGCAAATTTAACTTCCCCTATGATATCAGATTTTTTAATAAAACCAAAGTTTCTTGAATCATTTGAATTTGGACGGTTATCTCCTAATACAAAATAACTGTTATCTGGCACGACAACTTTTTGATCAGCTGGTTTACCTGCCAAGCTTGTTAATGAAAAATCAGCGGTAAAAGCAACATCGGGCTGAGTGGCTTGATGTGCTAATTTTTTTTCATCTAAATACGGTTCTTGGAAAACTTGCCCATTAATGTATAATACATCATCCATATAAACAATTTCATCACCAGGCAAACCAATAATACGTTTGATATAATTCTTATCTTCGTTCTTAACTGGAGATTTGAAAGTAACTAAATCAAAACGAGAAATCTTCTGATGCTTTAAAATGATTAATCGTTCCTTATTACTTAAAGTTGGCTCCATTGAGTTACCAGTTACCAAAACAGGAGAAAAAACGTTAATCCTTAAAATAACAAAAAGAATTACCATAACTACCATGAAAATCAGCGTTTGAATTAAATCCCTTTTACTCAACTTATTCACGACCCTCTTAATCTATTTGTAGAAAATAATTACTATTCTCAAATAATCTATAATTATATAATCTCATATCTAAACTCAATCCGTCAATCTTATGGTACTAAAATTTAGATAGCTTGACGTTTTAAAAATTAAGAATAATTCGCATTTCAGAGTCAATATTTGCTATACTATCACTATCGATTAATTATTGGAAAACTATTTTAAAGGGGCTATAAATAAATGAAAAAAATTTTTACAGTTTTGTTAACAAGTATTTTTGTGCTAACACTATCCGCTTGTAATAGCACTAATTCAGATTCTAGCGAAAGCTCAACCTCAAAAAGCAGTACCGAGAAAAAGGTTGATCTCAATACGCTAGACTTACCGCAGCTAACGAGCGAAGTAAATGACAATGAATCCGTCGTTGAGCTTGAGACAACTGCCGGTAACATTAAAATTAAGCTTTTTAATGAACAGGCACCACTTGCGGTTGAAAATTTTATCACTCATGCCAAGGCTGGGTATTATAATGACACCACTTTCCATCGTGTAATCAATGATTTTATGATTCAAGGTGGCGATCCGAACGGTGATGGTACTGGTGGTGAATCTATTTGGAAAGATAAAGACGAAAAAATTGATAGTGGTAATGGTTTTAAAAATGAAATCAGCAATCAATTATATAATATCCGTGGCGCACTTTCCATGGCAAATGCCGGTGCAGATACAAACGGCTCTCAATTTTTCATTAATCAAAACAATGATGATCAAAGTGATGGTCTTCTCTATGATGACTATCCTGAAAAAATCATTGAAGCCTATAAAAATGGTGGTAATCCATCCCTAGATGGCGATTATACGGTCTTTGGTCAAGTAATTGAAGGCATGGACGTAGTTGATAAAATTGCTTCTGCTGAAGTAACTGAAAATTCATCTGGTGAATCTAGCACACCTAAGGATCCTGTCAAAATTACTGCAATTAATGTAATCCAAGAAGCAAAATCATAAAAATAATACTGTATCTCATTTTTTAGCCGATATGGCTAACCTATGAGATACAGTATTTTTATTTCACTCAGGCACAAGTCAACTAAAATTGATTCATGATATGAGCGTTCAGCAAAACCAAACTAATTTCTTTTGTAATTATTTTTTAGTTAAATATATTCTTAATATTATCCCAAAGATTACTTGCACGCTCTTTTAAATCATCTGTATCCTTTAACTTTTCCTTGGCTTTTTCAAGCGCACTCTTAGCCTCATCAACATATTGGCTCGCAGTTGTCGCGTCTTCACTTGTTGAATCAGTGGTTACTTCGGACTCATAGCCTGATTGATAATAAGCATTTTCAACAGTAAATTGTGTATTTGCAGTATATGGCAAAAGTCGACTCATTTGATCTTTAAAGATTGCAGACGCTTGTTGCGCTGAAATCCCTGTGAGATAATGTGTTTCGTCCGTTTTAGAGAAACCGAGCCATGTGGTCACTACAACATCCTTGGTATAACCAATTACCCATTGATCGTCTGTCAAGTTAGCATCAAAATCTGTTTCGGTCGTTCCCGTTTTCCCTGCTAAGGTATAGCCATACGGTGCTGCATAAACACCAGTACCATTGGTATAAGTTCCAAGCATCATCGAAGTCATCTTATCCGAAGTTGATTTATCAATAACTCGAGTTTTAGTAACGTTAGCTTCAGCGACCACCGCTCCTGTACCGTCAACAATTTTACGAATTAAATGTGCCTTAACCTGCACACCATCATTCGCAAATGTTGCATAGGCCTGTGCCATTTCATAAGGATTAGTCTGAACACCACTACCAAGTGCCAAGCCCAATTTTTTATTACTTTCAGTTAAATTCAAGCCAAAATCCAAACCTGTTTGGTAAGCATTGTTGATACCTAATTTATTCATTGTCCAGACCGCTGGTAAATTTAAACTATTGGCTAATGCTTGATACATCGGTACTTCACCAGAATATGTCCCACCGTAGTTCTGCGGACTATAACCATTATAATCGTGTGGCTGATCTTCTAAAACCTTATTAATTGACCAACCAGCTTCAATTGCCGGCGTATAAACAACTAAGGGCTTAATTGTCGAGCCGGGAGATCGTTTGGACTGCGTGGCATAATTAAAGCCACGGAAGGTATGCCCCTCACCTGTATCTACATTCCCAACCAATGCTTGAACGCCACCGGTTTCTGGATCAATGGCAACTGAGGCAGACTGCGCATATTCGCCATCCTCGGCTTGTGGGAATAAATAAGTATTGGCATAGGTTGTTTGCATACTCGTTTGATAGTTTTGATTGAGCGTTGTATATATCTTATAGCCATTATTTAAAATTTCCTTTTCAGTTAAACCATATTCATCAATTGCTTCGTTAATTACAGCATCATAATATGAAGGATATTTATAATTATCACTTGTATCTTCTTGGTAATTATTATTGACTAAAGTTGAAATATCAATACTTGCTTCCTGATCTGCTTGTGCTTGCGAAATATTTTTTTGATCCACCATATTACTTAAAACCGTATCACGACGGTTGGTGGCATTTTCTGGTGAATCAACAGGATTGTATATTTCAGGTCCCTTAAGCATACCAACAATCGTTGCCGCCTGACCAATGGATAAATCCTTCGCAGAAACCCCAAAGTAACGTTGAGATGCATCCTCTACACCCCAGACACCATTTCCAAAATAAGACTGATTGAGATACATCGTCAGAATTTCATCCTTAGAATATTTTTTATTAATTTCCAAGGCTAAAAAAATCTCGCGCGCCTTACGAGTCATTGTCTGGTCGAGACTTAAATAGGCATTTTTTGCCAACTGCTGGGTAATTGTTGAACCACCGCCGCCACCAATTAAACCAAAGGTCGCCTTACCCACGACAGCTCTAGCTAGTCCCGTCAAATCAATACCATTATTTTTATAAAAGCTGCGGTCTTCTGTTGAAATCACTGCTTCTTGGACATAGGGTGAAATTTCGCTTAATTTAACATAAGTTCCCTTTTGACCATATAATGCGCCCGCTTCTTGATCATCCTCATCATAGATTACAGTATTTGTCTCTAGGGACGATTGCAGGGCAGATACGTTCGTTGTCTTTGCCAAATAAAATAAATACGAGCTGATAACCAAAATTGTTGTAAGCCCGATTAATAAAATAATTTTTGTTAATTGATATTTTTTCCAAAAGCGTTTAACCCAGAGGAAGAGTTTCTCTCTAAAAAGGGTTGGTTTTGTTTCTATTTCAGACTCTTGGCGATATCGATCACTACGCATTTTTTACCCACCTTATATAATTATCTGAAGTTGAAATCAAACTATCAACTCGTTTAATAAATTCGCATTTCAAAAACGACAGCATAAACTACCTTATTTTAACAAATTATTCTGCTTATTTCCAAATTCTTAAGAAGGGTTAGAAAATTACTTACTTTTAGTGAGCAAATTAATTGCGAAATTAATAGCATTTTAGATATGATTATACTGTTATAAAAAATTATTAATCAATGGAGGCAATACATGTCAAAAGTTTTAGTTATCAAGTCGCATCCTTTAGATGCCGAAACTTCACGATCAATTTTAATATTAGATACTTTTATTAATGAATATCAAACATTAAATCCTGGGGATACGATCGAAGTCGTTGACTTATATAACAGTTTCATTCCCGAAATTGATAAGGATGTTTTGACGGCTTGGGGCGCATTAGCAGGTGGTCAATCGTTAACAGAACTTAGTGATGATCAAGCACAAAAAGTAACACGTTTAAATGAATTAATTGACCAATTTATTGAAGCTGACAAGGTAGTGGTTGCTAATCCACTATGGAACTTAAATGTGCCAACTCGCTTAAAAGCTTGGTTTGATGCAATTAATGTTGCTGGTAAGACCTTCAAATATACTGAAAATGGACCTGTTCCACTAACTCCTGGCAAAAAAACACTTCATATCCAATCCAATGGTGGTTTTTATGAAGGTAAGGATGCTTCATCATTATACGTTAAAGGTATTTTTGAATTTTTAGGTGCTGATGAAGTTAATCAAATCTTCATTGAAGGTATTGATTACCAACCAGAACGCAAGGCTGAAATTTTAGAAGCTGCACAAGCTAGCGCTAAAGAAATTGCCGCAAACTTCTAAATATTAGTAAAGACACCTCATTAACTGAGACTTAAAAGTGCCTTCAATTATTAGACAGATGTTCTAATAATTGAAGGCACTTTTTCATTATCGTCAAGGGTGATTTTTAATAGCTATTTTAATTTTTCAACAGTTGTTTGAATTTCTTGAATTAGAGGCTCATCCTCTAGTCCTGTCACTTCCTTAATCACAAGCTTCAAGTCTTGATTAGCTAATTTACCCGCCAATTCAACAGCCTGTGCATCTTTTTCATCACGATACAAGAAAACCTTAGCAGCAGTTTCAAGTAAAGCCGAATAATCTAAGCCGCGAGATTTAAGCTCACGAATTGGGCGAATAAAGCGTTCATCAAAACCAAGTTTTCTAATTGGTGTCCGTGCTACTCGAGTAATGTCATCCGAAATATAAGGATTTTGAAAGCGAGAAATAATCTTATTGATATACGCTTGATGCTTTGCTGAATCAAAGCCCCATTTATTAATCACAAGAGCGCCAGTTTCACCCAAAACTGCTTTGACGGCCGTTAAAACGCGTTCGTCTTTAATTGCCTCATCAATTGTTTTAAAACCGTAGAATGCGCCATTATAGGCTACTGTAGCGTGTCCTGTATTAACTGAAAATAGCTTGCGTTCAATGTAAGGTAATAGGTCAGGTACATATTCAACACCTTTAATATTAATCTGTTTCGCCTTGCGAGTTGAATCATCAATCACCCATTCATTAAATGGCTCTACCGATACAAACAATGGATCCTCGTGCGATTGTATTGGCACAATTCGATCGACCGCTGCATTTGGAAAACCGATATATTCTGAAACATAAGCTTGTTCTTCATCATTAAGAAATGGTCGAACTTTTTCAAATAAAAATTCAGAGCCACCAATCATATTTTCACAAGCAATCACATCAAGTGGTGTTTTGTTTCCTGCTTCTTGACGTGCCTTAATTCCTTCTGCAATTAATTCTGCAATAAAAGGTAAAATATTAGGACCAATTGCTGTGGTTACCAAATCGGCATCGGCAATCGCTGCCACCACCTCAGTAGGCTCAGTCTGATTGTTTAAACCATCAACATTACCTACTGCAATATGTTGGTGATTTTCATCAGCAATTTCAACCACATAATTTTTTCTTGCCTTCAATGCATCAATAATTGTGCTATTAATGTCCACAAATATAATTTCAAAACCGTTTTGTGACAAGACTTCTCCGATAAAGCCACGACCAATATTACCTGCACCAAAATGTACTGCTTTCATTATTAAGACTCCTTCTTTAAAATTGAAATGATTGATTAGGCATGCTCGAACAATTACTTTCTCATTTTCAAAATATAAAAACTGACGATTTTTAGTTACTTTATTTCCAATTTGAGAAAGTTAGTCTAATTGAGTATCACCTAGTCATCAAAGTTAGATTACTTTCGCCTGTTAGATGAGTTTTGCACGTCAGAGGGCGTGTTCAGCACCTTTTTTAAATATTAAAATAAGACATAATTTCCGCTTCAGATTGCGCATCTGCTAATTTGACAACATTATCAACATCTGCACAGAAGACAGCAATTTTCTGAATAAGGTCTAAATGCTCGTTGCCAACACCTGCAATTCCAAAAAGCACTGTTGCAATCTTCGAATCATCACCTGTTCCAAACTCAACACCGCGAGGTACCTGAACAATTGTAATTCCAGTCTTTTTAACCAGTGCTTTGGCTTCATCTGTACCGTGTGGAATGGCAATAAAATTACCCATGTATACTGAAAGAGAATCATTTCGTTCAATCATCGCATCGATATAACCGCTATCAATACAGCCAGCTTCTAAGAGCACCTGTCCACAATAACGAATTGCCTCGTCCTTATCCTTAAACGATTGATTAAGTTTAATCATATTTTTTTCTACAATACTCATCTAAAAACGCTCCCATCATTCATTAACTTAAATTAATTATGCTAAAACTTTATTCAACAGTTGAAAAATAATTTCTTCATTACCAGAATTATAAATCTCGGTATTTAAAGGATTCTCAATAATTGAACTACTAATTTTACCTAAAATTGATAAATTGGTTTCTTGATTGGTCACTGGGGCCAATAATAATAATAATCGATCAATGACTAAATCTTCCTGATCCATACCTTGAACTTTAATTGCTTTCTTTAAATCAAAAATGGCAAAATACGGATTAATTACTAATTGACTGGCACTGTGCGCAAGTGCAAAGCGTGTATTTGGGATACCAATTGGCGCTTGATGGTAACGCTTAATCAAACCATCAGCCACTGCACCATCGTCTGAAATCACATCCCGACTCAAACGGCTAGCAATATATTTCAACGTTTCTTCAAAAGAAGCTGGATTATCAATCGCTTCAATTTTAAAATTTTGCAAAACATAGGCAGATAGCTCAACTCTTTCAAACAAAGAAGTTAAACCCTTGGGCTCCTCACGCTCAATTTGAAACTGTTTCATTTGCTGCTGCTTACGGTTAAATAAAGTTGTTAATTCTCGAATTTCCTCATTGTTCAATGTCAACGAGATTAATTTATAATCATGTTCAAAACCTGAAAGCAATGAAGTCGATAATAAATAATCAAAATCTGTTAAGTTTTGTTCATTAACCGTTGAAACAGCTAACAGCTCAACTTTTTTAACAAAGGGAAAGAATCTTCTGAGTCGGTTAACCACTAAAGTACTGGTTGTCTCATCATATTCTGAAATTAATCCAATTTTCATACCCAAGGGATTAGGATAAACGTCCGTTGAAATTAGAAAATATAAAGCGATTAAAGCAATATTATCCTCAGTAAAAGTTTCATTTCTAAAAAACAAAGCTAATTTTGCCTTAATCACCTGCATTAATCCTTGATTTTCCTCATTAACCTGTGTAACTTGAGCCAAAATCGGATTTGAGAAATCTTGCTCATTAATATTCAATCGTGTTGCCATTTGACTAAATGCTGCTGATAGATTTGAAAATAATTGTGTATCCAACTCAAAATTACCGTTTAATTCATTACTAACCGCTGTCACAAATTCACGAATTTGATAAAAGCGTTGAGAATCAAATTGTGAGTTAAAGATTGAAGGCGCACCAGTTTCAACTAATCGACTTAATTTTAAAGCTAAATGAGTAATTTCAAATAAATTGAAAAGCTGATGTGTTTGCTTGCCTACCTCAATATAAATTTGTTGAGCTAAATTTAAACTTTCCTTATTGATTTCATGATGATGCTCAATCTGTAAGGAATGCCCTTCACGAACCCTCAGAATAGAAACAGCAATTAAAATCATCAAATATTTTTTATTATCATCGGACAACTGATTAATACCAAGCTTTTCAAAATGCTTGAAAATTTGCTTTAGCATTACTAAATCCTTTGCAATAAAATATTGAAGAAAATACCCAGTTTTACCACCCTGCATTTCTTGAAGGTAAAAAAAACTATAAGCATTAATTTCAAAATCTAATATTTCGGTTACAATTTCACGAAGTGCATTTTCATTAGTACTAATTGTGATATAGGGACTCTTTTTCATGACAAAATCTGGCATTTTTCGATATTTTTGCTCAATTTGAGTTAAATCAGTTAAGATTGTATGATTACTCACAAAAAATTCATCGGATAGCTGTTCAACAGTCATTTTTTTCTTGTAAAGAAAATATTGTAAAACAATAATATGCTGGCGCTCCGTCTGAGAAAACTCAAGATCATTTTCAGACTGCGTCTCTGCCGACTCTTTTAACAGCTTCAACTGTGCCTCATTTGCTTTGATCATGTAATGATGCTTAGAACCCTTTAAAAAAACAATTCCCGCTTCTGACAAAGTTTCGGTCAGAACGGCTATCTCTCGATAGACCGTCCTTTTTGAAACTTTAAGCAAATTGACTAGCTTGTCAATTGAGGCGCCCTTTTGACTGGCTAAAACTTCTCGTAAAATTAACTTTTGCCTTGGTGTTAAGTACATTGTCATAACCTCCATGACCCTATTTTAACACTTTTTCGAGCTAAAGCAGTTAAATAACTGAGCTGACACTGATAGATAGCTCTATGCGTGATATTACTAATAAGCATTCTACTTATCACTCGAATATTGGCGCAATCAAGTAACTGAGACAAGTTATAGCCATGAACCAATCTGTTTTCCATCTTATTTCAATGCATTCGCAAGTGCTTGATATCTTGGTGTTGTAATCAAACTATCAACAGATAAATGTTGCGCATTTGGTGCAAATTTCTTAGCTGTCTCAGTCAAAGTATTTTTAGTAATAATTAATACTTCGGCATCATTTGGTAATTTTTCAAATTCAGCTTCAGTGATTGGTACAGCAATACCTTGCTCTTTGAAAATCGAACTTAAAACTGAAACCCCCATTGTAGTAGAACCAACGCGTTCATCGTGTGCAAACACAACACGCTTAATATCTTTAAATTCATCAGAAATAACCACTTTTTCAACAGCTACCTGAGGTGCTTTTGGGCTAACCTCTTGATTTGACAATCGTGCCACAATTTCATCATATTTTGGTGAATTTAAGAAATTAGAAACAGAAACATGGCTAGCACTTGGTGTTTTAACCTTTGCTCGATCTGAAAGCTCTTCTTGAGTAACAATTAATGTATTATCTGAATCACTCAAGGTGCTAATTGCCTTATTAGTAACATCAATTTTTAAGCCTGCTTTTTTAACCTTATCTCTTAGAATTGAAGCACCCATCGCTGAGCTACCCATACCAGCATCACAAGCAAAGATAATATGTTTAATATCTCCAATTTCATTATCAGCTGTGTCAACACCTTTTGAGACTGACTTTGCTTGAGAAACTTGTTCTTGTGCTTTTTCAAAATCATCTTCCATTGATTTATCGCGTTTCAAAATAACTGCTGCGACTAAGAATGAAACAATTGTTGCCGCTGCAACTCCTGCAAGCACGGCTAATATATTACCAATTCCTTTAGGTGAAGCCATACCAAGGATTGCAATAATTGAACCCGGACTAGCTGGTGCAACTAAACCACTACCAAGGATATTATTAACAAAAGTACCTGTAACACCACCTGCAATAACCGCACCGAATAATGCTGGTTTCATCATTACATATGGGAAGTAAATTTCATGAATCCCACCAATAAAATGGATAATGACTGCGCCTGGTGCTGTTGCTTTAGCAGAACCTTTACCAAAGAACCAAAATGCTAATAGAACACCTAGACCAGGACCAGGGTTAGCTTCTAATAAGAACAGTAATGATTTACCAGCATTTTTAGCTTGCTCCAAGCCTAATGGTGTTAAGATACCATGATTGATTGCATTGTTTAAAAATAAAATTTTTGCTGGTTCAATGAAAATATTCGCTAATGGAATTAAATGTGCGCTGATTAAGAAATCAACACCCTTCGCCATTAAATTCGTCAAGCCTTGCACAACTGGACCAATACCCCAGTGTGAGAATAAAGCTAAACCAAAACCAATCAAGCCGGCTGAAAAATTATTCACTAACATTTCGAGGCCTGCTTTGATATGCGGTGTCACCATTTCATCAAATTTTTTAATTAACCATGCACCTAACGGTCCAATAATCATTGCACCAAGAATCATTGGAATACCAGCGCCCACAATAGCACCCATTGCAGCGATTGCACCAACAACCCCACCGCGTTGTTCATACACGTTTTTACCAGCAGTATAAGCAATTAATAATGGAATAAGATATGATAGCATTGGTGAAACCATTTCCGCAAAATCCTTATTTGGGAAGAAGCCATCTGGAATAAATAATGCCGTTAAAACACCCCAAGCGATTAATGCAGGAATATTCGGCATGACCATGCTACTTAAAGCACTTCCCAGGCGCTGTATCCTTACCTTTAAACTTTTACCATTTTCCATAATAAAACCTCCTTAAGGTTATTTCTTCTACATTTATCATTGTAAACGGTTTCAAAATCAATGTTAAGTCCAAGATTGTCACATTTTTTTGTGTCATTCATTAATCCGCTTTCAGCGCTAATTATTCATAGTAAAATTTCAAAAAAATTGATAATAATAATTCAAAAAAGAAATTAAAAGACAAGTTTATTAAATAATTAACAATAATTTTTAAACAATAGGATTGAAAATTTCGCAATTTAGGGTTAAACTTTAAGACAGATTGAAGAGACAAGAGCATACTAGATAGTTTAGCGAGTAGATGGTTGGTGCAAATCTACCTATTGAAATATGACTTACCACTTTTCAAATTAATGCAGGCTCAGCATTATGAGTAATGAGATGGAAGCTTGCTTCCAAATTAGGTGGAACCACGTTGAGACGTCCTAATAGCTGAATGGCTATTTAGGCTTTTTTTTTGCCATGATGGTATGTGCTTTAGCACATAGGGCCTCCTAAAATGCTTTAATGAAAGCCCGTCCAGCATGGTATACTTGAGCAGCTATGCTCACAGTATCACCTTTGCCATGACGACTTACTCTCCGACAATTTTTTAAATTGGAGGCAGTTAGTCGGCAAGGTATTCAGGCAAACTTGCTTTTAAGACGACCAAAGGAGGCTTAAAAGCTTAGTTTGAATGTGCCATGATGGTGATGCTATGACGTTAGCCACAGCGATTACGTAGTGTGATTAATGTAGATTAAAGATTCTCTGAATATTTAATCCGTCAACTTTGCTATCGCGAAGCTGCAAAAAAATTTACATAGAGCCTCCTAAAACGACTTTTGTCCCAATTTCTTCAATAATAAATTAATAAAGGAGTTAAAATGTTAAAAATTACTTTCCCAGATGGTGCTATCAAAGAGTTTGAATCGCCAATTAGCGGCTTTGAAATCGCCCAAAGCATCTCCAATTCACTTGCCAAAAAGGCACTAGCAATTAAATTTAATAATCAATTGATTGATGTTGATCGTGAAATCACAGTCGATGGCACAATTGAAATTGTAACACCAGATCATGCGGATGCTTTGGATGTTTTACGCCATTCAGCAGCTCATGTGATGGCACAGGCTTTAAAACGTCTTTATCCAAATATCCATTTAGGTGTTGGACCAGCAATTGAAACTGGTTTTTATTACGACACTGATAATGCCGAAGGACAGGTAACGGATGAGCAGCTCGCTGACGTTGAAGCTGAAATGCAAAAAATTGTACGCGAAAATTACAAAACAGAGCGCAAGGTTGTCTCTAAGGCAGAAGCCCTTGAAATTTTTAAGAATGACCCTTATAAAGTTGAATTAATCAATGATTTACCAGAAGATGAAACTGTTACAACATATACACAGGGAGAATTTACTGATCTTTGTCGAGGACCTCATGTACCTTCTACTGGTAAACTTCAAGTATTCAAATTATTAAATGTTGCAGGAGCCTATTGGCGTGGCAAATCAGAAAATCCAATGATGCAACGTATCTATGGAACTGCCTTCTTTGATAAAAAGGCACTTAAGGATTTCTTACAAGAGCTTGCTGAACGCAAAGAACGCGATCATCGTAAACTCGGCAAGGAATTAGATTTATTTTTCACCAGTCAAGAAGTTGGTTCAGGAATGCCTGTCTGGTTACCAAATGGCGCGACTATTCGACGTACAATTGAACGCTATATTGTTGATAAAGAGCTTGCGGCAGGGTATGAACACGTTTATACACCACCTGTTTCTAACTTAAATCTTTATAAAACGTCAGGTCATTGGGATCATTATCGTGAAGATATGTTTCCACCGATGGACATGGGTGATGGTGAACAATTGGAACTGCGCCCAATGAACTGCCCAAGTCATATTCAAGTCTACAAGCATGAACCACGCAGCTATCGTGAATTACCACTTAGAATTGCTGAGCTTGGTATGATGCACCGTTACGAAAAATCTGGTGCATTAACTGGTTTATCCCGAGTTCGTGAAATGACTTTAAATGATGGTCATACCTTTGTAGCACCAAATCAAATCGAAGATGAGTTTAAAGAAATTCTAAAATTAATCATTGATGTCTATGAGGATTTTAATATCACTGACTACCGTTTCCGTCTTTCATACCGTGATAAGGAAAATACAGAAAAATACTTTGAAGATGATGAAATGTGGGAATTAGCTCAAAAACAATTAAAGAATGCCGTCGAAGATTTAGGAATTGACTATTTTGAAGCTGAAGGTGAGGCAGCCTTTTACGGTCCTAAGTTGGATATTCAAACCAAAACTGCTCTCGGTGGCGAAGAAACAATGTCTACCATTCAAATTGACTTTCTTCTGCCAAAACAATTTGAATTAGAATATATTGGTCCAGATGGCGAAATGCACCGTCCTGTAATGCTTCACCGTGGGGTTGTTGGTACAATGGAGCGCTTTACTGCTTATTTAATCGAAATGTATAAAGGAGCTTTCCCAACCTGGTTAGCACCAACACAGGTTTCCGTGATTCCAGTTTCTTTAGACGCACATTTTGATTATGCCAAAAACATCAGTGATACCTTAAGAAAAGCTGGCGTTCGAGTTGATTTTGACAAGCGCAATGAAAAAATGGGCTATAAAATTCGCCAATCACAAACTAAGAAAATCCCTTATCAACTAGTCGTTGGCGACAAAGAACAAGAGGATAACACAGTTAATGTGCGCCGCTATGGTTCAAAAGAAACCGAAGTGGTCTCAACTGAAGCATTTATTGATTATATTCAAAAGGAAATCGAAAATAAATCGAGAAAATAAAAAAAATACAAAGTAGGCATAGAGGTCTGCTTTGTATTTTTTATTTATAGAATATCCAATCTTTCCGAGAAACATCGGGAAATTTGTCGAAAATCGCATGAAATTCGTTTATAAAAGCGTTAATTTCATGCAATTTTTAAGAGATTAAATCAGCCAATTAATTCTCTAATGTAAGCCATAAAGCGGGCCGAACAGGACGTGTATCATATCTGCCAGAAACTGTATATGCGAAGCATCCCCTTAAAATATAACTAATATCATTATTCATGCCTGTTGAACGAAGCCAAAAGTAAGAATAATCAGAAAGTGCATATTCAATTCCACGATGAAAAAGAAGTAAAGTCGAAACAGATCCAGTATCACTCTGAATATCCCAATAAAAAAAATATGGAGCATAATAGGTTAGACTATCAAAAAATGTTTGCTTATTAAGCGTCCAAATATCACCCATGCTTAATGCAAAAGCCTTTTTATCTGCTACATCTGATGATATTGTTGTTTTAAAACGAGTGTCCTGCCAAAAATTATCAGTAGCTTCCATATCATAATTCCAGTGCCAATCATTGTATCCATTAGCTATTCCATTAAAACCACTACCGATGAATTCACTATATGTTGGTAAATTTAATTTAACAGGTAAAACATAATCGCTATATTCTGCTTCGATATAATTAACATAATAATTATCTATTACATATTTTAGATTAGATTCACCGTATCCTGTACTAGTAGTCCCGTTTTTAAAATAGCCATCAAAATCCTTATGGAATGGAACATCATTATAACCAGTCGAATACCAATGATCACTCCTTCCAGCATCAATAATTTCATCATCCAGCAATGGATGTACTTTGAGTACTAAAAATTGGTGATTGGTACTTTCTTTTAAAACTCGCCAACCCTCTTCATCAGCCGTATTAAAACAAATATGATCACCCTCATCTCTTGTCCATTCAGCATACAAAACTATGTTAGTATCCACCATTTTAAAAGAACTATTAAATGAAATTGAATTACCATTACCGTCCGCTTGTGTATTCCAACCTTTAAAATGATAACCAAATTTAGTAACATATTTTTTAGTCATGCTATCTACTAGTGGATTTGCACCTAAAAGATTATTATCA
The DNA here is from genome assembly GCA_022484805.1 of Streptococcaceae bacterium. Classification (GTDB taxonomy): domain Bacteria; phylum Bacillota; class Bacilli; order Lactobacillales; family Streptococcaceae; genus MMGLQ5-1. The sequence goes on from JAKVKP010000025.1 coordinate 20,884, forward strand.
AAATTTTGGACCGTTACCATCTCGTTTTCTAAATATTGATTTTTATCACTTGGAAGTATTGCATTATTATGCAAGACTCCACCATTAAAATCATAGCTTACACTGTATTTTTTCATCTCCCACTTTGCGTAAAGAATCATGTTTGCAGTAATCGGTTGTAAAAAGTTAAAATGATTCAATTTAAAATCACCAGATTCTTTTTCATACCAACCTTTAAAAATATGTCCTGATTTGGTCGGATCTGATGGCTTTTTTACTAAGCCATTTTCCTCAACATCTTGACTTGAAATCGCTTCAGAGTCCCCACCATTTAAATCAAAACTTACCGTGTATTTGGTTACTTCAGACGTTACTGGTTCTTCGGGAGTTTCGGGATTGTCTGAATCACTTGAAGAAGTTGAACTCTGACTTGAACTCGAGCTATTATTCGTGCTTGAGCTTGTATCTGTACTTGAGCTTGAACTATTATCTGTACTTGAACTACTTGCTTCCTCTTCAAAATCTCCTGTAACTACGGTTGTAAAGGGCGATGTTTGACCAGCGATTTTAACTTGATGATTATGTATTGCCATATGATTGTAGCTTGTAGCACTAACAACTACAGCACCAGTTAAGGCAATCATAACAACAAACAAGCCAAGTATTCTGCGACTACAGAAGATAATGCCTGAGACAATTAATAAAAGTAACCCTAACACAAGTACACCATTAATAATTGTCTCGCCAGTTATCGGTAGCTCATTTGTTGAAATTATTGTCAATGGACTTATTGAACCATCAGAAAGTTTAACCGTAAAATATTTACTATTATTTGCTTTCAAAGTTCCAATATGTTTCGTTATAGCAGATTTACCTAATTTTTTGGCAAATGACTCTGGCAATTCAATTTTTACCACCGTATTAATACTACTTTGTTTGCTAATATTTTTAATAGTTACTTTTATTTCTTCCGCATCTGTTTTACTGTCTTCAGTTTCTATGACCTCAACTCCAAAATGTGTATCGATATCCATTGTATCAGCATTAATAGTTAATGAAAATAAATTGAATATAAAAATAAAAACACCTAATAGCAGAGAAATTTTTTTTAAAACTTTCATTTTTCACTCACTCCCTAATTATTGCTTACACATTAAAAAACGATCATTTTAGATAAAAAAATGTTCAAGTAATCCCCTATTCTCCTTGCTTGTGCCGATGTAACATTATAATAATCATGTCATATTGATCTATACTAAACACAGGACTCTACTGTCTAATTTTTATTAGTTTTTTAAAATTAATCTATAGCTACATTTTAATTAAAATTAAATTAGAAATCAATGAATATTTCGCTTTTAATTTATAAAAAAAAAAGAGATAAATCTTTATCAACCAAAAATTCAACTTTTTGAAGGTCAATAAAATTTAACTCTTTTTTAACTTAAAACGCCCTTGCATTCGGTCGATTATAGCCATATGCTTCAAAGAAATCTTGGCGGAAGGCTAGTAAATCATCATTTAATATAGCTTCCTGTACTTGTTGCATCAGATGAATCAAGAAATATAAGTTATGATAACTCGTCAGACGAATACCGAAGGTTTCATCACACTTAATCAAATGACGCAGATAAGCTCTTGTAAAATTTTTACATGTATAGCAATCACATTTAGAGTCAAGTGGACTAAAATCTTCCGCATATTGCGCATTTTTAACCACTAATCGTCCCTGTGAGGTCATACAAGTGCCGTTTCTAGCAATTCTGGTCGGTAAGACACAATCAAACATATCAATACCACGAATAACACCATCAATCAAAGAATCAGGTGCACCAACACCCATTAAATAGCGAGGTTTATTTTCCGGCAATTCTGGTGTTGTAAATTCCAACACACGATTCATCTCCACTTTTGTTTCACCAACCGAAAGACCACCGATTGAATAGCCAGGAAAATCCATTGATACCAAATCTCTAGCCGATTGTTGACGCAAATCCTTAAAGCCTGCACCTTGAACGATGCCAAATAAGCCTTGTGTTGCTGGATTACGATGTGCCTGTAGTCCACGTTCTGCCCAACGGCTCGTTCTTTCTACAGATTGTTTGACATAGTCATAAGGGTGATGATAATCTGGACATTCATCAAAGCTCATCATAATATCACTACCTAGATTATTCTGAATTTGAATCGCTTTTTCTGGAGATAAAAAGAGCTTACTGCCATTTAAATGATTTCTAAAGTGAACCCCTTCTTCTTCAATTTTTCTCATATCTGAAAGGGAAAAAACCTGAAATCCGCCTGAATCAGTTAAAATTGGTTGATCCCAATTCATAAATTGATGCAAACCACCTGCCTTCTTAACCAATTCATCACCCGGTCGAAGCCACAAATGATAAGTGTTACTTAAAATAATCCCTGCACCCATTTGCTTCAATTCCTCTGGGCTCATTGTTTTAACCGTTGCCAAGGTGCCAACTGGCATAAACATTGGCGTTCTAAAGGTGCCATGTGGGGTTTCAATTTCACCTAATCTCGCCCCTGTATATTTTTCTTTCTTAATTAATCGATATTTGATTGCTGGTTCAACCATATTGCCTCCTACAAAAGTAACGCTACTCTGCTCGAATTACAAAATTTAAAAAATCAACAAGTCTAATCATAAGCAATTTTACTATTAAATTCAATGTTTATTACTATAAAAGTCTAAATGTGAGTTATTTTATCTTTTGATTATCTTTGCATTTTAGAGCAAAGTAATATTATAATTAATTTAGGAGGAGATTATGAAAATCAATAAAACAACAAAAGAATTAAAAACAGAAGCAAAAGCTGTCTTAGCAGTTGATACAAAAAATAAAATCTTATTATTCTTAATTCCGGTTATCTGGAGTATTTTTTCATCGATTCGTTCAGGACAAATCAGTACTGATCAGACAATTTATTCAGCAAGTGTCAATACAAACTATGATTTCAATATTTTTGCAAACCCGGGTAATTTACTTAGCCTAATTGTTTCAATATTAATTTCATTCGTAGCAACTGCGATTATCTTTACTTATATGGATGCCTTTAAAAATCCTGAGCTTAAAATACATCCCATTAATTCATTTAAGGAAAAATTAACTGGTGCTTTCTTTATCAAAATATTTATAACCAGTCTTTTAGTCTTTATCTACACTATTCTCTGGGCATTATTACCAATTGCCATCGGGATTGGCTTAATCGCTATCGGATTTACTGGGGGCTCAAATGCACCATTAATTTTCCTTGCAGTCATTGCATTTATTTTTGCTTTTGCAGTTATAATTAATCGCTCTTTTGCCTATTCACAGGTCTTCTATATTTATCATGATTATGAGAAAAAAGGTAATCGAGCTGTTTCAGCCAGACAGCTGATTAAAGAAAGTGTCGCTTTAATGAAGGGCGAAAAAATGAATTTTTTCATCTTAGAAATTAGCTTTATTCTTTGGGGATTCTTTGTTTTAATTACTTTCGGTCTGGCATCCTTTTGGGTAACACCTTATATGGAAATGACTCACATCGCTTTTTACAATGATATTAAGCGTATTAAAGAAATTGATACCTATTAATTGAAAATACCTAAGAATAAAAGCGTTAACTTTAACAATCATAAAACGAGGTTCGGAAATTCCAACCTCGTTTTTAAATAGTCAAATTTTGATGATAGATATCTAAGAAAGTAGACATGATACCCTCACAAGTATTTACTTACATCCTTATCCAATGTTGATATAATGCTGAATACACAGCTCATTTTTTAAATTAACCTAAAATATCTTGGTACAATTCTTGGTACAATTGACTCGCCAAATCCCAACTAAAATCAGTAGTCATCGCCTGTGTTTGTAGCTTACGCCAAATTTTTGGATTTGATTGATAAACATTAACTGCCTTATCTATCGCTTCTTTAAAGCGATAACTTGAAAATTCAGCAAAGCCAAATCCTGTTCCTTGATGCGTCTTAGGATTGTAAGGTATTACAGTATCCTTTAAACCTCCAACCTCGTGGACAATTGGTAATGTACCGTAGCGCATCGACATCATTTGTGATAAACCACAGGGCTCAAAGGCACTTGGCATTAAAAATAAATCACTGCCAGCATAAACTTCTTGAGCTAAAGCAACATCAAAGGTAATCAAAGCAATAAATTTATCCGGATATTTGGCTGCATAATATTCAAATTCAGATTCAAAACGCAAATCGCCCGTACCAATTAAAATTAGCTGAATATCATCTTGCATCAAATAATCTAATTCATCAATCAATAAATTAAACCCTTTTTGATAAGTCAAGCGTGAAATGACTGAAAGTAAGGGTACATCTGCACGAATTGGTAATCCAACCTTTTCTTGAATCCAAGCCTTATTCTTAGCCTTACCAGTTAAATCCTTGCTTGAAAAATGATACTTCAATAATGGATCTGTTTCAGGATTCAGAAGCTGATAATCAATACCGTTGGTAATACCCGATAGCTTGCCAGATTCCATCCGCAAAACAATATCTAAGCCTGAGCCAAATTCAGACGTTTTAATCTCCTCAGCATAACTCGGTGAAACTGTATTAATCCGACTGGCATATAAAATACCTGTTTTCAGCCAATTGAAACAATCTTCCCAGCGAGCTGTGCCATCATCGTAGCGCTCTGTACCAATTCCAAATAAATCAGACATTGATTCCCGACTCATCTTACCTTGAAATTCAATATTATGAATCGTAAGCAGTGTTTCAATCTTCCGATAACGATTAATCCAATCATATTTTTCTTTCAATAAAAATGGAATCAAAGCTGTATGGTAATCATTAACATGAATTAAATCAGGGATATAATCAATTTTCTCAAGCATTTCAATAATGGCAAGCTGAAGGAAGGCAAACCTTTCACCGTCATCATAATAACCATAGACATTTTCACGATTGAAATAAAATAAATTATCAATAAAATAAAATTGAACACCCGCTAAGGTTAACGTTTTAATTCCACAGTATTGGCGACGATAACCAACCATTACCTCAAAATTTGTAACATCCTCAACTTGATCTTGGTAGGCATCCGCAATTTTTTGATAATAAGGTAAAACAACACGGATTGTTACGCCTTTTTTCGCGAGTTCCTTAGGCAAGGCACCTGCCACATCACCTAATCCGCCAGTTTTGATAAATGGCGCACATTCACTTGCTGCGAATAATATTTTCATAATCCCTCCAAGCTTTTAATCATGACATTCCAATAAAATTAGATGCTTTATGTCATGCTATTACATTTGCTGTAACGATACTATTTTTCCTAATCAGAACCGGCTTATCTTCAGTACCAGCGATTACGACATCTTTTTCTACAACAACATTTTTATCAAGAATGGCATATTTAATTTTAGCACCCGTGTGAATTTTCCCGCCTGGAAAAATAATGCTGTGATTAATTGAACTGCCTGCATCAATTTGATTATTCCGTGAAATGATTGAATTGATAACCTCACCTTCTACAATTGACCCCGAAGCAAATTGCGCATTTCTGACGATACTACCCTTGGCAAAATAAGTCGGTACTTCATTTTTAACTTTCGTAAAAACGCGATTATTAGAATAAAGCAGGGCATTAAATTTAACAGAATCTAACATATCCATATTTGCGTCATAATAAGATTTGACATCATGAATTGGTGTCAAATAACCAATATATTCAAAGGCCTCAGTTTCCTCAACTTCTAATATCTTTGGCAACGCAGCTTGGAGGCTTAATGGTTCATCCTCACTATAGCTTTCAAACTTAGCTTCAATTGTTTCGATTAACCAAGCTGTATTAATAATGTAAATCCCTATACCAAAATTAACTCTTTCTTCGGTATCAAGCTGTGGATCAAATTGGTGCGCATGATCAACAAATTGCTTATCTTCCTTCAAGGAAAGGATGGTATGAACCGGAGATAGGTTTTCAGGTGCTATTTTTTTATATAATGCCGAAATATTTTTACCATTTTTACGGTGCAAATCAATAAATGGCTTGAGATCAATATTTGCAACAATATTCGATGACATCAAAACTGTAATTTCTGATTCAGATTTTTTAAGAAAGTCTAAAATATGAGCTGTATAATTCTTTCCTTGTGTACGTCTGGCTTCAAACTGTTCATAAAAGCCCATAAAATAGCGATGGGTTAAGTTATCCAAGCCCCATTCCTTACCAGAGCCAATATGATCCAGCATTGAGGTAATTTGATAATGATGTAATGCAAGAAAAACCTGACGAATATTAGCATTGGCTAAGCTAGAGAGTTGAAAATCAACAAGACGATATTTACCGTCAAAAGGAATAGTTGCCAAGGGCCGCTTTTCAACTAATTCGTTGAGAGCCTTATATTCAAAATAATTACCGATAATAGCGCATACCTTATTACTCTTCATCGCGATCCTCCCCTAGTATTTCACCATAACCCACGACTTCAATCATTTGATCACCGATTAAAACCGTATTATCTCCAATAACTGCATTTTCACCGACAATTGCTCGCTTAATCACGACATTTTTGCCGATTGAAGCACCTGTCATAATAAAACTGTCTTCAATGATACTTCCTTCTTTAACTTGAACATTCGTCGATAAAATTGAATTTTTAACCTCACCCGAAACAAAGCAGCCATCTACAATTAATGAATGATCTATATTGGCCGTTTCTGTAATAAAATTAGGTGGTGAAATTAAATTTTTTGAATAGATCTTCCAGCTTTTTTCACGAACTTTTAGATTATTATCAAGGTCAATAAATTCCATGTTTGCTTCCCATAATGAATCAATTGTCCCAACATCTTTCCAATAGCCATCGAATTCGTAAGCGTAGACATTTTCACCAGCATCTAAGTATGCGGGGATAACGTTATTTCCAAAGTCGCTCATATCAATCCCAGTCTTACTAGCAGTAACAAGCATTTCACGTAAGCGCTGCCAATCAAAAATATAAATACCCATTGATGCATTTGTTGATTTTGGCACCTTTGGTTTTTCCTCAAATTCGACAATTCTGCCATTTTCATCAGTATTCATAATACCAAAACGACTAGCCTCTTCGATAGGCACATTAATAACTGCTACCGACAAAGACGCGTTATTCTCAATATGCTCATGAAGCATCTCTTCATAGTCCATTTTATAAATATGATCCCCAGATAAAATCAAAACATATTGTGGATTTACTGAATCAATATAATCAATATTTTGATAAATGGCATGACTAGTACCTTCAAACCAACGATTACCCTCTTGAGCAGAATACGGCTGTAAAATTGTTACGCCTGCATTAATGCCATCTAAACCCCAGCCAGCACCATTTCCGATATGTGAATTTAATGCGAGTGGTTGATACTGAGTGACAATTCCAACCGTATCTATTCCAGAGTTTGTGCAATTACTAAGTGCGAAATCGATAATTCGATACCTTCCACCAAACTGAACTGCGGGCTTGGCAATATTCTTGGTCAGCTTTCCTAAGCGCGTCCCCTGACCTCCAGCTAAAATCATTGCTAACATTTCTGTACTCATAACATGCGGTGTTTAACACCTATCCCCCTCGCCAATAAATTCAACGATATATATTATCGCAGTCACTGCAACAAATAAAATGGCAAAAATAACTAATTGAGATACCATTTGCCAGTTCAAAACCTTACATCTTGAGTATATCATAATTAAATATAAATATGAGTCTGATTTTAATTTTTTCAATAATATTCTTAAAATTTATAAATTTTTAAATCAATATTCGTTATTTTTAATAAATATACCATTTGTTAATTATTAAACATTTCTATCTATAGTATCTAAGCCTATTCATTTACAAAAAAAACAAAATAAACATTTGTGAATATTCTGTAAAAAATAAATATTTTTTATTTTAATTTTTCTATAATAAATAGCATAACTAATCAGCAGATCTAAATTAAATCATATTACAATTTTATAAAAAAATTAAATAACAAAAAGCCGTACAAAATTAATCAGTAATTATCAACTAATTTTGCCACGGCTTTGCAATTAAGCATTTTTATTCATTTATTTTAAGTTGCAATTCAACCTTTTGGTTTTCTCGATCATCTTCTTCAAAATTAAATTTACCAATCCGATCCGCAAAATTCATTTCAATATCAGGCCGGTAACTCTTTATAACTTCTCTGACAAAATGCAATTTTTGAATCTGCGGTACAATTGCCTCTATATCCGACTCGTTAACATACATCAGTGCATACTTTAATTTACGTGAAATATAAAATACTTCGCCGAAGCGTTTTAAATTTTTCAAAAAGCGTGGGTTGTAAAAATAAATTGCAATTAAACGTCGTTGATTAATTGGTATGACATTTTCCATGATGACCTCCCTTCTTGGCTTGGAAATTGGTTGTACTAACTTCAATCGATTCTGAGAAGCAATTCGCAATCGACTGTAAGCAATCATCTAGAACTGCTTGAAATTCATATTCAGCCAGCTTTAAATCAGCTGTATCGTCCTGTAAATCAAGCTTTCTCTTTTGTCGAATCAGTGCTAGCTTCTTAGCCTTTAATTCAGGCCGATAATTGAGATAAGCTTCTTGTTCTAAAAGCTGATTACGTTCATCTTCAAAAAGATGAATCTCAGTCTGTAATTCTTGATTTGATAAAAAACTTGCCTTTGACTCAAAGAGTCTTTGGTATTGCTCAGTATTTTTGAGCATATCAATTAATTCATCAACCATTTTTTCCATTTTTATTGTATCTTCATTATAAATCAACATATTTCAATATACCATTTTTAACTTTCTCTAAAAAGTAAAACAACTAAAATAAGCAGCTATTTTAAGCTTTTAAATTGGTAAGGTAATAATTCCGCCATCGTAACTTTTTTAATCGCCCGATTTTTGCTAATTAAGCATATTTCAGCTTCTGGCTCAAAAAATTCAGCCATAACTTGTCGACAAGCGCCACAAGGACTAATTGGTTGATCCGTTTCACCGTAGACATAAAGACACGAAAATGCTCTCTCACCCTCACTAATCGCCCTAAAAATTGCCGTACGTTCCGCACAATTAGTTAAACCATAGGAAATATTTTCAACATTGCAGCCTTGATAAATTGCACCTGATTTGGAGACAAGCGTTGCGCCAACTTTAAATTGTGAATAAGGCGCATAGGCAGCTTGACTGGCTTTAATTGTTAAATCAATTAATTCATCAGTAGTCAGCATCAGAGGTTTGTCCTTTCATAATCGCAACACCTGCTGAAGTACCAATTCGAGTTGCACCTGCAGCAATCATTGCTTCGGCGTCTGTTAGCGAATAGATGCCACCACTCGCCTTAACCTGCGCACGATTGCCGACAGTAGTTTTCATAAGCTTGACATCCTCTATCGTAGCACCACCAGTTGAAAAACCTGTTGAAGTCTTAACAAAATCGGCACCTGCAGCAACTGCCAATTGGCAGGCCTTTACTATTTCATCAGTATTTAAAAGCGCCGTCTCAATAATTACCTTAACAAGCGCTTTTTCTTCAACTGCATCAACAACTGCTTCAATATCTCTTTGCACAGTGCGCTCATGACCTGTTTTTAAAGCACCGATATTAATCACCATATCCACTTCATCAGCGCCATTAATCACTGCATTTTTCGCCTCATAAGCTTTGGTTTCAGAGGTATTTTCTCCTAATGGAAAACCAATGACTGTACAAACCTTGACTGGAGAATTTTTTAGCTGTTCTGCTGCATATTTTACCCAAATTGGATTAATACAGACACTCGCGAATTGATATTGTCGAGCTTCATTAATAATTTTCAAAACAGATTGTTCATTCGCATCGGCTTTTAAAATGGTATGGTCAATATATTGATTAATTTTCATATTAATAATTTATAACGCTGATTAACTCAGGTTATCCTCACTTTCAATAATTTTGATAATACTTGGATTGGATTGGGCAAAATCAGAAATTTGAATCGCCCTTTCAAGTTGTTGGTAAATGGAATCGCTAATCCTTTGATTGCTATAAAGCGTTAAAATTGTTTCGTCAGCTTGGATTGAATCACCAACCTTCTTTGCTAAAACAATACCTACTTCATTATCAATCGTATCTGTCTTAGTTTGACGTCCAGCGCCAAGATACATTGCAACCTCACCTAAAATCAACGCATCCAATTGTGCAATAAAGCCCGATTTTTTCGCGGAATAGGTTTCTTGATATGTAGCTTCAATGGGCTTTAAAAGTGCAGCCTCCGTACCACCTTGAGCTTCAACCATCTCGACTAGTTTATGATAGGCAGTACCATCTAATAAATTTTGTTCTAACTGAGCACGATTTGATGGATAGCCAGCTAATTTCTGCATTATCTCAGCTAGGTCCAAGACAAACGCTCTTAATTCCGATAAACCTTGATTTTTTAAAATATCAACTGCTTCCAAAATTTCTAAACGATTACCAATCGTCAACCCAAGAGGCTCGCTCATATCCGTAATGACTGCAATCGTCTTTCGACCTACCTGCTCACCCAAATCGACCATTAAACGTGCCAGCGACTCAGCATTTTCAACATTTTTCATAAATGCACCACTACCAACCGTCACATCCAAAAGAATCGCATCACTACCAGCAGCAATTTTTTTACTCATAATTGAGCTGGCAATCAAAGGCATTGAATCCACAGTCGCTGTGACATCACGTAATGCATATAAAAGCTTATCAGCCTTAACCAATTGATCACTTTGACCAATCACTGCCAAACCAATTTGATTCACTTGGTCGATAAATTGTGTCGTGGATAATTCTGTTTTGAAACCAGCAATTGATTCTAGTTTATCAATTGTTCCGCCTGTGTGTCCCAGACCACGACCACTCATTTTTGCAACTGGGATACCCAAGCTAGCAATTAATGGTACCAAAATTAAGGTCACCTTATCTCCGACACCGCCAGTTGAATGCTTATCAACCTTGATACCTTCAATTGAAGATAAATCAATTTGCACACCACTAGCAACCATTGTCATTGTTAAATCAATCACTTCCTGCTTAGACATACCATTAAAATAAATCGCCATTAATAATGCTGAAATCTGATAATCAGGAATATCACCAGCAGCATAGCCTTCAATCCAAAATTCAATTTCCGATTTTGAAAACTGCCCACCAAGTTTCTTTTTTTCAATTAATTCCAAAAAGTGCATAAAATCCTCCACATTATTGAATGAAGCTAGTCATTTTTTCAACAATATTCAGTTTATAAGTAAACTTTATAAAAATATAAGGCGTATCAATAACAAACTATCTAAATATTGCATATTAGAGTACCAAACCAAAACAAAAAAATTCAAGAAATACCTTTAATCTAATTCTTTAACACTTTGTAAAATATAATAGCCTTTTTTCTTAGCTAGAATTGTTACATTACCAAAAATTGAATTCATTTTCTCCTTAGCGCTTGGCGCACCTTGTTTTTTTTGAATGACGATTGTTAATGTGCCTTTTGGTTGTAGATATTGAATACTTTCTGACAAAATTTGATGAACAACCTTTTTGCCCGCTCTAATCGGTGGATTACTAATAATCCCAACAAATTGACCAGAAACTTGCTCATAGAGATTAGATTGCATAATTTCAACATTGTTGATTTGATTAAGCTGTGCATTTTTTTGCGCTAAGGCCACTGCACGTTGATTAATATCAACCATCATTACATTATAACCTGTTGTTTTAGCATAGGCCAAACCCATTGGTCCATAGCCACAGCCCACATCTAAAAGTCGTCCCTTGGTCTCGGAATTAAAATCAAGTGTTTCTAGCAGCAATTGTGTACCAAAATCAACTGCTGTTTTGGAAAAGACACCTGCATCGGTGTAAAAATGAAAAGGTACCCCTCGTAGATTAACCTTTAACTGATGAATATCGTGCGCTGCATCAGGATTCTCTGCATAATACATTTGACTCATGATTAACTCCTCAAACTTTTAAGTTTCGCTGCAATTAAAAAGGCAAGCAGCTCATAGCCGGCTTTCGTAAAGTGCAGCCCATCGCCCTGTAAAAATTCATTTGTGCCAGGGTACACAGTCATTTGCTGATATAAATCAATCATCGGTAAATGATGCTTTTCTGCTACAGCTAGAGTGACTGCTCGATAAGCTTCAATATTTTGGTTATTTCGATCCGCCACATTCAATCGTTGCTCATTGACAGCTGGTGGTGTAATCAAAACCACTTGTCCCATTAATTCATCAATAATTAAATCCAAATTAGCTTGAAAATCTGCTAGTGTCACCTCGTGATGTGCCGAAGCATCATTCGCACCAAAAAAGACAATATTATAATCCGCATTGAGATTTTTCACAGGCTCAATTCGTTTAATCGCATCATTGGTATCATTCCCAGGGACACCAAACAATATGACCTCTGCCGAAAAACCATATTGATTTTTCAAAGCACTTTCAAGCTCACGCTTCAGAATATTTGTCGCTGCCTGTCCATTCCAACCAGCTGTAATTGAATCTCCAAAAATTGCGATTTTAATCATTACACACCTTCTTCGATTTTTATTAAATCCTTATAAGCTAGTTTACCATATCCAGACCTAATCCATTCAAAATATAGGCACATTCCAATAGTAAAATCTTTAATAATTAAAACAATACCAGTATACTTGATTTTTTATTCAGGAATGCTAAATTTAAGCATAGATTGTGTTAAAATACAAAGCGAGCGTTTACATTGTTTTAATAAACTAGCCAGAGATATTTTGCGGCTAATTTGATAGGATGGATAAAAATGGATGAATTGATTAATTTTGAAAAAATTTCTCGTGATGCATGGAGAGCGCTTTATCATAAGACAATTGCCCCACTATCAATTGAGGAATTAGATAATATTAAAAGTTTAAATGATGCGATTAGCTTGGAAGATGTTCAGGAAATTTATTTACCACTGATTCATCTAATCCGTTTGTATAAGAAAACCTATGAAGACCTAAACTTTTCCAAAGGCTTATTCTTACAAAAATTTGAACCAAATCGCCCATTTATCATCGGCATTGCTGGTAGTGTCGCTGTTGGTAAAAGTACAACTGCACGACTGCTACAAATCTTACTTACTAGATACTTCAAAAATCTAACTGTTGATTTAGTCACAACTGATGGTTTTTTATATCCCAATAAGCAATTACGAGACCGTGGCATTTTGGATCGAAAAGGCTTCCCTGAAAGTTATAATATGGATTTATTACTCAGTTTTCTTGATCAATTAAAAAGTGGTGAAAAAAGAATTGAATCCCCAGTGTACTCGCACGAAGTTTATGATATTCTAAAGGATGAAAAACAAATCTTGGTTCAGCCTGATATCGTAATTGTTGAAGGAATTAATGTCTTCCAAAATCCGAGTAACCAACACTTATATGTCAGTGATTTCTTCGATTTTTCAATTTACGTTGATGCCGAGGAAAATCTCATCTATCATTGGTATATCGAACGTTTCAAGCTCATTCTCGAGCTTGCCAAAGATGACCCCAAAAATTACTATCATGAGGTTGCGAAATGGCCATTGAAAAATGCGATTGCCTTAGCAACTGACACTTGGAACAATATTAATAAAATTAATTTAATGGAATATATCCTACCTACCCGCAATCGAGCAGATGTTATTTTGCATAAAAGTCAAAAACACTATATTGATGCCATTTACTTGAAGAAATTTTAAAGGTACAATTAGTATATTCTGTAACTTTCAAGAAATATTTCCGAAAACAATATTAATCATGCTAAAGGAGTAAACATTGAGCAAGCTAAACACTGAAAAAATTATTGTTTTAGACTACGGTTCACAGTATAATCAGCTAATCACACGCCGAATTCGTGAATTTGGTGTCTTTTCTGAGCTATTGAGCCATAAAATCACAGCCGAGGAAGTTAAGGCCATTAATCCAATTGGTATTATTTTCTCAGGTGGTCCAAATTCTGTTTATGATGAAAATTCTTTTGGCGTTGACGAAGGTATTTTCGATTTAGGTATTCCAATTTTAGGAATTTGTTATGGTATGCAGCTTATCACTCATAAGCTTGGTGGCAAGGTAGCTGCTGCTGCCAATGCTGGCAATCGTGAATACGGTCAATCAAAATTAACTCATACTAAAGATTCATTGTTATTTAATGGGACTCCAGAGGAGCAGGTTGTCCTAATGAGTCATGGTGATGCAGTCACTGAAATTCCTGAAGGCTTTGTAACTACTGGTGTATCTCATGACTGCCCATTTGCCGCGATTGAAAATATCGAACGTAATATTTTTGGTATTCAATTTCACCCAGAGGTTCGGCATACAGAATACGGCAATGATTTATTGAAAAATTTCACTTTCAATATCTGTCAGGCTGAGGGCAATTGGTCAATGGGTAATTTTATTGACCTAGAAATCGCCAAAATCCGTGAAAAAGTTGGTAATCGCAAAGTATTACTTGGCCTTTCAGGTGGCGTTGATTCATCAGTTGTTGGTGTTTTATTGCAAAAAGCCATCGGTGACCAGCTTACTTCTATCTTTGTAGACCACGGTTTACTACGTAAGGGCGAAGCGGATCAAGTTATGGAAACCTTGGGTGGCAAATTTGGCTTGAACATTATCAAGGTTGATGCTCAAAGACGTTTCTTAGATAAATTGTCAGGCGTTTCTGACCCTGAACAAAAGCGTAAAATTATTGGTAATGAATTTGTTTACTTATTTGATGATGAAGCCGCTAAGCTTGATGGTGTTGACTTTTTAGCACAAGGTACACTCTACACCGATGTCATTGAATCAGGAACAGACACCGCACAGACAATCAAATCACATCATAATGTTGGCGGACTGCCTGAAGATATGCAATTTGAGTTAATTGAGCCATTAAATACTCTTTTTAAAGATGAGGTTCGTGCATTGGGAACTGCACTTGGCATGCCGGATGAAATCGTTTGGCGCCAACCATTCCCTGGACCAGGCTTGGGCATTCGTGTTTTAGGCGAAATTACAGCAGAAAAGCTAGAAATCGTTCGTGAATCTGATGCAATTTTACGTGAAGAAATTAAAATTGCAGGGCTCGACCGTGAAATCTGGCAATATTTCACCGTATTACCCGGCACACGTTCAGTTGGCGTAATGGGTGATGGACGAACTTATGATTACACCGTCGGTATCCGTGCGATCACTTCGATTGATGGTATGACAGCCGACTTCGCACGAATCCCTTGGGACATTTTGCAAAAAATCTCTGTCCGTATTGTTAACGAAGTCGCACACGTCAACCGCATTGTCTATGATATTACGAGCAAGCCACCAGCAACGGTTGAGTGGGAATAAACAATATCATAAAATTGAAGTTTTTACGCTGATTTAATGGGGTTTACGAGTTATAGGGAGGTATGTTTTGGCGGAATTAAAATGATTCCCCGCCAAAAATCCCGCCAGAAAACAAATAAAAACTTAGAAATATAGGTGTTTGAAATCTATTTTCCTAAGTTTTTTTATTTCTTAAACAACATAACAAATAAAGAGTAATTAAAATAGAGCACTTTTAACGTTAGGAGAATTTTATGATTATATTTATTATTATAAACTCAATTGTTTTATTTTTTTTAATGCAAATACTAGGAGTAAAAATATCCAATCTAGCAATTCTAGACGATTCTTGTGACCAGTTTTTGCCTGGGTTATAAATGAATTTTTTTAACTTTTTAGTCAGTATTACTAACTTCTTCTGTGTTAATTTCGGATTTTTTCGTAATTATTTTAGTGATTTTGCGGCTTCAAGTCTTTCATATTCTTCTGACATTTCATTTTAAATTCTTCATCCTTCATCCGTTGCTCAATAATTTCATTTGCACTATATATTTTTTAGAATTTATTATAATCACCTTCTCTCAAAAATTGTCATACAATTAATATTTTAAAAAAGAAAATCCTCCTATTTTTAAGTAGGAGGTTAAATTTAGTTCTATTTTTTACCTTTGATTTTCATAATTTCCTTAAGTATTATAGTCAAGTCCATAATCCTGTGTAAAATACTATACAATGTTTTACCGGTCTCTCATTGATCAAACTTAATATATTTTCTTG
>JAKVKP010000026.1 GCA_022484805.1 Streptococcaceae bacterium
CTTGACAACCTGAGAACCTTGAAAGGCTTTGGCATTTAAGCTGGTGGCGGAAGGATTATTAGCAACAAAAAACGGAGTAATTCACTACTCCGAAAAAAGTCTAACTTATGGGTCTCACAACATTTTCCTACCTCTTTTTTCGATTATGCTAAACCTTCCATGATTGGTGTCAATTCATTAGTTTCAAACATCTGATAAATTGCTTTCAGGCTACTGTCCGAAAGTGTTGGCATATCCTTTAGCTGATATTCCCAACCAAGATAATCATATTTACTACTGCCATATTGATGAAATGGTAATAAATGTACGGTCCGAATATTAAGTGTATTTAGATAATCAATTATCGCTAATAGGTTATCAGGTGTAGTTGTATACGTTGGGATTAATGGAATTCTTGGTACTACCTCAATATCTGATTGCATAAGTGCCAATTCAAAATTAGCTTTAACAGTCTCTACATCTGCGCCAATAACCTGTTTTGATTGTTGTGAATCCATTAGCTTTAAATCAAATAAAAGCTCATTCAAATATGGCAACAACGATAACAGCCGCTCCTTAGGATAACAACCTGTTGTTTCAATTGCCGTATGGATACCTAGCTCATAAAAAGTCTTCAACAATTCACGTGCAAATGCCATCTGCATTAAAACTTCACCACCTGATAAAGTAACGCCACCACCAGAGGTTCTAAAAAAAACCTCATCCTTTAGTACCTCTGCAACAACTTCTGAAACAGTCAGCCACTCACCAACATTTTCCAATTTGCCGTTCTTTATCCACGTAGTTGGTGTTACTGCTTTTTGAGATTCTGGATTAGCACACCAAGGGCATTTTAATGGACAGCCCTTTAAAAAAACAACCGTTCGAATACCAGTTCCATCATGAATTGAATAGCGCTGAATATTAAAGACTAATCCTTTTAATACTTCAGATTTCATATCATCGCCCTCTTATCTTACAGTTCATGCTCAACACGAGCGATAATATCATCTTGAATTTGTTTATTTAAATCAACAAAGAACGCACTATAACCCGCAACTCGAACCAATAAACCAGTATATTTTTCCGGATTTTTTTGAGCATCTAACAAAGTTTGCTTAGACTGAACATTAAACTGAACGTGTTGAATTTTTAATTTTGTATAAGCCATCAAAAAATCAGCAAATTTATTAAGTCCACCAATCCCTTTAAGGGTATTAGGCTGAAATTTTAAATTCAATAAACTACCATTCACAGTTAAAAAATTATCAAGCTTACTAACTGATTTTAAAACAGCAGTCGGGCCTAAGCGATCTCGACCTACCATGGGTGAGAGTCCACCATCCGCAAGCTGTTCATGAGCTTTACGACCATCGGGGGTCGCACCAACAGCTTCTCCAAGTGGAATATGTGCAGAAACCGTATAAGCTCCTGGAATAAATTTACCACCACGAATATTAGAATAACGATCTAATTCCATGGCATAATGATGAAAAATTTTCATCGCAATTTCGTCAATCTCATCATTATCATTACCATATTTGTCAAAATCTTGAATAACATGTTGCTGTAAAGCTGCATACTTACCCTCATAATTTGCTGCCATTACAGCCACTAATTCTGAGAAGGTCATCTCATGATTTTCAAAAACCAATTTCTTAATTACAAAAAGTGAATCGCTTAAATTAGCTTCACCAATCCCTTGAACACCAGAAAAATTATAGCGAGCACCACCTTCAGTAACATCACATTCATTTTCAAGACAATCAGCAATCAAAACAGATAGAAATGGTGTTGGTGCGTAATGTCGATGTCCTAAATCAACAATATCTGAGCCCTTGACGACTAATTTGACATAGCGTGTAATACTTGCCTCGATTTCACTTACTAATTCGTCATAGGTTAAATCAACTTTATTTTTCAAATCATACATTGAAAGCTCCATGATGCGTAATAAATTAAACAGTGCTATGTCATGTAAGCCATAGGTTTTCCCTGGAATACTGATTTCAACACAACCAACAGTTGCATAATCACGGGCATCTTTTAGAGATACACCCTTACTTAAAAACGCAGGAATACAAACCTCATCATTAAATAGCTGAGGAATACCTGTACCTAATCGAATTGTTTCGCAAGTCTTTAACAAAAATTTTCTAGGAATTAATTCATTCATTCTAACTGATAAATTGGGCTGAGGCAAAAGGATTTCATGGTACAAGTCTAGCATTAGATTCGATAATTCATTGACTGATGAACGTCCAAACTCATCCACACCACCTAACACAACCGTATAGCCAGTTGGAAAGCCCGCAAAACATTTGGCGCTACTCTCACTTCTTAATAAAACGACATCATTCGTTTTAACATAAAAATCGCCAAGTATCTCGTATAGAAAATCTGCATTCACACCATATTTTAATGATTTTTGATAAAACGGATACAAATATTGATCCATTCTACCTAAAGAAAGTGATGAAGCGTTAGATTCATATTGTCCAACAATACTTGCCACCCAAAGTAATTGAAGTGCTTCATAAAAAGTATCAGGTCGCTCTGTGCTTAGCTTTTGACACATTTCGGCAATAGTTTCTAACTCTTTTTGTCTTGCATTTGAATTTGTGCAAATCGCCATGTTTTTCGCCAAATCGCAATATCTTAAAAAATGGCTACGCATTGCTTCAAAAATAATTAATCCTGCTTGAAAAAATTCATTATTAGGTTGAATACTTACTTTTTTCTTTAATAAGTCAATATAATATTGAACTCCATGCTCTAAAATGGCAGGAAAATCCATAATAATATGCCCTTGCCCTTTATCTGTTTGATTCAACTTAAAAATTTCATCGTCAAGCGCTTTCTGTATATCTGGTGTAATCTGCTGCTTAATAAAATCCTTCATCGAACGATTTTGCCAATAAGGATATAATACATCTCTATAAATATTTTTATCCTTCTCAGTAAATTCAAACTGATCTTGTGGTCGTGAATCAATCGTATCAATTTCTTTCATAATCCAATAAGGATCCATTTCTGGAGATAGGATTCCTGATCTTGGTCGAACCGTACGATTACCAACTAAAAGCTCACCTTCACGAATACTAATTTTCACATTTTCTAAAATATGAGCAACCGCTTTGGCACGGCGAATAATAACGGATTCACCTTCTGTTTGCTGATAGCTTTCCGTATAAAGTAATGCACGTTCCAATGAAATTTGGCGTTTTCCTCTAAATAAATTATCCTTCATCAATTGAATTCTTCGATTGCCATTTAATACAACATTACTGGTATTTTTTGTTTTTTCGATTACACCTGAAGCCATTATTTTTTCCTCTCTCATATTTTTCTTTTTTTAAAGTTACCCTTTACTACTTTATAATTATTATAATTAGCTAATTTTTTAATTCAATTTAAAACTTGGAATTGATAATAAAAAATTGGTTTTTTTGCTTCAATTCAACGTTTTTCGCCAAAAAAAATGGTTTTAATGTTAAAATTAACTATAATAATAGTGCCGAAAAAAAATAATATAGGAGAAAATTAGATGAAAGCTGAAGAAATTCAAGCAAGACGTCAAGCAATAACCAATCTTTTATATCAAAAAAAAGAAGTTCGAATTCAAGAATTAGTTAACCAATTCCAAGTTTCTGATGAGACCATTCGAAAGGACTTAAAATATCTCTCATCGGAGGGTATCGT
The DNA here is from genome assembly GCA_022484805.1 of Streptococcaceae bacterium. GTDB lineage: Bacteria > Bacillota > Bacilli > Lactobacillales > Streptococcaceae > MMGLQ5-1. The sequence goes on from JAKVKP010000026.1 coordinate 3,682, forward strand.
CGAAAAAAGCCATGGCGTTGCCAAGCTCGTACAATCCAAAGCATTGATACCAGTGATTAATCGTACTCCGATTGACCTTGCAAAAAAGAATCGAATCGTTCAAGCCGCTGCCAAATTAATTCCAAAAGGGCGGTGTACCATTGGTTTAGATCAGGGAAGTACAGCCGCTCTATTAGCAAATTATCTCAAGACACATGATAATAAGCATATTTTTACTGGCTCCTTAGCCGCAATTTTAGAGCTCATTAATTCAAAGAATACGCTCTATTGCATTGGTGGCAGATATTCCGAAGCCGATATGTCATTTCAAAACGATACGGTCAATCAATTATATGACGATATCAAATATGATCTGTGCTTTCTCGGCTCAAGCGGTGTTTTAGGTAGGCAAGGCTTTTGTACGTCCTCACTTGTTGATGCCGAAATTAAACGTCATCTGATTGCAAAAAGCACCCGAAAAATCGTGCTTCTTGACAGCAAAAAATTTAACTATTCATCTTTAGTTCAAGTCGCCAAATGGGAAACTGCTGATATCGTCATCACCAATAAAGGAATTCCAGCCGATGCACAGCGACTAATTGAAGCACAGACCAGATTAATTTTGGTATAAATAAGCATTTTTAAAAGCAAATCGGAAACAAATCCGACTTGCTTTTTAAATTCAAAATTCTTAAACGCTTATTCTTTAAATAATCTCAATATCTCAACTGCCGTTTCCTGATCTGTAATTAACGTGTTAATATGTTTTTTTCTCAATAACCCTAGAATAGATGGTGCTTTCTCCAGTCCATTGGCAATCCCAATTGAAGCAGGCACTTCTCTAATTAATTCAACTGGCACACCAATTCGCCTTTGATATAGGTCACCTTTTAAAATTTTACCGTCACAATCAAAAAAACTACATGCATAATCCCCAACAGCCTCTCGCAATTTAAGTGCCTGTAAATCCTTCTCGGTAAGCAAATCACGCCATTGACTATTTTGATAGTTCAATGGACCACCAATTCCTAGTATCACAGTATCCATTTTTGACCAGTAATCACGAATTTCTGCAAAATATTTCGATTGGATAATTCCATCGGCTAAAAGTTTAGTTTCTTGAACTACTGTTGCATTGATAAAAATACTCTGTGCGTGAAATTTTTTTGCCATTTCATAAACTAGCGTATTGACATGATATTTTGAATTAACATGACTAGGCCCGCCAACAATTGGTAAAAATACAGTATTCTCTGTATATTTAGGGTTAATTTGGTTAATTATGCGCCCCAATGTCGCCCCCCAAGACAATCCTACCACACTACCATTAGTGATTGCCTTTCGGATAAAATCTGCCGCGGCAATGGATAGATTATCTGATTTTTCCTTTTCAGTCGCTTCTTTAGACGTTGGTACAATTTCAATTTGAGTCAAGCCAAAAGTTGCTTTAAAAAAGCTTTCCAGCTCAAAAAGTTCTGCATCAAAATGGTTCACTTTAATTTCAACAATACCCTCTCGTTTAGCCTTTTTCAACATTCTACTAATCGTTGTCCGATAAATGCCAAGTATTTTAGCAATTTCAGCTTGACTCATATCTTCTTCATAGTACATATAAGCCACTCTTGCTAATAATCGATTATTATTCTCTACCATACACACCTCCCCTATCCTCAAATTATATCGTATTTTAATACAAGAAATGACTAGAACAAAAATATGCTCTAGTCAGATAACCTTGAATATTTAGTGAATCAGAATTACAAACTTGAAATCGTAGTGCCTTTTCCAAATGACTGTTCCCAATCGGATGTAAAGTCTACAACTGCTTTTTCAATTGAAGGCATACCTAAGGCAGCTGAAATAATATCGACACCCATTGTTGCAGCCTGTGCACCACTTTCGAGTGCGGCATTAACCTGTCCAACATTTTTAAAGCTTGCTGCCAGTATTTTCGACGAGCTATTCGTTCGAGCAATTTCCCGAGCAATTTCTGTAATCGTTGCTTGAGCATCTATATTTAAATTTTCCATTCGATTAAAGTAAGGTGCAATATAATCTGCGCCCGCAGCAATTGCTAAATAAGCTTGAAATTTACTATAAACAGCAGTAGCTGTCACATTAACGCCCTGTGCCTTTAAAGTTTTAATAACCTCTAAGCCTGCTATATTAACTGGAACCTTGATAAAAACCTGATCATCAACCTTACTCAAAATTGTGTTAGCATCTGACAGCATGCCCTCAACATCTTGAGCAACGACCTGAATATGTAAGCTTTTATCATCACCAATAATCGTTCTAATTTGCTTCATATGCTCAAAAAAAGCTATTTTTCCCTCTTTTTTAACAATCGATGGATTTGAAGTAACACCTGAAATTGGTGCAATCTTCACATATTGTTCAATCTCTGATAAATTAGCGGTATCTAACATAAATTCCATCATCTATTCCTCATTTCCTTTAACTTGATACTCTTAGTTTAGCAGATAAATAATTTTAGTAAGACGTTAAAAGTAATTTTTTATAAAAATGTTGATTTAAAGGGATTTAATGGTAACGTTTTTAAAAAAATAGCACAAATGTGCAAATAAAATGAAATAAAAAACATTCCACGTAATGTGAAATGCGCCATAATTTTAAGTACGATATAAAATTTCATCTAAATATTCAACATCCTCAGTTCGCCCCACAACTAGAATTGAATCCTTTTCATGAATAATTGAATCTGCCGTTGCTAATTCTACCTCACCAGATATTTTTTTTATCGCCGAAATTTGAACATTATATTTTTTAGGAAAACTTAATTCTTGTAATGTACGATTCGTAAACTTTTTGTTAAAAACCTTTATTTCTGCCATCGAAAAATCTTTACTGATTTCAAAATAATCGACTAAATTATTGGCTGTTAAGCTATGAGCAATTCTAACACCCATATCGCGTTCTGGATGAACAACTCGATCAGCACCAATTTTTTCAAGCACTCGAGCATGATAATCATCCAAAGCCTTAACCCAAACATTTTTCACATTCATTTCTTTGACCATTAGCGTTACTAAAATGCTTGCTTGCAAATCTTCGCCAATCGCCACAACCACAGCATCAAAATTACGAATCCCTAAAGATTTAAGTACCGCTTCATCCTGAGCATTGGCAACAACCGCATGCGTTGCAATATTCATATATTCATTCACTCGGTCTTCATTGGAATCAATCGCTAAAACCTCGTGCCCTGACTCTACCAATGTTCTGACAATACTACTACCAAATCTTCCTAAACCGATTACCACAAAGTTTTTTTTCATGCCTTCACATCCTCAAATCGATTATAGCAAAAAAGAGACTAAGACGTCATGCCTTAGTCTCCTAAACTTAAAAGTTTTAATTAACTCACTCGCAATTAATGCAATAACATTTCTTGAGCGATTTCTTTACCTGTCATTGTACTTGGATAATAAGTTGGCCAATGATCCATCTCCTTAAGCAAGGCGTCTTGACTATCGTTGCCAAAGAAAATATGGAAATGCTCAGTTTGAACATCAGTAATATTGTGATCACTAAATTGAACGTACTTATAAGCACCATCAACATCTTCAGTTGCTTCAAATAGATAACGAACACCACGATTACCCGCTTCGTAGTCTAAAATCTTCTTGCCAACGTACTTATAGGTTGCCTTATGATTTTTACCATCAACGATAAAATCAATTGTTTTATTTGTAATCTTAATCTCATCAACATCAGTTTGATAACCCGTTGTATAATAAGCCTTATATTCTTCTGCAGTCATTTTTTTCTTAAGCTTTGCTTTATAATCGAAAACTTGATCTAACGTTCCATCTTCAAGGTATGGATAAACCGATTGCCAGTCACCCTTATAATTAGACAAGCTACGATCCTCTACTTCCGAGTCCTTAAAGTAGCCATCATAAACCGTTTTTTCTGCTGTTTCTTCTGGCTCAATCGTTTCCTTACCGTCAGTTTGAGTCGTCGTTTTTTCTAAGGCAGTAAGATTTTCTTCCATCACAGAAATATAATCCTCACCATTTTTTTGTTGTTCTTTTGTCAAGCCTTCAAGTGGATTTAAAACGAGTAACTCTACCTTAGCTTCATTTGCCAATGTTTCAGCAACCTTACTAGAAGCGTTCTCTTCAAAGTAAATGTATTTAATATTATTTTCAGCGATATAATCTTTCAACTCAGCTAAACGTGAAGCACTCGGTTCTTGGTCTGGTGAAAGACCAGCGATTGAAACTTGATTTAATCCGTACTCCATCGCTAAATATTGAAACGCAGCATGTTGTGTTACGAAATTTTTCTGTGTTGCATTTTTTAAGCTTGTTGAATATTTATTATCCAAAGCAGTTAATTTTTCGATATAAGCAGCTGCATTTTTAGTGAATGCTTCCTTCTTCTTCGGATAAGCTTTAATTAATTGATCACGAATCGTTTCTACTTCCTTGATTGCTAGAGAAGGTGCTAACCATACATGTGGGTCCATTTCATGTGAATGCCCTTCTTCACTGCTATCGTCATGCCCCTCCTCTTCTAAACCAGGTAATAACAAAATATCTTGTGAGGCCTTAATCACATTCACACTATCTTTTTTCAAAGTTTTTGTTAAATCTGGAACCCAGGTTTCCATATTTTCATTATTATAAATAAAAGCATCAGCATCAGTTATTTTAGCAATGTCCTTCGCAGACGGTTCATAATCATGAGGTTCAACTCCCGAACCGATTAATAAAGAAACATTTCCTTCATCGCCTACAACATTTCTAGTAAAATCATACATTGGATAGAAGGTGGTCACAATATTTAATTTACCATCATTTGCTTCGCTCTTATCACTCGTCTTACTATTACAGCCAGTCAAAAATAAAGCCAGCAATCCCATTAATAAAACAATTTTCTTCATCAATAATTCCTTTCTCAATAAAACCAGTAAAATGTAATCATTACGATTTGCATTTTTTAGTATAGCATATCAGAAAGATTTTACAACACCAATTTGAAAAATAATAAAAAAACACTTTAAATTGGCTTATCGCTAATTCAAAGTGTTTTAAATATAAGAAATTTAAACGTAAACTAAATTTTCAACTAACTCAAGCTCCTCTTGATGATTAATAAAGTATTCAGGATTCAATAGTTGATTAAGCTGTTTCACAGGTAAAACCTTACTTTCAAAAGCAACCTCTCTTACAGAAACTTGACGTAACCGTGCCTCCTTTAATAGGCTAGCTGATTTTTCATAGCCAATAAAGGGTGCTAAAGCAGTTATCATAATATCACTAGACATCACTGATTCATGACAAAAATCTTCATTGGCCTTTAATTCTAAAATTGCGTTATCCGTTAAGGTCTTAACACCATTTGTCAATAAATTGACTGAAGATAACAAATTTTGGAACAAAACAGGCTCAAAAGCGTTTAATTCCAACTGCCCATTCTCCGCAGCCAAGGTAATACTTAAGTCATTCCCAATAACCTGAAAAGCAATTTGAGAAACAACCTCTGGAATGACCGGATTGACCTTACCTGGCATAATTGATGAGCCAACTTGTTTTTGCGGCAAACGAATTTCGCCAATTCCAGCTTGTGGACCGCTGGACATCAAACGCAAATCATTCGAAATTTTAGTCAACGTAACGGCTAAACTCTTTAAACGAGCCGAAACTTGAACTAAACCATCTAAATTTTGAGTAGCATCAATTAAATCCTTAGACTGTGTCAAAGGCACTGGAAATTCTTGATTAATCGCTGGAATAATTTGTTTAAGATAACTCTTTGAAGCATTAACCGCCGTACCAATCGCTGTTCCGCCCAAGTTAACAACTTGAATTTCTTTTTTTACTGCTTCAATTCGTTTTAACTCACGCTTAATCACAGCCTGATAGGCTTTAAAACTATCACCTAAATTAGTCGGTAACGCATCCTGTAATTGCGTCCGACCAATTTTAATCACATTTCGAAACTCTTTTGCTTTAATTCCTAACGCATTTTCCAGTTCAATCAAAGCTTGTTCTAAAGGTAACAATTCTTCTAAAACAGCCATTTTACCTGCTGTCGGATAAACATCATTAGTAGATTGCGACTTATTAATGTGGTCATTCGGATGAATGATTTTATAGTTACCACGCAACTCTCCAATAATTTCTAAAGCACGATTCGCAATGACTTCATTAACATTCATATTTGCTGAAGTACCCGCACCACCTTGAAAGGCATCTAAGATAAATTGATCTTCCAGCTTACCTTCAATAATTTCATCACATGCTTGTATAATTGCCTCAGCACGTATTTCAGATAATTCATTATGATTAAGATGAACAATTGCTGCTGCTTTTTTAATTCGAGCCATATTTTTAATCAAAAGTGGATTCATTCTTTGACCGCTAATTTGAAAATTTTCAAATGCTCGTTTGGTATGAATACCATAATAAGCTGCTTCAGGAATCGCCTTACTACCTAGGCTGTCCGTTTCAATTCTTGTTATCATTTAATAAATTCTCCTTTTATTTGTTTTTGATATGTCAAAAAATATCACATAATCCCAAAGCCTACAACAGCAAATGAGTAAGAAAAAATCTAATGTTATTATTCACTTGTTTTCCTTATTAATTTAAAGTTGAAAACGTTTTTTCAGCACTTTAATTAGGCACTATTTAAAACCAATAGATTTTTTTGGGATTTTACATTAGACTATAGATGAACATGTCAGAAAAAATAACAAGAAAAGGATGTAAAATGGACGATATTGATTTAAAGCTACTCAATTCATTACAATTAGACGGTCGCAGCTCAATCAAAAAATTAGCAGAGCAATGTTTTGTATCCTCACCAGCGGCATCAGCACGTATACAAAATTTGGAAAAAGAAAACTATATAAAAGAATACCAAGCAATACTTAACTATAAAAAATTAGGGTTTCACATTAAAGCCTATGTTAGTCTAGAAGTTTCTCCTAAAGATAAGCCCGAATTCTATCCATTCATCGAATCAATTCCAAATGTTTTAGAATGTGACTGTGTTACCGGACCTTTTTCAATGCTTTTGAAGGTTGTTTTTCCCGGAACCGACGAACTCGATCAGTTCATTGGTCTATTGCAACGCTTTGGCAATACTAATACCCAAATCGTTTTCTCAACACCTGTTGGACCTAGAGGGTTAATTCAAAAAGAATTCAAATCGAAATAAAATAAAGTTAAACATATAAATAGAATAGACCTTCAGATAACTGAAGGTCTAGGAGTTTATGAAAAAGATTAATTATTTGGGATGAGTTAATCATATAGCTAGATACTTAAATGAGACTTAAAATAAATCAATTAAGTCATTAAAAATCTTAATTAAATCCAAACATCATTTTCTGCAGTCATATCACCGCTTGTATTGCCCGTATTTAACACACCTTCAGGCTCAACTAACAAAATATGCGCTTCTTGTTTCGAATACGGCTTATGCTCGATACCTTTAGGAATTACGAACATCTCTCCACTATTCAATGTTACATCACCATCACGAAAATCAATACGAATTTGTCCATCTAAGACAATAAATACTTCGTCTGTATCCTCATGCTTATGCCAAACAAAATCATTTTGAATTTTTACAACTTTAAACTGATAATTATTCATTTGAGCGATTACCTTAGGCTGCCACTGCTCAGTAAATTTCGATAATTTCTCTTGAAAGTTAATTGCTTTCTTATCCATATTTATAACCTCAATTCGTTTTTAATTTAAAAATACTAACCTAAAGATACTATAAATCAACTTAAAATAAATCAATTAAGCTTTAAAAGAAATAAAAAAAGCGTTGACGACTCAACACTTTGAAATAAATATAAATGCCGGGTGCAGGAATTGAACCTACGACCTACGCGTTACGAGTGCGTTGCTCTACCGACTGAGCTAACCCGGCTTGATTACCTAATACATTCTACCGAACTTTTGTTCTGTCGTAAAGTAAATTAGGTAAATTTCTAAGTTTTTTTATTTTTTTCCAATAATTCAATAGCAGCCGCTTCAGAATTTAAAATCAAACTTAATGACCATCTACACGCTTCTTTAAAATCCTCACGTGGTGTTGTATGGTAAAGCTCAACTAAAAAATCAACTGCTGTCCGATCCCTAGCGTTACCTAACGCATAAATTGCATTGCGCTGTAAGACATTTTTACCACGCCAGCTGCCTGAAACATGACCAAATTTTACCTTAAATTCTCGATTAGTCAGCTTAATCAATGGAATTAATTCTGGGTACGCCAGCTCCAAGTCAATCTCTAATTCATCTTGATGATGAATCGAATTAATTCCCTTATTGTAAGGACAAACTTGTTGACAAATATCACAGCCATAAATCGTTGTTCTAATTTTAGAGCGAAATTCTACAGGCATTTTACCTTTATTTTGCGTTTGAAATGATAGACAGCGTTTAGCAATCATTTTACCATTGCCAATTAAAGCATCAGTAGGGCAAAGATTAACACAGCGTACACATTCTCCACAATTTAAGGAAATTGGCTGATCAGGTTCAATTTCAATATTGGTAATAATTTCCCCTAGGTAAACATAGCTACCGAATTCTGGTGTAATTAGTAGGCCATTTTTACCAATAAAGCCAAGCCCTGCTCTTTCAGCAACCGCGACATCAATTAATTCACCAGTATCAACCATTGCTTTGTAGTCAAAGTCATTGGTTAATGCTTTTATTCCTTCGATTAACTGATCAATCTTGGTTTGTAAAATATCATGATAATCGATACCCCAGCTAACCGATGCAAATTGTCCTCTCCGATAATTCGTTCTCTTAGGACGACTTGTTAATTTAGACGGATAAGCTAAGGCAACCGCAATAATTGTCTTAGGCGCTTTAAAAATCAATTCTGGATTTAAGCGCTCATCTAAATTCTTATGCTCAAATCCTGCTTGATTATCTGCTGCTATCTGTGCCTCAATGCCATCCCGTAAATGTTCAAAATCATTAGCCGCTGCAAAACCAATTTTATCAATGCCTATTTCCTGACTGAGCTTAATAATTGCTGATTTTAAATCCATATCACAGCTCCAAGCTTGGTATAGCATTTAAAGATAAGTCTGCTAGATTCCCTTTTTGATAATCAATAAACGAAGCCGCTGCAATCATGCCCGCATTATCACCACATAAACGAATTGGTGGAAAAATAACATGAATATCCGTTTTTGCTAACTCAGCAATCAGACGATTACGTAACCCCTGATTGGCTGCAACACCACCTGCTACAACTAGCGTATTAACAGGATATTCCTCAATCGCTCGTAAGGTTTTTGCAACCAATACATCCACAACAGCAGCCTGAAAACTAGCAGCTAAATCCGCTTTACTTAAGCTCTCATCTCTTTGCTCTGCATTATGAACAGTATTAATAAAAGCACTTTTTAAACCACTAAAACTAAAATCAAGATTTGACTCCTTAAGCATCGCTCGAGGAAAATCAAAAATATCCTGACCAATTTTACTTAAATCATCAATCGCTTTTCCAGAAGGATATGGCAGCCCCATAACACGACCAACCTTGTCATAGGCCTCACCGGCAGCGTCATCACGTGTTTCACCAATCAACTGATAATCACCGTCACTTGCCATATAAACAAGCTCTGTATGTCCACCGCTAACCAATAAAGCGATTAAAGGGAAGGACAGGGGTTCAACCAAGCGCGCTGCATAAATATGACCTGCCATGTGATTAACGGGAATTAACGGTAGTTGATTTGCCCATGCAAATGCCTTTGCGGCTGCAACACCAACTAATAATGCCCCGACCAACCCAGGTCCATAGGTAACGGCAACTGCTGAAAGATCATCAGTTTGAATACCAGCTTCATTTAATGCTTCATCAATGCAGATTGTAATCTGCTCTACATGATGACGACTGGCCACTTCGGGTACAATTCCACCAAATCTCTGATGACTCTTAATTTGTGAAGCTATAACATTACTTTTTAAATTTGCTTCATTCTCTAAAACTGCAACACTTGTCTCATCGCAGCTTGTTTCAATCGCTAGGATATACATTTTTTCTCCATTCCATTAAAATTGCATTTTCCTCTGGCTCTTGATAATATTTTTTTCGCAATCCAGTTTGATAAAATCCCGCTTTAAGATATAATTGCTTCGCCCTTTGATTAGTTTCCCTAACCTCCAAAAAAATGACTGTGCCATAATCTTTTAAATGTTCAAGTAAGTGACCTGCAATGCCTTGATTTTGGCAACTAGGCATAACAGCTAGATTGGTAATTTCTAACTCAGGTGGAACCTTAATTGCGCTCAAAAAACCCACTAACCTGTCTTCATCAAATGCCGAAATAAATAAACGATTTTCCTGTGTTAAATCTAAGATAATTGTATTAATTGTCCAAGGACTTTCACCATAGCTTGCTTCAAACAATTCAAATACTTGCGTTGCAAAAATTTTGGGTGATTCATAGCAATTTTTTATCTGATAATTAATCAATTTGGTAAATCATCTCAATTCCATCTTCTTTCAGCTCAGTATAATAGCCCTTTAATATCTTGTCTGAGTGAAAACCTAATTTTCGGTAAAATGCTTGTGCATCTTTGTTTGAAAATCTGACCTCTAAACTGAGTTGACTAATCTCTAATTGCTTACCGATAGCCTTGCCCATCTCAATTAAAGCCTGACCAATTCCCATTCGTTGATGCTGTCGTTTAACCGCTAAATTGGAAATGTGCAATGTATTTTTTTGCGCTCGCAAGCCAATAAAAGCCACAACTTCTTCTTCGATAGTGGCTACAAAAAAACCAGCCTGTCTATTAATAGATATCTCCGTAAAAAAATCCGTATAGGTCCATGGCAGTTCACCTAGATAGACATCTCTTTCCACCATTAAAATACTTCTAATATCTTGAGCATTTGCCTTACGAATCATACAATTAAGCTCATTATTAAAATAATCATTGCCATCCTTAATGACATCATCTAACTGAAAATCAATTAAATTTCTCCACCAGGTTATCAATTTCTTCATGTGTCTTCAACCAATTTTCTTCAGCTTCTACTTTCTTTAAATATTCAGGTACAAATGAAAAAACATCTTGTGGTCGACTCTCCATTCCTAAAATAGCAATTTGATATGCACTAGGCAAACGATCCTTCAAATTGCCTTCCAAAATAACATTGGATAATCGTTCAAGCTCCGGTATAAACGCTTCAATTTCACCTGTAAAATAGACAGGTTCATTACCAACCTTAGCCAATAAATCCGAAAAGCTCATATGTGCTTCCTTAAATACTAAGTTTAATGACTTAGATTGCCATTGATAACCACCAGCATATACATTTTTTCTTCGTGCATCCATAATTGGTACAATCAAGCCATCATAATTTTTAACATTACTCGCAATAGCAGCTAGGCTAGAGATGCCCACTAAATCAATCCCTAAAGTATAAGCTAAGGTTTTAGCTGTCGTTACTGCAATCCTTAATCCTGTATATGACCCTGGACCGCTAGCAACCACGATCCGCTGCAAATCAGCTGGTTTAAGTGATACTTGATTCATTAAACGACTAATCGTCGGCATTAGCTCAATACTATGATTTTTTTTGATATTTAATGTTTCTTCTGCAAGCAACGTTTCATCCTCAGTAATTGCTACACTCAAAGCCTTAGAAGAAGTATCCATTGCTAATATTTTCATTTCTTACTCCTTAGTGTTTTAAGACGATAACTGTCCATTTCAGTTTATTTTCTTTTTACCTATCTTATGATAAAATAGGATTAATTGCAAAAAACGAACGTTGAATATTTAAAGGAGAATACAAAATGATTTACAAAGCTTATTATCAAGAAATAAAAGGGCGAAACCCTAAACGTGAGCAAACACAATCGCTCTACATTGAAGCCGACAATGAAATTTTGGCAAGAGCACGAATTGAGGCAAATACCGCATTTAATATTGAATATTTACAAGAATTAACCGGCAACCATCTTGAATACGAAAAGGAAAACTCAGAATTTAGTTTGGTGACTTACTAATGGCAGTAAAATTACAAAATAATGAAGTTGGTGTATTTGCAGTCGGTGGACTTGGTGAAATTGGTAAAAATACCTATGGAATTCAATTTCAAGACGAAATTATTTTAGTCGATGCCGGCATTAAATTCCCTGAAGATGAACTATTAGGAATTGACTATGTCATACCAGACTATTCTTACATCGTACAAAACATCCAAAAAGTTAAAGCATTAGTCATCACGCATGGTCACGAGGATCATATTGGTGGCATTCCATTCTTATTACAAGTTGCTAATATTCCAGTTTATGCAGGCCCATTAGCACTCGCATTAATTAAAAACAAACTCGATGAACGAGGATTACTCCGCGACGCCGAATTACATGAAATTAATGAAGACAGCGTCCTTAAGTTCAGAAAAACTTCTGTTTCATTTTTCAGAACGACACACAGTATTCCTGAACCTTTAGGTATTGTGATTCAAACACCACAAGGTAAAATTGTCTGTACTGGTGATTTCAAATTTGACTTTACCCCTGTTGGTGAGCCAGCAGATTTACATAGAATGGCACAATTAGGTGATGAAGGTGTCCTTTGTCTACTTTCAGATTCAACAAATGCAGAAATACCAACTTTTACAAAATCTGAAAAAATTATTGGAACGTCAATTATGCGAATTTTTGAAAAAATCGAGGGTCGAATCATTTTCGCCTCCTTTGCCTCAAATATCTTCCGTTTACAGCAAGCCTGTGATGCGGCTGTAAAAACTGGACGTAAAATTATCGTATTTGGACGTTCAATGGAAAACGCAATCGTAAACGGTCGTGAATTAGGATATATTAACGTTCCTGATGGTACAATTATTGATCCAAGTGAACTCAATAAGTACCCTGCAGACGAAATCATGATTATGTGTACTGGATCCCAAGGTGAACCAATGGCGGCACTCTCAAGAATTGCAAATGGCACACACCGTCACGTTACAATTCATCCTGGTGATACGGTCGTCTTCTCAAGTTCGCCAATTCCAGGTAATACAATGAGTGTCAATCAATTAATCAATTTGCTATCTGAAGCTGGTGCTGATGTAGTTCATGGTAAAATCAACAATATCCATACCTCTGGCCATGGCGGTCAGGAAGAACAAAAATTAATGCTTCGCCTAATCAAACCAAAATATTTTATGCCTGTACACGGTGAATATAGAATGCAAAAAATACATGCTGGACTCGCCGTAGACACTGGTGTGAAAAAAGAAAACTGTTTCATCCTTGGAAATGGTGACGTATTAGCCTTAACCAAGGATACCGCCAGATTGGCGGGTCACTTTAATGCTCAAGATGTTTATGTCGACGGATCAGGTATTGGTGATATCGGTACAGCAGTATTACGCGATCGACATTTATTATCTGAGGAAGGCCTAGTATTAGCAGTAGCAACAATTGACCCTGAATCCAAAATGATTCTAGCTGGACCAGATATTCTAAGCCGTGGCTTTGTCTATATGCGTGAATCAGCTGAGCTAATTCAAGAAGGTCAACGCATCCTCTTCCATACATTACGTGAAGCAATGCGTTCAAAAAACTTTAGCGAACAAAAGCTCAAAGATGCGATGATTAACGCGCTAACGCCATTTTTATATGAGCAAACCGAAAGAGAACCTATTATTATTCCAATGATTCTCTTTCCCGAAAAATAAAGTAATTCACTAAAAAAGGAGTCCAATATTGGACTCCTTTTTTAATAGTGATTGATTGTAAAATAATCGTCAATTTGTTGTCAAAACTATTTGACAACAAATTGACATTAAATTGACGGTTTTACAGATTTGCTTTGTCTTTACGTGCAGCCCTTTTTTGTTCACGTTTTATTTTTTCACGCTTTCGGCTGTTATTAAATGAAACAAAACCCAAGATTGTCAACACAACTAAAATATTAGCAATTGTTGACATAATAATTACCAACAAGTTTCCCGAACTATAAAAAAGAACATTTATAATTAAAACATACAAAACCATAACTAACTTATATAAATTCATACGCTGCTTACTTAAAAAATCCAATTCAATTCCCCCCAGATTCCAATAATTGATTGAGAATGATTATCAATCAATTATTAGTATAACGAATCTTTACAAAAAAACCAATATTAAATATTCAAGCACTAACTATTTAATTAAACTCAATTAAAGTTTAAAATAAAGTAAACTTTAACGATTTGAATTACTCAATACTAATAAATTTGGTATGTTAAAGATAATATTAATATCAGAAGGTGTAAAATTGAAAACAAAAAAAGAATTTGGATTTTATTTAATGGTGTTGGTGATTATAAGTGAAACCATTTCACCATTTATATTAGGTTATTTCTATCCTCACTTTAATCAACTCAATATGCTCATGAGTGATTTTGGTGAAAATGGAAAACCAACCAGAATCGCATTTAAAATTTGGCAAATTATTGATGGATCAATCTATATAATTTCGGCATTTGCCTTTTATCAATGCTTTAAAAGCACTTCTAAAGGGTTAGCAAAACTACTCAGTGCTTCAATTGTTCTATACGCTTTAGGGGATTGTATTATCACCGGAATAGCAGATCGTGTCAAAAATTCGTCAAGTATCATTGGCAAAATCCATAGTGATGCTTCAGCGCTTAGTCTACTTGCCATTTGGATTGGTGTAATTGTACTAATTTTACTTTATAAAAAAGAAAATAACGATAGGTTTGCCAATATCTTAAAAGCAATCTTTATTTTTGCAACTTTCATTTTAATTATTTATTCAAAGCATAAAATCCCGATACTTAGAGAATTTCGTTTTCCGTTAAGAGGACTAACTCAAAAACTCTGTCTCTATTCATTATTTTTACCGTTTTTATTAGTATCCTTAGATAAATTACAAATAGTGAATTTCAATAGTAAAAAAGTAGTCAATTAGTTTTTACAAAATTACATGTAATTAACTGATGTTTATAACAGCTAATATATTTAACTTTCCTCCTCAACCTGCACTCTGAGTTGGTAATTACTTAAGATTTTAGTTGCGAGTGGACCAACAATTAAAATACTAGCTGGAGCTGATACAACAATACTTAGCAACCATGTTGTCGCATAAGTTGTAAATGTAATCGGTGCACCAACAAAAATCATACCTTGAAGAGACATAAGGGTTGCCATCGATAAAATTTTAACAATTGTCATGGCCCGTTTCATTATTTTAGGATTATTTTGTGTCACTTTTGACCATCCTGCTATTTTTACAGCTAAGGGGTGTGCAAAAAATTTATTTACTATAAAGGCAATTATAAATGAACGTATCATAACCATTATTAACGGTTTTAAATATAGTGCTCCTGTTCCAATATACATTCGATAAGTTACCATTATCAAAACCATTCCAGTTGTCATTAATAGAGAGAATAATAAACTTTCTTTTTTATTTCTTGGCATATTTAATTTCATCCTTTATTTAATATTTTAATCTTTATAATTTCGATACATTGAAAAATCTTCTTTTTCTATATTAATCAATAATTTAGACAAAGCTTGCCCAAGTTGTTTTTTTTCTTGATTATCCAAAAATTCAAATATTTTTTTCGCAAGATTATCAGGAATTGCCCCCATTCGGACAATTTCTTTTTTTCCTCTTTCTGTTGTATATATTTTAATAATTCTTTTATCATGATCTTGTATTTCCTTACAAATTAAATTTAATTGTTCAAGAGACTTAATTGAATTACTGACCGAACTAGGTCGAATATCTAAAATATTAGAAAGTTCACTATTTGTTGCGCCCTCATGATCAAAAACAGTTTTTAACATGGTAACTGCCGCTCGGTCCATCAAAGGATTAAACCACTTGTCTGTACCAGTAGCATATTTAATTTTTGAATTTCCAGTCAGCCGACTCAGTAAATCTAACAACTCTAAATTCTCCATTGTTCAACTCCTTTATTATATAGTTAGTTTTAAAAATACAAAACTAACTATATATGATAAAAATCCAATTGTCAACCAGAGAATTTTTTATAAAAACTTTAATTATGCCGCAATAAACATCAGTTTTAACTCATTTATCCCAAAATAAAAAAACCTTTAATATCAGGCATTGCCAAATACTAAAGGTTTTAATAATTTTTATAAAATTATTTTGCTGCTGGATAAACTGAAACTTGTTTTTTATCACGTCCAAGACGTTCAAATTTAACAACCCCAGTTGCTGTAGCGAATAATGTATCATCGCCACCACGTTTAACGTTTGTACCTGGGAAAATTCTAGTACCGCGTTGACGGTAAAGAATTGTACCAGCATTAACTGTTTGACCATCAGCACGTTTAGCTCCTAAACGTTTGCTTTCTGAATCACGTCCATTAGATGTTGAACCGCCACCTTTTTTATGGGCGAATAATTGTAAATCTAATTTTAACATTAGGCACCTCCATTTTGATTAATTTGTGTTGCTTTAGCAACAAATTCAGGATATTGAGTCGCAATTGTTTGATAGCCTAGCAATAGGTTCTCTAATAATAATTGCGTCATATTCATTTTTTCTTGATTTAAATCAGCTAATATCTCGACGTATAAATAGCCACCATTTTCATAGTCTACTTCTGAAATCGGTGTAAAACCAACTAATTGATTAATACCATTCTCAGTCGTTATCGCTAAGGTCGAAACTGCTGCACAGACAATGTCGAAGCCATTTTCAGCGCTTCCAGCATGGCCTTTAATCTCATATGAAACAATATAGCCTGCGTCATCACGTCTAAAAGTTGCTTCAATCATAATTATGCGTTAATTGAATCAATAACAACTTTTGTGTATGGTTGACGATGACCTTGTTTACGATGAGAATGTTTTTTAGGTTTATATTTAAAAGTGACAACTTTCTTTTGCTTACCATGTTTTTCAACAGTTCCAACAACAGTTGCACCTGATACTGTTGGTGTTCCTACCTTTGTAGTGTCACCACCAACTAAAACAACTTCGTCAAAAGTAATTTTTTCGCCAGCTTCTACATCTAATTTTTCAACATAGATTGCTTGACCTGCTTCAACTTTAACTTGTTTGCCACCAGTTTTGATAATTGCATATGCGCTCATTACGGCACCTCCTTATATTTTTGTTAGACTCGCCACACACAAGCGACCATTCGGTACTTAATACTCGGTATGTGCGGTTGTACATACGAAGTCCGTAAATACAACATTACCATGATACTAGATAAAAGATTGATTGTCAATTTATTTTAAAATTAAAGTTTAAATCATTCATCAAAAATTTATTAACGATTATGCTATAATGATTTGTACTAAGAAGCACTTCAGCTTTCAATAAAGGAGTAAAACATGAAAAAACGTACTGATCAAAAGGAAGACTATCTCAAAGCAATTTTTAATAATGACGGTGTTCGAAATTACGTTTCAAATAAAACACTCGCCCAAAAATTGCAAGTTTCTGCTGCTTCAGTCTCAGAAATGGTCAGTAAACTTCAGAAAGAAGGCTATGTTGAATATGTCTCTTATAAAGGCGTCAAACTCAATGAAATTGGCATTCAAGTAACTTCAAAATTAATCTACAATCATCGTATTTTTGAATGCTTTCTATATCAAAAACTTGACTATTCTCTCTATGAGGTACATGAATTGGCTGAGGAAATTGAGCATTTAAAGGACGACGAATTTTTTTCAAGACTCTATCAATTTCTTGATCGACCTAATCATTGTCCACATGGTGGAATCATCTCAGAAAGCCTTTTAAAATCAGAGGATTTCATAATTCCAATTATCCAATACCCCGAACATACTGAAATTATAATCAAGCGCTTTGAAGATAACTATCAACTATTATTTGAAATAGAAAAATTAGGGCTCAAGATTAATGATCATATTCAAATTGTAGATAAATCCATTCAGGAAAATCAAATCAAAATTCAAGCTGGTCAAAAAGAATTGAAAATACCAATTGAATTTGCTGAAGAAATTTATGGTATTTCCATTGGTTAGATGACCTATGACTTTAAATTTTTTCTATCTAAACGGGATAATCCAAGCAATAATTAAAAATAATAAGCCTAATACAATTAAAACATAGCTTGTAATCTTATTTTTTTTACGAAAATCTTGCTCATTCTTGGGTGTTGGTCTAAAGTAACGCTTCCCATTTTCATAATCCATTTTAGTTGAATAATTTCCAATTAAAATGAGTAGAATACCCACACATAAACATACTATTCTGCCCACATTAATGCTTTTATCATAAGCATAAACCACCATCATAATCGACATTAATACAGATAGAATAGGGATAATCCAAAACATAAGTTCAAAAAGTTTAGGCAATTTTTGAGCTTTTTTTGATGTATAAAAAAAAGTTGATAAAAGAAAAATTTGTAGCAAAACCATAGCTATTGGTATTAGAAAAATAAAAGTACTTCTTGAAGCATAAAGATTTGGATTATTATCTATCCCGAAATGTACTGGTATTTTATTAGGCAAATATTGGTAAAATAGCCCACCTATAATCATTGGTAGTAAACAAATGACAAATGTTAAAATAACTCTACTCTTTTTCATTATTATTCTCCTTTAGCTGATAAATCCAAACCAAAATATCTTCAAAAACTGAAACATTTAATTCATAATAGATAAAATTTTTATACCTTGTTTCAGTAATTAACTCAGCTTTTTTAAGCTGAGTAAGGTGATAAGAAACAGTTGCATTAGTCAAATTAAAATACGAGGCAATCTCTCCAGCTGATTTTCTACCATCCTTTAGCATTTCTAAAATAGCGCGCCTTGCTGGATCGGCAACTGCTTTTAAAGTCTCTGATAATCCCATTAATTTACTCCCTTTCTATTTAGAATAATTTCTAAATAGAATATACAGCTTCCAAACAAAAAAATCAATATCTATTTAGATTATTTTCTAAATAGATATTGATTTTTTGATTTTAAAAGCATAATTTCTAATTTTTTTATTTTAATAACATAAATTTTTTAAAATGTTTTTTATTTCACAAACTTATTGGATTCTTCAAAATCTTTGCCAACTGTACTGTTATCTGGTTATAATGACCCAATTTAGTCCTCTTTATTCACAAGCATTAAAATAGATAATTATTATTAAAAAAGTTAAAGTGTTTGTAAGGGCTTTCACAATCGTGTATAGTTCATTATAATAATTTTTGAAAGAGGGTATTAACAGATGACAAAAACAGTAATTATTGGTTCTAACCATGCCGGAATTGCCACAGCAAATACTTTATTGGATAATTTTGAAGATCAAGAAGTTGTATTAATAGATAAAAATACAAATCTTAGCTACCTAGGATGTGGTACCGCCCTTTGGGTAGGCCGTCAAATTGACTCTTACGAAGGCTTATTTTATACAAATAGAGCAGACTTTGAGGCAAAAGGAGCCAGAATCCTAATGGAAACAATTGTCGAATCAATTGATTTCAATAAAAAGGAAGTATATGGTCGTACTAAGGATGGTGAAACAATAGCAGAAACCTACGATAAACTTGTACTTGCAACAGGTTCTGTTCCAATTTCACCTAAAATTCCTGGTAATGATTTAAAAAACATTCATTTCTTAAAGCTATTTCAAGATGGACAAAATGTTGACAAAGCCTTGACAGATGAGAAAATAAAAAATGTAGCCGTAATTGGAGCTGGCTATATTGGAGTTGAAATTGCTGAAGCTGCAAAACGCCGTGGTAAAAATGTACTATTATTTGATGCAGAATCAAGAACACTTTCAAGCTACTACGATCCTGAATTTACAAAAGATATGGACCAAAATCTTGCTGACAATGGTATTGAATTACATTTAGGAGAACTCGCAAAAGCATATAAAGGTACTGATACAGTAGAAGCAGTTGTCACAAACAAGGGAGAATATCCTGTTGATTTAGTAATTAATGCAATTGGTTTTTTACCAAACAACGTACTTGGTAAAGAAGCTTTACAGTTATTTGACAATGGTGCTTATCTCGTTGACGAACATCAACAAACAAGTAATCCTGATGTTTATGCCGTAGGCGACTGTGCAACAATTTATTCTAACGCTCTACAAAAAACAACTTATATTGCTTTAGCAACTAATGCCGTTCGTACTGGTATTGTCGCTGGTTATAATATTGGAGGCACGGTGGTTGATAGTGCAGGCGTCCAAGGTTCAAATGGTATTTCAATCTTTGGTTATAACATGGTTTCCACTGGATTATCAGTAGAGGCTGCCGAGAAAAATGGTTTTGAAGTCAAATATAGCGATTATGAAGATTTACAAAAGCCCGGCTTTATGAAAGAAAATGCAAAGGTAAAAATTAGAATTGTATATGATGCTAATTCTCGTCGTATTTTGGGTGCTCAAATGGCTTCAAAGGAAGATATTTCAATGGGTATTCATATGTTCTCACTCGCAATTGCTGAGAGTGTTACAATTGATAAATTAAAATTATTAGATATCCTATTCCTACCACATTTCAATCAACCGTATAACTACATTACAATGGCTGCACTTTCTGCAAAATAATAAGTCTAAAAGGAGATTTGAAGACACTTATGTGTCCTCGAATCTTTTTTTGAACTTTTAAACGTTAATCTAAAATTATTTTTATTAAAACATTGATACTTTCTAGAACTTCATATTATGATAAAGGAATAATATTATAATTGAACAAAGCTAAATAATATCAATTGAACGGAGAAAAAAGCATTGTCATTTATTAACCAACTTAAAACAATTAAAGACATGATTCATAAGCATTTTTATACTTATTTAAAAAGTATTATTATCATACAAGGACTATGGTCCTTAATAGTATCGCCATTGATTATTTATTTATTTTTAAAGGCAATTCATTTTGCAAATCTAAATAGTTTAACTGAGCAAACCATTCTTCAAATCGTTAAAAATCCACTTTCACTATCAGCCATTATATTGATTTTTTTAATTACATGTTGTTTTACATACTATGAACAAGCATATTTTTTAACTTTAGTAGCTGCTCATAAAAATAATCAGCTGATTAATCCAAAAGAAATCATTAAAAAAATAAATAAAAAGCTCAAATATTTTATCAGCTTTCAATTTATCTTCTTGATTATTTATTTTTTATTGATTTTACCAATTGCAGCCGTCGGCATGAACTCTATTATTGCCAAGCAATTGAAAATTCCAAATTTTATTATCGACGAGCTCCTTAAAACAAATAGTGGTAAATTAATTTATGGCATATGCTTATTACTGATCATTTTTTTGAACTTTCGACTAATTTTTACCATACCTTATTTTATTCATGAAAAAGAAAATACAATCTTTGGTGCAATCAAAAAAAGTTGGCAAAATACCAAAAAAAATCAATTCAAAATCTTGAGGACAATTATAAGTTTATTAATCATTCAAACAATTTCTATTGCTATAATTTCATTTATACTTTATTTACCTTTAGCTATAATTGAACGAATTGTACCACAGCTTGCACCAATCATTGCAGGTATTACAGTAACGGCAATTCAATGGCTATTATTCTTCTCATTTGGTATTTTACAATTGGTTATGGCAATCATTCTTTTAAGCTTTATATCAAAAACAGAAAATCCTACTAATACAAATAGAAAAATAAATTTCAAATATCAAAAAATAATTATTTTTAGCACTATTATTTTATTTATTACCTCTTCAGTTATCAATATTTTTACAATTTCTGAAACCATCTATCAACCCGAAACATTGGTTATTGCCCATAGGGGCTATACCGCTAATCATATTGAAAATACAATTGCTTCATTAAAGGATGCTGCTAAAATTGGTGCCGACTATGTTGAATTAGATGTTCAGGAAACAAAAGATCAGCAATGGGTCGTATTTCATGACGCTACACTAAGTAGACTAAGTAGCCACAATGATCGAATCAGTGATTTAACCTTAGCTGAAATTCAAAAAATTGAACTTAAAAAAGGGAATCAAACGGATAAAATCCCTTCCTTAGAAGAATTTATTGATGCTGCTAAAGCAATTAATATGCCTTTATTAATTGAAATAAAAATTTTTGGTACAGAATCTAAAGAACCTATTGAGCGTTTATTACAATTAATAAAGTCGAAAGATGGAAATAATTATCTAATTCAAACATTAAATGAATCAATCGTTCAACTCGTAAAACAAACAAGCCCTGAAACGACAACCGGCATTCTAGTTGCACTAAATATTGGTAATCTACCTGATACAAAAGCAGATTTTATTGGCTTAGAAGAATTTTCTGTTAATCAACGACTAATTAAGCAGGCTCAAAATGAAGATAAAAACTTATTTGTTTGGACTGTTAATCAAGAATACTTAATTCAAAATGTACTACGTATGAATGTTGACGGCATTATTACAAATAACCCGCTACAAGCCATCAAATTAAGACAGTCATTTGATAATCAAAAAACTTTTGTCGAAAGAGTTAAGCACTTTATTAATTAAACACATCAAAAACCTCTACCTCGAATTTAATTTTCTTGCTGCACAGTTTCATACAATAAAAATAGGCATAAACCAAAATAATTAGTGGCAAGGAACGTCGAACGTCACTAATTATTTTTTAGGGTTATGCTTATTTTTCTAACAAATGCAAACAAATCTTTTATGCTAATTTATTCAAATCTGCTGTCTTTTAACAAATCAACTGCATTTTTGGAATTTTGAACTTTTTCCAAAGCACTTTGATAGTTTTTGGCACAATAGGCGAAAAATAATATATCAACAACAAAAAGTTGAGCAATTAGTGACACTGTAGCTGCACTTCTTAATGGTACCTCTTCGCCTTCCGGAGTTAATAATAATATCTGACTTTTTTGAGCTAAATATGAAGTAGAATTAGCTGTTATTCCGATTAACCTTAAATCATTCTGTAAAGCTAAATTCGCTAATAAATTAGTTTCCAAATTTTCGCCTGAATTAGAAATCGCAATAAATAAACCTTTTAATTGACTCGTACCTATTGCTGAAGCAAATAAATGATGATCCATAGTATAAAATACATTTAAGCCTAATCGAGTAAATTTTTGATGAATATCTTGTGCTACTAGTGATGAGGCGCCAAGACCATAAACATAAATAATTTCTGCCTTTTCAATTTCAGTAACAGCTTGCTCAACACCTTCAATCTTCAAATGCTCATTAGTTCGCTCTAACGCATGAACTAAACGATGCTGTAATTTTTCCTTAATCGCAGCAATTGATTCTCCATTTTCAATTTCTGTATACATTTGAGTGTTAACCGAACCCATATTAGCTGAAAGCAATAACTTTAAATCAGTAAAACCGTTAACTTCAATTGAATGACAGAATCTAATAATTGCTGCAGGACTTGAACCCGATTTTTTAGCTAAATCTTGAGCACTCAAATTAATTACTTCATTAGTATTTTTTAAAATATATTCGGCAACTTTTTTTTCAGAAGCAGGCAGTGTTTTATAATAATCTTGTATTGTTAAAATAATATTTTGTTGCATTATTCTTCACCTTCTTTCATGATTGTAATGACTAACGGCATTGCTAGCTCAACGTTCATTATAACAAAAAATTAACCACTTCATCTAAAAAACTACCTCCAATATCTAGTCTCTATATCTAGACAATTCGAGGTAGTTTATAATTAATTTACTTTATTAATTAGTTTCTTTTAAATCTTTTGGAATACCAAAGAAAAATGTGACAATAAAACCACCAATATATGCTGCCAATAAACCTAAAACATATTCAAACCATCTATTGTTGGCAATTAAAGGAATCAAAGCTACACCACTTGGTCCGATTGCAATTGCACCAACATTTCCAAAAGCACCAATGACAGCACCACCAATACCACCACCAATACAAGCAGTTATGAATGGACGACCTAACGGTAAAGTCACACCGTAAATTAATGGTTCACCAATCCCTAAAATACCAACTGGTAAGGCACCTTTAATCATTTCAATCAATTGATTATCTTTCTTACATCTAACCCACAATGCTAATGCTGCACCAACTTGACCAGCACCCGCCATTGCTAAAATAGGTAACAATAAAGTCATCCCTGTTTGATTAATCATTTCAATATGAATTGGTGTTAATATTTGGTGTAAACCAAACATAACCATTGGTAAGAAGGTTGCGCCTAAAGTAAAGCCTGCAAACATACCACCTTTTTCTAGGACAAAGTTAATAATACCAACTAAGCTATTGGATATTAAACCTGCAACTGGCATAATTAAGAATATTGTAATTAAACCAATTACCAATAAAGAGATAGTTGGTGTCACAATAATATCAATAGAGTCAGGAATAATCTTGTGAAGTCGTTTTTCAATTAATGAAAGTAACCACACAGCAAAAATCACACCAATAATACCACCTTGACCTGCAGATAAAGAGCCACCATTTAAAATATTAGGTAACGGTGCTTCCGCGTTCATACCTGTCAATAAGGTTACAGCTCCAATTACACCACCTAAAGCAGGCGTTGCCCCAAATTCACTTGCACTGTTAATACCAGTATACAAAGCTAAATAAGCAAATATACCATTTTTAATAATGTTTAAGACATCTATGTATTGTTGCCAAGAATCGCCAATTGTGCCAGCAACAAGCAAGTTACTCATTACAGCGGCAATCCCACCAATAATACCGGCACCAACAAAAGCAGGAATCATTGGTACAAAAATATTTGAAATTGATTTTAAAACAACCTTAAATTTAGAATTATTATTATTTTTTGCCTTTTGATTTGCTTTAACTTGTGCTGCTTTTTCTTCTACAAGCTGCTTACCAGAAACTTTACTTGGAAAAGGTTCCCCAAGCTTTACACCGACTAAATCTACCATTTCCTGAGCAACTTTATTTACTGTTCCAGGACCAATTACAACCTGTAAAGTATCATCTTCAACAACACCCATTACACCATCAATTTGCTTTAATCCATCTAAGTCAACTTTATCGTAGTCACGAATGTCCATACGTACTCTTGTCATACAATGTCGTAATTTTGAAACATTATCTTGCCCACCGACTTCCTGATAAATCTCTTTTGCTAAGCGTTTTACATTATCTTCTGCCATAGTGATTACTCCCTTCAATAATTAAATTGTATTTTTTATAAACTGATTACCTTGGATTAATTTTTCTGTCGCCGCATCTTTTGAAGTATTAGTCAACAACATTACAATTGCTAATTTGACATTTTGCTCTGCTTGTTTGAAAAATTCCGAAGCAGTTTCGTAGTCACAATCAGTTGCCGCCATAATAATTCTCTTAGCACGTTCGACTAATTTTTCATTAGTTGGCTTGACATCGACCATTAAATTCTTATAGACTTTGCCAATTCCAATCATTGAAATTGTAGATAACATATTTAAAATCAATTTTTGAGCTGTACCAGATTTTAAACGTGTAGAACCTGTTAAAAATTCTGGTCCAGCATCTATCTCTATTGGAAACTGCGCATAATCACTAATTTCAGCATTCGTGTTACAGGAGATAGAAGCTGTTGAAGCACCAATAGAATTTGCATAAGTTAACCCACCAATGACATAGGGTGTTCGCCCACTTGCGGCAATACCAACAACTGTATCTCTATCAGATAAATTAAGATTAACTAAATCCTCTTGTCCAAGCTTTTGGGAATCCTCTGCACCTTCAACTGCAACCGTCATAGCCTGCTGACCACCTGCAATTAAACCTTGTACCATTTCAGGAGACACTCCAAAAGTTGGCACGCACTCAGCAGCATCCAATACGCCTAACCTGCCACTAGTGCCTGCTCCCATATAGATTAGGCGACCTCCCTTATTAAAAGAATCAATAATTGCATTGATTACTGGTTCAATTTCTGGCAGAGCCTTTTCAACTGCTAAAGCCACTTTTTGATCTTCATGATTCATTTTAACTAAAGCATCTTTAACAGTTAATTCATCTAAATTCATTGTTTCTTTATTTCTGCGTTCCGTTGTAAGACTTTCTAAATTCATCTTATAACATTCCTTTCTCTACCAAATTAAATTTATAACCGGGCTCAATCAAATTAATTAAAGATTGGTCCTCATTGACTACTTCGGCAGCAAGATTCACCTTCTCATCGCTTGGTAAATCTCTTTTAGTTAATTGAATTTCACCCATATAACGGCCATATTTTTCATTATCAATCGTAACACTACCCATACGACGTTCAATAGCCTGTTCAGGAAGAACAACATCTATCTTTTTAAAACGTGCATCAGCACTACGAATAACATCTCTCGCATCATCCTGACGGTTAACATGAGCACCTAAAATTGTTTTATAATATTTGCTTCCAACATCAACAACTTCCAGCAATAGGGTTTTTGCTTTAATATATGATTCAAATTGATGTTGGCTCCTTGTAGAAATTGATGGGTCACCAATATAAATTCCATCTACAGCAAAATTTCTTTTTAAATCAATTGTTGCAGATAAAGGATTCAAAAAACGATGCTTCTCAAGTGTAGGTAAACCTTGGTACAATGGACCACGAAATAAATTATTACCTGGAGTAAAGGCAAAAATTTTAAATCCAACTTCCTTTAACCACTTATTTTTAGTATTCAAAAATTGACTTGATAAACCTGTTTCTGGTCTAGGATAATAATTATGCCACGCTTCAAATCGAGTAAAATCAGCGTCATATTGCTTAAGTTCAGATATATCTTGCATGGTAATCGTGCTGGCATTCAAACCTACATCCATTTTTTTTGAAATTTCAGCAATTTTTTGATTTGAAATTGCATAATCCATCCTTAATCCGGTTACACCTATTGCCAAAATAGAATCAACATCGTCAAAT
This sequence comes from Streptococcaceae bacterium, assembly GCA_022484805.1. Taxonomy (GTDB): domain Bacteria; phylum Bacillota; class Bacilli; order Lactobacillales; family Streptococcaceae; genus MMGLQ5-1. Next base: position 30,511 of record JAKVKP010000026.1, read on the forward strand.
GAGAATCCAGCTCGATTAAGCGCCTCTCCAGAAATGTCCACCATCAACTTCATCTGTAATTGATGCGCAATTTGACCTAATTGCTTCAAACGATCTGCGTATAATGCACTATCATCCTCTGGAATATGTAACGAAGTAAAAATCCCCTTAAAACCTATTCGATTCATTTCGTAAATATAGTCTTCAACTTGTTCTGTCAATGCTTCGCCTAAAAAAATCGAAATGCCATACACGATATCCCCTCCTTTATGATAAATTTATTATAAAACTTTTGAAATAAAATTTCAATAAAAATGCAATAAAAAAGTTTAAAAGTGAAATTTTCTTTTATTTAATTAAATAAAAAAAAGTAAATCAAATGATTTACTCAAATAAAACTCAAATAATGACTAGGCTTCTGCTTTACCAATCAGCTCTCCAGCCCCTACATGACCCACTTTCGATAGCTCAAATTTTTTTAATTGATCCATGTTAGTGATTATTACTACCATTTCCGTTCCTTTATTGGCAGCTAAAATTGCATTTAAATTAACTTTTGCAATTAAGGTTTCTTGTGTCACGTAATCCCCTTCAGTCACCTTTATATCAAAAGGAGCACCCTTCAGCTCAACGGTATCAATTCCCATATGAAGCAATATTTCTAGACCATTATTCATTTGTAAGCCTACTGCATGCTTTGTTTGAAAAATACTTATTACTTGACCAATAATAGGGGAATAGATATCACCATTTTCAGGAATAACTGCAAAACCATCTCCCATCATTTTTTGAGAGAATACTGAATCATTTACCTCACTAATTGCAATTAATTTACCAGATGCAACCGCATATAAATTTTCGTTTATTGGTTTTGCTTCCTTTTTCTTCAAAAACTTAAACATTTAATTCTTACCTCCACTTCTTTAAATAAGAATAGTATAGAAAATTTAATCCATTAATACAAACTATTTTTTATTCATTGATTTGACTGCTTTATTAAATCAATAAATGAAGCACAAAAAAGACGACTAAAAAAGGCACCTCAAACCACTGTATTTAAAGAATTGTGAACTTTTAAAATTTCATCTATTTTCATACAAGGGCATTCAAAAATAATCGTACATGGACATGAAATTTTAACAAAATAATTAATCAAGCGAGACTTTCTTATTCATCAGTCATTGGTAAACTTCGTAGGACAGTCAAAACTTGACTTTCATTTGGGATTGATGAATCATAGAACCAATATAAACTATTTTGCTCTTTTGATTATACCGATAAAATATCGCATATTTTCCAAAAATAACTCCTGATAAAAATAATCAGTTATTTTTTAAATGAAATCATAAAATAAACGCCTTAAAATTCACTTACTCAAAATAAATGCAGATGATAGATTTGTTGAATTTTTTGAACCAATCTATTGGCAGTACCATGTTTTAAATGCCCTTTGTAACTCATCATCGTACTTTGAAATTGCTCAAAGGAGATAATACCTTGCTCAAAATCCTGACAAACACGTTTAACACGTTGATTCATCCGAATTTTGGACTGTCCGCGCATTCGTTTGATTATTTTTCCTGATGGCTTTAAAATAAAACGAAAACCTAAAAACGTCACTCCTTGCGTGAGTTTCGTAATTTGTGTTTTAGAATTAAGTGTTAATTGTTCTTTTTCCAACTCTAACTCAATTGATTGCCACATTTTGCTTAATACCTGCTTATCTTGGTGTATCATCACAAAATCGTCCATATAACGAATATAAAACTTAATCTGATATTGTTCCTTGATCAATCGGTCAACTCTATCCAAATAAAACAACGCAAACCACTGGCTTGTTTGATTACCAAGAGGTAAGCCACAGCCAGCTTTATCTGGTGTGTGGTAGCTGTCAATAATCATTTCTAAAAGCAATCTGACTTGATGTTCCTTAACGACTTGACTAAGCTTTTCTTTTAAAATTTGATGATTAATTGAATCAAAATATTTGGAGATGTCACATTTTAAAATATAACCATTGTAGCCATTTCTTTTAAAATATTGATTGATAAAATAACTAAAACGCTTTAAGGCAAAATGTGTCCCCTTACCTTTTTGACAAGCCGCGTTATCATAGATTAATCGTTTAGAAAGTAGCGGAATTAAATAATTATCACAGAGACAATGCAGTAAAATACGTGTTTCATAGTTTGTCGCATAAATTTCTCTGACTTTCGGGTCATAAATTGTAAAATGGTAATAATGAATCGTCTTAATTTGATTTTTTAATAATTTCTCTCTCAAGCGAATTAAATTTTCCATTAATCTGACTTCATAGCGAATTACTTCACCTTTATGTCGATGTCCGCTTTTGGCTTTTAAATGTGCTTGATAAAGATGTTCAAGCGAAATCAATTTCTCAAAGTGAGTCATTTACTTTTCCTTATCATTTTAAAAAGCCAAGTAGTGAGTTGCACTACCTGACCCATGAGGCTATATGGCGTGTCAGCCGAATCTTAGATTGGATATTTTTAAATTAGCAAGAACCAACGTAAAAATAACAGCTAACCATTTTTTACACTAAAAGGTGCTAAAATGGCACGCACAGTGAAACGAGAAATTGTCTAGGCTCACGTTTATTCACTCAGGTGTATCAACACCTGAGCGTGAGACGTAACAATTTGAGTTTCACTTGCCAATTTAGCCCGTCAAAAAAAGCTGAATTTTAAACAAGTGAATTTAGCACCTCTTAGTGTCGGACAAAATTATTCTATCCCTCTTAAAATAATTTTTCATACATTCCTTTCTCTCTACTCCGATTAGTAAAGCAAATATTTTGCTCTAAAAATTCCACATTTGAGAGTAATCAGGGCGAACGGGCAGGCTATTATTGACATTATTGTTGTTGTTGAAATTGCCATTGTTGACATTGCCCGCATTATTATAGTTGTTACCCGCCGACCGAAGCCAGAAAAGAAACAAGAAACAAACGAACGCCTAAGTTTTACAATGTATGACCGTTTTACAGGGAATAATTTATAAGAAAAATAATACAAAAACTTTTCATTTTCATTATTAATCGTTAACTGCAAGTTGATTGATAACTTTCTTATAATCTATCAAATATGTGATATAATTTGAGCGCAAAGAGAAGTAACGTAGCTACACATCACTTTCCATGTGCGCTAGCCGAAGTCAAGATTCGGTGGCGGTTTATCTTTTGCATAAGCAACCGTAAACTCGCTAAAATTTAGGACGGTTGCTTATTTTTTATTTATTGTTTTAGTTAACTCAACAACAAATGCCAACAGGGCGAGAATAAACATCCCGAACGTAAACATTAATGTCAACACTTCTGACGAGCTAAATCGCCTAGAAAGTTTCACATAAGTACACTCTGCGTTTATTCAACTTTCCGTAACTTTTAAGCATATCACATTACCAATTTTCTATTCACTTCTCATCGCACTATAAATCTTCCGATACCTTTCTCGGTCGCTTTTAATCCACAGCTGTAAAAACTGAATACAGTTAACACCTTGCTTGTTAATTTGAATCGCGTGTTTCATCTGTATGGCTTGATATTTTTGAGCTTCCAAGCTAAAGTAGCCTAAGGCTCTCAGCTTACTTAATGCCTGATGTTGATAGGCAATGCGCTGTTCAGCTGTTTTATCAATATTCGCTTTAGTGACATAGACGTCATTGGCTAAAAGCAAAAGCTCGACAACGTCCATTGTTAAATTTTGAAGTCGAGTCACAAAGGTAAAACGATATTGCTTGGGCGAATTTTGTGTGACTTTTAAAACATAGCTCATCAAATCATTGGCATAAGTAATCACTTTTAAAGTGCTATCACTCGGGTGATGTGTTTTTAAGCCCATATAACTCCTATTTCCATTTTTAAACAGCGCCTGACGGCGCAAATCTCAAGACCCACCACCACCTTTTCGGTGGTGGGATTTGCAGATTACCTGCTTTAACTTACTCAACTTTGATAACCATAACTCATAATGCTTTAACAAATCGATTTCCGCTTGGATGATATGATTAGACGGGCTTTACAGGCTAGGAAATAGTCTCCCGAGTCAGTTATGAGAACATGATGCAAGCATCATAACCTCAAACTGCCTACCGTTCGACTTTTCCTAAACAAGCCTGTTCAGCACCTTAACTACCTAGCGAAATCCATAAAGCAGGGCGAACGGGCAGGCTATAAGAGACATTAGAGTTGTAGTAGAAATCGCCAATGTAGACAGAGCCCGCATAATCACAGTAGCCACCCGCCGACCGAAGCCAGAAGTAATTCGGTGAACCGAAACTCAAAAGTGTTGAACTGCTACTACCAGAAAGACCCATCGTCGTATTAATATCACCATAGCTTAAAGCAAAGGCTTGTTTCGTACCACTACCATAAATTGTCTCAAAATCAGTATCTTGGTACCAAACACCCCAAGAACCACTATTGTAGCTCCAATTTAAAGTATTTTTGCTGTTAAAAGTACTCAAATCTGGGTTGTTCAAATTAACAGATAAAACATAATTACTATAGCTTGGAGCGATGGTGCTGTTATAGTAATAGTCAATTGCCCCTTTCAGTCCGTATTTGTATTTAACGTCATCATTACTTGTATAACTCGTTGCACCACTATTCTCATACCCGTTTGAGCCATCTGAGTCAAAGTAGTAATAACCACGTTTACCACTAATGCTACCTGCGTCTAATTGACCTACCGCTGTACTGGACAGAAATGGCACTCTTAGGTTGCCATTGTCAAGATAAGGCGTACCTGCTACGGAAGAACTACCTAAACCACTAAAGCCTGCTTCAGCTTCCGTTAAAGCATTCACTTTAATAACTAATGCTTTATTATCATCAACCTTCAAAATTCGCCACTGTGCATTCGCTAAAGTGACTTCATCACCTGCGTCAGTCACTTCTGGTGTTCCATTTTTATCCGTTATCGGAAGCGGATCTATCGGCTCTTCCCACAAGCCATCCTCTAGTGTATAGGTAATCGTTCCCGTATAAGTACCGTTTTGAACATCCGTCCAGCCTGCTCTGCTTAAGACACCTTTAAAATCCTCTGCGCCAAGCGTTAGCTCATAGTCATTTGGCGCATCGTCAGCCTTAACATCTAAAAGTGCGCCATGCGTCTGAAAAATGCTCGTATTTGACTTTGCATTGATTTTATCTAAGGTGAGACCTGTAGCCGTTTTTTTGCTGGTTTTAATTCTAAAATCATTGATACCAAGCGAAATCAAGCCTTGATCAAGCTGTGTCGCATTGGCTTTTAAGCGCCAATTCCCCTTAATCAGCCTCGTATCACGGACTGTTAGATAATCAAGCGTTTCTAATTGACCAGCAAAGTTCGAAAAATCACTCGTTAATTCTTTTTCAAACGAGGGCACCTGTCTTAACTCTAAACTACCTGTCGGTGGTGGCGTCCCCTAGCCAACTGAGATGACTGCTGTACCAGAGCGATCAGCAAAAGTCTCTGCTAAGCTATTTAATGGCAAAAAGATAATCAATAACGTTAATGATAAACTTATGACGACACATTTTTTAAACCTTTTTTTCATCTCCACACCCCTTTTCTTTCATTTTAATAGTAATTACAGAAAAATAGACCAACCGTTCTAGGATTGCTTCTGAACGCTCAGTTAAGTGAGTGCTTCAGCTATCGTCATAAAATTTAGCGTGCTGTGTCTCAAATAATTGGCAAACTCTGTTTGAGTGCGGACGCACTTGCTCACTGCGTTCACCCAATTGTTTGAGACAAAACTTCTCACTACGCTGAAAAGCGAGCTTTTCGACTCCGCTCCTGCGATTTGCTGTGGCTCTTGGACTGTCTCTAAGCGCTGAAGCGCCAAGAAACAAGCCAAACGCATCCATAGCTCTAAGGCAATAAAATTGCCGAGAGCTACGGAATGTGCTGTGCTGTGCTGTGCTGTGCTGTGCTGTGCTGTGCTGTGCTGTGCTGTGCTGTGCTGTGCTGTGCTGTGCTGTGCTGTGCTGTGCTGTGCTGTGCTGTGCTGTGCTGTGCTGTGCTGTGCTGTGCTG
>JAKVKP010000027.1 GCA_022484805.1 Streptococcaceae bacterium
TGGAGCTGTCCTTATGGACCTTCATGACGAATGGCTCAGTTCTACAAGAAAATATATTAAGTTTGATCAATGAGAGACCGGTAAAACATTGTATAGTATTTTACACAGGATTATGGACTTGACTTAGCAAAATATTATTGAGTTTTAAATTCATATTAATACAATATTAATAACTATCATATAATTTAGTATCAAATCTATATTTGATTTCAATCGTTTTCTTGAAATTATTAATAATATAAATTAATTAAATTTGCACTAAATCATACGATTTTATTTTTTAAAGTTGACTCTCACTATCTATTTTGAAATAAATCGTTTTATGCTAAAATGGATGATATCATTAATATATTTTCAAAATAAAAAAATATCGACAAACCAAGGAGATGAATATGCTACCTAACACTGGAGAACAGGTGCTAAGCGCACTACCAATTATTGGACTCATCATTATTTTAATTGCAATTGGTATTTTCATTTATCAGAAAAAAAAGAAATAACCTAAAAATCTAACAATTTATAACTCCAATTAATGTCACCTCATATTCCCTTTAGATTAAAATTATTTTTGAAAGGAAAAAATAATGTTGAAATTATTCGGTGCTATTTTAGCTATGCTTGGACTTTGGCAGATCTATGCTTCTAAGAAATACTTTCAAACCCTAAAAAAAGAAGGTAATCAAAATACATCAGCCTTCAGTCCTTTAGCGATTTATTCTGGTTTTCTATCTGGTTTCATCTTTATCATTATTGGTATTAAATTTATTACCCTTTAGGAAATTACTCAATTCGGTTTATAACAATCAGAACTCAAAAAGATAGGTATGACCTTAAAAGTCACGCCTATCTCTTTATTTAAAAATATTAATCACTACAGTCGCCTCACTAAAATTTTATTAATCGATAAACAACATTATTAAATTGTTAATTATGTTTTCTTAAATTATATTCAATATCTTTTTATAACAGTTTTTAGCCGATAAAATAAATATTAAAAAAAGAACCGCCAAATTAATGAGGTTCTGAACATAAGCGATTAGATTAGGCGCTTATCAACAATCGCTTAATTAATTGTTTGCTGAGCTTGCTGCAGTACTTGCAATAATCGCTGCCGTGATAGCAGCCTGCTGTGCAATTAAAATATTAGTAATTGTAGTCGCGATACTAGCAACTAAAACACCATCATTCAATTCCTCAGCGTAAATTGAAGCAACAATTGCCGTCGCGAATAATAAGCCCGTTTGCTTATCAATTGAAAACAAACCAAAGCCCTTCTGCTCTCTCAAATATTCATACGCATTCGCAATATCACTGACTATAGTCTGAGTTGATATACCAATTAAAGCTAATAATGCCAAAGAGGGTGCTGTATAGGCTCTATCCATGCGTAGCTTTTGCTTGATAAATGAAGTATTTAAATCAAAAATACGTTTTATGAGCTCAGCATCATTACCACCAATCATTAAAATTTGCGAAATAGCCTGTACAGAATTAGCAGGAAATTGCCCCTTCAATGCTTGAAAAATATTTTCTAGTTCATCACTACCCGTTTTAACGTCGATTGTCGTCAATCCTAGCATTACCGAATATATAACATCATCGCTGCCAGTAATAAACATATGCTTATTTTTCATTTGATTATAAAATTCACGCGAGCGCTTAGCAAGCTTCTCAAAGTCCTTTTCTTGAGCCTGTGTCGCCATTAAATATGCTGCAATTGTTAAATATTCTGAAGTGTAAAATTTAGCTTCTTTTAAAATCTCATATGCGCTTTGAACCTGTTTAAAAGTCTGTTCAGGTTGATTTTGAAGTGATAGCAAACTAGCAAGCGGCAATCCTGAATTGCCCCGAAAGGCTGAAAACAAGCCCGTGTTTTCCTTCATAATGGCCCGACAATTTATAACCGATGTCGTGTTTACCTTTAAACCCTTTAAGGCATATAAAAGAGCAGTCATCTTTTTTGATAACCCATCTTGCCAAGTAAACTCTTGATTCACCACTTGTGTATTCGCGGCAAATAAATCAATTCGAGATTTTATTTCTGGTTTCATCTGTTAAACTCCCTCATATTTCTAATATATAAATTTAATCTTAACATCATTTTAATATAATAACAATTTTTATTTATTTTATCAAAAATACTAGTACTTAGCTCGCAGGTCACCAATAATGAATTTAAAATAGCACAGCTCTTTTTAAACTCAAAAAACGACCGCCATTTCTGACAGTCGAAGGAGTTTATGAAAAAGATTAATTATTTGGGATGAATTCATATTATATTGTGAAGCTTAAAGTTAGCTTAATACAATTTTTTTACTCAAATAAGAAATAAAATTATGATTAAATCAGCTTACTAATGATAATAATAATTGTAAAAATTTCGAAATAGGATAGGAAAACTACGATAAAAACAAAAAATGTGATATAGATTTTGACTTTTTAGTTTTCTTTTCAAATTATCACCGCATGAGCTGTGACTCGATTATCTATGAACTAGTAATAACATTCTAATTCTAAAAGTTGGCTAAATTTTCAACAACCAATTATTTCAACATTATAAGCGTGAACTTATCAATGATAAACGTGTTAAAAATTTCTTTCTTTTTTTCTCACTTGAACCTCTAACATAGGATAGAGATGAGTGCTTGAACGTTGAAATACCACACATTTTCAAGATTTGCTTACTCAAAACTCGACCATAATCTTTTTGAAATAATTCAGCATACAGTAATGGAGAATCATGAGTATTAATTATCCATGCTTTTTTGTTTTTTAATAAACCAATTGGAATAAGGCCCTTATACCGGTAAGCAAAGCCTTTCGCAAAAACTCTATCAATAAATCCTTTCAAAATTGCAGGCATACTGCTCCACCATATGGGAAAAATAAAAATAATGAAATCTGACCATTCAATTGCTTCTCTATACTCTCTCATTTCTTGATTCAAATCCAAATATCGTCGCTTATGATCAGCATCAAAAAATAAAACTGGATTAAAATTTTCTTCATATAAATCAATTATTTTCAATTGATGTGATGCTTCAATATTATTTATCACTGCTTCTTTAATCGCATGATTAAACCCCTCGTGATTAGGATAAGTATAAATTACTAGAATATTCATGATATAGGTTTACTTCCTTTCTGATTTATAATAATCATACTTTAGATACAGAAAATCGTAAAATCAGTATTCTGATATTTTTGTATTAACAACCTCTCCATACAAATCTTTAAAAATTTCACTACGTCGCATATCCTCATTGCGCCTACCCTCATCATTGATAATTGATGAAAGATAATAAAGATTCGCCAGCATATTTACAGAACGATTCTTCGTAATTAGAAAAATGCCTTCTGAAATTGTTTCATTAATCCTCTCTTTATTTTCAGCTAGTATGACTTGCGCCAGAGCTTTCAAATAAAAAATAATCGCCATGTTTTCGTCAAAAGGCCTTTTTCTAATTTGAGTAATTGAGTATTCAAACATCTTCTGATAACCACTCGTCTGTCGTTTTAATGCATATACAAAGCCTAAGCTTGCATAAACTAATAAGGTTAAGGATTCTGAACTATCTTTCATTTTATCCTCCGCCAGAGCTAATTTTAGAAGCTGTTCTGTTTTTTGAACATCCTTTTTAACATGAAATGTTGCACAGCCCAAATAATAATAATAATTACGATACTCACTTTTAGTATCAAGCTGACTTATAACTGATTTATCCATCAACAAATTATAGAGCGCTTCATAATGATGACCATTGCATAAATCAGATACCTTTTGATTGAATTCATTTTTTTTAGAAATCGGATAATGGTATTTTAACGAAACAGCATTTAAATCAATTTCTAATCTCTTACACAATCCAATAAATAATTCAGCATTCGCTCTGTACTGATTATTTTCAATTGCAGAAAGCATTGATTGTGAACACAAATCCAAACATAGTTCTTTTTGTGTCAAGCCTATTTGCTTTCGTGTATCACTAATTAATTTTCCAATCTTTAAATCCTGAATCAAGCTATTCTCAACTCCAATTTTTTATTGACTAAAATTTTTATAATTATAACATAGATGAATTTAGCGAATAAAGAAACGCTTCATATTTACTCCTTTATTTTTTGCCACGCTAGAAAAGACGGATATACTAAAAAAAGACAAGCACAAAACTTGTCTTTTATCTATTGATAAATCTTTATATTTATATATGATAGCATTTCTAAGCAATCCACTCAATGAGTGGGCTGCTTATTGCTACATTTTAGGCTTACCTTTATCAATTAAGACTTTTCTGAACAAAATTTCCTCGCATCCATGTACAGTAGTCACGTTCTCGATTTTTTTATATCCGTATTTCTCATATAATCCAATCTCACCACTTACCAGATTTACTGAATTAAAACCATTGCTCATTAAATAATGTTAAGCAAATTTCAACATTTTTTCCGATATTCTATTTCCCCTAATATCTTCATTCACAAAAACATAACCAATAAATACCGAATAATCATTAATTTTTATACTATCAGTTTTAGTTAATGTACAAAAACTAATCAATCTATGATCTAAATCAAAGCCAACTATCAAGCATTCCCAATTATAAAAATCGTACTGCTTCATTTTATTTGCTAAATATTTACCAGCATTCCAGGGAACCTTTTCGATTAAATTTGCAGTACTTACCCAATCAGTATCGTTTACAGTTAAAATTTTAAAAGTAATATCTATTCTAATCTCTCCTTGAATATATTGACAAGTTTCTTTGTAATATATAAAATACTTAATTTATATGTAATCAATTATTACACTTTTTACTAAATAAAAGATAGCATTAAGACAAAACATTTTGCAGACAAATCCCCATCGTTCGGTGGGGTTGATCAGCTATTTAGAGTTAAACATTCTTTCCAGTTTTCAGGAAAACCTATACAATAAATATCCGCAGAAAATTCATTAATACGCTTTTCTAATTTATCTAGGAAAGTATTCCAATGTTTCTTTTCATAATCAGGTAATTTTAAATAAAATCTTTTCATAATTGACAATCCACCAAATAAAGTATGGATTAATTTATCTATTTCATCAACTTCATAAGCTGATGGCAATAATTTTATATCATCAGCATGAAAAGTAGGATTATAATTAAATCTTCTACCGTAAAATCTAGAACAATGGGCACCAGTATTTCTCAGAAACTGAATGACTTTAATCCATTCAATAATCCAAGTATCTTTAGTATTGTGCATAAAACTACGTATCCACTTTTTTCTAACTGACCTATCTAAATAAGTGACAAAAGTTGCAATATCACCTAACGTCAAATGTTCTATTAAAACCCAGATTGGTATATTTCCTGAATAGTATTCCAAATGATGTTTGATACTAGAGTCTTTATCTTGTTTGCTGCTTATAAATTCAGAAAAATTAGATAACACTACTCTAACATCATTATTTTGCAAATGTCTTTTTTATATATACAAGCATCTAGATAAACTAGAGCTTCGGGACTATCAATACTTCCCCTATATCTTGATAATTAATAGATAGATAAAATGCAAGCGATGTTTTTAAAGATATCTCAATTGAAGGAATTAAGTGATTTATTGATTCTCTTAAAAATCTATCAAAGTGATATAAATTTATAGGGTGTTGAAAACGTCTATCTTCTTCTAAATACAACGCAAAAACCGATAATCTATAGTAATTAGTAGACTGTAATATAGAAATAACTTCATCTTCTTTTTCTTCTTCTACGATAACTCCAGATATTCTTAATCGTTCTATCATTTCCTCATGTTTTTTTGCTGATTTAAGTTCTCTATTTTCTTTCGACTCTAGCTTAGAACTAGTTATTTGAACAGGAAATTTAAAGCCATCAATAAACAGCTTATTGTATTCTTCTACGCCATAACTCTTAAAGGGTCTTTTAGCTTCTTGGACTGTAATTTTTTTATTATTTCTTGCATAATTGCACTTTTTTAAAAAAAATAGGCCTTACCTGGTACGCTTCTACGGTAGGCGCGGTAAGAATCGCTTAACTGAAATATAACATTAGATTAAAATTTCGTCAACAATTCAATTTGAAAAAAGCTGTTCTATTATTAACAAACTTTTTAGCGTATTTAAGTTTATAACGATCCACAGAGTCTTAAAAAATAAATATATCCACACGCTTTTATATTTGACAAAAATTATAAAATAACAAAAAACACCATCTTCTCTGACAGTCGAAAGAATTTATAAAAAAGAGTAATTACAACCGTAGTTAAAACTACACTTGTAAAATCAATATTTTCTCTAAATGGTTTGAAATTTTAATTTACCCACTAACTAAAACGCGTTTTTACTTCTAACGGTCTATATAGTTCATGAGTATTAACTAATTGCTTATCTTTTTCATTGATTTTTAATTAGTTCGTTCACTTAATCTCCCTTTCTTTGATTTTTTGTATAATTGTTTTAAAAATTGGTGGTGTAAATTTGTTAGATAATACTGTAACTTTAGCGCTCGTAGTAACTTTGATTTCAATAGTCTCTCCAATATTTGTTTCGTTTATTAATAAATCTTTTGAAGTAAAATTAAAAACGATAGACTATAAGCGAAATGCTTTAACAACAAATCGAAAAGAAATATTAAACACTTTTCAGTAATTTATATCTGAAAGTGGTAAATTATTAGCAAAAATAGATTTAAGTCAACCTGTTGAGCAGATTGAAATTCAGAAATTTGAATCATCTTGTTTAAAATGCTTAATATTTTTATCAGCTTCGGATAGGAACGAATTTCAAATCCTTTTATATACTTCTATAACATATTATTTGAAATATTAGATGAATCTTTTTCTAGATATTAAATAGTTCTTGGTGTTCCCCCCAGAAAATTCTTTTTGTATCAATCCGTCATTTTCTCTTAACTATTTTAAGGTTTTTCATATATTTTCTCTTTTCATATTCGTATAATATGAAATATAAATGATAAGGAGGTGTTTAAATTGGAGGAAAAAGAGCGTACAAAACTAATTGCATTAAATATAAAAAATTAATAAAAGAAAATGAATTATCTGAAAAAAATTGGAATTTCCCCATCAACCATGAGCGATTATATGAATTATCAATCCAATCCATCTCATGGAGTTATACAAAAAATTGCAGATTATTTCGGTGTTCTAAATAGTGATATTAATACTACTTTTAAATAAAAAAACATTGATTCTATCATAAATTCAATCTATAATCAGTTAATAGCTTAACGAAAAGATAAAGTGTACAACTATGCTGAATTTGATTAAATTTACACCGATAGAGAAGATTTAAAAAACTTTGATTATGTATATTATGTGTATGGCGATTCGATGGCGCCTAAATTTAAAAACTACGATGTTATTTGAATTTAACGTGCCTATGATCTTGATAATGATTCAATATATTGTAATGCATCACGATGAATTATTTGTTAGACAGGTTCGTATAAATGATGGAATTTTTACAATGTATTCACTTAACGACAAATATGTAGATATTAATATTCAACTAGATGATGCTGAACCTTATCCAGTTATTATCGGTAAAGTAGTTGATTCTATTACACCACTACAAGTAAATTATATGAAACTAACTACTAATTTAGTTAGTTTCATATATAAACAATAGGAAGAGGAGTTTTAAAAATGGCATTATTTGGAAATATTGTTCAAGGGGCGCTAGGAAATTATTCTGAAAAGACCTCAGAAGAATTGACAAACGAATATGGTAGTTATCTATTTGAAAATGAAAAAATTAATTTAGGTTATCAATTGGTACGAGATGCACTTGTTTTCACTAACTATAGAATTATTTTTGTCGATAAACAAGGCGCAACTGGAAAAAAAACAGCTTTCCGTTCAATACATTTAGACACAATCGTTGAAGTTGAAATGGAGACAGCAGGTATGGGCATAGATGATAGTGAAATAACGATTACATATCTAACAAATATTTATCAACAATCTAACAATGAAGCTCATAAGACTTATAAATTTGAATTTCCCAAAAAAACAGATATAGTCCCCTTGTATAGATATTTAGGTAATATTGCCATGACAAACCGAGAACGTATCAATAAATAAAAAAACGCTCCAGACCTAGTGATTGGTTTATTGAAAGGCTGTGAAATAGTTATTATTAGTAGAATTGCTCTTTTTATTTTATTTTTTTCAGGGTTAACATTTTCCGTTTCATTCATTATGGATTTAGTAGATTTTTTTAAACAATTTAACTCTTCAATAAAAAACAAAAGTGAAACATTTCCAATTTCTAAAACCACCGTAATTGCAGGTTTATTAACATTTATTAGTGGATTAATTATATTGATTAGTATACCTAAATAAAAAAAGCTTCCGACCAAGACAACATATCAATAAAAGGAATAGCTATGAAAGAGAAATTTTTTAATTTTTTTACTAATATAGACAATTTACTGATTCTAGCTATATGTATGTTCACTCTCTTACCAGTCAGAAAATATACAATTTCAGTGATATTGTTAACACTTGTTCTTCGGACTATTACTGAAATATTTGTTTTTAAATTCAATTTATATCTCGAATTAATTACAATACTAATATTTATAATATATCTATTAATTGAATTATTTATAATGAAAAAAATAAACTTTTTCACTGCATGCATAATAATTACAATATTTTTGTTAATAAGTCGTTCGTGGATAATTTATAAAAATAATCAATAAAAAACACGCTCGCAACTTTGGACGGTCTCGAACGTGTTTTAAAAAATATCCTCGCAAAAGGCTTATTTTTTATACCCAAATTTTAACATTTGAAAGAAGTTTAATCAATGTAACTGAAAAAATTGCCAAGTGGCAAGTACATAGAAAAATATAAAAATAAATGCAATGAAAGATGGCAAAGAGTTTCAATTACTTTACCGAATAAAGCACGTGAACATGTTAGACACTCCAACAGTAAAATCACGAAAGAAATTTATCTCTATTTGAGAAAAAATATTAAAGAGCAACTAAAAAGGGACATAGAAAAGATGTGACCTTGCCCCTATTCTGTCCCTTTTTCAGCGAATATCCAATTTTAAATATTTATCAAGTATCGTAAAACAAATGATAGCAATGGTTTATTTTGCACCTTTAGCTTGTGCCATTACTTCTTCTGCAAAGTTATCTTCTTTTTTCTCAATACCATCGCCAACTTCGAAGCGTGTAAATGATTTAATTTCAGCATTAACACTTTCTAAGAATTTGCCGACAGTTTTTTTGTCATCTAAAACATATAATTGTGCAAGTAAAGTATATTGTTGGTCAATTTGTGTATTATCAACAACAAATTTTTCTAATTGACCTGGGATAATTTTGTCCCAAATTTTTTCTGGCTTGCCTTGTTCAGCTAATTCTTTTTCAAGATTTGCTTTAGTTTCAGCCAAAACTTCGTCTGTCAATTGCAATTGAGAACCGTAAGTCGGAATACGTAGTAAAGTTTTACCAGTACGTTTACGATCTTCATTTTCAATTTCTTGACTAGCCTTCAATGCAGTCACTTCTTTTTCGATGAATTCAGGGTCTAAATCAGTATATGAAAGAACTTGAGGTTTCATCGCCGCAATATGCATTGCTAAGCTTTTAGCTAAGCCTTCATCGCCACCCTTAACAATCGTCACAACACCGATACGACCACCATTGTGCTTATATGTACCAAAACTTTCATCATCTGCTTTTTCAATTACTGCAAAACGACGGAAAGCAATTTTTTCGCCAATTACTTGTGTTGCGTTAATATAAGCTGCTTCTAAAGTTTCACCATCCGCAGTTTTAAGAGCTAGTGCTGCTTCATTTGTTGCAGGTTTATTTTCAGCGATTAATTTAGCAGTCTCATTTACCAAAGTAACAAACTGTTCATTCTTCGCAACGAAATCTGTTTCAGAATTAATTTCAACGATTGCCGCTGTATTGCCAGTAGCATAGATACCAGTCAAACCTTCGGCAGCAATACGATCAGATTTTTTAGCAGCAGTTGCCATACCTTTTTCACGTAAAAGATCAATTGCTTTATCCATGTCGCCATCAACTTCAACTAATGCTTTTTTAGCATCCATCATGCCAACACCAGTACGATCACGTAGTTCTTTTACTTGTTTTGCTGTTACAGCCATTTTAAAAGCCTCCTAATTGATATGTGATTATTCATTTATTTTAAAAAAACAGCAATGGACACTTGCCTATTGCTGTTTCAATTTATTACTGAGCCATTTAACGCAATTATTATGCGTTGTCGCCTTCAACAACTTCAACGATTTCTTCGATAGAAACAGCTTCTTGACCATCTTCTGCTACAAAGTCAGCAGCTTCTACTTGATCTTCACCTTGATTTCCTTCGATAAATGCATCAGCCATTTTCGCAGTAATTAATTTAACTGCACGAATTGCGTCATCGTTTGATGGGATTACAACATCAATTTCATCTGGATCAGAGTTTGTATCAACCATCGCTACGATTGGAATATTTAATTTATGTGCTTCTTGAACGGCAATTCTTTCTTTTTTAGGATCCACAATGTACATTACATCAGGAATTCTTGGCATTTCAGCAATACCACCTAAGAATTTTTCAAGACGTTCACGTTGTTTGTTTAATAATACAACTTCTTTTTTAGGAAGAACTTCGAAAGTACCGTCTTCTTCCATTTTATTAATTTGTTTTAAGCGAGCAATACGTTTTTGAATTGTATCCCAGTTAGTCAAAGTACCACCTAACCAACGGTGGTTAACGTAAAATTGACCAGAGCGAATTGCTTCTTCTTTAATTGCATCTTGTGCTTGTTTTTTTGTACCAACGAATAAAGCGATACCGCCTTCTTCTGCAACATTTCTCATATATTCGTATGCTGCATCTACTAATTTAACTGTTTTTTGTAAGTCAATAATGTAGATTCCGTTACGTTCTGTGAAGATATATTTCTTCATTTTTGGGTTCCAACGGCGTGTTTGATGACCGAAGTGAACACCAGCTTCTAGTAATTGTTTCATTGAAATTACTGCCATGTTTTTGTTTCCACCTTTGTTTGTTTTTTCCTCGTTATTGCTTCAAACTCCATCTAGCACCATCCCTGGCAACACTAGATAAATACACAATAACTGTGGTTTATTGCCCATAAGCAACGGTATTAATTCTACTTGATTTTAATAGAAATGTCAATATTTTTATTGAAATTATCCAATATTTAATTTATGTACTATTCACCAATAATTACCTGTAATTACTGCCATGTTTTAGAGGAAATTCGTGATATTTTGTTATTTTAGAAAAAGTTTAATTAGAATGAACCAAATAAACGTCTAAAATCCAAAAACCACTGCCATTGCTGACAGTGGTAGGAGTTTATGAAAAAGATTAATTATTTGGGATACATATATCTTATTTTATAAAGCTTAAGTGTAACTTAACAGCTCATATTAAATTTTGAATTGGTTATTAATAAATTTATTTCTATCTCCAAAATTGTGCTTATAATTATGATACAATACCCATAATCTATTTTGACAGTTCTCAATTAAGGACAGCTGCATATCACATTATAACTAATTTAACTTTTATATAGGAGGGGTTATCCTTTGAATAACTATGAAACAGTCATCAAAGCATCCGATCAATTATCTGCACAGGAGTTAATTAACCTTTTGAAGGCACGAACTAAGGTTTTTGTTGTCGAACAAAATTGCCCTTATCAAGAGGTTGATGATAAGGACAACGATGCAGTTCATGTTTTTTTCAAAAAAGGAAATCAAATATTGGCTTATGCTCGAATCGTTCCCTTTGACCAAACATATATGAGCGTTGGTCGTGTGCTAGTTGTCAAAGAATTTCGGCAACATAAATTAGGACGTCAAATTTTTGCGGCAGCAATTAACGAATTAACCCAACGCTTCCCAAATAAAGATATTAAAATTCAAGCTCAAAGCTATCTCAAAAATTTTTATAGTTCTTTTGGCTTTAAAGCAGTTTCAGATTTATATCTTGAAGACGGTATTTCTCATGTAGATATGGTGCTTCAAAATCAATAAAGAAACTTGGTCAAAATCACAACCGTCTAAGATTCTAACTGATTTCAACTAGCGTGAAATGTTATCAAGCATTATTCTGACAGCATTTCGCGTGCACCAATCTCACGATAATTCATATCACCAACACTCAGAATTTTAAAGCCATCACTGCTTGAATACTCAATTTTAGTTACGCTGCCGTTATCCAAACCTTGGACAGTAGGTGCAGTTTCATCAATTAGTTTAACTAATGTTGAAATCGTCATCCCATGCGAGACTACAATTGCATTACCGCCGCCATTTTTCTCTAAAAAATGACCGATATCTTCAAAACCTGTCCAAATTCGATTACGAATTGTCTCCCAGCTTTCTGCCCAATTTGCGGTATCAACTGCTTGGATACTCTCTGCTAATTTTTCAAAGGAGACTTTAGCAAGGTCGCCATTCACATTGATAAAAGCTGGTGTTCTAGGCAAAACGCCACCAAACAGCTCACCGTCGTAAGCACCATCCATTGAGCCAAAGCACCATTCCCGAATTCGTTTATCACGGACATACGGGATGTGAGGCAAGCCCAATTCTTCTAAAATAATTTCCATCGTCTGAAGCGTCCGACCTGAATCTGACGAAAAGGCAGCCTTAAATTCTATATCTAAATTTTTCAAACCTCTGCCCAGCTCATGTATCCCTTGCTCACCAACTGCAGTTAAAGGCGTATCAGACCAGCCCTGTGCCCGTCCAATTGTATTAAACATTGTTTTACCGTGTCTTGCAACATATAGTGTTGATTTTGACATAGGTCACTTCCTCACTCTTTTATATTTCTGTCAATAAGTACAGTAAACCAACACAGTTATCTAAAACTATGCTGGCTTACTGAGATTTATTATAAACGTGCGTTTAATTCTTTCGATAATTCTTCAAAGCCAGGCTTACCTAATAAAGCAAACATATTTTTCTTGTAGGCCTCAACACCTGGTTGGTCAAACGGATTAACACCGTTGATATAACCAGATAATCCAATTGCAATTTCAAAGAAGTAAATCAAATTACCTAAGGTAAATTCATCTTGATTTGGAATGGTAATTACTGAGTTTGGTACTCCGCCATCCGTATGAGCCAATAAAACACCTTGGAAAGCTTTGGTATTTACATAGTCAACATCTTTACCTTGCAAGTAGCCCAAGCCATCTAGATCTTCTTCCAATGATGGAATATTGATATTTTGACGAGGTGCATCTACTTTAATAACTGTTTCAAAAATATTACGATTACCCTCTTGGATAAATTGACCAAGTGAATGTAAATCAGTTGAAAAGTTTGCAGATGATGGATAAATACCTTTTTGATCCTTGCCTTCAGATTCACCAGCTAATTGTTTCCACCATTCAGAGAAATACTGCAAGCTTGGTTCGTAATTTACCAAAATTTCAGTTACTTTACCCTTACGGTATAAAATATTTCTCAATACAGCATACTGATAGGCTTCATTTTCCTTTAAATCAGCAGATGAATAAGTTTCACGAGCTGCGGCTGCACCCGACATTAAAGCATCAATATCGGCTCCACTTGCGGCAATTGGTAATAATCCAACTGGCGTCAAGACAGTAAAACGACCACCAACTGCATCTGGTACAACAAAGGTTTCCCAGCCTTCTGCATCTGCTTCAACTTTGACAGCACCTTTGGCCTTATCAGTTGTAGCATAAATACGTTGATTAGCTTCTGCCTTACCATATTTTTTAATTAATAATTCTTTAAATACACGGAAAGCGATTGCAGGTTCAGTTGTCGTTCCAGATTTTGAAATCACATTCACAGAGAAATCCTTGTCTGAAACATAGTCAACTAATTGTGCAAGATAGCTTGAAGAAATTGAGTTACCTGCATATAAAATTTGAGGTGCTTTGCGTTCTTCTTTAGATTGTAGATTCACAAATGAATTATTCAAGAAATCAATTGCTGCACGCGCACCTAAATAGGAGCCGCCAATCCCAATCACAATCAATATGTCTGAATCAGACTGAATTTTAGCGCCTGCTTTTTTAATTCGTGCAAACTCTTCTTTGTCATAATCAACTGGTAAATCAATCCAGCCACGAAAATCAGCCCCTGGACCTGTTCCTTCACGCAATTGTTTATCTAATGCAGTAACCGTCGCTTGCATATAGCCAATTTCATGCTCAGCAACAAAAGGTAAAACTGGTGTGTAGTCAAATTTAATATGTGACATTCAAAAGCTCCTTAAATTTTTTATTTAATTTAATGTACTTCTTAAATTTTAAGGCTTATTCCTAAAATTTGCAACCGTTTTAAAAGGATTTAATGCCTGTTATTTCAATTCTTTATTTAATCTATTTTGCAATGGACCTATACCATTCAAATAAAGAAGATAACAATTGTAATCGTTCACTTGAAAGTTCATTATTTTATGGTAAACTGTTTTTAGAACATAGTTAACTAAAAAAATAAAATGGTTAACTACTAAGGAGTAGCAAATTGAATTACCTAAAATTAGCAGAAGAAATTTGTAACGGAACCAAGCAAATTGACAAGAAACAGTGCCTAGCCATTTTAGAATCCGAAGCAGATTGGATTGAAATATTTAGCGCAGCAGCTTATATTCGTCAGTATTTTAAACAGAATCGGATGCACTTAAATATTTTGCTAAATGCCAAAAGTGGCATTTGTAGGGAAGATTGTGGCTACTGTGCACAATCTAGTAGCAATCAAGCTGATACTGAAATTTATGGACTACTTCCTGAGGCGGTCATTTTCAAAAAAGCACTGATTGCCAATAAAAATCATGCATCAACCTTTTGTATTGCAACAAGTGGAACTAGACCAAATCAAAAAGAATTAAAGCATTTAGGCAATATTGTGAAAAAAATAAAAAGCCAGCTTAAGCTCGAAATCTGTTTATCTCTAGGCACAGTCACGCCGGCACAAATAGCTTATTTAAAAGACTGTGGTGTTGACCGAATTAATCATAACCTAAATACACCAGAGGCTAATTATCAACGCATTACGACTACTCATAGCTATCAAGATCGCAAGCAAACATTGGCATATTTAAAAAATCAAGGTGTTAATAGTTGTTCTGGCTTCATCTGCGGACTCGGTGAGACCAATCAAGAGCTGGTAGAATTAGCATTTGATCTAAAAAATCAACAGCCCTTTTCAGTACCAGTTAATTTTTTAATACCAATCAAGGGCACAAAACTAGAAGAACAGTGGACGCTGAATCCCTTAAAATGTCTGAAAATACTAATGATGATGCGCTTTATTTTCCCAAATACCGAGCTACGTGCTAGCGCTGGTCGAGAGCGCCATCTAAAAGCAATCCAGCCATTAGCCTTTTTAATCATTGACTCGATATTTTTGGGCAACTATCTGACTGCTGAGGGAGCACCAGAAAGCCAAGATATTGAACTATTAAAGATGTTAGCGCTGGACTACGTTAAATAATCCCTTCAAAAAAAGACTTTTAAAAGATTAAAACTTTTAAAAGTCTTTTTAACATTTATCTAGTTGAAAATAGTTGGTTAAACTAAGCCAAAGTCTTAAGATGTAATTTGATTTTTTTAATTGCCCACTGATAATGACTTGAGGTGGCAGAAATAAAGTAACTGCCAAGATTACTACTACCTGTCCACTTAAAATATTGCTTCTCGAATAATTCAATATCTGAAAATGGTTTTAGAGCGGAGATCACTTGCTGGTGACTCTCCTCTAATAAAATTTTAGCTGTTTCCAGTGAGGTTGCCTGATGTGCTTCTTTAAACTGAACATTTAATTTAGGATAAGTTCGCCAATTATAGGGTTGAGGTAAAAAGGGCTGCTGAGTGCCTTGACGATTGGCAGCAAGCCAATTTAAAAGTAGCAAATGCCATTCGTAAAGATGAATCAGTACGTCCTTTATATTTTCATCCCTTAGCCAATGTGTTTCTTTGCCAATCTGATTACCAAAATTGAAACTAAGCTTTTGTTGCTGTTCAGTCATTGAATCAATCAGCTGCCACATTTGTGTAAAAGACTGATTGGCCGCTTCAATTAGTTCAATTTTCGTTGTTGGTCTTGCCATTTCACTTAACCCCCTTTAATTAAAGTGAAAAAAATTGATTCATAATCCCTTGAAAAATACCAAATAAAACTATCAAGGCTAACATAATCAGATGGCGTCGTTTATGCATGGACATAACACCTACAAATTCTCTCAAGATTGCATTTGGTAAGTAATAAAATGCCGTTTTACTACCGTTGCCGTCAGCCTTTAAGCCTACCTTTTTAGCGAATAAGCTAGCGCGGAAAACATGAAAATTATTTGTAACAAAGCGCGCAGAATGATTCCCAATAATTTGCTTGCTAAATAACATATTTTCATAAGTATTCGTCGATTTTTCTTCCAAAATAATTTGTTTTGTAGGAACTCCCTGCTCAATTGCATAATTAGCCATCGCCTGTGCCTCAGAGAGCGCTTCATCAGAGCCTTTGCCTCCACTAAAAACTAATGAGTTATTTCCAGTTAAAAATTGTAAGCCCTTATCAATTCGCGATTTTAAAAGCGGTGTTATCTCACGACCGTTCAGTAAACCTGCGCCCAATACAATTACAAAATCAGTTGGTTTTCTTGAGGCCGTTATCAAATATAAAAATGAAACCATCAAATAATTAATAAAAACAAAAAAGACATATATTATTAATGAAGGACCAATTGATAAAATACCATTAATCAATGGTGGGAGATCAATTTTTTCAATAAAAGTATTAAGAATATATAACGCAGTCATTCCGAAAGCTAAAATTAAAGTTAATAAATTTGCGAAAGAAAGACGTTCATGCTTTCTTACCTGAAAAAAATTGTAATAGCAAAAGATGACTAAAAATACCGGACCAAGAGTTCCTAAAATCACAAATAAAACTAACAAGGTAAAAAAAACAGTTGCAATAAAGAACGTCGGTTTGATTTCCCATAGCAACGCTAGAAAAATCGATAAGCTAATTAAAAATAAATTAAAGATAAAACCATTAAGCAAACGTCTTTTTTCAAAATGCCAACTCATCAAAAAAATTACCCATAAGCCAAGTGGCAATATATAAAATAAAATACCATATTTCAATGCCATAATTAAAAAATAGCTCATTAGTAAAACTGGAATGACCTGAAATGCAGGCAGTTTAATTCGTTTAAGGTAATGTGCAATTAGATAAGCAATAATCAATAACACTAATAAATAATCCATCTAAATCTCCTATCTATTACAACAAATCAAAAAAAATAATGCCAACTAATTCTAAATTAATCATACCGTAATTACCGTAAAAATCAAAGTCAGAAAACAACGGGTCTTCCAATATTCATCGAAAAAGCAGTCGATTAAATAACATCAACTGCTCAATCAAAACCACCTATTAATCAAAAAATAAATTTTATAGCTGAATCGGTTGCCCTGAGTATATTTCAATCCCACCTGATACAGGTAAATTAACACCATTACAAGACGATGATTGTTCAGAGGCTAAGAAATAAATCGCTTCAGCCACTTCCTCTGGTGTACAAATTCGTTTTAATGGATTAGCTTCATTAAACTGATCAATTTTTTCCTGAGGATTTGCTAAAAACATTGGTGTGGCACAGGCAGAAGGACAAACATTATTTACTCGAATATTATATTGACCATAGTCCAATGCCATTGAACGACATAGATTAACTACTGCACCCTTAGCGGCATTATATGCTGCCATATTATAATCACCCTGCAAGCCAGATACAGAGGCCGTATTGACGATCGTACCGTACTTTTGGGCAATCATGTCAGGAATAAAATATTTACCTGTTAGTAAAATTGATTTGACATCAACATTAAAAATTTTATCCCAATCTTCCACTGAGGTTTCATGTAGAGTACCGGGTACAAAAATACCAGCATTGTTGATTACTGAATCAATACCACCTAATTCTTTCTTGGCATATTGATAAAGCGCTGCAACATCTTCATCACTGGTCAAATTACATTTTTTAAACCATATTTTTCCACCAGCATCAGAAAACTCCTTTTGCAGTTGATTGCCTTGTGCCTCATTAATATCAACCATTAAGACAGACCAATCTTTTTTTAAGAATAATTTAGTAGCACTTAAGCCCATACCCGAACAAGCACCTGTAATTAAGACACGCTTCATTTGAAATTCCTCCTCATATAATTGTATACATTTTTTATTTTAGCATACTATATAATATAAGTATCCTAATAACTAAAAATCAAACAATAATTTAATAAAAAAACTTTTAAAAGACTCTATTGTAAAAGTCTTTTAAAAGTTTTTATTATTTTTATAAACCAGCTGTAAAATCGTAAAGCGGAAATTGCTTGGTTAATGCCAATATTTCATGCTTAACTTCGTCTAAAACAGCTTGATCATCTTTATTTTTTAATACCTTAACAATCAATTGCGCAACTTCAGTAGCTTGTGCTTCCTTAAAACCACGAGATGTAATTGCAGGTGTACCAATACGAATACCGCTCGTTTTAAATGGCGATAAAGTTTCATAAGGAATTGAATTTTTGTTCAAAGTAATGTTCACTTCATCCAATAAGTTTTGTGCTTCTTTTCCGTTAATACCTAAATCAGTCACTTGTACTAATAGTAAATGATTTTCAGTACCGCCACTAACTAAACGCAAGCCATCAGTTGTGTTAAAAACTTCAGCCATTGCCTTAGCATTTTTTATAACCTGTGTTTGGTAATCCTTAAAGGCTGGATCAAGTGCTTCTTTTAAAGCAACTGCCTTACCAGCAATAACGTGCTCTAAAGGACCACCTTGAATACCTGGGAAGATATTTGAATTAATTTTTTTCGCCAAATCTTCATCATTAGTCAAAATCAAACCACCACGAGGACCACGCAAGGTTTTATGTGTCGTTGTTGTGGTAATATCTGCAAATGGCACTGGAGAAGGATGTAAGCCAACCGCAACCAAGCCTGCAATATGCGCCATATCAACTAATAATTTTGCACCAACTTCATCCGCAATTTCACGGAATTTTTCAAAATCAATGATTTTTGAATAGGCAGAGGCACCAGCAACAATTAGCTTAGGTTGATGTTCTTTTGCTAAGGCTAAGATTTCATCGTAATTCAATTCTTCAGTTTCTTGATTTACATTGTAACTGACAAAATTATAAGTTCTACCAGAAAAGTTCACTGCCGCACCGTGTGTTAAGTGACCACCTGCTGATAAATCCATTCCGAGAACCGTATCACCAAAATCAATTAATGATAAGTAAGCAGCAGCATTCGCTTGTGAGCCTGAGTGTGGTTGCACGTTGGCAAATTTAGCACCAAATAATTCTTTGGCACGTTCAATCGCAAGTGTTTCAACGATATCAACACATTCAGTACCACCATAATAACGTTTGCCTGGATAGCCTTCAGCATATTTATTTGTTAAAAGTGTGCCTTGTGCTGCTAAGACAGCCTTGCTCACTACATTTTCAGAGGCAATTAATTCAACATTATGCTCTTGACGAATTTCTTCTGCATGAATCGCTTCCCATAGTTCTTTGTCATATGCCTCGTAATCTGTTTTATCAAAAATCATTCTTGAAACGCTCCTTTATATAAAATGTATTAATATCACTATATAGTTATTTATGACAAGATACAATCCAATTAACGATATCTTTTTTTAATCGCTAGCGATTGCTAAAAACTAATCTTTTTTCGAATCAGAAGGCTTTTCAGCTTGCGCTAGCTTCTCTTTTTCTAGTCTAATCTTACGATTGGGATTATATTTATTAAATAATGCTTCAATTTTATCTGGTGTCCACGCTTCAGAACTAACGACAAAATTACCGTCTTTATCACGATTAGAAATAATTTGTATTTCGCCCAAAAAATCACCTGCTTATCTTAGAGTGCCTTACTTCCGATATCATGGCGATAAAAGAAGTTGGTAAAATTTAATTGATCTAGTTCATTATAAATCTCTTTTTGGGCTTCTTCAACGTTTTTTCCACTTTGAGCTAATAAAAGCACACGACCGCCGTTAGAGACAAGCTGATTATCTACTGCTTTGACACCAGCGTAATAAACAGTTGAATTTAGCTTGGTTAAATCAGGTATCACACTACCATTTTGATAAGCATCCGGATAGCCTTCGCTCGCGACGACCACGCCAATTGTCACACCATCTTCTTGCCAGCTGATTTCAGGCTCTTTCTCATCAAGGATATCATCAATAATTTGAGCAAAGTCACTTGTCAATCGTGGTAAAACAACCTGAGTTTCAGGATCACCAAAACGAGCATTAAATTCAATCACTTTGGGACCTTCATTGGTTAAAATTAAGCCTGCATATAAAATACCAGTAAAGCTTGTACCTTCATTAATCATTGCGAGCACAGTGGGTTTAACAATTTTTTCAATTGCCTCATCAATTACTGCTTGTGGGATATGTGAAACAGGGGCATATGCACCCATACCACCAGTATTAGGTCCCTTATCACCATCAAAGGCACGCTTATGATCTTGCGCAATAATCATGGGATAGAAACGGTCATCCTTAACGAAATTGAGTAATGAAAACTCCTCACCTGCTAAGAATTCTTCAATCACCACCTGCGAACCACTCGAACCAAATTTATTGCCAGAGAGCATATCCTTCACTGCTTCAATCGCAATCTCTTCTGTTTCTGCAACAACAACGCCTTTACCTGCTGCCAAACCATCCGCCTTAATTACAATTGGTGCACCGTTAGCTTTAATATATTCAATCGCTAATGCTGAGTCAGAAAAGGTTTCCGAGGCAGCTGTTGGAATTTGATATTTCTTCATCAGCTGCTTAGCAAAGTCCTTTGAGCCTTCGATAATCGCTGCATTTTTTCGTGGGCCAAATACTCGCAAGCCATTTGCTTCAAAATCATCGACAATCCCATTCATCAAGGGTACTTCTGGACCAACAAAGGTAAAACTAATTTGATTTGTCTTTGCAAATTCAATCAAGGCAGTATGGTCATCTTCGGCAATATCCACCAACTGAATACCATCCTTAAGCATACCATCGTTACCCTTAGCCACAAAAACATCTGAAACTTGGTCACTTTCTAAAAATTTCTTGGCGATTGCGTGTTCTCGACCACCAGATCCAATGACTAGGATTCTTTTCATGAATACTCCTTATATATTATTATCTTAATTAATCATGTTTAGTAATGCGTTCACTGCTTATCTTCCAATAACTGATTTTTTTGTTTTTTAGTTAGCTTTTCAAAGACTTTTTGATAACTTTCTAACAATAATGCCGTCAATTCCTGTTCTGAAAATTGGTTTTCTGAAATGACAATACTATTCCAATGTGTTTTATTCATATAATAGCCTGGAATCACAAAAGGATAAGCCGAACGTAATATATCATTTTGTTCTGGTGAATTTTTAAACGTAAAATAGGTAGTACTAACCATCGCAAACATCTTATCCAAAATATCGAAGCGATAAGCCGCCCATTCTGACTTCCAGTAAATTTTAACACCAGCCAAGTCCGCAACTGCTGGCTCTAGAACTGCTAATAATTCCTGCTCTGTCATCGCTACCTCCCGATGAAATAGTATCTCAAACACATTTGCCTCATCATTGTAGCTCGTTTTGTATTATAGTCAAGCTAAATTATTTTTCATTTTTTGATACAAGGCAATTTAGCATCTTTTTTAATGTCTAAAGTGTCTAACATCAGTAAAGAGCATTGTTAGGCCATATTTATTAGCGGTATCAATTGAGTCTTGATCACGAACGCTACCACCAGGCTGAATAATTGCTTTAATGCCAGCCTTAGCAATTTCTTCAACATTATCTGCAAATGGGAAGAACGCATCGCTGGCTAAAACTGCACCATCCAAGCGTGCCTTAGCTTGCTCAATCGCAATTTTTACCGAGCCAACACGGTTCATTTGTCCTGCACCAACACCAAGTGTTTGATGGTCATTGGCAATTAAAATTGCATTTGACTTCACATATTTAATTGAGCGCCATGCAAATTCTAGGGCTTTTAATTCTTCGGCAGAAGGCTGACGTTCTGTGACCACCTGCCAGTCATTAGCATCTTCTTTAATCGCATCTTGATTTTGAACAAGCAAACCACCTAAGGTACCTGTATATTCTGGTTCAACTTCTGACTTTGCAGCATTCGCAAAGTCTAGTTGCAATAGACGTAAATTTTTCTTTTTAGTCGTTAAAATTTCAAGCGCCTCATCAGAAAAGCTAGGTGCAATAATAATTTCTAAGAAAACGGGATGCATCTTAGTAGCAGTTGCAGCATCCACTTGACGATTTAAAACAATAATACCACCAAAAATAGAAACTGAATCTGCTTCATAGGCAAAGTCCCAAGCCTGTTCAATCGTTTCAGCAGTACCAATACCACATGGATTCATATGCTTTAAAGCAACGACAGTCGGTGCTGTAAATTCTCGTGCAATACGAATTGCCGCATCAGCATCTCGAATATTATTGAATGAAAGTGCCTTACCATTTAACTGTTTTGCACTGGCGATTGAATAATCAGTTACCAAAGCACTTTGATAGAATGCTGCATTTTGTTGTGGATTTTCGCCATAACGCAAATCCTGTTTCAAATCATAAGCCAAGGTTAATTTTTCTGGATCCTTTTCAGCAACCTGTTCAGTCAAATAACCAGCAATTAAACTATCATAATAGGCAGTATGACGGAAGGTCTTAGCAGCTAGACGCTTACGAGTCGCTAAAGTGGTGTCACCATCTTGACCAATTTCTGCTAAAACAGCTTCATAATCCTCTGGATCAACCACTACTGTTACTGCTGCATGATTTTTAGCCGCAGAACGAAGCATTGAAGGACCACCAATATCAATGTTTTCGATTGCTTCTTGATAGGTAACATCAGGCTTTTCAATCGTTGATTTAAACGGATAAAGGTTAACAACCACCAAATCAATCGGTTGAATATCATGCTCAGCCATTGCTGCCATGTGTGTTTCTAAGTCACGACGACCGAGCAAACCACCATGAATTTTAGGATGAAGTGTTTTTACTCGACCATCCATCATTTCTGGAAAACCAGTTACTTCATCGATTGCAATTGTTTGGATACCTGCAGCGTCTAAAGCACTTTTCGTACCACCAGTTGAAATGATTTCAACCCCATTTTCGACTAATTTTTTGGCAAATTCAACAATACCTGCTTTATCTGAAACGCTAATTAATGCACGTTTTATCAATTTGATGCTTCCTTTCTATATTTAAAAAGCTGAGAGGGCTGATTTGCATTGATTTATAATAGATTAATCAATTTAGCTCTTCAAGCTATCGTTAATAACGCAAAATCATTATTAATAATCATGAAATGATTTAATACTACTGCGCTTTTTCAATTAATTGTCTAACAACTTCTGGATAAAGTCGATGTTCCACTTGGTGAATTTTTGCCTCAAGGCTTTCCAAGGTATCTGAATCATCAACTAAAACCCGCTCTTGAACAATGATTTCACCTGTATCCACATTTGAATCAACATAATGAATCGTCACACCAGTTTCACTAACACCTGCCTTAAAAGCATCTTCAATACCATGAGCACCTTTAAAGTTTGGTAAGAGTGCAGGATGAATATTAATTATTCGACCTTCATATTTTTCTAGTAAAGTCTGACCAACAATTTTCATGTAGCCAGCCAACAAAATAAAATCAACTTGATGCGTGTCAAGTAATTCAATGATTGCCAACTCATAATCGACTTTACTTGGAAATTCCTTTAATTCAAAGGTGTAGCTAGGAACTGATAATTTAGCGGCACGTTCTAAAACGAATGCTTGTCGCTTGTCACTAAATACAAATTCAAGTGTTGCTGGAAAATCAACGGAGTTGATTGCTTTGGCTAATACTTCAAAATTTGTACCATTACCTGAGGCAAAAATTGCAAGCTTAGTCAATGAAAACCACTTCGCTCTCTTGCTTTTCAGTTACTTTCCCAATTTCAAAGAAAGCCTCGTTATTTTCTTTTAGTATTTCTTGAACCTCTGATAATTTTTCTGGTGCAACAGCTAATACCATGCCAATACCCATATTAAAAATTTCGTACATTTCAAGTGTCGGAATTTCACCATATTGCTCTAAAACATCAAAAATAGCTAATTTATCCCACGAACCAAGCTTAATTTCTGCTGAAAGTGCCGTTTGAAACATTCTTGGAATATTTTCAACAAAGCCACCACCAGTGATGTGTGCCACACCGTTTAAGACTTGAGCATCAATCAGCGGCTTTAATGCTTTGACATAAATTCTTGTGGGCACAAGTAAAGCCTCGGCAACTGTCTGCTTCAGCTCAGGAACAGTATCATTTACTTTCAATCCTTTTTTCTCAAAGAAAATTTGACGAACTAATGAATAGCCATTTGAATGGATACCACTTGAGGGTAATCCTAATAAAATATCGCCTGCTTTAATTTTTTGACCAGTAATCATTGCTGATTTTTCAGCCACACCAACAGCAAAGCCTGCTAAATCGTAGTCATCTGCCTGATACATACCCGGCATTTCAGCCGTTTCGCCACCAATTAAAGCCGCACCGGCATCTAAGCAGCCATTAGCGACACCTGCAACAACCTGTTCAAGTCTTTCAGGAATATTTTTTCCCGTTGCAATATAATCTAAAAAGTAAAGTGGTTCTGCGCCCTGTGCAACGATATCATTCACACACATTGCAACGCAGTCAATACCAATCGTATCATGCTTATTTGCATCAATTGCGACCTTAAGCTTGGTACCGACACCGTCAGTACCCGAAATTAAAACAGGCTCCTTAACATTCAATTCAGTTAAATCAAAAGCGCCACCAAAACCACCAATTGAACCCATCACACCGAGGCGTTCTGTTTTCTTGACATGTTTTTTAATTCGATCAACGACCTCATAGCCCGCATTAACATCTACACCAGCTTTTGAATAAGCGTTTGCCATTAGTTCTCCTTTTATTTCAATCCTACATTTTATAATTTAATTTTATTATTTATAACTATTTTAATTAATTTAATCAAGAAACTAATTCTTTAACAAATTATCATTTTACCTCAGTTGCTGCTGCAATTATCGCATCCTCTTCAAGTGATTTACGATAATCAGCTTCATAATCATAAAGTGGTGTTGGATAATCACCGTTGAAATAAGCCATACACAAGCCACTATAAGGCGCATCATTTTGCAAGTCAATCGCATCAATCAGACCTTGCTCACTTAAGAAGTAAAGTGAATCTGCTCCAATAATTTCCTTGATTTCCTCAACAGAATGGTTGGCAGCGATTAATTCTTTACGTGTTTGAATATCAATCCCATAAAAGCAAGGGTATTTAAGCGGCGGTGAAGAAATCACAACGTGAACCTCTGCTGCGCCTGCTTCTTTTAACAGTTGAACAATTCGACGGCTTGTTGTGCCACGAACGATTGAATCATCAACCATCACTACACGCTTGCCTTCAACCACACCACGAACGGCTGATAATTTCATTCTTACACCTTGCTCGCGTAGCTCTTGAGTTGGCTGAATGAAGGTCCGCTGAATATATTGATTTTTAACCAGACCTAGCTCATAAGGGAGACCACTTTCTTCAGCAAAGCCACTTGCGGCGGAAAGTGATGAATTCGGTACGCCAACTACAATATCGGCTTCAATTGGATATTCTTGTGCTAAGCGTTTGCCCATCCGTTTTCGTGCAGTATGAACATTAACACCAGAGATTGTCGAATCAGGTCTAGCAAAATAGATAAATTCCATGGAGCAAATTGCCAGCTGTGTATCATCCGTATATTTTTCAATTCGATAGCCATCATCATTAATAATAATCATTTCACCAGGAGCGACATCACGAATCAAGGTTGCACCAACCACTTCAAAGGCACAGGTTTCACTAGCAACAACATAGGCACCATTCTTCATTTGCCCAAGTGCCAGTGGTCTAAAGCCATTTGGATCTAATGCAGCAATCATCTCATTTTCAGTCATTAAAAGGTAGGCAAAGCCACCTTTAACCGTATTGAGTGCCTCTTTCATCTTATCAATCACATTATCGGCCTTTGAGTGGCGAATCAAGTGCATCAAAATCTCCGTGTCCGAATTTGAATGATAAATGCCACCACTTTCTTCTAATTCACGTCTCAAAGAAATGGCGTTAGTAAGGTTACCATTATGTGCCAAGCCAAATTGACCATTATAAAATTTGAACAATAAAGGTTGGATATTATTAATTGATTTACTTCCTGAAGTTGCATAACGGACATGTCCAATCGCAGCTTGACCTTTTAGCTTAGTCAAATCCCGTTCGTTCTTAAAAACATCTGCTAATAAGCCTAAATCACGATGACCACGTAGCTTGCCGTTTTCGTTTGAAACAATTCCTGCCCCCTCTTGACCACGATGTTGTAGACTATGAAGGCCAAAATAAGTGACGCGACTTGCATCTGGATGTCCCCAAATTCCAAAAAGGCCGCATTCCTCATTTAAACTTTTTACTTCAACCATTTTTGAATCCCTTTCCTAGTTCTTATTCTGGAAATAGCTAACCGCACTTGCAAATAGTGACTGCTCCTTATTTCCTGGAATATTTTTAAACAACCCAGCTTCAAAGCGCTCTGAGTGACCCATTTTACCTAAAATTTGACCATTTTTACTAATGATACCTTCAATCGCTGAAATTGAGCCGTTTGGATTAAAAGCACTAGCCATTGATGGCTGACCTGAAAAATCAGCATATTGACTAATAATTTGACCATTTTCAATCAGCTCAGCTAATTCGGCTTCGGAAACTACAAACTTACCTTCACCATGTGAAACTGGAATCGCATGGATATCGCCAACCTGAACACCAGCCAACCAAGGAGAATTAGTATTAGCAATCCGAGTTTCAACCATTTTTGCAACGTGCTGATTGGCATCATTATAAAACAAGGTTGGACTCGTTTCTGTAATTTGATCAAAATGACCATAAGGTAGCAAGCCTGATTTGACAAGTGCTTGGAAGCCATTACAGATACCTAAAATCAAGCCACCCTTAGCAATAAAAGCGTCAATTGCCGCTTTAACCTTTTGATTAAGCAGAATATTCACAATAAATTTCGCGCTACCATCAGGCTCATCTGCCGCTGAAAAACCACCGCTTAGCATCAAAATTTGAGCTTGCTTTAAATTTTCAACCATTTCATCAATTGAGTCAGCAATTGTCTTTTCATTTAAAGTAATGAAAGGTACAATCTTCGTTTCAGCACCAGCAGACTCAAAGGCCTTAGCGGAATCGTATTCACAGTTTGTACCAGGAAAGACTGGTAAATAAACTAATGGCTTAGCAATCGCCGTTGAATTATTAATCACTGCTTGACTTTTAACCTCAGGTACCTCGTCAAGCACTTGATTCTGTTCAAAGGTTGTCGGATAAATTGTTTCAAAGGTACCTTCAAAGGCAGCAAGCAGGCTTTGACCTGAAATTTCAATTTGATTAATCGTTAATTTGAATTCGGCAGTTGTTTGTCCAATTCTTTCAACACCTGCTAAATCAATTTTTTCTGAGCTCGTTAAAATAAAGCCACCAAACTCAGCAGTTAATAAATCTTCTACATTTTCTAGCTCAACCGCTGCACCAATTTGATTGCCAAAGCTCATTAGTGCAATTGCCTCACCGAAGCCACCTGTTTTAGTAGAAATGGCAGAGCTAATTGAATAGGTTGTTTGTAATTGATCTACTAAGGCAAAATTGGCTTTAATTTTTGAATAATCAATTGTTTCAGCAATTTTTTCACCTTTAATATAGTAAATATAATCTCCAGCTGTTTTGAATTCAGGAGATAAAATACGATCTGCTGTCGAAGTTGTCACACCAAAGGCGACCAGACTTGGTGGCACATTGATATTTTCGAAGCTACCACTCATTGAATCCTTACCACCAATACTTGGTAAACCAAGCTCAGCCTGCGCTTGAATTGTCCCTAAAAGGGCTGCAAGTGGCTTGCCAAAGCGCTCTGGATTCTTATCCATTCTTTCAAAGTATTCTTGATATGAAAAACGAGCCTTCGACCAATCGCTACCTGTTGCAACTAAACGAGCAGTTGCCTCAATTACTGCATAAGCTGCACCATGATATGGTGACCAAGCAGCAATATCTGGATGATAACCGTGTGCTAATAAGCTTACTGTGTTTGTTGTTCCATTTAAGACTGGTAATTTTTGAACTGAACTTTCGACTGGAGTGATTTGATAGCGTCCGCCAATCGGTTGGTTAACCGTTGAACGACCAATACTACTATCAAAAATTGTTTGTAGCCCTTTTTGACTTGCATGATTCATTTTTGCTAATAATTGAGTCAAGTCATTAGAAAACTGCTCATTACTCGTTGTTTGCGTAAATGGTTTTGCTTGACCTTCGTCAACAACAACAGCATCAATTGAGCTTCTAGCACCATTTGTATCTAAGAAGCGACGATCAATCTCAACAATTGTTTCACCGTTCCAGCGCATGACAAGCTTTGCTGCTTCAGTGACCTCAGCCACCTGTACTGCTAATATATTTTCCTTTGCTGATGCTGCAATAAAGCCTTCAACATCACTTGCCTCAACGACAACAGCCATTCTTTCCTGCGACTCTGAAATGGCAATTTCTGTACCGTTTAATCCTTGGTATTTCAGTGGTACTAAATCCAAATTAATATCAACACCATCTGCTAATTCACCAATCGCCACACAAACACCGCCTGCGCCAAAGTCATTTGACTTTTTGATTAGCTTAGTGACTGTTGGATTTCTAAATAAACGTTGAATTTTTCGTTCTTCAATCGGATTGCCTTTTTGAACCTCACTACCGGCTGTTTCGACGGAAGTTTTAGTCTGTACCTTGGATGAGCCAGTTGCCCCGCCAACACCATCGCGCCCTGTCTTACCACCTAATAAAATAATCGCATCGCCAGGTTTGGGTGCAATTCGCTTAACGTTTTCCTTTGGTGCAGCGCCGACAACCGCGCCAACTTCCATTCGCTTAGCAACAAAGCCGTCATGGAAGTATTCTTTGACATAAGTCGTTGCCAGACCAATTTGATTGCCGTAAGAGCTATAGCCGTGTGCTGCGTCCTTTGAAATGACCTGCTGGGGTAGCTTACCCGCCATTGTTTCTTGGACAGGCTGTAAGATATTACCTGCGCCAGTAATTCGCATTGCTTGGTAGACATAAGAACGACCAGATAATGGATCACGAATTGCGCCGCCAATACAAGTTGAAGCACCACCAAAAGGCTCAATTTCTGTTGGGTGATTATGCGTTTCATTTTTAAACATTAAAAGCCAAGGTTCCTTGACACCATTAACATCTACTTCAATTTCAATGCTGCATGCGTTGATTTCATCACTGACTTCTAAATCATCCAATCGACCATTTGCCCGCTCATAGCGACCAAAAATAGTCGCCAAGTCCATTAAGGTTTTTGGCTTTGCCTGACGATTTAATTCTTCGCGCATTGCTAGATACTGGTCATAAGTTGCTTGAAGCTGTGCTTGAAATTGACTTTTTGAGAAGTCAACATTTTTTAATTCCGTCTCAAAGGTCGTATGGCGACAGTGATCAGACCAATAAGTGTCTAAAACCTTTAATTCTGTTTCCGTTGGATTGCGTTTAATGGATTGGAAATATTCCTGAATACAAAGTAAATCCGCAACTTCCATTGCTAAACCATTCTCTTGTTTAAAGTTAGCAAAATCAGCTGCTGTGGCAGTATTAAAAAAATCTAAAACGGGGATTTGCTTATCCGAATCAGCAAATTGTTCCAGCTGAATCGGTTTAGTAATTGTTTTAAAGCGTGAATCAACAGGATTCAGTAAGTAATTTTTAATTTTGTCAAATTCTGATGACGTAATATCAGCATTCACTAGATAAAGCTGTGCTGAATTCACTTTAACATCTGTATTAGCACCTAGTAAAAATAGAGCTTCCTCAGCTGATGAAGCGCGTTGATCAAATTGACCGGGCAAGGCTTCAATACAAAAATTTAACTGTTGAGCTAATAACGAATCAATTTCTGCTTGATCTAATAATTGATCGGTTACCTTCTCCGCAAAAATATGATTTTCTGCCTTGATTAATAATGTTTCGTCAATATTAAAAACATCATAAACTTGAATCAGCTGAACAGAGCTCAGCGTTTCTAATTGTAAATTATTTTTTAATTCTTTTAATAACGCAATGTCTTTAATTTTAAAATTCTCTTTTTTTTCGACAAAAATTCGTTTGTTCATCTCTCCACCTTAATTATATTTACTTATATTAAATCAATTAAACGAGTCAAAGCGACCTATTTTGTCAAGCGATTTAAAACTTCTTGATAAACGGGAATAATATCTCCCAAATCACGGCGATATAAATCCTTATCTAGATGTTCATTCGTTTCTAAATCCCATAAGCGACAAGTGTCTGGCGAAATTTCATCTGCTAAAACAATCTCGCCGTCGGCGTTGCGACCAAATTCTAATTTAAAGTCAATTAATTTTATATTAGCCTGCTTAAATAATTCAATCAAAGCTTGATTGATTTCAAGCGTTGCAGCCTTAATCTCAGCGATTTCTTCTTCGTTTGCAATTTCAAAGTTTAAGATATGTGCGTCATTGATAAAAGGATCATCCAATTCATCTGCTTTATAGTAAAATTCAATAATTGGTTTTTTGAGCTGAACACCCTCTTCAATGCCAAAGCGCTTTGAAAAGCTACCTGCAACGTAATTTCGAAGGACAACCTCTAATGGAAACATTGTCATTTTTTGAATTAATTGTTCGGTTTTTGATATTTTTTCGATAAAATGACTTTGGATACCCTTTTCAGCCAAAGCCTCAAATATACTAGAAGTAATCTGATTATTGAGTTCACCCTTACCTTGAATCGCATCCTTTTTCAAGCCGTTCAAAGCAGTAGCTTGATTCAAATACTCAACCCATAGAACGTTTTCATCGTTTGTTTTAAATAGCTGTTTCGCTTTACCTTCATAAATTAATTCACCTTTTGAAATCACAATAGTCTCCTTTAATTATTTTTTGACAATTCTAGTTTAACAAATTCAAAAAACTTGCGAATTGAAAAGCCAAATTAATTTCTAAATCTAACATCCATTGTTCGGTTTTTAATAAATTAGAAATTACGATTTGAATTTTTATGGCACTAAGGATAAGATTAGTTTATTAAGTATTGGAGGAATTATGGGGGAAATTTTTTTAATTTTGAGTTTTTCATTATTTTTATCTGTCTTATGTCGGAAGGTCAATCTTCCAGTCGTCGTTGGGCAGCTCGCTGTTGGGATTATCCTTGGACCAGCGCTTTTAAATTGGATTCATTCAGCTGATGAAATCGCAATATTAGCTGAGCTTGGCGTTATTTTTTTAATGTTCCTAGCAGGACTTGAAAGTGATATCAATTTATTAAAACGTAATATAAAACCGGCCACTACCGTCGCCATTTGTGGCGTAATCGTACCACTTATCTCTTTTACATTACTCGGTCATTTGCTCGGTTATCAGTTTAACCAATCTTTTTTCTTAGGCATTGTTTTTGCAGCAACGAGCGTCTCCATTACTGTAGAGGTTTTAAACGAGTATAAGGCTTTAAAATCCAACGCGGGAGCGACTATTTTAGGTGCTGCGGTCGTTGACGATATTCTAGCAGTCTTAATACTAAGCTTCTTTATTTCAAGCATTGGTATTAAATCAACAAGTGGCTTAAGTATCGCTCTGCCGATTCAAATTTTACTTGAATTATTGTTCGTTTTCTTGATTTATATTTTAGCGCGCTATCTTGCCCCTTACCTTTTAAGGCTAGCCAATCGTCTACCTGTATATGCTGCTAGCACGATGATTTCTGTCATTCTCTGTCTAGGCTTAGCCTACGCTGCGGAATTAGTTGGAATGAGTGATGTTATTGGTGCCTTTTTTGCTGGTGTAATCGTTTCACAAAGTCAAGTTGCCAAAGAAATTGAAAACCGTGTATCTACTATTGCTTATGTTGTTTTTATTCCTATTTTCTTTGCCAGTATTGGCTTAAATATGAGCTTTGACGGTCTATCTAAAAACCTCATTTTAATTATTGGCATGACGTTATTAGCTGTTGCCAGTAAGGTAATCCCTGCGGCATTAGCAGCCAAGGGATTCGGCTTTAGAACAAAAGAAGCACTCCTGATTGGTAGCGGGATGGTTAGCCGTGGTGAAATGGCATTGATTGTTTTGCAAATTGGACTTGGTGCACAGCTACTTGAACAAACGAGCTATTCAAGCTTAGTTATTGTAATTATTCTAACAACCTTGATTGCACCCTTTATGATTAAAGGGTGCCTTAAAAATCAAGAATAAGCAAAATAATCGATTGATACAAAAATTCCGATCTTTCTGGGAAAGATTGGAGTTTTTACAAGAATAAAATCATCTGCATTACTGAACATGATTTACAGGTCAAAAAAGGATTTATGACATTTTTTGTCATAAATCCTTTTTAAGCTTAATTATTCCACACTCTTTAGTGATTCAACCATGTTAATTTTGCGAAGCTTGAAAAACATCACGAAATTGACAAAGATAGAAAAGGCGACGGTAATCAGCACTGAATAAATATAGCTAGACATTGCAATATTTCGACCGAACATAATATCATCCACTTCAACCGTTACGATTAAATAACGATGCAAAAAGGTTCCCATTACGACTCCAAACAGTGAGCCGATAATTGTCAATAAAATATTTTCCCGATAAACATACTCAGCCAATTCTAAATCATAAAAGCCTAAAACCTTAATTGTGGCCAATTCGCGTCTACGCTCGTTGATATTAATATTATTTAAATTATATAAAACAACAAAAGCTAATAAACCTGCCGACAAAATTAATACCCAAATAACCGAATCTAATGCCTTAAGCATGTCATTCATGGTAGTCTTCAAGCTTTCGGTATATTGTATTGTCAAGGTAGCTGGCTCTTCTAATAAACGTTCACTTAGCGCATCAGTTGCTTGACTGCCATTTTTAAGAATTAATAAATAATCATTAAATTGAGGTGACTCGCCATATAGTTCTTGATATAGCTTAGGTGAAAGGTAGGTATAGTACATCACGTAATTCTCTGTCACCTCTGCAACTTTTACTGATACTTGGTTACGACCTTCGTCAGAAAGCTTAATTGTATCACCCTTTTTAACATCTAGAAGGCGTGCCATTTTTTCAGAGATAATGACCCCATCATCATTCAATTGGTAAACCTTACCAGTCTTACGATCTCTGAAAGTTAAATAATCATCTAAACCACTAAGTGTTTTTGGTACTAAGACATAGCTATCTAAATGCTCATCACCAAAGCTAACACGCTGTGTTTTCATTTGGATTGGCAAATAGCTTTTTATCGCTTTTTCATCTGATAGGGTAGTCTGTAATTTTTCAACTGACGTGCTATCTGCCTCAGAATTCCCCATTAAAAGCGCATCGTAGGTTTGTAATTTATTGTATTGCAAAGTGCCAATGTCCAAAATTGAATCACGCAGACCAAAACCAATCAAGATTAGAGAAAGACAGCTACCAATCCCAAAAATCGTCATTAAAAAGCGCTTTTTATAGCGAAATAAATTACGAATGGTTGCCTTCCAGGTGAAGCTCAAATGATTCCAAATCAAGCCAATTCGTTCCAGTAAAACACGCTTACCTGCCTTAGGCACAGGTGGTCGCATCAAGGCGGCTGGTGTTTGGAAAAGTGCCTGATAGCAAGAAAAGATTGTAGCGCCAATCGTCGCGACAAAAGCTGCACCGACAGAGATTAGAGCGAATTTTAAATTATAAGGCATTGTGCCAATCGGCATATTTGAATACATAATGCCATAGGCACTAATAATAATGCGAGGGAATATTTTTTCACCTATTAAAACACCAATCACACCTCCGATAATCGTTGCTAAAAATGCATAGGTTAAATACTTAAAGGCAATGTCCCATTTGCCGTAACCGAGTGCCTTTAAGGTACCAATATTCATTCGTTCTTCTTCAACCATCCGAGTCATCGTCGTCAAGCTAATTAAGGCAGCAACTAAAAAGAAGATTAGCGGAAAGACATTCCCAATATTTCTAATTCTTTCAGCATTATCACCAAGACCTGAATAATCGGGTAAATCATCTCTTGTTTGAATTTGCCATGTCGGTGCCTGAAGCTGATCAATTTGCACTTGTGCTTCATTAATTTTTAATGTATTTTCACTAATCAAATTTTCTAAGGTGGCTTGGTTTACAGTTTGACCATCGATTATCATTGTCTGACCCGCTGACTGACCGAGTAGTGCTGACTGCGCCTGCAATGCCTCAAGCTGCGCTTTAGCAGAATCAACAGATGCTTGTGCCGTCGATTTCAGTTCATCGTAGCGCTTTTGGTTTTGTGTCACTGAAATCTTTTCGAGTCGCTTAGTCACAGTATCAATCAAATTATCATATGCTTTGGTATATGCCGTTAAATTTTGGGCACCGTCCACTTGAATTAAAATCTGAGTTGATAAATCCGTTAAATTAAAATTATCTTTAGTCATATACATAAAACCAGAAATGGTACCATTTCCAATATTTGTACTGCCACGTCCATAAGAAATATAGGCAGGACTATTAACAATTGCGGTAATTTTATACGATTTTTCAGTTAAAAGAGCATTTGAGGCAGTTTCTGTGTCGGCAAGCGTAATTGAATTGCCAATCTTGTATTGATTTGCCTTGGCAACCTTGCTATCAATTGCCACCTCACCAACTGCTTGCGGTAGTTTACCTGAGACAACCTCAAGCTGATTAATCTTTGAAGTCAATGATTCAACACGCATGACAATTTGTTCATTATCTGATTCGACCAAAACATCCGCCAAATTGGCAGCTTCCGCCTGTTTTACCCCTTTTACCGCTTTGATAGCTTCGAGGTCATCATCGGTTAACCCCTTTGTTGCAATGATTCTTAAATCCATTAAGCTCTGTTGATCATAATATGCATCAGCATTATAGCGCATATTCGGTGCAGTCGATTGTAAACCAGCATAAAAAGCAACACCGAGAGCAACGATAAAAAGAATTGATAAAAAACGATTAAAGCTTTTTTTTATTTCAACAAGTAAATCTTTATAGAGTGCTTTTTTCCGCATAATTATCACCACTCAATCGTTTCAACTGGGCGAGGTGTTTCATTTTGGTAGTTGTCAGAAACGGTCCCATTTTTTATTTTAATCACTCTATCGGCCATTTCAACTAAAGCACTATTGTGGGTGATAATTATCACCGTCATTTTATTTTGGCGACTGGTATCCTGCAGTAATTTTAAAATAGATTTGCCTGTTTGGTAGTCTAAGGCACCTGTCGGCTCATCACATAATAGCAGCTTAGGGTTTTTTGCTAAGGCTCTAGCAATTGCGACACGCTGCTGTTCACCACCTGAAAGCTGGGCTGGAAAATTTGACATCCTATCTGTCAAGCCGACAGCGCGTAATGTCGTTTCGACGTCTAGAGCATTCGGTGAAACGGCGGTTGCCAGCTCAACATTTTCCTTAGCCGTCAGATTGGGTACTAAATTATAAAATTGAAAAACAAAGCCAACATCCAAACGACGATACTTGGTCAGCTGTCGCTCCGTAAATTGAGCAATATCAGTCCCATCGACAATGATTTCACCACTTGTCGGCGTATCCATGCCACCAAGAATATTTAAAATGGTTGATTTTCC
This sequence comes from Streptococcaceae bacterium, assembly GCA_022484805.1. GTDB lineage: Bacteria > Bacillota > Bacilli > Lactobacillales > Streptococcaceae > MMGLQ5-1. Next base: position 35,808 of record JAKVKP010000027.1, read on the forward strand.
GGCACCACTTGGTCCTAAGATGACGACGAGCTCACCTTCTTTAACTTCAAAATTTAAATCATCATTTGCGATAATCTCCGTTTCGCCCATCTGATATTTTTTATATGTATGTTTAACCTCGATTAAATTCATTGGCTCCTCCTAGCTGTTAGTTAACCCGTATCTAAATAATATCATATTTTGAAAAAGAACCACTACTGCTGATTGTAAGGAAATAAGAAATTTTAGGAGGTGGTAATTTGACAGACCTTATCAAAAATTGTCGATTTGGTGCAATTTGACCAATCTTTCCAAGAAAGATTGGAAGATTCGTACAAATATACTCGTTTTAGTGCGGTTTGCCCAATCTTTCCGAGAAAGATTGGAATATCCGTACAAATACACTCGTTTTGGTGCAGTTTGACCAATCTTTCCGAGAAAGATTGGAAGATTCGCAGAAGCATATGAAAGAAAGCCATTCAGAAGTATACCTATGACATAATGCTCAGCTACTATTAAACAATTTTCGGAGAGTAAGTGTGTATCGAGCCTTTGAACTAAGTTTTTAAAGCGCCCTTGGGTTGCTTCTAAAAACAAGTTCAAATGCATACCTTTGTCACTAACTGCCTCAAATTGA
>JAKVKP010000028.1 GCA_022484805.1 Streptococcaceae bacterium
TGGAGCTGTCCTTATGGACCTTCATGACGAATGGCTCAGTTCTACAAGAAAATATATTAAGTTTGATCAATGAGAGACCGGTAAAACATTGTATAGTATTTTACACAGGATTATGGACTTGACTTAAATATATATATAAAAATATTGTTTAATATTAAATTGTTAAAAACTATCATTTTTTCTGAAAATTTTCTGTTAAACTAAAAAACCTTCTCTTTTAAATAATTCATCACTGAAAAATTTAAGGAAGGTTACTAATTATTAGATAAAAGATTAATTATTGTTGATTTGAATCGAGATGAACCGATTGAGATTTTTTATACTGCTGCTTCAACTTTATTAAGTAAATCGCGGAAACTTTTAATAAAGCAACAATTGGTAGAATAATAATCATACCGATTAAGCCGAACGTTTGCCCAGTTATCAGCATTAAAATAATAATTGCTAATGGATGAAGCTTCATTTCCTTACTCATAACAAGTGGAGAAACAATGTAGGATTCTCCTAGCTGAACAATAATGATACCAACTATAATTAGCCAAACATTAGTTTGTTCAAGTAATAAAGCTGATAGCACTGCTGGAAAAGCGCCAATCCATGGTCCAAAGTAAGGGACAATATCCATAATACCCGCAACAACTGCAAATAAAAAGGCATTTGGTAATCCACCAATTGTGAAACTAATCAGTGCTCCAATAAATACATAAAAACAGACCATCGCTTTACCACTAATATAGTCTGCAAGCACTTGTTCACAAGCATGAAAATACTCTATTGATAATGCTCGAAATTTTTCTGGTATAATTTCAAAATGATGACTTTTTTGAGTATTTTTCAATAGATAATAAAGCATAATTGGCACTAGGCTGACAATTAGAAATGATTGTGAAACAAATCGGAAAACAAAATTTGTACCATTTTTTAAGCCTACGAAAAACATATTAAATAAATCCTCAAAGGAATGATTGATTAGTTCTAAATATTGTCCTAACGCCTTTTGATCATAGTCATAGATATTTAATGAAAGCAATAGCTGATCCAGTTCACTAATTAACTTTGGTAAATTATTAATCAGCATATCAATTTGACTTAATAATAGCGGAATTAATTTTTGAGTAAAGAAGACCAAAATAAGAATAAAAATACCAAAGGTGGCTAATAAACTTAAACTCTCTTTTTTAAACCATTTAAGACAAATTAAATAAACCGGTCTTAATAAATAATAGAGAAATAAAGTTATAACCAAAGGGATTAGCAGGGTATTAACAGTAATTGTCAGAACCTTCATCAAAAGTGTCAAATCACTAATCTGTTTGGCTAGAAATAACAACAGAATCATTAAAACAACGAGGTAAAATAATTTTGATTTTTTTAAATATTGCATTCAAGCTAGCTCCTTTAAACTTGTATTAACGATTCATTAACCCGATATTGCTATTTAACGAGCATTTAAACGCTTAATCACATTTTAACACGATTAATGATGATTTTTATTATCAAATTGTTATTTATTATGTATTAATAAAAAAACAATATGAAATAGCATCTGCTGATTCCATATTGTTTTATAAAAAATTTAAATAATCCCACTAAAGGCATGGATACAGTTAACTAAATTTGAAAGAGCATTCAAATAAAAAACAATCGCTAGTGCGTATTTTTTTTGCTTTAATGATTTTGTACCGAAAACTAAACAGGCAATTAACATAATTAACGTAAAAATGCCAAAAATTGATTTTTCCATGAATTCTCCTATTATTTTTTGAAATTATACTCATTTTTATTCTGGCGGTAGACATAGCCCGGTATTTGCCAAACACCTCGATTTTTATCCTTAGCAATTTGTTGGAAGCTTAAAAAATCATCAGCCTTTGTATCATTACCTTCAGCAACATAACGTACAATCGCATAGCCCTTCTTAAGCAAATCTGTTTGCAAAAGCTTGCCATCTAAATAAAGATAGACCAAATAACGATCAAATCGATCCTTACGCTGACCAATATCAAAGGCAATTTCAATTTTCTGTGCCCGATTTGCCCATTTTGTGGTATAGTAGGCAACTTCTTTTCCTAACGGCATTACAAGATGATTCGCTTCTACTGATTCTGGTGTATCTATAATCAATAATCTTACTCTAAATGTAGCCTTTTTATAGGCTAATTTCAGTGTATCACCATCAACCACACGAACTAAATCAACCTTTATTTTCTCGAAGGGTTGAAAGCTTTCAAATAAATCCTTTGGTTCATCGCTGGCAGGTGTGATTTTGCCCAAAATGTCTTTAAGCAGCTTCTTGATAATGCTCTGATAGCTAAATCTCATTTTATGATTTTCCCTCATCTACGTCAGTCACGATATTACCAAATAAATTTTTCGCCTCATCAATAAAAGCTTGATGCTCAGCTTCTTGCTGTACTTCCACTTCTTTTGAATCACTACTTGACCCCTGATCATTTTGAGCCTGCTGGTTTGCTCGATATTGCGCTCGATATTGATCACGAATCGGCAACCAATTATCATGACCAATCCCAATCATTTTAGGAGAAAAGCCAATCAAGCTGCTTAGTAAATTTTTAAATTCATATGGCAATTGTTCATTTTCCATTGCCTTTTTCGCCAAAATTTCTTCGGAAAAATCAAGAACAACACCATGTTGACTGGCTGCCACCGGCTGACTAGCATTTAAAAGCGCCCGCTGAACAGGAGATAAATGGGCCAAAAAATCATCCCAAACCCGAAGGACATCCAAAAGTTTTTGCTTTTCTGCAGATTTTAAAACGCCGACAATCTCTTCTTTCGAAACAGTTACCTTAGCTAATGGTTTCTGTGCTATTTTCGTTTGAGTAGTCTTATGCTGCCCCTGAACACTATCATAATTGCTTTTTAGCTGATTCAACTCTTTACGAAGCATGTCAATTTCATTTTTTAAACTTTGAATAGCCTCAGTGCTACCAGTAGATTCATTACTCGAAGGGACAGGCTTACTTTGAGTAGCCAAGTCAATTGTTAACACCTCAACAATCAATTTAGGCTGCGCTGAAAAACGAAGATTTTCAAATGCCTGATTCACCTTATTAATTAATTGAATAATTAGTTCTGTATCGGCTAAACTATTAGTCTGAAATTTTTTTGTTGGTGGGCTCTGCAATTGGTTCGTTTTTTGAAATAAAAGTAAATCTCTAAAATAGGCGAGCAACTCATCAACAATTCGATTGATTTGAATGCCTTCGTCGTACAATTGGTTCAAGCTTTCAATGGCAGAGCTTGCATCATGATTAATAATAGCCGAAACATAATCATCTTTAAATTGCTCTGAAAGCATGCCGCTTACAATCAAGGCATTTTCAGGGGTTAACTGCTGTTCGTCAAGCGATAAAGCCTGATCAAGTAGAGAAAGCGCATCACGCATTCCCCCTAAAGCTGCTTTTGCAATAACTGTGACTGCCTCAGCTGAAAACTGAACAGCATTTTCAGTTAGAATTTGACTTAAATGCTGCTGAATTTGTTCAACCTGAATACTTTTAAATTGAAATCGCTCGACTCGCGATAAAATGGTTGCAGGTACTTTATGGAGCTCAGTTGTTGCCAAAATAAATACAACATTCTTGGGTGGCTCTTCTAAAGTTTTAAGCAAGGCATTGAAGGCACCCGTAGAAAGCATATGTACTTCATCAATAATATAAACCTTATATTTACCTTGTGTTGGTGCGTAATTGACCTTATCTCTCAATTCTCGGATTTCATCCACACCATTATTACTAGCCGCATCAATCTCTAACACATCATCATAAATGCCTTCGGTAATTTGGCGACAAACCTCACATTGATTGCAGGGCTCCCCATCCTCTTGATTTGGACAATTAATAGCCTTCGCAAATATTTTAGCTGCACTTGTCTTACCAGTTCCTCTCGGTCCTGAAAAAAGATAAGCATGCGAAATTTTTCCTGTTTTGATTTCATTTTTTAACGCGGTTGAGATATTTTCCTGTCCAACCATTTCTGAAAAGGTTTGAGAACGATATTTTCGGTATAATGCTTGATAACTCATACGCACCTCTAGATTTCTAAATTCATAATCACTTAAATATCATTATAACATATCAGATAGTGACTTTTTTTAGCTTCGAATTAAAAAAACGTTTTCTAAAAGTAAATTTAATCAATAAACATTTTCTTCTTTATAACTACTTATATTTCTATTAATCGTGTAAAATAAAGAGTGTTAATAAATAACTAAGGGAGGTCTTTTCATGGGAATTATTAAGGCAACGACAAGCATGGTTGGAGGCGCTTTAGCAGATAGCTGGTTAGAGGTCATTGAGCCAAATGATTTAGGACAAGATACCTTATTGACTAATGGTGTTGCAGTTCGAAAAGATGATAAACGAGGTAGTAATAAAAAAGGAACTGTTGATTTCTTAACTGACGGCTCAGTAATTCATGTTCCAGTTAATACAATGATGCTTTTAGTTGACGGCGGAAAAGTCATCGACTACTCAGCTGAGGAAGGCTACTACACCGTTAAAAATGACAGCGCACCAAGCATGTTTGCTGGCAATTTGAAAGGATCAATTGATGAAGCCTTTAAACGTTTTAAATTTGGTGGTGTCACACCTCAAAAACAACAAGTCTTTTTTATCAATTTAGCAGAAGTCAAGGGAATTAAATTTGGCACCCCAAGTCCGCTACAATACTTCGATAATTTTTATAATGCCGAATTGTTTGTTCGCGCATTTGGTAACTATTCAATTAAAATTTCTGATCCGATTTTATTTTATGCTAATGCTGTTCCGCGAAATTTAAGTCGAGTAACAGTCGACGATATCAATGCCCAGTTTTTAGCTGAATTTATTATGGCATTGACCACTTCAATTAATCAGCTTTCAACTCAAGGCATGCGTATTTCATATTTACCATCTAAATCTATTGAATTATCACAATTCATGTCAACGACACTTGATGAATCATGGAAGAGCCTACGAGGGATTGAAATTGTTTCAGTTGCCGTTGAAAGTATTTCGTACACTGAAGATTCGCAAGAATTAATCAATATGCGAAATAAAGGTGCGATGCTTGGCGATCCTTCAATTAGGGAAGGCTTCGTGCAAGGCTCAATTGCAGAGGGCTTGAAAGATGCTGGTAGTAACACTGGTGGTGCAGGGAATGCCTATTTTGGTATGGGAATGGGCATGAATGCTGGCTCAGGAGCTTTCTTCCAAGGCAATGCGCAAAATAATTCACAAAATGCACAGCCAACACCTCCTCAACCTAACGAACAGCAAAATGAGCAGCAAAAAATTGAAATGGCCTGTGCCAACTGTGGTGCAGTCGTTAACTTAGCAGCAGGTATTCCTAAATTCTGTGCAAATTGCGGTCAACCTTTTGTTGCAAAACCATTGGGGTGATTAAATGACTGATGCTAAAACTCATCGGTGTCCAAATTGTGGCGGCTTTTTAACCTTCAATCCAAATGACCAAAAATTTCACTGTCCCTACTGTCTTAGTATTTTTACAGAGGCTGAAATCGCTAGCTTTGTTAAGGCAAATCCTGAAATAGCTGAGCAAACAGATACAGAAAATACTATTAAAAGAGATGCAACCCAGCAGGTTGATTTATACCGCTGTAGTAGCTGTGGCGCTGAAATTTATACTAGCGCAACTACGGCAGCTACATTCTGCTACTATTGTCATAATCCAGTGGTTTTAGTTGATCGATTATCGGGTGAGTTTGCACCTGAGCAGCTAATTCCCTTTCAAATGGATCAAAAAGAAGCGCAAGAAGCCTTTAAAAATTGGATTAAGCACAAGCATTATGTGAATAAAAATTTTTATAATCAAGATCAGATTGAAAAGCTAAGTGGTGTTTACTTTCCGTTTTGGTATATTCAATCAGAAGGGGATAGTGAATTTTCAGCAAAGGCTAGGGAAATTAGAATTTGGCGAGTTGGTGAAATCGAATATACCGAAACAAAAGAATACGAGGTTCATCGAAAAAATTACTTGAAATTTTATCATTTACTAAAATCAGGATTAACCAAAAATATTAAGCAAAAAATGTTTGAGAATGTTGAACCCTTCGATTTTAAAGCATTAGTAGATTTTAAAACACCTTATCTAGCTGGCTTTCAAGCAGAAAAAAGAGATATTGAGTACCAAGCCATTTCCGAAAGCATTAATGATGAACTGGAGGGCTATGGTGAAGAATTGGTTCATGCACAAGTTAATACTGATTATCAAAGCATCTCCAATAGTCATTTAAACTTTAATGACAAAGTTAGCCCAAGCTATCTTCTACTGCCGTTATGGGTTTTGACTTATCATCACAACGACAAGGTCTATTATTTTGCCATCAATGGTCAAACCGGTAAAATTTCTGGTATTTTACCTATTAATCAATTTAAACTAATCCTGCATGCACTCTTTATATTTTCTCTAGTATTAGTAATTGGTTTGATTGTGGGGTATCTAGTATGAAGAAATTTATTATTTTTGTAGGACTATTATTTTGCCTATGCTTTGCCTCAAAGGCTTCAGCAGCCGACGTTGGCATTCAAGACGATGCAAACCTGCTTGATAATAACACCGAAGCCGAACTTCTTCAAAAAATGACAACCGAAGCTGACGCAATGAAATCTGGTATTTATATCCTAACGACCAATGACTCAACTGATGACAATGAAGCCTATTCAGATAACTACTTAGCTAGTAAGGTTGGTTACAATAATAATGGGATTGTCCTTGTCATTAATATGAACATTCGAAATATGCACATTTCAACCAGTGGCTTAATGATTGATTTTTGGACAAAAAGCCGTTTAAACAATACATTAGACGAAATTCAAGAAAATTTAAAGGCTAGTCAGTATGATTCCGCGGCAACACTATTTGTTGAGCGAATTGCCGAGTATCGCAAAGAAGGGATTCCTGGCAAAAGCTATCATATTACAGCTAGTGGTAATTTAGTTATCAATAAAGCAATTAGCTTAACTGAAGCTAGTATTGCCATCTTAATTAGCTTGATTGCTGGTGGCGCCTTCTTCATTACAACCCGCTTGAAATATCAACTCAAGCTTGGTAATTACCATTATGATTACCAAGAAAACAGTCAAATTGAGCCTATTGAGAATAATGATAAGCTGATTCGTACGTTCGTTACCACACGAGTCATTCCAAGGCCACCATCAAACAGAGGTGGCGGCTTTGGAGGTGGTACCCACAATACTGGAGGCGGTTCTTTCGGTGGTGGGGGACGAAATTTCTAAAATTAAAAACTTTTAAAAGTCTTTTGTAATAAGACTTTTAAAAGTTTTTTTATATTGGCAAGCTATTCCACTGCAAAAAAATCCTGCCCTGCATCTTCATGCCAAATATATTCAATTGACTTAGCAATTTCCTTTGCTGTCGCATAATCATAGTGATCAGCAATAAAACCTAAGGCCATGTCTATGCCTGCTGAAACACCAGACGAGGTATAAATTGAATCCGCGACAACCCAACGCGCCTTTGGACGCCAAATAACCTTTGAATTTAACGACTCAACCCATTTAAAAGCCATTTTATTGGTTGTTGCTGCTTTTCCATCCAAATAACGTGTTTTGGCTAATAAGGCAGCACCCGTACAAATACTAAGAACAATTTCACTTAATTCTATTTGTTTCTCTAACGCTTCAAGAAACGGCTTATGATTGACCATTTGCCGTGTACCTTGACCGCCAGGCAATAATAAAATATCAAATGGTGAGCTATCAAGTTTGGTCGTCTTTACCTCGTAGCCCTGATATGCTTTAATCAGGCCACCTGAAACTGAGCTAAGCTCTATTTCAATATCTTGGACATGTGCTAAGACTTCTACCGGACCAAAGACATCCAAGGTCTCAAAATCATCAAATAATAATACTTTACATTTCTTCATCTGAATACCTCCACGCACCTTTAATTCATTCAAATTGATAATTCAGAGAAAAATAAATGCTTACAGCCCTAGAGCTATAAGCATTTGAATTGTCTAATTATTTAATAGCATCTTTTAAAGCTTTACCTGGTTTGAAAGCAGGTACTTTAGAAGCTTTAATTTGAATTTCTTCACCAGTTTGTGGGTTGCGACCTTTACGCGCAGCACGTTCACGAACTTCAAAGTTACCAAAGCCGATTAATTGTACTTTTTCGCCATCAACTAAAAAGTCAGAAACTGAAGAAAATACTGCATCTACAGCTGCACCAGCGTCTTTTTTAGTTAAACCAGCTTTTTCAGCAACCTTATCGATTAATTGTTGTTTGTTTGCCATGTAATAATACACCTCCAAAAATATTGAGCTTATCGCTCGATGATTAAAGCGTTATCTAATCATCTATTAAAAAATAGCATATACTTCAAGTAATATCAAGGAAATTAGTGCTTTTCAGCTAAAATTCTTTTATTTTCGCTTTCTAGCGATTAAATGAATTGGTGTTCCCTCAAAAACGAAGGCCTTACGAATCTGATTTTCTAAAAATCGGAGATACGAGAAGTGCATCAAGGATTCTTCGTTCACGAAAATAACAAAAGTTGGCGGCTTAATCGCAACTTGAGTTGCATAAAATATCTTTAATCGTTTTCCTTTATCTGTTGGAGTTGGGTTAACTGCTACTGCATCCATAATCACATCATTTAGAATACTTGAAGAAATGCGTAAGTTTTGTGAATGGCTTACTTCTTCAATCATCTTTGGCAAACGATCCAATCTTTGTTTGGTTTTTGCTGAAACAAAGACAATTGGTGCATATGCTAGATAAACAAATTGTTCTCGAATATCATTTTCAAAATCACTTAAGGTATGGTTATCCTTTTCTAATGTATCCCACTTATTGACAACAATAATGATGCCCTTCCCGGCCTCATGGGCAAAGCCAGCAATTCGCTTATCATACTCTCTAATACCCTCTTCAGCATTTAGGACCATCAAAACAACATCACTGCGTTCAATTGCCCTCATAGCACGCATTACCGAATACTTTTCAGTTGATTCATAAACCTTACCTCGTTTACGCATACCAGCTGTATCAATCATTTGAAACTCTTGACCTTCTGCATTTGTAAAATAAGTATCAATTGCATCACGAGTTGTACCAGCAATATCCGAAACAATTACCCGATCCTCACCTAAAATGGCATTGATTAACGACGATTTGCCAACATTGGGACGACCGATTAAGCTAAATTTAATTAGATCCAAATCCTCTTCAGCTTGCTCAACAGGCAGGTTATGAACAATTTCATCTAAAACATCACCAGTACCAATACCATGGCTGGCTGACACTGGATACGGATCACCGAGTCCCAATGAATAAAACTGGTAGATTTCTTGGCGCATCTCTGGATTATCAACTTTATTCACCAATAAAATAACTGGCTTTGAGCTTTTATAAAGTATTTTGGCAACATATTCGTCCGCATCGGTAATACCTTCTTTAGCACTTACGACATGAATGATTACATCCGCCTCATCAATCGCTATCTCTGCTTGATGCTTAATTTGTTGCATAAAAGGCTCATCTTTCATTTCTAGACCACCTGTATCGATTAAGCTAAACTCTCTACCTAACCATTCGGCCTTGGTATAGATTCGATCACGTGTAACCCCTGGAATATCCTCCACAATTGAAATTCTTTCTCCAGCGATTCGATTAAAAATTGTCGATTTGCCAACATTTGGTCGGCCAACAATGGCAACAGTTGGTAATGACATAATAACTCCTTTAAATTCTATATTTACATTAATTTTTTTTCTTTCAAATTTTGAAGCGTTGATGCTGTTGCGTCACCACTAAAATAATTGGCAACTCGCTCGCTCCATAATGTTGCTTGTCTGCCATCCGCATATCGCGATTGTACCTCATCAAACGTCTCAACAAAGGCTTCTGGCTGAATTTGATAAGTTTCATCAAAAACAACATTTTCGTATGGCAGTCTCGGTTTTATCTCATGATGCTCATCAGGCACACCTAAGCTGATACCAATCAGTGGATAGGTATAATCTGGCAAATCGAGTAATTTAGAAAGCTGTTCAGATTTTGTTCTCAGCATACCAATAATTACGCCACCTAAATCCATACTTTCAGCCGCTAAAAGCGTATTCTGAGCTACTAAAGCCGCATCTACTGAGCTTACCAGCAAACGCTCCACACCTTCTGGTTTAAAGGCCACTCCTTTTTCATCAGTGATTTGTTTGGCACGATAAAAGTCGCCAACAAATACTAAGAAAACATCTGCTGAAAGAATACTTGACTGTCCTAATAAATCATAAATTTTTTGTTTCTTTTCTTGGTTTCTGACAACAATAATGGAATAGCTTTGAAAATTCATCCAAGTCGAAGCACTTCTACCTGCATTTATGATTGTTTTTAATGTTTCGTCAGCTATTCTCTCTTTTTTAAATTGACGAACCGAAAAATGTTGATTCATCTGATCAATAATTGGATTCACGTCGATTATCTCCCATCAAATAAATTTCTTTCGATAAATAATGAATACGCTCCATAACCCGCTTTGCCGGCCAAAGCTCCTCCTGTCCACGAGCAGCATGTGCCAATTTAAGCTCTAATTCGTCCATATTCAAATTAGAAGTAAAGAAGGTCGGCAAATTCTCTTGCATGCGATGCGTTAAAATTGGCTGTAAAACCTCATCTCGAATCCAAGCCGAACCATTTTCGGCACCAATATCATCTAGGACTAAAATTTCCGCTTGATTAAGTTCAGTAATTTGTACATCAACCTTGTCTTCCTTAATCGCACTTTTAATTTTTTGGGCAAATGTTGGGAAATGAACAAGCAATGTTGAATGTTCTCGCTTGGATAATTCATTAGCAAGCGACGCCATCAGGTAAGTCTTGCCAACACCGAAGGTACCATATAAATAAATGCCCTTGTGAAACACTTTCGGAGCTTGAGCATAGCCTTCAACGAAATCCAAAATAGCATTCAATATCTCACGTCGTTCAGGTGTTCTTTCAATATCCGAAAAGTCAACATTTTTTAGAGTCGCCGGTAAATGTAAGGTCATAATTCGGTTTTTTAATTCTGCCGTCTTTCGTTGCTCAATCAAATCCAAGGTTGGTTCATAAGAGACATCAACATAATGATGATTTAAAACGAGCTTTGGCTGATAACCAACTGCCACACGATTCTCATCTTGATTAATGAATTTATCACGTTCGATCACATATTCATAAAGCTTCGAAAAGCTATTTTCAACTTCTTGCTCAGTCAATTGATTTGAAGCAATGAAAAGCTGAATTTCTTGATCGCTCAGCACCTTATTCCGAATGACTTCATGATATTTTTCTTGCCAATTTGGTATTTTAGCAGTCAAGTGTTCAAATGATTTTTGAATTTCGTCCATTATGCTCCCCCTTCCTCAAGTTTAGCAAAGCGCGCATCTAAGGCATCCATTTCTTCTTGAGAAACCTCTAATTCCACTTTTTGATTGACCCATTTGGGAACCTGTCCAACTTGATTTTTTGAATTACTTGCTGGCTGGCTAGCTTTGGCACGTACAGGTCTCGTATTATGCTGTTTAATACGACTCATGGCACCAAAAGCGGTTTGGACATTATTTTGCAGCCAATCCAGAATTACAGTATCCAAATATTTTTTAACTAATTTCGGCTGTTTTTCGCGGCCTAAGCTTAAATAAACGGCCATATTGATTAATTCTGGATTAATTTTCGGATTTGCAATCATCTTTTGAATAATAATTGTTTCATCATCAGTTACATAGCCATTATTTTGATATTTAATTGTCGCTAAAAAATCCTGTGGATTAATTGATTGGGCAATCTTAACAACCTGCTGCTCAGAATTCGTCAAGCCCTCAGCCGCCTCCTCAATCCCTTGATCTGGTTTAAATTTTTCAGAATTGACAGCTGAATTATGTTCAGCCGTTTCAATCTGCTTTTGATCTTCTCCTAAAATAAATACCTCACTAAATTTTTTAGATATTTTATTGGCGTGGATTGGTCTACTAGCATTAAGCTGATCAAATTCCTGTTCTCCAATACTTGATTTTAGCAAACGGCAAAGTGCTGGTTGTGCTAAAAATTCATCAAAAGCAAGCGGTAATTTCGGTTGCATGATATATCGCTCGCCATCCTCATATGTTTCTAAGAGCTGAATTGCTTCTAGTTGCAATCTAGCCTGCTCAAACGCTGAAAAAGATAAGTGAAGTTTTTGAAGTATCAGATTAACTCTGAATTCTTTTTTTGAAAAAAATAAGTATTGGTAAAAGCAAAGTGCATCATTACCAATTATTGGTAAATATAAGGAAAATAAACCATTTAAGTTTTGTAATTCAGCTGTCCCTTTTTCAATCAAAACTAAACTATTCGATTTCACCTAAAAACCTCGTAATCTAACAAAACTCATTTTAAGCTTCATGTTAAATTCTTTCTTATTTTTTATTTTTTTCAATGGTAGAATTGTCAGAATTACCATTACGGATATGCTGCATCATATCTTCTAGTTCCTCTAAAAAGACACTCATATCTTTAAATTGACGATAAACGCTAGCAAAACGAATATAGGCAACCTCATCAACTTTTGCCAGTTCTTCCATCACATATTCACCAACCTGATTGGTTGAAATCTCACTTTCACCAATTGCTAATACTTTTTTTTCAACCTTATCGACAATTTCAGTCATTTGATCCATTGAAATAGATCTTTTTTCCGCACTTCGAACAATACCTCTTAATATTTTTTCACGCTTAAATTCTTCACGTTCGCCATTCTTTTTAACAACTAATAGTGGCGTTTGTTCAATTCTTTCAAAGGTCGTAAATCTAAAACCACAATTTTCACACTCACGTCTACGGCGAATTGCACCACCATCTTCCAATTGGCGACTATCCACCACTTTGGAGCGATTATCTTTACATTTAGGACATTTCATGAGCAGTTCCCCCTTACATCAGACTATTTTGATTAATTATAACATATCTCACACATCAGTCGTTGTTTTTTCAAATCTTTACTTTTAGATTACTCAAAAAGCTAAGATGACTGTTTAGGCATACTCGAACGGTAAACCAAGATTTTTGAGATAAAGGAAACTTACGACTTTAGTCGTTAGTTGACTTATCAATGATAAATGAGTGACTCGGAGAGCATTGTCAAGCGCCGATATTAGATTAATCCATTAATAAAAATCACTATTAAAATGAAATACCATTTTTATACAATCAAGACAAAAAACTCTAAAAAGACTTTTAAAAAACCATTTAAAGTTTTTTAAAAGTCTTTATTATAATTTATTGCGCTACTAGTGCTCTCAATGACGTATCAACCTTTTCAGCAGCCAATCGACCTTCACGAATTGCCCAAATAACTAAACTTGGCCCACGTTTGGCGTCACCTGCGACATAAACACGCTCATTGTCAGTCGTGTAGTCATCTAAAATTTCTTTAACATCAAATTGCTCGAATAAACTTTGCTCAGCACCTGTAAAGCCCATTGCTAATAAAACTAAATCTGCTTTAATCGTCTTAGCTGTTCCCTCAATTGGTTGAAAGTTCGGTCCTACCTTAACTGTTTCAATCGCAATTAGCTGTCCACGTTCTGCTCCAATAAATGAAGTAGTCGAGGTTGAAAATTCAGTTAACATTGTATCCTGAACAAAATTGGCTTCCTCTTGACCATAACCAAGTCTAGATACCATTGGATATTCTGGCCATGGGTTACCATCACCACGATGCTCTGGTAATTGCGGTGTAATTTCAAGTTGTGTTACACGCGCTGCACCTTGACGAACAGCCGTACCAATACAGTCATTCCCAGTGTCACCGCCACCGATAACGACAACGTGCTTGCCAGCTAAAACTTGATTCACCTTATCTTTACCATGACGTAAGACATTTTTAGTTGTTTCGGTCAGATAATCAACAGCAAAGCGAACACCTTGAAGCTGACGACCTGGAATATTTAAGTCTCGAGGTACGCTGGCACCGCTAGCAATAATTACACGATCAAAATCAGCATATAGTTCTTCAGCCGTAATATCCGTACCAATTTCAGTATTGGCAATAAAATTAATACCAACTTTTTTCATAACATCAATTCGACGCTCAATCACATCTTTATCAAGCTTCATATTTGGGATACCATACATTAATAGTCCACCAAAACGGTCACTACGTTCAAAGATTGTCACTGTGTGTCCAAGCTGATTTAAACGCCAAGCAGCAGATAGACCTGCTGGACCAGAACCAACGATTGCAACCTTGAAATTCGTTCTTTCAACAGGATACCCAGTTGCTTCCACCCAGTCATTATCAAACGCAGTATCAATAATAAAGCGTTCGTTATCGTGAATGGCTACACCGGCACCATTTAAGGCTTCGGTACAAGACTTTTCGCACGGCGCAGGACAGACACGACCTGTCATTTCAGGTAGAGGATTGGTCCGAGCAAGACGCTCAAACGCTTTTTTAAATTCACCACGATAAACTAAATCATTCCATTCAGGAATTAAATTGTCATTTGGACAGCCAGCCACCGCTCGCTTACCACCGTAGAAAACACCTGAATGACAAAACGGAATACCGCAGTTCATACAACGAGCAGCTTGCTCGATACGCGCTTCTTCAGAAAGTGGTGTTTGTAATTCTTCCCAATCATTAATCCGTTCTTCAACTGGACGGTAGGGATTGTCAATTCTTTTATATTTCAAAAAACCAAAAGGATTTGCCATTATTTGCCACCTCCGACATAAGTTGCTTTCTTTCCAGTTGTTGCGACTTCAAAACTTTGGAATAGTAGCTCATCACCAGTAAGTCCTTCTGTTTCAAGCGCCTCGGTAATATCATTAATTTTATGGAAATCAGTTGGGTAAACCTTAACAAAATTTTGAGACTCTGCTTCCCAATTAGCTAAGAGATTTTTTGCTTTATTGGAACCAGTGTATTCAAGATGTTTTTGAACTAACTCTTTCAACACATCATCACCAGAAGTTTCACCAATCTTGAATAAATCAACCATTTCAGCATTTAAATTGCCAGCCAATTTATTTTCAGGGTCATAAACATAAGCGACACCACCAGACATACCTGCCCCAAAATTACGCCCTGTTGAGCCAAGAATAACCGCAACACCACCGGTCATATATTCGCAACCGTGGTCACCAACACCCTCGACAACAACTGATGCACCACTATTACGCACGCAGAATCTTTCGCCAGCACGTCCCAAGAAATAAGCTTCTCCACGGTTTGCGCCAAAACAAGAGACATTCCCAACAATTGGAGAATTTTCAATATCATAGCTTGCATCTTTCGGTGGCACAACAATCAAACGACCACCACTTAAGCCTTTACCGATATAATCATTTGCTTCACCAATTAATTTAAGCTCCATGCCTTGTGTGGCAAAAGCACCAAAACTTTGACCGGCAATACCCGTATAACGATATTTCAATAAGCCCGGCTTAACTTCATAGTTACCATAGCGTTCGGCAATCCAACCGCCCATTCTGGCACCAACTGCACGATCAAGGTTGTTAATTGGATTATCAATCGTTACTTCAAGATTTTGATCAATTGCTGAATTAGCAAAGCTGTCTAGTTCTTTCCATTGACGTTTTTCATAGAATGGATCGATTGCTTTTCTATCAATACTAATTGATGGACCAAGAATCCTAGAGAAATCAAGAGATTTCGCTTTACCCTTAGCAACAAAACGTGGTTTAAGTACTTCGGTTTGACCAATTAATTCATCAACCGTTCTAAAGCCAAGTTCAGCCATTACTTCACGTAATTCTTCAGCCATAAAGAACATCATATTTACAACGTGCTCTGGCTTACCGGCAAAATGTTTTCTTAATTCAGGATTTTGAGTTGCCACACCGACTGGACAAGTATTTAAGCTACACACACGCATCATGATACAACCAACTGCAGCAAGGGCAAGTGTTGCAAATGAAAATTCCTCAGCCCCTAAGATAGCGGCAATCGCAATATCACGTCCCGTCATCAGCTTACCATCAGTTTCCAAAATCATTCGTTGACGTAGCCCATTCATCGCTAAGGTTTGATGAGCTTCAGCAAGTCCCATTTCCCATGGTAAACCAGCATCACGAACTGAATTTCTCGGTGAAGCACCTGTTCCACCATCATAACCAGCAATCACGACAACATCCGCGCCAGCCTTAACACAACCAGTTGCAATTGTACCAACGCCTGTTGAGGATACGAGCTTACAGTTAACCTTTGCATATGGATTAATTTTCTTTAAGTCAAAAATTAACTGTGCTAAGTCTTCAATTGAATAGATATCATGGTGTGGTGGTGGTGAAATCAGAGACACGCCTGGTGTTGAACCTCGAATTTCAGCAACCCAAGGAAAAGCCTTAGTACCAGGCAATTGACCACCTTCACCGGGTTTTGCACCTTGAGCAAGCTTGATTTGTAATTCTTCTGCACTCATCAAGTATTCAGCATTGACACCGAAGCGGCCAGAGGCAACTTGCTTAATTTTAGAATTAAGCCATGTCCCGTCTGCCTTCTTTTTAAAACGATTTCTATTTTCGCCACCCTCACCAGAATTCGATTTAGCACCGATTGAATTCATCGCCTCAGCGATACATTCATGTGCTTCTTTTGAAAGTGAGCCAAAGCTCATTGCGCCGACCTTAAATCGCTTAACGATTTCTGAAGCTGGTTCTACTTCTTCAATTGCCACGCTTGGACGATTCGCCGAAAATTCCCACATTGCACGTAAAGTCGTTGGTGATTTTAGAGCTTCCTCGTTCATTTGCTCTGTGTATTGTTTGAATAAGCTATAATCCCCTGCCCGAATCGCTTTTTGGAAATTATAAATTGACTGTGGATTATATAAATGATGCTCACCATCGGTTTTATATTGGAATGAGCCACCACTCGGTAAGAAATCGCGTTGCTTTTCTCCAAACGCATATTCATAACGTTTGAGATACTCTGCTTCAATTTGGAATAAGTTCAAGCCACCAATACGACTAACCGTACCAACAAAGAATTTATTTACTACTTCATCTGACAAGCCTACTGCTTCAAATAATTGTGCGCCATGGTAACCAGCAATGGTTGAAATACCCATTCGGCTCATGACCTTAACAATACCTTTTTCACAAGCTTTTCTGTAATTTTCAAGCAATTTTTCATCAGAACTAAAATCTTTAATCGTTTGATAAGCACCATACGGATGGATGGCACTTGCGCCATAACCGATTAGAGTTGCAAAGTGATGAACTTCATTCACTTCTGCTGAGTCTACAACGATTGAAAAAGCGCCACCTTTACCTTTATCAACCATATAATTATGGAGACCCGAAACCGCAAGTAAAATTGGCATTGGCATTGTAGCTGCACTAACCCCGCGGTCACTTAATACAATAATACTTGTACCATTATCTACTAATTTTTCAACCGCCTTAAACATATCTTCAAGGGCATGATGTAAACGTGTTGGTGTTTCTGGTTGCAAATTGTAAAGTGTTGAAACAGTGCTGACTTTATGCTTACGATCTTTTAATTTCGCTAATTTTTCAAAATCCGCTGTTGAAAGAACCGGTGAATCCACCTTAACCTTGACACAATTATCTGCTGAATCAACTAATAAATTACCATCACGACCCAAATACATTTCAGTACCGATGACTAATTTTTCACGAATCGCATCGATTGGTGGGTTGGTGACCTGAGCAAATTGTTGTTTAAAATAAGTAAACAAGCTTTGTGGCTGATCACTTAAAACAGCAAGTGGTGAATCAAAGCCCATTGAAATGACAGGCTCTTCACCCTTTTCAGCCATTGCCAAAATCACGGTACGAATAGCTTCGTCAGTGTAGCCAAACATTTTCCAAACAGTCGCCAATTCTTCAGTTGTTAAATCTGCAGGTATTGATTGAGCCTTCAAATCGTCAATGTGCAATAAGCTTTTATCTAACCATTTTTGGTATGGATGCTGTTCAGCATAATATTTTTTAACCGCTTCATTTTTGGTAACAGTTCCTTTTTTTGTATCAATCAAAATCATGTTACCAGGTCCAAGAACTCCTTTTTCAACAACTCTTGAAGGCTCTAAGTCAACGACACCACTTTCCGAAGAACAGACAATAAAATTATCTTTAGTAATTGAATAGCGTGAAGGACGCAAGCCATTTCTATCTAGACGAGCACCAACTGTATCACCATCGGTGAAAACTAAGGCCGCAGGTCCATCCCAAGGTGCCATGAAGCTAGTTGCATATTCATAAAACGCCGTAAGTTCAGGTGATAGTCCGGCCTGCTTACCCCAAGCTTCTGGAATCATCATTAATAAGCTTTGTGGAATATCTCGTCCATTACGATAAAGATACTCCATACAATTTTCCAATTTCGCTGAATCTGAATTTTCATCATTATAAACTTCAACATTATGTGAAGTCATCCAGTTTTCAGCACCCCGCAAGGTATTGATTTCACCATTATGTGCAAGGAATCTGAATGGTTGCGCACGATCCCAGCTTGGGAAAGTATTAGTTGAAAAGCGTGAATGTGTTAAGGCAATACAACTTGTCATATGGGGATCTGAAAGGTCTGGATAAAACAAGCGGACTTGGAAAGCATGGAGCATGCCTTTATAAACAAGCGTTTTTGATGAAAGTGAACAGATAAACATTTCCTCTGGTGAAAAGACTTTTTCTAACTTTCTTCTAAGACGGAATAAACGATCTTCAAATTCTCTAGTTTCTGCTACCTCAATTGGCTTTTCAATCACTACTTGTGCGAAGCTTGGCATCACCTTTTGCGCACCAGGACCACAATTATCAAAATTAAATGGCACATCTCTAGTAAAAATCACACGGTAGCCAGCAGTTTCAATTTCAGTAACAATTGCTTGAAGTAATTGTGTTTTCTTTATGTGATCTTTAGGTAGGAAAAACATACCAACCGCATAATCACCGCTTTTTGGCAACTCAATATTTCTTTTATTTGCCTTTGTTCTAAAGAATTCATCAGGCATTGATAGTAAAATACCAGCACCATCACCAGTGTCCGGTTCTGCCCCAGTACCACCACGATGATTCATTCTTTCTAACATCGTCAACGCATAATCAATCAACTTATGTGATGGTACGCCATCGATTTGAGCGACAAAACCCATACCGCAAGCATCTGATTCAAATGAAGGATCCCATAGTGTTGTTTGCATTGCTTTTTTCGCAGCTGATTTCATTTTTCACACCTCTTAAATATTTTCAGTAAATTTTTGTGAAACTAACATCGAATGTAACCTAAACTGATTTATTAAAATTCTACCTATATTTTAACTAAGTTTCAACAATTTTCTGAATTTTTTGTAAAAATTAACAGAATATAATAGATAAATAACATTTTAGCTAATAAATCACCGATTTTTATTAGCGAATCTTAACTTTAACCCTAAATAAAAAATTTGATACCTTTTTTCAAAGTTATTTTAACACATTTTTAATGAAAATGAGTGATATTAGAACTGATAAATAAATTATTGATTTGAAATATCAGGCGAAAAGCTCCTTTTTGTGACTTATTCATGATAGAATAAGGTGGTACTAACATAGATGAGAGTAGGAACGAAAATGACTGATAAAAAAGCGTTATTTACGATATTTGGTGCAACTGGCGATTTAGCTAAACGTAAATTATTTCCTTCATTGTTTAATTTATATCAAAAAGGAATTATTAATAAAAATTTCGCTGTGATTGGCACAGCAAGACGTGAATGGTCCAAGGCTCATTTTGAGCAGGTGGTAATCGATTCAATTTCTGATATTGATGCCCCCATTCAATATAAAACACAATTTGCCTCACATTTTTACTACCAAAGCCATGATGTTACAGATCAAGCACATTATGTCACTTTGAAGCAACTATCTGATGAATTAACCGATAAATATCAAACGGCTGATAATAAGATATTTTACTTAGCAATGGCACCAAACTTTTTTGGTACAATCGTAACACATTTGAAATCAGAAAATATTATAAATAAAAAAGGCTTTGAACGACTAATTATCGAAAAACCCTTTGGTTCTTCTTTAGAAACTGCTCGTCAGCTCAATCAAGAAATCGCAACCTCTTTTGATGAATCACAAATTTATCGAATTGATCATTATCTGGGTAAGGAAATGATCCAAAATATTTCAGCAGTTCGTTTTGCAAACAAACTGTTTAAAGAAGTTTGGAATCGCCATTTTATTGATAATATTCAAATCACCTTTGCTGAAAAATTAGGTGTTGAAGATCGTGGTGGCTACTACGAGCATAGTGGTGCCTTAAAAGATATGGTTCAAAATCATATTTTACAGGTACTATCACTATTAGCAATGGAGCAGCCTGAATCGTATAATGAATCAGCGATCCGTAAAGAAAAAATCAAGGCATTAAGTGCCATTCAAAACTATCAACCAAATGAAGTGTTAGAAAATTTTGTTCGAGGTCAATATGTTGCAGGTGAAATTGACCATCAAAAATTCATTAGTTATCGAGATGAAGCCAATGTCAATCCTGAGTCTACTACTGAAACCTTTGTCGCAGGTAAATTTGTAATTAACAATGAACGTTGGCAAGATGTGCCATTTTTCTTTAGAACAGGCAAACGACTCACTGAAAAGGGAACGCGAATTAATGTTGTCTTTAAGCCGATTGAACATAATATATTTGGTGGCAGCTTAGAGCAAAATATTCTAACCATTTATATTCAGCCCACTGAAGGGTTTAGCTTAGCGCTTAATGGCAAGGAAATCGGACAGGGATTTGATATCTCCCCTCTAAAATTAAGCTATCGTCATGATGCTGAGGTACTTGGAAATTCACCTGAAGCCTACGAAAAATTGATTTTAGACACTTTAAATGGTGACTCAACAAACTTCAGTCATTGGGAGGAAGTTGAGGCCAGCTGGAAATTAATCGATGTCATTACCAATGTTTGGGAAAATTCGAATCAAGATTTACCAACTTATTCTGCAGGCACAATGGGACCTAATGAAAGTTTTGAGCTTTTAAGGAAGCATGATACTCATTGGATTTGGCAACCAGATGTTTGGTATCGCGAACGCGGCTTACTTGAAGATTAAATTCAAAAAACCGATTATCCTTTTTTTAAGGAATAATCGGTTTTTTTGTATTTAATAAAAAGTCTCAATTAAGCTTTGATTGTCCAGTAGGCAAAAAGCTCGGACATGAAATAATCATAGACTTTTTGATGGACTATACCAATTGTGATAAAACGTTCTAGCTGATTCTGATTCACTGTTGACTCTAACTCGATTGCTTGAAGCTGATCAAGAATTGGTAAATCAAATATATCATTTTGTACATAAGGTAATTTTAAAGCATAGGTATCCTGAGCTACCTGTTCAATCACTTTGAAATCAACAAGTGCTCTAACAAAGATATCCGTACGTTTTTGTGTAACTTGTTCTTTTTTTAAAAATTTCAATAAAAAAGTAGTCATGTATTTTAAAGCATATTCAGGATTAACATCTCCTAAATATTGATTGATATGCTGTTCTGCTTTACTTAAACTCTCCTCATCTTGATGGATGAAATATGAAAATAAATTTAAGTTTTCTTCTGTTAATTGATTTAAGCTATAAAACACAACCTGATTGGTCTGATTTTTTAATTCATCTAGTCGATAAAGCTTAGGGAATTTTTCTAATAAAATAAACTTGGGCTGATCAAGTTGAAGCTTTCTAAAATATTGACTAAAGAATAAATAGTCAATTGATTGCATACTGCTTTTAATTAGCGCAAGCTCTTTTTCAACGATTTTTTCAACTAGACCATTTTGACTAGCAAAAACTAATTCAGAATTAAGATAGTATCGCTTATTTTCTCGTTTAATTAGACCTAAATCAATGTAAGAATCAATTTTACGATCAATTTGCTGTACATCAGGATATTTTGCTTTAATCGCTCTAAGGGAAAGAATTGATTGATTTAAAGTATCTAATAAATTTTGTAGAAAAAAATCGTGCCTTAACTTTTTATCGGTAGTCATTAATTTCATAATTACTCCTTGAGTACACTGCGAAAAAAAGTTGCTCGGCACAAGCAATGAACAGCAGGCTATATTAAACCATAGCTTGATATCATTTGAAGCGCCCTAGCAACTCTTAATGGTAAAATTGATTATTGATTAAAACTTTCAGTTAATTGAGGCACAACTTGTTTCTTGCGTGAAACAGCACCTGCTAAAAAGGCATGATTTTGATTTAGATTAAAGTTAAAGGCTGCTTCAACTTTATCTTGATGATTACCAATAGCCAAGATTTCTGAATTTGAATTGACAATATCTGTAATCATTAGCACAAAATCTGTCCAGCCATTGACAACGATTGCTTCTTTAATAGCTGTCTCAAGCTCGTCTTGTCGTGCCAAAACTTCATCAATATCGACTGTATTGACTTGTGCCACTCGCACGTTTTGACCATTTAATTCAAAAGTTTTAGCATCTAAATCAATCAATTCACTTGCCGATTTAGTCGCTAAATTTGTACCAGCCTTCAAAAGTGCTAAGCCGTAAGTTTCTAAATCAACCTCCGCAATTGCTGCCAACTCCTTAGCTAAAGGAATATCGGTTGCATGAGTCGTCGGTGATTTCAATAAAAGCGTATCCGAAATGATTGCCGATAGCATTAATCCTGCTAATTCTTTAGTAATTTCTAAATCTGCTTCCTTATACATCCGAGCAATAATTGATGAAGCTGAGCCAACAGGTTCTGCTCTAAAAAATAATGGATTTGCAGTTTCAAAATTAGCAATTCGGTGATGGTCAACAACACCAACAATTGTCAAATCACGGATATCTTCAATTGATTGTTGAAATTCATTGTGGTCGGTAAGGATGACTTCTTTAACGCCTTCGTCACCTGCACGCTTCACAACTCGTGGTGCTTCAATTTTAAAATAATCTAAGGCAAAAAGGGTTTCTTCATTTAATTCGCCTAAAGCAACAGCTTCGGCATCTGCGCCAGCAGCTTGTCGTTGCCAATTGGCAAAAGCAATACTTGAAGCAATTGCATCTGTATCAGGATTTTGATGTCCAAAAACTAAAATTTTACTCAATTTATTCTCCTTTATAAGTTCTATTTTTTATTAATGTATATAAGCTGTGACAATCAAAGCTACTCTTCGACATTATGATAGACTTTTTGAACATCTTCATCATCTTCCAAGGCTTCAATGAGTCCTTCAAATTTTTCTGCATCTTCCCCAGTTAAAACAATTTCACTTTGCGGCACCATCTCAAGCTCAGAAATGGTAAATGATTCTGTTCCATTAGCCTTCAAAGCATCCATTGCTGTATGTAAATCCTCAGGCTCTGTGTAGACAATAATTTGACCTGCTTCTTCAGTCACATCACGAACATCAATATCCGCTTCCATTAATAATTCAAGAATTGAATCAGCATCCTGCTCACCTTGTTCAAAAGCAATCACACCTGTATTATCAAATAAATAGCTAACTGCGCCAGAAACACCCATGTTACCACCATTTTTACCAAAGGCTGAGCGAACATTGGCCGCAGTTCGATTGACATTTGTTGTTAAAGTATCGACAATAATCATTGAGCCATTTGGTCCAAATCCTTCATAACGTCCTTCAGTAAAGGTTTCATCTGTACTTCCCTTAGCTTTATCAATCGCTTTATCAATAATATGTCTTGGTACGTTGGCCTGCTTGGCGCGATCAACAACGAATTTTAATTTTTGATTGGCAGCTGGATCTGGATCTCCTTGCTTAGCAGCCGCATAAATTTCAATTCCAAATTTAGCATAAACCTTACTATTCGCTCCATCTTTTGCTGTTTTCTTAGCAACAATATTTGCCCACTTACGTCCCATTTCGACACTTCTTTCTATTATTTAGTCTTTCAAAAATATTACATTCTTTAATATTATACTGATTTTACAAAAAAATGAAAAGGCTATTTCTAATTTACGCTTAAATTTAACCCAATAAAAGCTTAATCACTGTCAATAATAATTGGTACCCGCCCAAAGCTTTGTGATGATATACCGTCTGCCAGTAACTGATAAATGGAATCGGCTTTCAAATCTAAATTATAAATTTCTTCAGCTCGCCCAATCTTGGATAATACTGGAAAATTGAATTGATTTTTATGCGTTTTCAAATAGCTTCGCCCACGATTGGAAAAACCTAATATATGAATAAAAGGCTGTTTTCTTGATTCCTGCATATCAAAATCAGACACGTTAATTAAAATATAAGTCATTAATCGTGATAAATAAGCATAAGTATATCGCTTTGATTTGAGGCTTTCAATTAATTCATTAAGCGAATGAACTGTTGAAATATTTTTTTTAAGCTTGTACTCCAGTCCTTCTTTCATCTGATGAATATTTGCCAATTCTTGATAAGAAGCCGATAAAATTCGATACTTTAATAAATTGAAAATTGCTTCTGAAAAAATCAGTTTGCTGTTTTCATAATACTGCCAAATATTTTCAGGAACAACCTGTTTAATTTCAGAAAATTGTTCATTGAAAGCCATTTCTCGAATCGCCGTCGCACTTGCAAAATTATCAATGCGCTCCAATTGATGGAAATCAACCTTTTCTCTCAAAATCGGAACTAATTGCATCGGATGCTCAAGCCTTGCATTCGCCTGAGCATAACCCATCGCTAATAGATGATTTGGCGTATTAAAGCTATAATCGCTTCCAAGAATTTCCTGCCAAATTATAGTCATTTTAGCAGGATAATTCAAGTTATTAGGTAATTCGATAAGTCGTTTATCAATTCTTTTCTGATGTAACACTGCCAATTGACCAAACGATTGATAGTCAAGCTGTTGGTTATCTGTTCCAAAACAGATTGCCTCACACTTTAAATCCGAAAGTAATTTAACAGCACCAGAGGCAAAATAATCAGCCGAAGCCACAGCGCTCGCAAAAGGCAATTCAATCATTAAATCAACGCCATTTTTTAAGGCCATCTCCGCCCGTTGCCATTTATCAAATATTGCAGGAGTGCCCCTTTGGACAAAATTACCACTCATAACAGCAATCACAACCTGTGCATCTGTTTGCCTTTTAGCCATGCGAATGTGGTGTAAATGACCATTGTGAAAAGGATTGTATTCAACAATTAAGCCGACTGTCTTCACTAGCAACTCCTATTTATATTATTGCAATATTTCATTTGAAAAAATAAATGAAAATTTTTAGTATTTCTTACATACAAAGAAAATTCTTTCACTTGTCGGTTTCGGTACATGATCTTCAAAATCAGCGTATACTTTGACATTCATAAAGCCACTTGATTCAAGCATCATTTGATAATAATCAATTTCATAAGTGCGTTCTTGATGAATTTCATCATAGCGATTAAAATGTTCCTCTTCATTTTTAACAAAAAAGGTTAATTCATGAACAATGCTATGTGATTTTTCTCCTGGATAGCTATCCCATAGAAATGCAAAATCCTCTTCATTTTCATGAAAGCTATAATTTGGAAAAACATGATCGATTTTATAAGTTGAATGCACATCAAAAATAAAGACGCCATCGTCTTCCAAAGCATTATAAACTCCATCAAAAACCTGTTGCACTTCTTGGGCATTACGCATATAACAAATTGAATCAGAAAAGCAGGTAACAGCCTGAAATTTCTCGCTATCATCTAGATCAAGCATGTCACCAATTACCCAAGCAACATTAACTGCTTCTTCAACAGCTCGATTATATGCAACCATCAGCATCTCTTCTGATAAATCAAGTCCGGTGACTTGATACCCTTCTTTGGCAAACTCACAAGCCAAAGCACCTGTACCACAAGCCAATTCAAGGATTGAATGAGTACCCGCTGGTAGCTTGCTTTTTGTAAAAAGTAACCATTTTTGATAAAGCGACTCATCCATTACCTCATCATAGACAAAAGCAAACGTTTCATAGGCTTTCAATTAACTCACCCATTCATGGATATCAACAAAGGGTGCATCCGACCATAACTTTTCAATATTGTAGTGCTCACGTTCTTCTGATGTAAAGACATGAACGACAACATCAATTAGGTCAATTAAAATCCATGAATTGCCTGAGCGACCTTCAACTCTCGCAACCTTACCTTTGTTTTCTTCCATTTTCTCAATGATTTCGTCGACAATTGCATTTAATTGACGTTCATTGCCTGCCTCAGTAATCACGAAATAATCTGTCACCGGACTAATGCCTGCCAAATCAAGTGCCACTGTATCAATTGCCCGCTTTGAATCTGCGGCTTTAATTACGATTTCTAATATTTCTTTGCTTGTCAAATTTTTGCCTCCACTGTCTTTTTTTACGATGACGAATTAAAATCTCTACTGATATCGCTAGGAAAGCAAATCCCTAAGCGGATTAAAAACATCGCAAAATTTATATTTATTTTAACATAACTTAGCAATAATCACTAATTATGCTGCTACGATTATATTTTTAAAAGTAAAAAACATATAAATAGACGTTTTAAAACGAATTTCATATGTTTATAATTTTTTTTATTAAATCTTCAGCATTACTTGCGACCAGCACAATAATGGTTATAGGTTTCAATTGTTAAAGGATAGATGGCAATATTTTTGGCAATTAGGTGTGCTAAGGTATGTGCTGTTTCAAAAGCAACAGCTGCATCTAAGCTTTGATTCGCAATTTCTCTAGCTTCTTGAACATCTGGGAAATCACGACCTAATTCAATATAATCTGCCACATAGAGAATCTTATCCAAAAGTGACATTTGTGCATTACCAGTTGTATGGATTTCAATTGCATGTAAAATCACTTCATCCGTTAATTCAAGCTGCTCACGAATGATACTGGCGCCAACCATTCCGTGCCAAATATTGTTATTCCAAGTTTTCAAGTCAACATTTAACCGAAAATCATCAATTGCCTGAAGAAAGACGTCAGCAGGCATTTCCTTACAATAATCATGCAATAGTCCAGCAATACTCGCGCGTTCAATACAACCACCATACTGTTCAGCAAGTTCAATTGCCGACTGCTCCACGCCTAAAATATGTCTAAAACGCTTTTTTGATACTTGCTTTTTCACCATCTCAATTAATTCAGCTCTTGTATAGGGTAGTAAATTTAATCGATATTCCAAACTATTCATTAATATACAGTCCTTGTCGATAGATATAATCTAATACTTTTGGTGGTACTAAAAAATTGGGTTCATTACCGCAGCGGATTAATTGGCGAATTTTCTTTGAAGAAATATCCATTTTTGGAATATCAACCCAAATTACTGGATAGCTTGTACCACTCTTATAGCCGGGTCGCTGAACACCAACAAATTGGACCATTTCAACCAACTGATCAATGTTGCGCCATTTTGGTAAATAAGCCACCATATCTCCACCGATAATAAAGTAGTAATCAATATCTGGATTTTGATTAGTTAAATCCTTCATCGTATCATAGGTATAGCTTTTTCCCGCCCTTGAAAGTTCAATCGTTTCTAAGGCCAATCCTGGATGATTTTCAATTGCTAGCTCAACCATTTTAGCACGATGATGACCTGGTATTGTCTGCTTTTCATCTACATGAGGTGGCAGGTACTCAGGCATCAACAAAACCTCGTCTAAGCCCAATTGCTGCTTCACTTGATCTGCGACAATTAAATGTGCTTGGTGAATTGGGTTAAAATTTCCGCCCAAAATACCAACCTGCTTCCGATTTAAATTGCCAGTCATTACCTCAATTTCAACCTTTGTGAATGGCGTTAAAAGTTCCATATTAGCTCCTTCTACAATAACCAAAAAATTTAAATATTATTTAATTTGATTTAATTCGTTCGTGATTTTACGATTTTCTTTTTTATCTGATTTCTTATAAGCTACGATAATTTTCCCGATTTTTTGTACAACAGTCAAACTAAGCTGCACTTCTAGGATTTCAGCAACCTCGTCAATATCCTCATCAGTATTTTGTAGTAAAACAATTTTAATTAATTCACGCGCATCCAAGGCTTGACGGATATTTGTTTTAATTTCATTATTTAGACCATTTTTCCCAATTTGAACAATTGGATTCAAATGGTGTGCTTGACTTTTAAGATATTTTTTTTGTTTACTAGTTAATGACATTTTAGTCTCCAATTCATTTTTTTACTCTGTCATATTCTAACATAATTATTTATTTTTAACTATGCTAGAATATGAATCCTCAATCCGCTAATTATTTTACAAAAAAATAGCACGCCTTACATCAAGGGTGCCATTGATTTAAATATCTGAATTATTTCTTTTTGATTTCACCATGAGGGAAATAGGTACCCTCTGGCATATCATTAATAAAAACGTGAATTGCCTCCTTCGGTGCCTTTGCAACGCGGCTTACCACTTCGGTTACTTCTTTAGCTAATTCAGCTTTTTGCTCGTCTGTTCGACCTTCAAATAAATCAATTTTAACAAATGGCATTTAATTAACTCCTTCTTTTTATTTATCATTATAACATATCTAATTTTATTGCGTATTTAGAAATAAATTCAATATTATTTACCAAATATATAGTGAAAATGTAGAGAAATGCTATAATTTAAGATAAATCAATTCAATTACTGAGGTGCAAAATGAAAATATTGAGCAGTCGAGATACACTATCCAATATCTATTTTGATGGTTTAAAAATACGAAATACGGTCTTTGTTAAGGAGCAAGGCGTGCCACCTGAATTAGAAATTGATCGATTGGAGGCCTTTTGCATTTATCTCGTTTATTACAACGATCAAAATGAAGCATGCGGTGTGCTTCGTCTATATCCCGATGCACAGAGTAAGCAAATTCAGCTACAAAGGCTTGCAGTTCTAAAATCTGCTCGAGGCAATAATATTGGAAAATCATTAATTCTATTTGCAGAGCAATTTGCCAAAAAATTGGGCTTTCAAACCATTGATTTGCATGCCCAAATTCAGGCTGAAATTTTCTATCAAAAATTAGGCTATCAAGCGTACGGTGAAAAATTTGAAGATGCAGGCATTATACATATTGCAATGCGAAAGGAGTTAAAATGAACACAGCACTCATTCAAAAAATTAAAGAAGTGACCGAGCTCCAGGGGACCTCAAGCTTTGAAGGCGAGATTCGTGATTATCTTCATACACACCTAGAAAAATATAGTGACCAAATTGAGTACGATGGATTAGGTGGTATTTTTGCAATTAAACAAAGTAAAACTAAAAATGCGCCAACCATTTTAGTTGTTGCGCATATGGACGAGGTTGGCTTCATGGTGAGTGAAATTACCGAGAATGGCTTTTTTAGAGTTGTGCCAATTGGTGGTTGGAATCCAATGGTCATTCAGGCGCAACGCTTCACATTGATTACTAAGCAAAACAAAAAAATACCAGTTGTTTCAAGCTCAATTCCGCCTCACTTATTAAGAGGTACTGACGGTAAACCTGTAATTCCCAAAATAGAGGATATTCTATTTGATGGTGGCTTCAATGACGCGCAGGAAGTTAAGCATTTTGGCATTCAAAAAGGTGACTTTATTATTCCAGATACGCAGGCTACCGTAACCGCTAATCAGCAAAATATGATAGCAAAATCATGGGACAACCGTTTTGGTATCTTAATGGTTATCGAAGCCATTGAAGCGTTAAATAATATTGATTTAGCTATTAATCTTGTCATTGGCGCGAATGTTCAAGAAGAGGTTGGCTTACGTGGTGCTCATGTATCGACTAATAAATTCAAGCCTGACCTCTGCTTTGCAATTGATTGCTCACCTGCTGATGATATTGATAAGGCTGATGCGAATGGTGCGATTAATCAAGGTCCAATTATTAGACTTTTTGATCCTGGGCATATCATGCTTCAGCAAATGAAAAATTTTGTTGTGGAAACAGCTGAATCAAATGATATTCCCTTTCAATACTATTTTGGCAAGGGCGGTACTGACGCAGGCGCAACACATTTGAAGCAAAATGGTATTCCAAGCACAACTATCGGTGTTGTCGCAAGATATATTCATTCTCATCAAACTCTTTTTAGCTTGGCAGATTTTGAAAATGCGCAAAAATTATTAATTGCTATCTTAAAGCAGCTCAACACAAAAACAGTTAATCAGATTAAAAATTTTGAATAGCTATTCCTTGTCATCATCAATACTCAAAAAAACCGTTATCAGCTTAATGATAACGGTTTTTTATTATGTTTAAATTATTTTGCTGCTGGTGCTTTCTTTAATAGACCTAAGATGACACCTGAAACAATTGCACCAATTACTACACTTACAATGTAGAGTAATGGGTTAGTCGTTAAAGCAATTACGAAGATACCACCATGTGGTGCAAGTAATTTAATACCGAATAAACCAACTAAACCACCAGATAATGCTGAACCAATCACAAATGAAGGAATCGCACGTGCTGGGTCAGAAGCGGCAAATGGAATTGCACCCTCTGTAATAAATGATAGACCCATAACAATATTTGTTAAACCAGCATCTTGTTGTTCTTTGTTGAATTTATCCTTGAATAATAATGTTGCCACGAAAATTGCTAATGGTGGAACCATACCACCTGCCATTACAGCAGCCATTACAACACTACCACCTGTAGAAATACTTGCAGCAAGTGTACCTGTACCAAAGATGTAAGCAGCCTTATTAACTGGACCACCCATATCGATTGCCATCATACCACCTAGAACTAAGCCCATTAAGACAGCACTTGTACCAGATAAGCTTTCAAGGAAGTTATTTAAACCAGTGTTAATTGCCGCCATCGGAATGTTAACAAACAACATTAAGAAACCGGTCAAGAATACACCTAAAACTGGATAAATTAAAATTGAAACAATTCCGTTTAGTGAACGTGGAACATTGGCAAAAATTTTCTTAAGTAGGATTATAACACCGCCGGCTAAGAAACCACCAACAAGTGCTCCTAAGAAACCAGAAGGTACACCTGCTAACGCTAATGTATCTTCACCGCCAGAAGCGAATGGAACCTTGCCGAAAGCTAAACCGCTTGAAGCGATACTACCAGCAACGAATCCAGAAACTAAACCAGGTTTTTCAGCAATTGAATAAGCAATATATCCAGATAAGACCGGTAACATAAATGCAAAGGCAGCACTACCAACATTTTTAAACCAAGCAGCAAGCTCATTATAAGAACCTAACTGTGATAGCTGATCCTGTGGCACACCCATCGCATTATCAATTAAGAAGGCGATGGCAATTAAAATACCACCACCAATAACGAATGGTAACATTTGTGAAACACCACTCATTAAGTGTTTATAAAATTTCTTACCAAGACCAGCAGCTTCTTCACCATCATCAGATTTTGAAGTTTCACCAGAGCCTTCAAAAATTGGTGCTTTACCACTAATTGCTAGGTCGATTAATTCTTCTGTTTTACGAATACCATCTGCCACTGGGCGATTAACTAGATGCTTGCCTGCAAAACGTTCCATTTCAACCGCCTTATCAGCAGCCACAATAACGCCATCTGCCTGCGCAATATCTGCAGCAGTCAAACGGTTACCAACACCACTAGCACCATTAGTTTCAACTTTAATATTGATACCAAGCTCTGCCGCTTTCTTTTTAAGCGCTTCTTCTGCCATATAGGTATGTGCAATCCCAGTTGTACATGCCGTTACAGCAACTAAATACTTGTCGCTTTGAATTGTTGGCGTTGGTTCTGGTTGAGCAACCTCTTTTTCTTCAGCTTCAAACAATCCAATCACTTGATCAGGTGTTTCAGCTGCTCTTAATTTATCAATAAATCCAGCTTTCATTAAGTATTGAGATAATGATGCCAAAGCCTTTAAATGTGTATCATTTGCACCAGCAGGTGCAGCAATCATAAAGAATACATATACAGGTTGACCATCTAAAGCTTCATAGTCAATTCCCGCTTTAGATTTAGCAAATAAAATAGTTGCCTCTTTGACCGCTTCATTTTTAGCGTGCGGCATTGCAATACCTTCGCCTAAACCAGTTGAAGTTTGTGCTTCACGATTCAAAATGCCAGTTTTAAATACTTCTTTATTTGTAATACGACCCGCTTCATATAATTTATCAACCATTTCATCAATTGCTGAAGCTTTGTCTGTTGCTTGAAGATCCAGAATCATTGCTTGTTTAATTAATAAATCTGTAATTTTCATTTTTTCTCCTTTGTGTAAAAATAATTATAAATTCGAGCATAATGCCCAATCAACCCAAAATTAATGCAATTAAAATAATAACGTTTTATTATTAATTTAATTTTTCGATTACAACTTGCTTAGAAATTTCTTTTATAAAATCAGCAGTTGCTAAATCATCTGAAAAAGCAGTTGCACTACCACAGGCAACGCCGTATTTAAAGCTTTCAACAGCGTCATTCGTTTTATGGAAGGTCCCAACAAATCCAGCAATCATTGAATCACCTGCACCCACGGAATTCTTTACCTGACCTTTAATTGGTTTAGCAAAATAATTACCTTCTTTAGTGAAAAGTAATGCACCGTCGCCTGCCATTGAAACCATCACGTGTTTAGCACCATCTTTTAATAGGCGTTCTCCGTAAGGAATAATTTCATCAATCGAATTTAAAGTAACATCATAAATATCGCCTAGCTCGTGATTATTTGGCTTAATCACTAATGGCTCCTTAGGTAGAGCATGAAGTAAAGTATCACCTTCAATATCAATTACAAAATCTGCTCCGGCTGCTTTAACAATCTCAATTAATGACTCATAAACTTTATTACCGAGACTTCTGGGCGCACTTCCAGCAAAGACAACAATATCTTCTGCAGTCAAATTACTTAATTTTTGCTCTAAATCTTCCAACTCGGCTGGCAAAATTTTAGGACCGGCACCATTAATTTCAGTTTCTAAATCCGATTTTACCTTAACATTAATACGAGTATCTTCAGAAATTGCAGTAAAATCTGAATTAATTGCCTCAGCCTCTAAGGTGTCTGCAATAAATTTTCCTGTAAATCCACCAACAAATCCAAGAGCTGCTGATTCTGAATCAATTTGCTTTAAAACGCGTGAAACATTAATTCCTTTACCACCAGCAAACTTGTCATCACTTTCCATTCGATTCACTTCACCAAGCTTTAAGCTTTCTAAACGAACAATAAAGTCAATTGATGGGTTCAGTGTTACAGTATAAATCATTAAATCCTCCTCTAGTTATCTTACTCTAGCTTACCAATTATAAGTTAAGCCTTTTTGATTTGTAATTAATTCTGCTTCATCTAGGCTGCCAATCTTACTAAATGTCACCTTATCTAGTTTCGAATCATCCGCCAGCACATAAGCATGTTCACAGGCCTTTAAAACTGCTCTTTTCACCATTGCCTCTAAGGGATCCGGCGTTGAGAAGCCAAAATGACGATGAACGCCATTCGCCCCAATAAATGCACGATTAATTTGATAAGTCTCTAGCTGTTTAATTGCCTGCATTCCAATAATCGCATCTGTGGTATTTTTGATGGGTCCACCTAAAATAAAAGTTTCAATACCTAAGTTGATCAAGTTGGTTGCATGATGTAATGAATTGGTAACGACCTTTAACGAGTCATCCTTCAACAAGGGAATCATAAAACTTGTGGTTGTACCTGCATCGATATAGACAACTTCTCCACTTTGGATCTCTTTACGTGCCTTTTGAGCGATTTCTATTTTTTCTTGCGTATTTTTGCTTGTTTTCTCCAAATAAGTCGGCTCATCAATTTTCGATTTTTTTTCAGCACCACCATGTATTCGGACAAGTTTTCCCTGCGCCTCCAATCGAGCTAAATCACGCCTAATCGTTGATTCTGAAGCATCGTAACGTTCAGCAAGTTCAGCAGTTGCAACACGAGAGCACTCCTCCAGATAGCGAATTATTAAATCTTCTCTCTCTTTTGTAAGCATTTTCATCACACCCTCAAGTTTATAATATCATCACTTTCAATTAAAATCAATCAAAAACGCGCAAAAAAGTATGATATAATTTCCATTATTACTATCGCTACGTTTGCACTATTATTATCACCGATTAATTAACAAAAAACGATATTCATAATAAAAAGGAGTCCTTATGGGAAAGTATCAATTGGATGAAAAACAAAAAAAATTAAATCAAAAATACACTGGTGTGGCAATGAAACAATTATCACAAAAAGAAAAAATTGCACAATTAAAAGAAAAGGTCAAAACTAAGCATTCTAAATAATTTTCTAAGCAAGAAACAACCTATTATCTATTCAATTCAATTGACTAGATAATAGGTCTTTTATTTTATAGATTTAAAAATTTTGAAACAATATTTTCAACAGTAAAGCCATATTCTTCAAAGATTTTATCACCTGGTGCCGATGCGCCATAGCGATCAACGGTTACTGTGCCACCTTCTAAGCCAACATA
>JAKVKP010000029.1 GCA_022484805.1 Streptococcaceae bacterium
TTTTTTTCAAAGTTTTTTTAAAAGTTTTTTTTGCTTTCGCCTTTTCCTGCGACAGCTTTCTTATAATAGCAAATCTTATTTTCTGAGTCAACGCTTTTTTGCCCTTTTTTTAAACAAAAATATATATAAAGAAAAAATATAAACTTAACTCTCTACTTTACATTAAAAATATATTCAATTATTTTTTGCTTTTTTATTAGTAATTATATAGTAAGAATAATAAAAATAATCTATCTAAAATCTAGTTATTTGTGCTTAGGGATATGATATAATAAAATGATAAAATTTTAAGGAGGCATCATGTTACAGGCTACTGATATAAGTTTACATTTTAGTGATCGAAAACTATTTGATGAAGTAAATATTAAATTCACACCAGGTAATTGTTACGGTCTTATTGGCGCAAACGGCGCTGGAAAATCAACATTTTTAAAGATTCTTGCTGGAGATATTGAACCTTCAACTGGACATGTTTCTATTGGATCCGAAGAAAGACTTTCCGTTCTACGACAAAATCATTTTGATTACGAAAACCAAAAAGTAATTGATGTTGTTATGATGGGACATACTGAGCTTTATGAAGTAATGAAAGAAAAGGATGCCATCTATATGAAGGCGGATTTTTCAGATGAAGATGGATTAAAAGCTGCAGAACTTGAAGGTTTATTTGCCGAATTGAATGGTTGGGAGGCTGAGGCCGAAGCTGCTCAATTGCTACAAAGTCTTTATATCTCTGATGAGCTTCATTACTTAAATATGAGCGAATTGACTGCCGGTCAAAAGGTCAAAGTGCTACTTGCACAAGCACTTTTTGGAAAACCCGATGTCTTACTTCTAGATGAACCAACCAACGGACTAGATATTCTGTCAATTAATTGGTTAGAAGAATTTTTAATTAATTTTGAAAATACAGTAATTGTTGTTTCACATGACCGACATTTTTTAAATAAGGTTTGTACACATATGGCTGATTTAGACTTTGGGAAAATCAAACTTTTTGTTGGGAATTATGATTTTTGGAAAGAATCAAGCGAACTTGCCCAAAAATTGATGCAAGATCAAAATGCTAAATCTGAAGAAAAGATCAAAGAATTACAAAGCTTTATTGCGCGTTTCTCTGCAAATGCTTCAAAATCTAAACAGGCAACTTCTAGAAAAAAAATGCTAGATAAAATTACACTAGAAGATATTCAACCATCTAGTCGACGCTATCCTTATATTAAATTTGTGACTGAGCGGGAAATCGGAAATGACTTACTTCAAGTTGAAAATATTTCGGTCACCATTGATGGTAAAAAAATATTGGATAAAATCAATTTTACTTTAAATAAAGGGGATAAAGTTGCATTTATTGGAAAAAATGACATTGCAACTACAACACTCATCAGGGTAATTATGGGTGAGTTGGAACCTGATTCAGGCAGTGTGAAGTGGGGAATAACAACATCTCAGTCCTATTTACCAAAAGATTCTTCAAAAGAATTTGATAATGAATTGACCATTTTAGATTGGCTTAGACAGTTTGCAAGTAAAGAGGAAGACGATAATACATTTTTACGAGGTTTTTTAGGTAGAATGCTCTTTGCTGGTGAAGAAGTCAATAAACAGGTCAAGGTATTATCTGGTGGAGAAAAGGTTCGTGTGCTTCTTTCTAAAATGATGCTAGCAAAAGCGAATGTTTTAGTATTGGATGATCCGACCAATCACTTAGATTTAGAAAGTATCTCTGCTCTAAATGACGGGTTAAAAAATTTCCCAGGTAGTTTACTCTTTACCTCACACGACCATGAATTTATTCAAACACTTGCAAACCGCATTATCATCATTTCTGAAAACGGAATGCTTGATCGGTCAGAAATTACTTATGATGAATTCTTGGAAAATAAAGAATTAGTGACACAAATGAATCAATTATTAAACTAATATGATTTGATGTACTAAAGTATAATAATCTTTTTAGGAGGTTTATTTTGACATCTCAAGTTAAGATCCGTATTGGTCAAGAAGAAGATTTGGAGCAATTAATAGATTTAGTAATGATTGTTATTGAAGATATGGATTTACCATTGCTGAAAGAAATCGGAAAAGAAAAAACAAAAGCAATGTTAATGGAAAGTTCTAAAAATTCAGGCGATCGATATTACTTCCGCCGCGCCATCGTCGCAACAGTAGATGAAAAAATTGCGGGTGTCTTATTTGGCTATCCAAATGAAGATGAAGTTAAGATAGATAAATCATTTAATCAAATTAGCCCCAAGCCTTTATTCAATTCTAAAGAAACTTATGGCAATGAATGGTATATTGATACACTAGTTGTTTCTCCTAATTATAGAGGAAAAGGTATCGCAAAAAAATTAATTCAAAGTGTCCCAAAATTTGCGGGTAATGTTTATAAGGACATTATTGGTCTAAATGTGGATATTGATAACCCAATTGCAAAAAACCTTTACAAATCTTGTGGATTTGTAAAGGTTTCAGAAACAACTATCGGCAGTCATAGCTATGACCACATGTACTGGCGATACGAAAAATAAACAATTTATATCTATAATTTAAAATCAAAAGATAAAAGTTTTAGTATCATTCTAATTTTGACGGATGCTATAACTTTTATCTTTTTTATATTTCGATTACTTCAATTGGCTCCATACTAAGTGCAATTAGGTATGATCTAATTTTTTTGGAATGATTGACGCTTTCACCTAATGCCCTTGCATATACCTCGACTTGTTTTCGATAACGTTGAATTAATGTTTCACGTGAAACATTATGATCTGTTTTATAATCAAAAAGGATAAGCTCATCGTCTAACTCAAAATAGCCATCAATCACTCCTTTAATTAATACATGATTATCATTTTCAGTATAAATTACATGGTTAAAATCAATATTATTAATTACAGTAGTATCTACCAGCATAGAAAACGGTTGTTCACGGTGTAATTCTCCAGCCTTAGCGGCGTTTACAATTTTTTTACCCAGTAAATTTTCTGTAAAGAAAACGACAATTTTTTGGAAAAAAAATGTAAGTTTAACAATTTCTTCTTCATCAAGATTACTTGTATTATTAGAAATTATATGCGATATTTCCATTTCTAAATTTTCAGAAGTAAAATCTAATTTCTGTAAAAGCTCATGAGTCAAGCTCCCAAACTCTGCCCCTGATAATTTTCCAACATCGGGAGTAAAAATCGGAAAATCAAAAGATGTATTAATTAATGCTGCTGGCTGGGTACAATCGCTCAATAAGGTTTCATACCTTTTTTTGATTGCTGAAGGTGTCTGAATAGTTGGCATTTGAATATTTAATAAATTTGACTGGTTGTAAGATTCAACTGAATCCAATATTTGCTTTGCAAAACGAGCTTCTTCAATCCAAGTTTGCTCTGCTTCAAATGGTTGCGTTAAAGTATCAAATACATTAAACGAAACCTTAGCTTTCCGAGTTTCAATAGTTGGGACAATATCCTGATCAGTGTAAATTATCACTTTTGCACCAATTTTTTCAGAAACAAATTCTTTTCCCAATGGTTCTTCAATGCTCCAAAGAATACCGCCAATCCAGTTTAAAAAGTTATCAGATAATCTTAGAGTGTCAGATAAAATACCTGTTTTTTCATCAATTTTATTTTTCCAATTATCGAAAAAGGTACTTTTTGCTGTTCCAAATGCCACATCCGTTGTTTTAGCCGTTTTACTAGAACTTGTGACCGTTCCTGATAAATATAATTTTTTTTCAGCTCGTGTCAGTGCCACATACAACAATCGCATTTCTTCAGCAATTAAACTTTTTTCCTTGATCATTTTATTAATTGTATAGGGTAGTGTCTCCATTTCAATTAAAGTGCGCGCATATGGAACCAATGCCTTAATTGCTACACCATTTTCTCTAGTAATAATCGTATTCTTCTTTAAATCTCCCTTATTAAATTTACCTGCCATATTGACAATAAAAACATATGGAAATTCTAGGCCCTTACTTTTATGAATCGTCATAACCCGAACAGCATCGGCTTTTTTTTCAATTGGCGCTTCTTCAAGGTCATTAGATCGTTGCAAATAACTATCAATAAAATGTATAAATTGGAATAAACCCTTGTAACCATTAGTTTCAAAAGACTTTGCTCTCGTCAACAAAGCCTGTAAGTTTGCTTGTCGCTGTGCACCCCTAGTTAAGCCTCCAACATAATCCAAATAATATTTTTCTCGATATATTTTTAATAATAATTCATAGATACTATGAGTGACTCGAAAATCACGCCACGAATTTAAGATAGCTAAAAAATCCAATATCTTTTGTTTTAATTCATTCGAAATCAAGTTCGAATCTTCACCTGTAAGCTCCTTAGCACATATCAATGCATCATAATACTTAGAAAATCGATTTTGAAGTCTAATTTTCATTAATTCATCTTCATTAAAATTAAACATTGGTGAACGCATTAGAGCAACCAAATCTATATCACTATAGGGATTATTAATTGCTCTCAAAGTTGCCAACATAACCTTAATCTCAATTGATTGTAAATAATTCGCTTTACCATCCAATAAAACAACAGGAATATCATGATTAGTTAAAATTGTTTCAATTGTAGCATTTTGATTTCTGTTTCTAACTAAAATAGCAATTTCCTGAGCCTTTACACCAGATTGGATTAATTCCATAATTTTTTGTGCAACAATTTCAATTTCGCCGGATTCAACACCATAATCATCAAAATCAATTAATTGTTTTGATTTATCTTTTTGATAAATCAGTAGCTCAGGATAGTTAGTTGAATCAACTTCTTTAGGGAAAGTTAAATTTCCAAACTTTAAATGCTCGTCTTCATCATATTCCATATTTGTTAATTGATAATCAAATAATTTTTCAAAAATCGCATTAGTAAAATATAAAACTTCTTGATGAGACCTGAAATTTTCTTTTAATCTAATTACTTGTCCCTTATCAGTAGAAGTATAAACTGATTGCTTTTCCAAAAACAAATTTGGATCAGCTAGACGAAAACCATAAATTGATTGCTTAACATCTCCAACCATAAATCTATTTTTACCGTTACTCAATAAATTCAACATCGTATCTTGCATATGATTAGTATCTTGATATTCATCAACCATAATTTCAACATATTTTTCTTTATAATTAGCTAAAATATCTGGATTATCACGTAAAAGCTTAATTGCTAGATGGTTAATATCACCGTATTCTAGTAATCCTTTTTTAAGTTTAGTCTCTAAATATTTACGATAAAATAAAATTGAAAATTTTTGTAAATATTTAGTCAATATTTCGAAATTAGAATTATAGGACTCAATAACCGATTTATGTCTATATACCAATAAAACTTTTTGATATATATCATCAAATTCAGATTTGATAATCGGATAATTTATTCGTGCATCATCATCCTTAATTTGACGAAGCGTTAAAAGCTGCTTACCATCATCGGTCTTAACTATTGGTATAAAATAATCGATAATCGTTTCTATATCTTGACCTTCACTTAACGAATTAATATATGTGTCATACTTTTCAATTCGTCTGTTTAACATTTCAAGTTTCCACTGATGATCCTTTTTCCCCCATAAAATAACATCAGAAGCAACTAATTCTTTAAGATAATTTGTAAATTTTTGCAAAAATCTTGTAAATTCTATCGTCAAGTCAGATGGAAAATCTTTAAAACTTTTGTATTTTTGATAACCACTTAACATATCGTCTTCAAGCCATTTTATTGGATCAGGTGTACTTTCTGCGAAACGATGAATTTGTAAAATAGTATTGAAAAATCCTTGGTCATTTCTATCATTAGAAAAATTACGTATTAATTGTGCAAAATCCTTTTTATTAAAACCAGAGTAGACCTCATTTAAAAAATTATTTTCAAGAGAAATAAATAATTCTTCCTTCAAATTTTCTATTTCAGTCTGATCATTTAGTAATCGAAAATTTGGATCAATATCAAGCTGGTAATAATAATTTCTAATCAGTTTTCCTGAAAAGCTATCCATAGTCATAATATCAGAATTGGGTAAATCATTTAATGCTTGCCTGAATTTCTTTTTTTCTTCCAAATCAGTTGATTTACCTAGCTTGGCTCTTAATATTTTTTCAAGACGTTCCTTGAGTTCATTCGTTGCTAAATTAGTAAAAGTAGAAATGAACAAATCTGTTAATCTGATGCCTCTAGAAATTCTATCAATAATTCGCTCAATCATTACAAAAGTTTTACCACTTCCTGCCGAAGCAGCCAGTAATAAATTATTTCCGTTACTATATATTGCCTCAATTTGTTGATCCGTTTTTTCTTTCAATGCTTGAATTAATTGTTGATTTTTTAATATTGTCTCCTTAACTTCTTTCTGTTCCTCGATTGATTCTAGCTGATCGATTGATAATTCCAACTTTAAACATTGCTGCCTTAGTTTTTCACGAATTTCCTGATTTAATTTCCTAGTCTTTGCCTCTTTAGCAAGATAATTCTTAATTTCTTGGCTATTTGCTAATGTCATTTAAACTCCTTTTTACCGAATGCTTACATTTTTTAACTCCAAGGGTCAGTTATTATGACTTATGATTCATCAATTGATGGTATTTCCTTATTACCAATTAAATGACCTTGATGGATGTCTGGTTCATAGCGACAAATTGATTTAAATTGACAGTATTGACAACCAATTGAAACTTTTTTTGAATCAACTGCAGGATTAATTTTGATTTCTCCTGACAATAATTCATTACCTGCATTTACAAAAAGTTGACGATTATTTTCTATCAACTGGTCGATTTGTTTTTCTTTAAAGGTATTTGTACTATTCAAATTATAAACTGATTTAACTTCCTCATCTAGGTTATTAAAATTTTCCTTAACATATAATCCGTTATATAGTAAATTTTTAAACTTTTCATTTTCCACGATTTCCTCGGTCAAATTTGGTAAACTATTCAATCTAACCGTTGGCTCGTTCAGGTACAGATATGCTGCTCCCCATAAATTACTATCACCATTGTCGTAAACATTTTGTAAAAAATCTAAATATGTAATCAATTGAAGCTGCATACCATCTAAAGCTAATTTTAGGTCAAAAGATTTGTTGCCAGATTTATAATCAATAGCACCAATTGTATGATTAATTTCATCAATTCTATCAATAAATCCTCTTATTTTAAGTTCCTTTTGATTTATTAAGTCAAGATTCAGGCCATTAACACCATCTCTACCAAAACCAAATTCCGTTGCCTTAATTTGAATCGGGTAATTAATTTGCCTCTTTAATAGAGTACCCATATTTCTTATTATTGAATCAAATTGTAACTTATAATATTGATTAATTGAATTAAAATCAAAATACTTCTGAAATTCAATGCCTGCCATAGCAATCGCATTTTCCAAAAAATCATCAAATGATAATAAATTAGGAAAACCATTGGCAAGTAATATTTCAAAAACTCGATGAAAATAATTACCTTGTATTCGATTATCTAAGGTCATCGTGTCAATTTCTTGTAAATTCAAACTATTAGCCAAATAATACTTATATTCACAATGATAAAAATTTTCAAAGCTTGAGACAGATGCATTAATTTGTTTAGGGTATAGCACATTCAAGGTTTCTTTATGGATTGACG
Source organism: Streptococcaceae bacterium (assembly GCA_022484805.1). Lineage (GTDB taxonomy): Bacteria > Bacillota > Bacilli > Lactobacillales > Streptococcaceae > MMGLQ5-1. The sequence goes on from JAKVKP010000029.1 coordinate 7,631, forward strand.
TTGGTGTAATTGATTCATCCAAACTTTTAAATATCTCTTGATACTTTGGATTATTCTTTAACAAAATACGATACATAATTTTCCAAAATACAATTTTGTTATTATCCTCAAGCTCATAATTGGATAATAATTGACGTGATATAACACCTAAATCCTCTAAAAGTCCATCATAAGAGCCGATTTCTTTCGGATTTACTTGCTCTAAACTATTAGGTTTGTTAATAATCCTTTTAATCGAAAGTTCTGACTGTAATCTTTGAATATAATTCGAACGACTTACTGTTGCATCTAAATAAACTACCGAACTACTCAGTATTAATTTTAAGTTTGCAGAAGCCAAAAGTTGACTAGCAGTAAAAATTGCTTTACTAGAACTTTCCTGTATATTTACTTGTAATTTACCATCATTTGACAAACTATTAATTTCAATTCGTTCCTCATCTGTCAACAATGAGTTATTCTGAACAATTTTAGGGAAATTTGTCGCATTTAAACCAATAGCATAAACGTAATCAGCAGTATTTGGTCTAACAAGTTCATATGATTTTATCTGTACCAAATCAATTGTCGCTGGAATCTTTTTGAAAACAGCTTGCTTAAGTCCAGCTGATAGCATTTCAACAAAATATTGATCATCAGTTTGATAGATGCTATGGTATTCCCTCAAAATTAACATCAAAGTATCCCAAGCTTCTCGATTCTGATTAACCTCATCCTGTGTCATTGCTAAATTCGATAAATTAATATAATTCGGACGAATAAACTTCATAATCGCCAAAAATGCTTCAAAGCTTGGTTTTTTTATAAATTTAGCAAGCACTGAATTACCAGAAGTTAAACAATATTGGATTAACTGAAAATTTTTAAACTCTATCTCCGCAGAATCTTCCAAATGCTTTGGTACAACCGGCATTGACCATTTTTCACTGAAGGATTTTTTACCTGAAATACCATTTTTTAATAAAAATAATTCGAATTGATCAATCACTTTTCGATAGCTCTGCTGGATACTACTATTGTCATTTACAAATGTAAAATTAAAAGGAATTAATTCTGATCTAAGTAATCGCATTAAATCGTTATATTGATAGTTATATTGTGATACAGCGATTAAACTTTCAATAAACTCAACTAAAGGATGATTTGATTGACTTACTTCCCCATCGAAATAATAATGAATTTGATATTTATCAAAAATTGGTTGAATAATACCATCATAATCTGCTAAATTGCCACATAAAACCTGAATTTGTTGATATTTCACACCAGTGCTAATTAAGAATCTAATATTTTTTGCAACCGATTTTATTTCTTCGATCATATTAATATTTTCCCACGTCTCAATATACTGATTTTGAGATAAGTCAAATTGATTAATATCTCCATCCCACTCGTTAATTACCTCCCAAGCAGTCGCTAAAACCTTCTTATCTTTTAATATTTTTTCGTCATCATCATGTAAATAATCCGTAAAATTATCATTGACATAATTAATGCTTTTTTTATTTAAATTCATTTCTATTGCTATTTTTTCTGTAAAGTTAAGGGTTGCTTCATAAATATTTCCGTCAATTATTTGACAATTTTTAGATCGTTCAGAAACATAAACAGCTAACATTACTTCAATTCCAATAGATTCTAAACATTTTATCAAACGTAATTCAATCGTATTTAATCTTGAAAATCCCTCCAAAATAATTAAGCTATTTTTCTTAAGATAAACCTCTTTTTTTTCTAACAGTTCAATTAAAACTTCAATCGTATTTTCCTGTCTAAAATTACCCATCAGACCTTGATAATAATGTTTAATAATCAAAGCCAATTCTTGATATTTTGGTGAGGATGGTAAATCATCAATCTTAATACATGACTCTTCCAACTCTTTACTTAAATCAACCAGTTGGTTTAAAAAGCCTATTTGATTTATTTCTCCCTTATAAATAGTCAAAGCGCCTTCTTGATCTAACTGAGCTAACACCCTCCGAAAGAGCATAAGCTTACCTGTATCAGTTAGTTGAACTTGATTAAATAGAGGATTATCCTTTAATAAATACCAAGCAAATCTTTTAAAGCTAAGTACTTGAAGTTTGATTTGTGCGTGATTTGTCATTTTTTCAAGAATTTCACGTTCTAAATCAAAGCTCATTGAGGTTGGTACTAAATAAAAAACTTCTCTATTATTTACAATTGCTGATTCAGCAATCTTAATTACTTCATCAGTTAAATTTTCGGTAAAACTTCTATCAATTATTTTCATTTAACACCTCGTTCATCATCCTTTCTTATATTTTATCATTTTTTATCTAAAAGTTCTTTTTGGGGCTTTACACAGATTTTATCCACAGGCCTGTGAAATTTTTACCTTAGCTTTTAGGTTTTCTGACATAGTTTTCCACATTTTTATCAAAATTAACAGCCTGTGAATAGTTAATTCACATATACACATTTTTTTGTGGAAAAACTTTTAAAAGACTAATCTAATAGGCTTTTAATTTATTTTTTATCTGTGAACTTTTAAAAGTTTTTTTACTTATCCACAAATAGTTATCGTCTGTGGATAAGTTTTTTTGAACAGTTGTGAGTTTTTTTTCCACATTTTATATTTCTGTGGATAAATCTCTTGCCACATGTTAAAATTTTCTTTGTGATTAATAAAATATTTTGAAGTAATAATAAATAGTAGTGAGTTGGAGCAATCAATGGATAATCTATTACAAAACAAACTTTGGGAAAAAATTGAAGAATTAGCATTAAGAGAACTAAGTAACCAAACATATAATTTTTTTGTTAAAAACGCAAAAATTGGTTTAGTAACTTCCTCTCAAATTATTATTATTGTTGAGCAGCCAATGCAGGTTGATTTTTGGAAAAATGAAAAAATGCAAATGATTATCATGGCAGCTTGCTTTGATATTCTTGAGAATGCGTCCAATATTACACCAATCGTATTAACCCAAGCTGATGCAGTTAAACAAGGCTTAACAACTAATCCACAAGGTAATACAAAATTAGAGCAAGAGGTTGAAATTGATCTACCGCCTGTCAAAAGTAATTTAAATCCTAAATTTACCTTTGAAAACTATGTAATTGGTAAAGGGAATATGATGGCGCATGCTGCAGCCGCAGCCGTCGCAGAAACTCCTGGCATTATTTATAATCCATTATTTATTTGGGGTGGTTCTGGGCTTGGAAAAACGCATTTAATGCATGCAGTGGGAAATGAAATATTAAAGCATAATCCAAAGGCAAGAATTAAATACATATCTAGTGAAAATTTTGTAAATGAGTATGTTAACTCGATGGCAAAAAAAACACAACGTCAATTTAAACGCGATTTTCGTAATTTAGATGTTCTACTCCTTGATGATATTCAATTTTTTTCAAATAAGGATGGTACGCAGGAAGAATTCTTTAATACATTTGAAGCATTACACAACAATGAAAAGCAAATTGTTTTAACTAGTGATCGAATGGCAAAAGATATTGAAAATATGGAATTGCGATTAGTTACACGATTTGAAAGTGGATTATCAACGGATATCACACCTCCAGATTTAGATACACGTGTAGCAATTTTGAGAGAAAAGGCAGAAGCTCAAAGAATTAATTTTCCAAACGAAGTCTATGAATATATCGCTGGCGTCGTAGATACAAATGTAAGAGAGCTTGAAGCTTCTTTACGCGAGGTGGACCTTTATGCAAAAACATATCACAATGGAGAGGTAACAACAGCAATTGCTGCAGAAGCATTAAAAATGAAACGTAAGGAAGTAATTGCAGTAGGTGGCGTGACAATTGATAAAATTCAAACAATAGTCGCAAAATATTATAAAATTCCTAAAAATGAACTTGTTGGCAAAAAAAGGAATAAAGAATATGCAGTTCCTCGCCAGATTGCCATGTACCTGACACGAGAATTAACTGATGCTAGCCTTCCACAAATTGGTCAAGAGTTTGGTGGTAAAGACCATACGACTGTTATGTATGCTCATCGAAAATTAAAAAAAGATGTTAAGTTTGATTTAAAACTTCAAAGTGAAATTAATGAAATTCAGGATAAATTAATTAATCAATAAAAACTGTTTTATTCATTATGTGGATAACTAGGCAAATTAAACACAATTTTATCCCCAAGTTATCCACATGTGAAAAAACTGCTATTTCTAGTTTTTGATGAGTTATCCACATAATTCACAGCACTTATTATTATTACTATATCTATTTATTCTATTAATAAAAAAAATGCCTTATCTAAAGATTTCTGATTGACAGCAGTTTTCTCTTTGATATAATTTAGAATGTTGCTTAATAATTTTAGTTTAAGGTTCAGTAGCTCAGTTGGATAGAGCAATCGCCTTCTAAGCGATCGGTCGGGGGTTCGAATCCCTCCTGAATCATTTATAATACATGATAAATAAAAAACGTTTATTAACGTAGAATCTCTAATTTAGTACAATCAGTATAGTTAATTAATAATATTGATTTAAAAATGTTCTAGTCGCTTCTTTATTGCTATATCAATCAAGAATACTAAGTGTAGAGGAAAGGGCTTATACCCACCTCTTTTTTAGTCAAAAATTATTGAAACTAATTATACTGATATAGAATAATACAAGCATAAATTATATGTTATAATCAAAGTATTGAAGCCAAAATTAAGGAGTCTCTATGTTAAAATTTAGAATTAATAAGAATACTTTCTTAGCTAATTTACGCTTAGCTCAAAAAGCAATTACAGGTAAAATTGTAATACCGGTTTTAAATTTTGTTAAAATTGATGTTAGTAGTGAAGGTATGACATTAATTGGCTCAAACGGGAAAATTACAATTGAAACTTTTTTAGCAGTAGATAATGAAGATGCTGGAATGGTTATTGAAGAAACAGGTGGCATTTTATTAGAGGTCGGCTTTTTCTCACGAGTTGTATCTAGTTTGCCAGATTATGAGTTTACTTTACAAGTACTTGACAATAATGTGGTTAATATTATTAGTGGTCAAACTGATTTACACTTGAATGGAATGAATGTTGAAGACTACCCACAAATCAAAACATTTGATCAAGAAAAACCTTTAAAAATGCCAGTTAGCCTCTTTAAAAATTTGATTCAAGAGACTAATTTTGCAGCAAGTACTCAAGAAAGCAGGCCAATTTTAACGGGTGTTTGTTTTAAATTAGCAGATAATCAAAACTTAATTGCAACAGCGACGGATGCACATCGTATGACTAGAAGAGTTATCCAATTACCAAATCCATCTGAAAATTTTCAAGTGGTGATTCCAAGTAAAAGTCTAAAAGAATTTACGAATGTTTTTAGCAATGATGAACAGGAGTTTGAGATGCTTTTCTCTGATACTCAGGTTCAATTTAGAACAGAAACAATTTCTCTTTATACGCGCTTGTTAGATGGTAATTATCCAGATACTGAGAGAATTATCCCAAAAGATTTTAATACTACAGTTGTTTTTGATAGCTTTGAATTGCGTCAGGTAATGAATCGTGCAGCATTGTTAACCTCAAATGACCGGAGTCGTTCTATTCAATTTGATATAAAACAAGATAAAATTACTTTATTTGGTAACTCTCCAGAAATTGGTAACATTAAAGAGGATGTTGCCTTTGAGACATTCTCAGGTAAGGATTTATTAATTAGCTTTAATCCAGTTTTCATGTCAGAAGCTTTAACTGCCTTTGGTGAAGGAAAAATTGTCATTAAATTTACAGAATCTATTCGTCCGTTTATTTTAAGCCCTGAATCAATTGGAGAACAATTTATTCAATTGATTACACCAATAAGAACCAACGCTTCAATTCCTAATAATTAACATTCAGATTGACAATTTATTTTACTAAGGTAGGATAGATTGTCAATTTTTTGTAATTATTCTTTGATAAAAACTGATGAGAAAGAAAAAAATGGGAGAAACGAATGCTTGAAGTAGAAAATTTAGAAAAATCTTTTGGCAACTATAAAGCTGTGGATAATGTTAGTTTTGAAATTCCAGAAGGAAAAATATTAGGCTTAATTGGTCAAAATGGTGCTGGCAAAACTACAACCTTTCGTTTGATTTTAGATTTCTTAAAGCCAGATAAGGGTTCAATATTATGGAATAATGAGCCTGTCACGAAAGAAATTTATAATCAAATTGGTTACATGCCTGAAGAAAGAGGACTTTATCCTAAAGAGACAGTAGAAAATCAGCTAATCTATTTTGCGGCACTCAGGGGCATGAAGAGAAAAGATGCAAGTGATCGCATTGATCAATGGATGAAAGATTTTCAAGTAAAAGGAAAACGAACGGATAAGTTAAAAAATTTATCAAAGGGTAATCAGCAAAAAGTTCAATTGATTGCCACGTTACTACATGAGCCGAAATTGGTGATTTTAGATGAGCCATTCTCTGGTCTTGATCCTGTTAATGCGAGTATCTTGAAGGATGCAATTATTAACTTAAAATCACAAGGTGCCTCAGTTATTTTTAGTTCACATAATATGGACAATGTAGAACAAATTAGTGATCATTTAGTGATGCTTAAATCTGGTAAGATGGTTTTAAATGGCGAAATTCATCAGATTCGAGAAAGTTTTGGCAGGACACAGCTATTACTTGAGGCTCCAATTACTAAAGAATCCCTTTTAGCCGTGGATGGTGTTTTAGAAGTTAAGCAAAAAGAAGATAGATACTTTGAAATTAAATTAAGAGATGAATCTGTGGGACACGAAATTTTTAATTTAGCTAATGTTGACAATTATATTCCCGTTTTCAGCCAACAACCACCAACGCTAGAGGAAATCTTTAAAATGAAAGCTGGTGCGCCAAATGAATAATAAATTTTGGATTATTGTTAGGGAAGTTTATCGTAAAAATGTTAAATCTTGGTCTTTTTTAGTTGCAATTTTAGCACCAATTTTAATGTTTGCGGTTGTCTTCTTAATTAGTTTTTTATCGGTTAAATCGAGTGGTGCAATGGATAAACAAACTGTTGCAATTATTTCTGATATAGATGCTGTTAATCAAGTATTTAAAGATGCCAATCAAAACGATACTAAATCGACTGGGTTAATGGTCTATGGTCAGACCTCAAATAAGGACGTTGAGTACACTTTTTTATCAAATGAGGATAATGCAAAGCAGAAGCTGAAAAATCAAAAAATAGCTGCTTATATTGTCATTAAAGACGATTCTGAGCAGTTGGTTGCTAATGTCTATAGTACCGATTCTAGTATTCAAGACCAAATATTATCAATTACTCAAATGATTAATGGAATTCAGAGCAATATTAATGTTCAAAATACACAAATTTCTCAAGATGAATTAGCGATTTTAAGTCGACAAGCAGTGGTCAATCAAAAAACCATTTCTTTTGAAGATTCAGGCAAAATTATAGAGGGTGAAGATTATTCTGCGATTAAATCTGGTGTTTCTTATTTAATTGTAATACTTATATTTTTCTTCATTATGTTTTTTGCTACAAGTATCACACAAGAGATTGCATCCGAAAAAGGTACGAGAATTATGGAAATATTACTTTCAAGTGTGCCAGCTAAGACTCATTTTTATGGCAAGATTGTTGGTATTATTCTAGTTGTACTCACTCAATTAATTTCTTATCTGGTTGTTTTTGGATTAGGTTTTTTACAAATTAAAAATAGCTTCGGTGAATTGATTGATCAGTTCTTAAAAAATATAGATATAAGTAAAATATTTGGTGATGGTTTTTATATGGTGATTCCAATTATTTTAGTTAGTTTTGCACTATATATTGTTGTTGCAGCATTGTGTGGTTCATTAGTATCTAAAATGGAGGATGTACCTAAGGCAACACAACCAATCGTATATATCGCTTTGGTTGGTTATATGGGAACTTTGGCATTAGGAAGTGGTAAGGACACGATTATTTTAAAAGCATTAAGTTATCTACCTTTTACCTCAACTTTTGCGATGCCTACGCGTTTAGCTAAAGGTGTTGCAACAACTTTTGATGCATGGATTTCAGTAATTATCTTGTTAATCGTAACGTTTGTTATTTTAAAATTTTCGGCAAAAATGTATCAAAGTAATGTTTTAATTTACAATGATAATGGTTTGTTTACAAGTTTTAAAGAAGGACTGCAATATATGAAACAAAATCAAAAAAAAGCTAAGTAACTTAATAAGAGAGGATTAATCCTTACAATATTCTAAAGATTTAAGGAAGATTGTAAGTTTATTCCCCTCTTATTTTTTACAATTTATTTACAAAAAATTTCTTTTTTAAATAATAATTCAGTAAAATTGAACGCCATAAGTTGTCAATTCCTTGGGCAAGCCATAAACCTATTATTGCCAATTCTAATTTTAGACCCAAAAAATAGGTCAGTAGAATACGGACAAACCACATTCCGACAGTAGTTGCAATAAAAGGGGTTTTTGTGTCGCCAAGTGCTTGCAAAGTAGCAGTTTGATTCACAGTTAGTGCGACTACTGGTGAAGAAATAAGCATGATTATAACAGCTTTTATAATATTATTATAGATATCTGGTTCAAGACTGAATAGCAATACAATTGGTTTACAAAACAGCAATAATAGTAAATTAGCGGTAATCATTGAGTAAATTGCATAGCGATTGCTTAAACTATAAATTTTTTTAATTTTTATAGTGTTGCCTGCACCTTTTGCTTGTCCAATTAAAGTTGCTGTTGCAGTAGCAAGTCCAAATAGTGGCATATAGGTAAAACTAGATATGGTCTCTAAAATAGTATTAGCAGCAAAAATAATATTTCCCATTTGAATGACAAGAAAATTGACAAAAACATCTCCACCTCGCATCATCAAACGTTCACCCATTGCTGGTAAAGTTAAAGAATACACAGCTTTAAAATCAGAATATTTTGTTTTAATTTTGATTTTAAAAGCTAAATCTGTTTTTTGAAGTGCATGAAAAAGTAATAAACAGCCAATGAGCCTTGCAATTGTCGTACCAATTCCTGAACCAGCAATGCCCATTTTTAAAATAAATATAAAATAAATATCTAAGACAATATTAAAAAGATTAACATAAATGCTAACTAGCATCGGTGTTTTTGTGTCACCAGTACTTCTTAATATTGCCCCTAAGACAGTTAGAATACTCCAAAAGACGGATAGTCCACCTACCCAGAATAAAAATGCACTAGCAGAATTCAAAACTTGATTGCTTGCACCAATTAAAGTTAGGATGGAACGATTAAATATAATTGTAAAAAGGCCAATGATTATACCAATGACAATCGCAAGATTGATAATTAATTTTACAATTTCTTGAGCATGATTTATTTTTTTTGCTCCGATATATCTTGAAACTAAGCTACTAGCTGCAATGCCAATTGCTAAAAAAATAGCTTGATAAACAGCCATTAAGCTATTTACCAAACCAACAGCAGTTACCGCTGTCAAACCAATCTTAGCAATGATTAAACCATCCACAAACCCAACAGCTGTCTGTAAAAGATTTTCTATTGTTGTAGGGATTGCTAAAGTAAATATTTCTTTTCTTAAATTTTTTACCATTTGAATTCCTTTAATAAGATAATATGTAATGTAATCGTCAAGCTAATCTGATGTTTGATTGGTTTCAACCTTTTTCTTCTTCTTTGAAAAAAGTCGTGCAAAAAATCCTTTTTCTTGTTCTTCTTTTAATTCTAGTGATAAAACTTCTGAATCCTGCATTGCTCGTGCTGTCAATTGTTGTTGTTGATCAATTTGCTTATCTTTCTCAGCGATTTGCAAGTCCTTTACAGAAATTTGACGATCTTTTTCATTTAATTGATCATCTTTTTTTTCAATTTGTAAATCTTTAGCTTGTATTTGCGCATAAAGTCGATTAATTTCAGCATCTTTACTTTCAATAACAAGCTTCAATGGATTAATTTGATTTTCTTCAACAGTTGCTTCAGTTTCATTTTTTGGAAAAGCAATTTTTGCATCTAATTTATAGATTTCTGTTAGTTTTTCAATTCCTTCTAATGTCACCACATTTTTACCAAGTTCATTTTTGGAAAAATATTGTGCTTCTAATTTTTTAACTCGATTATTCATTGCTTGACGAGTGACACCAAAAATATCAGCTAACTCCGTAATTGTTTGTGGTGTGTTGATTTCTATCATAATACCTCCTAGAAAAGTTCATGTAATTTATTGTAAACAAAAAAAAATAGATTGTAAATGATAAGTAAAAGAATTAATTAATTTAACTATGGCATGACACCATAAAAAGTACCAGCTTTAATTGCATTAAAGACTCTTTTTTTGGCTATTTTAACAGAAGTATTTAGATCAATTTTTTTGGCAAGGCTAGATGCGATATCTGCAGCTAACATGCAGCCAGATCCATTTGCAGATTTTGAAATTTTTTCAAGTTGAAGGGAGTTAAAATGATGACCATTATAAAAAAGATCAAGTGCATTGGCTGTGTTCAAGCGTCTACCACCTTTAATTAAAACATTTTTAGCTCCAAATTGGACAATTTTTTTACAAGATTTTTCCATATCTTTGACATTATTGATATTTTTTTGACAAATAATTTCCGCTTCTTTGAGGTTAGGTGTAACAATTGTGGCTTTCGGAATTAAATATTTAGTAATCGCCTGACTCATGATGGAAACCTCTTGATCACCTATTTCTTTAAAAACGAGGACAGGATCTAACACAATCGGTGTATTTGGAAAAAATTGTAAAAAATCTGAAACAGCTTGAATCATTTCCACATTAGGTAGTAGTCCTATTTTGATAGCAGAAAATGGAATTTGTTTTAGTGTTTCAAGCTCTGCTTTAAATACTTCGATATCAATTGGATGAATTTGGTATTCTGCTTGAGTCATAGTGACAACTGAGGTGATTGCAAGAAATCCAAAAAGTTCATTTTTTTTGAATGTTGCCAAATCGGTTTGAAGTCCACCACCAGATAAGGTATCACTACCAGCAATTGTTAATATATATTTCATGATAAATATTTCACCTCTTTTAAATATAATCCTTCTGGATGTGCTGTTGGTCCAGCTAATGAGCGATCCTTTGTAATTAGAATTTTCGTAATTTGTTCAACTGGCATTCTTTGATTACCAATTTTAATTAAAGTACCGACCATATTTCTAATTTGCTTGTAAAGAAAACCATTGCCCTCGAATAAAAAATGTATTTGATTGTTATACTCATATATTTCCGCTCGATAGATCGTTCTAACTTTATCTTCTACAGAACCACCAGTGGCTGTGAATCCGGTAAAATCATGTGTTCCGATGAGATATTGTATTGCTTCTTGCATTAATTTTACATCGAGTGGATATGGAAAATAGCTTGAATAATTTCTGTTAAATGGACTTCGCGGTTTACCAATATCTAATTTGAATAAGTAGGTTTTTTGATGAGGATTGTAGCGTGCATGCCAGTCATTAGAAACTTTTTCAATTGAAATGATTGCAATGTCTTCATCACTTTGAGTATCAAGTGCGAATCTTAATTTTTCACAATCTCGATTGGTTTCTAAATCAAAATGGATTACTTGTCCTAGTGCGTGAACAAATGCATCGGTTCTACCGGAGCCCTGAACAATAACAGGATGACCGCTGTTGAGTTTTGTTAATGTTTTTTCGAGACATGCTTGTACACTTCGAACATTATTTTGTCTTTGAAAGCCATGAAATAGCGTACCATCATAGGCTATTATTGCTTTATATCTTGTATGATTCATTATTAGGTCATCCTCAAATATAGTTTTATTAATTATAACATTAATCAATCAACAGATATTTGGCAAGTACCTATCTTTAATGTTTCACGTGAAACATTGAATCTTAATTAAATAGCGAATAAATTTTTAAAAAATGAGAAATATCTTGTTAATTTCTTAATAATTAGGTAATATTAATATTGTAATCGCTTTCTTTGTAGTTTTATGATAAACGTTTAACATAATTTGGAGGGAATATGGGAATTAAAAATAAAGTAATGTTAATTACTTATGCTGATAGTTTAGGTAATAATTTAAAGGATTTAGAAAAAGTTTTAGTGGAGGATTTAAAAGGTTCTATTGGTGGTGTTCATCTTTTGCCGTTCTTTCCTTCAACAGGTGATAGAGGATTTGCACCCACGGATTATCGAGTTGTTGATCCTAAATTTGGAAACTGGAAAGATGTTGAAGCAATTGGTGAGAAGTACTATCTGATGTTTGATTTTATGGTAAATCATCTTTCTAAGCAGAGTACAGAGTTTCAGGATTTTAAGAAGAAACATAATGAATCAAAGTATGCTGACTTATTTATCCGTTATCATAATTATTGGCCTGAGAATAGACCTACAAAAGCAGATATTGATCTGATTTATAAGCGTAAAGATAAGGCACCTTTTCAAGAAGTTCATTTCGCTGATGGTGTGAAAGAAGAGGTCTGGAACACTTTTGGTGAAGAACAAATTGATTTAAATGTAAGTAGTGATGTTGCTAAAAATTTTATTAAAAATACCTTAGAACAGTTAATTGATCATGGCTGCGATATCATTCGACTAGATGCTTTTGCATATGCAATCAAAAAATTAGATACGAATTGTTTTTTTGTAGAGCCAGAAATTTGGGATTTATTGAATGAGATTCGTAAAATAACAATTGCGAAGAATGCAGAAATTTTACCTGAAATTCATGAACATTATAGCATTCAACATAAAATTGCCGAGCATGATTTTTATATTTATGATTTTGCTTTACCGATGGTTACGCTTTATACATTATATTCTGGTAAAACCAATCGCTTATCTGAGTGGCTAAAAATTTCTCCAATGAAACAATTTACGACCTTGGATACTCATGATGGAATTGGCGTTGTTGATGCTAAAGATATTTTAAGTAACGAAGAGACACTATATACTTCCGAAGAGCTTTATAAGGTGGGAGCAAATGTTAAAAAAATATTTTCATCAGAAGCATATAATAATTTAGATATTTATCAGATAAATTCAACTTATTATTCTGCCCTGGGGGATAATGATGATGCATATCTTGCTGCAAGGGCGATTCAAATTTTTGCGCCAGGAATTCCACAAATATACTATGTTGGGCTATTAGCTGGAAAAAATGATATAGAACTACTTGAATCCACTAAAGAAGGACGAAACATTAATCGACATTATTATCAATTAGATGAAATAAAAGAAGAATTGAATCGTTCAGTTGTCAAAAAACTTTTAAAGCTATTGACGTTTAGAAATGAATCCCTTGCTTTTGATTTAGAGGGAACAATTCAGATAGAGACACCAAACGAAAATGAGCTATTGATTATTCGTTCAAATAAGGCTCAAACCCATCAGGCTTCACTCCTATTGAATGCTAAGAATTATTCATTCACAATCAAATCAAATGGAGAAAAAATAATAATTTAATCAAAAAAGAAATAGTTTACGCAAATGTTGTCAATATTGCGTTGACTATTTTTTTACAAGTATTAATATTAACATCGTTTAGCTTTTGATAGAAAAGCTTTCTAATTATAATAATTTAGTGTAAAATAGTATGATATTTTAAAAGTAGATTAAAGCTAATATCAATCGTAGGATTCATTTTTTTGGCTTATGAAGGGGTAGTAATGTCAACGCAAAGATATGAAGAAGAAAAGCATCTCAATTTTGTGTATGGGAAGCTAAAAGAAAAAGAAAAAATTGTTGTTAAGGCATTAGCAGAGCACTCAGATTCTGGAAAGCGTTACATGAATGAAATTACTGATGGTGTTTCTATGGATATGACCGATTATAGTAATACGCTGGAAACAATGGCTCAGGTAGAAATGAAAAATAGAGAGATTGATCAATTAAACTTGAAATATGATCAATTGATTCGTTTAGAAGGTATTATTCAGCGTTTACTTAAAACAGCTTATTTTGCAAGAATTGACGTTAAATTTGATGATGAGGAAACTAGTGAACAATTTTATATTGGTAGCGATTCATTTAAAAATGATGATGAAGATAATTTAGTCATTGACTGGAGAGCTCCAATTGCAGAATTATACTACAATCAAGAAATGGGGAAAACATCATTTTTAGCTAATGACCGTGAAATTTCAGTTGATTTACAATTACGCCGACAATTTCAAATTGAAGCAGATTGTCTAATTGCCTATTTTGATAGCGCTGTCGCGATTCAAGATGAACTATTATTAGAAGTTTTATCCCATAATAAAAGTGAGTATATGCAAGACATCACGGCTACAATTCAAAAGGAACAAAATCAAATCATTCGTGATGTGGCAAGTCGGGTTTTATTAGTTAACGGTATTGCTGGAAGTGGTAAAACTTCTGCTGTTTTACAAAGAATTGCTTATTTACTGTATCAATATCGTAATGAAGTACGTAGCGAGGACATGCTACTCTTAGCTCCAAATCCCATTTTTTTAAAATATATTTCACAAGTATTACCAGGTTTAGGAGAAAAAAATCCGTTAAATATGACGATGTATGGCTTAGTCCGTCAAAAATTATCTCGAGAATTTGGAATGGCTCCAGAGCAGCTGCAATTGGATGTTGACAATATCTTGACAGAACAAAATCAAATTTTAAATTCTAAAGCTTTTTTTGATTTTCTCGTAGATCAATCTCAAAATTTCGAGATAAATGCTGATTTTTTATTTGACATTAAAAGAAATAAAAAATTATTGTTCACCAAGAAAGATATTTTAGATATATATCTTGAAACACCGAATCAACAATTTTTTTCTGAAAAAACTCAAATTGTAGCAGATAAATTATCAGAGTTACTTATCACACGTCTTAGAACCCAAGCGAAATCAGAAAAAATGTATAATCGAATTCTTTCAATGAGTGAGGTTGAGCAGGAAAAGTATTTTGGACGACTGATTGAAAATGGTACTCGTCAAGAAGTTGAAAAGTTGGCTTTTCAATATTTAACAAAACGATATAGTAAAGTTCGTACACGTATTAAACAATGTAAATGGTTAAATTTAGAAGCATTATTTAAAATATTTTACATGCGTTATACGAATAATAACATTGACATTGTATTGACAGAATTAAATATTGAAGTTGCAACAGTATTTGTTGTAATTGAGCACTTATTTATGAAAGCTCTAGTACAAAATAATATTAAGTTTGTTTTGATTGATGAAGCTCAAGATTACTCAGAAATGCAAATTGCACTTTTAATTTCAATATTTAGTCGTGCTAAATTTACATTACTCGGTGACGAGAATCAAGCAATTTTTGCAAGAAGTATTGATTTTAAACAAATTAGTCTATTATTTGAAAGTTTCAGCTTGCCAGTGAGTAGAAAAGATTTATTAATTAGTTATCGTTCAAATGGTCCAATTACTGAAATTTTTAGTCAATTAGCAATCACTAAGAATATTGAAGTAGAAGCGGTGCAAACATCTGGAGAACCTGTTGTTTTCAAGCAATTTAACGATAGCGATGATTATTTATTGTATTTGTCAAATATTTTACAAAAAATTGACAAAAATACAAGTACAGTTATTATAACTAAGTCAGTTAATCAGGCGCGTAAACTTGAAAAAATTTATCAAGGAAAAATTGACTTTACAGCATTAGATGAAATTCGTAAACACGTTCCGACAACGGGGATTAGCTTTCTACCAATTGGCTTAGCTAAAGGTCTCGAGTTTGATAATGTGATTATTCATAATGCAAATCAGACAAACTATCAAGATTCTCGAGATCAATTATTACTTTACACAGCGGTTTCTCGAGCAATGAAGCGTTTATTTATTTTGTCAATCGGAAAGCAAAGTAGCTTACTTTAATTGTCAAAAGTATATTTACAATTAATTGACGAAAATTAGTTAGACAATCTAATTTTTTTATCGTATAATTATTTTTGCTGTTCAGTCAGCCTCTTATCACTTCGCTTCTTTGGTTAAGAGAACAAACTACAATCAGGTAGTAAAGGAGATTTAAAATGAAAAATACAAGTTTGCAGCAGCTATTGAAAATGGCGATTGTGACAGCACTTTATGTTGTAATTACGATCGTTTTAGCACCAATAAGCTATGGAATGATACAAATTAGGTTATCTGAATCTTTTAATCATCTCGTTTTGTATAATAAAAAGTATCTTTATGCAGTCACTCTTGGAGTCTGTTTGGCTAATTTTTATCAGTACGGCTTGATTGATGTGCTAGTTGGTGGTGGTGCAACATTTGTTTTTCTATCAATTGCTTTACTTGTGACTAAAAATATAAAAGATATGTGGCGAAAACAATTAATTACTTCCTTCTTGATGGCCCTGTCTATGTTTACAATTGCACTTGAATTGAAGATACTGGGCATGGAAACGCATGGTTTCTGGTTAATCTTTCTTACAATGGCTTTAGGTGAATTTGTTGCGATGATTGTCGGTTCGTTTATTATACGTGGTGTGGCAAAAGTGATTAATTTTAAGGACTAATTAATATATTTTTAATTTTTATTAGACAGTAAAAAGTTAAAATGATAAGATATCAGTTAGAATTAATTGTTTTATAAATGATGATTAATTTTAAATATATTTATTTAGCGGAGATGGCGGAATTGGCAGACGCGCAAGACTAAGGATCTTGTGACCTACTTTGGTCGTGAGGGTTCAAGTCCCTTTCTCCGCACTAGTTGAAACCTTGATTTATCAAGGTTTCTTTCTTTTTGTCAAAGTGTTAGTTGACAAAAAATTTATAGGAAAACAACTGGTGATTTTTTCGTGAACTCCTTTTTGAACTCCCTTAGGATAAGAGCTTGAAAAAGTCTGTCGCAACATTTTTGGCTTGTTTATTTGGAATGTGTGTATAAATTCCTAAAGTTGTTTGAATGTCTGAATGTCCAAGTCTCTCAGATACGGCTTTGGGCTTGACTTTTTGTTCTAGTAAAATAGAAGCGTGAATATACCTAAAATCATGAGGTGTTAGCTTTGGCAAGTTGTATTTTTGAATTAAAGTATTAATCAATCTATTTGGATATTCTGGAGATGAAAAAACGATGTTTCCATTATCATCAATTCTTGAAAATACTAAATGTGCTTTTTTGAAAGCTTTTAATTGCGAATGTGTATTGTGTTGAAGCTGTTTCCATTTTTTTAGAATAGCCATTGTTTCATCGTCTAAATAAATTTTTCTGATAGAGGTATCGGTTTTTGGTGTTGTTAAAACGATTTCGCCCTTACCTCTGACTAAATTATTAACTATTCGGATACTACCATCATTAAAATTAATATTATCCCAATTTAAAGCTAAAATTTCGCCTTTTCTGGCGCCAGTAAAAGCTAATAAATGAATTAAAACAAAATCTTGATAGTTGGTAAAATGTTTGGCACTGTCTAAGTATTGTTTTAAAATTTCAGCGTTATAATTTTCAGCTATTTTTTGCTTGCCCATTTTCTTACAATGCTTATTAAATTTAACTCTCGCCATTGGATTTTTTTCAAGAATTTCCATATCTATGGCATATTCAAAAATTTTTTGGGTATATTGTTTTAATTTTTTAGCGTGAACATAACAGCCAACCCACTCATTGACAATTTGTTGACAAAAAATAGGTTTAATCGCATTGATTTTTTTTGTGCCAAATTTAGGTAAAATATGGTTTTTGAACAAGCGCTCTGTTTCAATCGAAGTCGTTATTTTTACCGTATTTTGGTATGATGAAAACCACACCTTGTAAATATTTAAAAAAATATCATCTTCGATTATTTCGTTACTTTGAAACCCTTTTTCCGCAAAGTCAATTTGAGCTTTTGCCAATGCTAATTCTGCTTCTTTTTTAGTTTTGAACCCCCTTTTGATATAATTTTCTTTTTTGTTTGTGTATGGATTAACCCCCTTGTAAAATTTGATTGTATAGGTTGTTTTTCCATTTTTGGCTTGATATGGTATGATTGAGGCCATATTTTTTCTCCTTTAGTACATGGGCATGTATTTAAGAGAGAAGAAGCTGAGTAAATTATACGATATTTGTTAAATTCCCTCAACTTCTTTCTTGAATTTTTTTGTAAAGCTAAATGATTTGTTTTGTCAACCATTTGTCAATCGATAATTTGTCAAAGCGAATTGAGCCATTAATTTTAATGACTGGTAAGCCTTTATGTATCCATGTATCAAGTGTATTGTTACAAATTGAAAGATAGCTACAAGCCTGCTTTTTGTTCATATAACGTTTTTGATTATCGTTAAAATGAGTAAACTGTAAATCATTTGTAAATATTTTGCATATTTGGTTGCAAATAATTGTCAATTGTTCGTTAGTTAATATTATTTTTAAAGTTTCCATCTATACCTCTTTTAATGTTTGAATTATCAATTCGTTTTTTATGATTTGAATGATGTCTCTTTGAATCTAGGAATTTTGCGAAAAAGAAGCTTTTATCGACAATTAAACTTAGTATTAAAGGATTGTTTTGTCTAACAAAATGAACGAGTTGTTCAAATTCAGTAATTTGATGTGTTTCAATCAGATTAATTGCTTCATTCAGAAAGTAATCCGAATTTTGTTCTTTGAGAAACTTATCCAATTCAAAGCCTGAGCCACACTCAATATCTTCAAGATTGTAGGGTGTTTTATCAGGATTTTCTGCGTGCGTAAAATAATCGTACATCCCCTTTGGCGACATCACAATCTCTACATGAGCAGGCGCATTTATTTTATTTTTCAACAGCTCAGAAACTTGGGTATAGCTTTTTAGTGAATCAAAGAATAATGCCCCATGTTTATGTGATTTTTTGAGTTCGCCTGTGTCTTGATTAATATCCTTGTCGTGCCATGGACTTAAAATAAATGGGACATGAATTGCCTCTAAAATGTCTAAATAATTTTTAGGCGTGCTTTCTTCATAAATAAGAAAAGCCCATTTGTTTGAACGTTTGTCTTTTGTCAATCGTTTGCCTCACTTTCTGATTAATGATTATTGATCCATTGGGGGTCGTAGTCACCCCAATGGAATAAAGGGTTGAGAATGCAAGCCTATTTGGCACTTGTGGCTTTCACTGCGTGAGCCACAGTGCCCCCTTGTTTATTTGTTTCTAGTGCCTTGAAGCCACATTTTATTGTGAGTACGCTCTAGATTTGAAAAAATATAGCTTGGGTTTTGACTTGCAATCTCTTCTTTAATCTGTACGGTCAACTCATTTAAAATCTTTTGTGTTTGTTGGGTACGTGGTACTTTGATAAATACGATAATTTGTTCTTGCCTGACATCTATCACACAATGATTAACTGCTCAATTGAATTGTCGATGAATCGGATTAACGGCTGTGACTGTCTGTGTTTCTATTATTTTTTCAGTCTGTTCTCTTTGACGCATAAAATAACGTAATTTAAACGTTTGCTTAATTGATTTAAAATAATTAATTAAATGGTCTGATTGAAGTCGTGTCAGTATCTCAATAGCCACCAAAAAAGCTGTCATTATACTTAAGGCAATCCCAATTTGGTGGGCATAGCTTGAGGCTTGATTCAGTAAGGTATTTAATGGCACGAATAGCCCCATCATTTCTGATTTTTTGGGCTCGATTAAATGAGTATCAATCAGTATTGAAAGCCATTCAACGATAAATGCGAGACTTGAAAAGCAGATTAGATTAAAAATGAGATTAAATGTTTTAATAAAATAATTTTTCTTCATAAAATACCTCTCTGTGTGTAATAAGTAGGGCAAAGTAAGGGCAAAACTTGATAAGGGTGCTCATTATCAATAATTTGGATGAGTCCAGTATCTTGACCGATTGGAATGACAATACCCTCAGGATTGAGGTCAGGGAATAGGAATTGAACGGTTTTATGATTAATATTGCCAATCTGAATTAAAACATTGAGTTGTTCACGTACTGAAATCGGAATTGTTTGATGGTCAAAACGTTGTGAAACCAATAATAAATGGACTTTTGTCGCTCTACCGAGTAAGGCAATTTGTGCAATAAGTGAAAAGAATGATTCTTTAATCGCCTGATTAGTGCCCTCTGATAAGGCTAAGACTTCATCAATTACGATTGTTAGATGTGAAAATTGATGATGCGGATTATCATAAAGAATGCCTTGACGTTTATAAATCAGGTTTAAGCTTTGACTCAGGCTCTCATTGATTTCTGCCACAAAATCCGATTTAGAGCGATTACTGTTTGGGTGAATTACCGCAATCCCATTTTTTCTTGCCCATCGACTTGGTGTGTCAAATTTTGGGTCGATGATAATTAAATCAGAAATAGGTTTGAGGCAACTCAAAAAATAGGTTAATGCGTAAGATTTACCTGAACCAGAATTGCCCGCAATCGCAATAGAAGTGACTTTTTCATAGTTAATTGCTAAATTTTCCATTATTTTGATGTCAGTGCTTTGATTGTTTTTGACAAAGGCTTCAAGGTTCGGGATGATTAAGCGCTTTGAGATACCAACCTGCCATGGGAAAAATAAGCCTCTTTGGGTATGAATATCTGTTGTATCCAACGGTACAAAGTAAGCTGAATTTTGTTTTAATAAGGTGTAGCGTGGATAAAGAGCCGCATTGGCGATTAAGAAAATTTTTTGGTACAGGTCATTGTCAATCACATAGCCTGATGGTAGGCGAGGGAGAAAAAGAAAGCCATCTCCCTGAACCACCACACTAAAGCTATTGGTGTAGCTCGTTTCACCTTGTATTTGATTGCCAAGTGCCATATTTAAGTTTTGTAATAAATACATCTCAATTTCTTTTTTAGTCATGTTTTCAGTCATTTTATTTCACTTCCATAACTGCTTGTGCTTTAAAGTAAAAATGATAGTTGACTTCACAGGCTTGTAGCTGTTCAAAAGTGACAACGGTTAAATAAGCTGGTAGCTTGAATGAATTTTGAAATTTCACTTCAAAGGGTGGTAAACCCGCTTGTGAGAACCACGCCTTATAAGCAATGACTTCATCTGTTGGTTTATGTTCTTCAAATTTGACTTGTGGTTCAAGTTCAGTGCTTAAAAGATAAATCGGTTGAGTTGCATCTAAAATGTTATTGGCGAGGTCAGTTGAATAACCACCTTGACGTTTAATGTTTCTTGCTTCCATAGCTCAAAACCCTTTCTTTAGAAAGCTAATCACTAGCAACTGATTAGTGAGCATATCAGAAGTTTGCGCAAATTATTCTGATTAACAATTACCAAATGGTATGTGCTGATTCATTTGATAGTTTCATCTTAAACGGTGTGTAATATTAAAAACATGGCGTGACAAGTCAATTTTTGAGGTTAAAAAAGCGCATAAACAAAGCCTTGTCAAATTGGCAGGGCTTTAAGCGTGTTTGGTTATTGCATTAAAAATTGATTTTGAAAGTCAATTTTGGGTTGAAATCAATTTAATTTTAAAGCCATAATTCAAGTAACTTATCGTTATTCTAATCTAATTTAAGCGATAGTATTTTTTTACTTTTTGATTATAAAAATTTAAAAATAAAATAAAAATAACTTCGCAACATAATTAAAAAATTATTAAATAATAATTAGACTAATCTCATTTATTTTGATAAAATAAACTTATAAATTTTATCAATTACTTGACAAGGAGATTTGCCATGCGTATAATCCAACAGCACAGCACAGCACAGCACAGCACAGCACAGCACAGCACAGCACAGCACAGCACAGCACAGCACAGCACAGCACAGCACAGCACAGCACAGCACAGCACAGCACAG
>JAKVKP010000030.1 GCA_022484805.1 Streptococcaceae bacterium
ATTTCTATATCCATATCAGAATAGCCTTGACTCTTTAATCGATCCGTCAATGCTGCTTTGGATAAAGCTTCTAAAGCTAAGATTTTAAAAGCGGATTGCATGGCTTTTACATAATCATCGTTGGTTTCGTTCGTACTCATTTCAGTTTCAGGCTCTATACTCTCACTTTCATTTTGAGCTGCCTCCTCTGAATTTTCAATAGAACTAGTAGAGCTTTCAGTAATCATTTCTGTTTCAGAGGTTGTAGTGCTAGTTGATTTTTTAGTCACTTTCGTTTCTTCTATAGTTTCCTTCGTTTTATCTGAACTTGGTATCAGTAGTCCAATTACAAAAAAAATTCCTCCTAAAATCACTAATATTAGCGCCACTTTCTTTCTTTTATGTCTCAAAAAGCTAAAAATTAATACTAAAATACCGATAATAAAAATAACAATGCCTAATAGCCCAAAAATTGCACTCATAATCAAGTCTCCCAACTAATTAATATAATGTAAATTAAATCATAATTCATTTATATTATATCGTATAGATTTACGATAATAAAACAATTTAAAAATAAAAAAATATTTTGTCGATTCAAATCCATTATATATAATAGTGATAGTATGACAGCAATTTTAATTTGATTTGAAACCTTTTATTAAAAAATGACGTCTAATGGGTGTGTCAGTGAAAGAGGGAGATGTATGGAGAAGAAACGACAGATTAAATTGGTAAAAAAAGCGAAACAAGGGGATGCCAAGGCATTTATTGAATTATGTGAAAATTATCAACAAGTTATGTATAACTCGGCGTATAAAATATTATTAAATAATCATGATGTCGCTGATTGCTTGCAAGAAACCGAAATTAGAGCCTGGCAAAAGATGAGTCAGCTTAAGAATGAATCAAGCTTTAATACTTGGTTTTTTTCAATTATGCTTAATCTCGCAAAGGATATTATTAAAAAAAGAGAAGCTTCAGTTGAATTTGAGGAACAATTTGTAGGTACGACTTCTTATCATTATGATGAAAGTAATTTAACGCAGGCGTTGAATTATTTATCAGAAATCTATCGAACCCCACTTGTTTTGCATTATTATGCTGGCTTTAAAATCAAAGAAATCGCTGATCAATTGAATATTTCTGAGAATACAGTCAAAACTCGGTTAGCACGGGGTAGGGCAAAATTAAAAACATTATTGGAGGTGTAGATCAATGGAAGAGGAGATTTTAAAGGTCTTAAAAAATGAGACAGAAATACCCGAAGTAGTCATGACTAAAGTAAAGAATGGGCGTGAACATATTTTAAAAGGGGAAATCAAACAGGATATGCTACCCAAAAAGTCCCAAAAAATTGGCAAGCTGATTATTACCTTGGCAATTGCCGCTTCAATTTTATTAATATTAATTACAAAAAATCCAGTTAGTGCTGCGATTGAAAATGCCTTTGGTATTAGCCGTGATTCTGGTGTCGCAACGATTGAAGACAAAGGTATTGACGATCAATTAGATTTAGTCAGCACTCAGAACGGGCACGAAATTAAACTGACTAAGTTTATTGCAACGAAGAAAAAGTTTGCCTTTGATTATCAGTTTAAAATTGAAGATGAAAAGTTAAAAGAGCTCTTGGCAAAAATGAGTGCGGCAGACGTAAACCGGCAAGATATTCAGCTTGGTCTTTTTGCTGAAGGACATCCAGAAAACCTTTTTTATGGGGTAGTTTCTCAATCGACTTTTGAAGTTAGGGCTGGGGTATTCTATGGCTCTGTTATTGCAAACTTTGATAAAGAAACAATTCCCGATAATGCGAAATTAACACTGCACATCTATGAATTAGCGTGGGTCGATCAAGAGGCGCTCAAGCAAGCGGAAATTGATGCTCAAAATAATAATTTAGATTCCTTCTCGGTCCCTAATGCCTTGGTCTATCAAGGTGATTGGGAGTACCAGATTGACAACCATATCTTGACTCAGGTGGCAAATACTGAAATATTTGATGTTAACCAGATTAGTGATATTAAAACGAAGGGCGATGCACTGCAAACCTCTGTTGAGTTTAATATTCCGGTTACTGGTGGCGACCTTGGATTTCCAAATATTGATGTTAAAGCCTATAAAAATGGTGTTGAGGTTGCTGGAAGTAGTATGACGATGGATAAGGTTGATGATAAGACTCGAATTAGTATTTGGATTGATTTAAGTGCCTTAGATACAAGCTCAGTTTACGAAATTAAGGTCTTCCAAGTGGATGTTGCCAATGATTCCGCTAATGAAATTGGGCATTTTAAGCTGAAGAATAAATGATTGCATTACTGTAATGATAAGCGTGCAAAATACTTTTTAATATTATGAAAATGAGTCAGATACGCACAAGCGATAGTGAATAAAAATATTATTTGCAAATAAATTCAGATTCTAGCAACCATAATTGATTTTATAGCAATTGAGTTAATGGAACTTTGCTGTGGACGTTTCAATTTTTATCAATTTATCATATAAAAATATAATTTAATTAATATTTATTTGTTTATATATAATAGCGTCTAATAATAATGTTTTGAAAAACATGTTTTAGGCGTTTTTATAATTAATTTATCCAAGAGTCGCTGAAATATTATCATTTTGATTTTTAAAATTGATTTATTTTTTTGTTTTATTTTGTCTAAGTTGTAAAAAAATTTGTTTTATTAATTAAAAAAGGTCTTTTAGTTAATTTTGGAAGGTTTTACGAAAATTGATTGTAAATTTTCTGAAATATAGATAAAATTCTATTTGTCAGAATTATCTGAAAATTCAGACAAATAAAGATAGAGGAGATATGGGAGATAATGGATGAAAAAGTATTTAGCTAAAAGATTTTTAATTGCGATACCTGTTTTGTTAATGGTTACTTTTTTTTGTTTTTTAATTATGAATTTGGCGCCAGGTGACCCAACTGATTTATATGTTACGGACACCTCAACACCAGAGCAAATTGAAATGACCAGAGAAAAACTTGGACTTAATCAACCTGTTTTAATTCGATATTATAAATGGTTAATTAATACTTTACAAGGTGATTTGGGTTTTTCATTCACATCAAGAATGGCAGTTACAGAAATTATGCCAAGTAAAATTTTAGCAACGATTCAACTATTATTTGTAACTCTAATTTTATCATATGGCATTGGTATTCCTCTGGGTATCCTTAGTGCTAGAAAGCAAAACAGCTTTTTAGACTATTCTATTACTGGTTTCTCATTTTTAGGTATATCCATTCCTAACTTTTTTTTAGGTCTCGCATTGATTTACATTTTTTCCTTAAAGTTAAAAATTTTACCTAGTGGTGGGATGATTACTTTAGGCTCAGGTGGGGGGGTTATCGATCGGCTTTCACACATTATTATGCCTGCACTCGTATTGTCGGTTACCTACTCTTCAAACATGCAGCGGTATGTTAGAAGTGCAGTGATTGATGTTTATAATGAAAATTATATTAGAACTGCAAAATCTAAAGGCTTGAGCTCCTTTGATATTCTTTGTAAGCACGGTCTAAAAAATACATTAGTGCCTATTATTACTGTTATTTCAACTGATATTCCTAAATTAATTGGAGGTGCGGTTGTAACTGAGCAAATATTTCAATGGCCAGGTATTGGGTTGCTTACGGTAAGCTCGATTGCCTCAAGAGACTATCCAGTTTTAATGGCTATTAACTTAATTGCTGCTTTAGCAGTTTTGTTATTTAATTTTATTGCTGATATTTTGTACGCAGTAGTTGATCCACGAATTAGATATTAAAAGGATATTTGGGTTAGGAGGGAATTAAAAGTAGATGACGAATATTGAAATGTCTGAAGAACAAAAATTTAGTTTAGCTTCAAAAAATAATAAGCATAGTCTTGACGATAAGCACCTTGCAATAGAAAAAATAGCGATTGATAGCTCCTATTCATTACTAAGAAAACGTTTTGCTTCCGATAAAATTGCAATAATTGGAATGTTTGTTTTTATTATTTTAATCATTGTTGCCATTTTTGCACCTCAAATTTCACCGTATGATCCGAATAAAACTGTAGGAATGTTTGAGGCAGGACCAACTTCAAGTAATTTGTTAGGTACAGATGAAATCGGAAGAGATGTTTTAAGTAGATTAATTTTTGGAACTAGAGTTTCAATGTTTGTTGGTATTCTATCGGTGGCAATTTATGCAGTTATTGGAACAGTTCTCGGATTGATTTCTGGCTATATGGGTGGTGTGGTTGACGTTTTAATTATGAGATTTACAGAAGTTTTTATGAGTTTTCCTTATATCCTTGTTTGCTTGGTCGTTGTTAGTGTGATTGGACCAAATATTGTTACAGTCACAGCAGTCATTGGTGTTTTGGGTTGGCCAACACTTTGTAGATTAGTTAGAGGAGAAGTGATGAAACTAAAACGAGTAGATTATGTTTTGGCAGCAATTTCATCAGGCTATTCCACACCAATGATTATTTTTAAACATTTATTTCCGAATATTTTATCACTTATTTTGGTTAATATGACTTTCGGTGTTGCCACTTCTATTTTAACGGAAGCATCGTTATCATTCTTAGGTGCTGGTGTTCAACCACCAACGGCGAGTTGGGGTAATATGATGAGCAATGCACAATCACTCACGGTTCTCCTTTCACAATGGTGGCGATGGCTACCTGCGGGAATACTAATATTGATATCTGTTTTATCGGTTAATTTTTTTGGTGATGGTCTCAGAAAAGCAATTGAGGGAGAAATAAAATAAAAAAGGGGATATATTTATGAAAAATGGAAAGATTAATTGGAAATTTTTAAGTCTAACGATTTTATCAACACTTGTATTTATTACGCTCGCTGGTTGTGGTAGTAGTGACGATGAAACATCAAAATCGTCAACAGAAACTGAATATAAAGATACCTTAAATATCGGTGTGACAAATGCGCCGTCGGGTTTTAATCCTATTAACTCTGCAGATTATGTTGCGCAGTGGATTAATAGAATGATGTATCCAACTTTACTTGATCAAACTGAAGCATTAGAATTTGAACCAAATTTGGCTGAAAGCTTTGAAAGTACTGACAATAAGGTCTTTACAATTAAATTAAAAGAGGCTAAATGGTCTGATGATGAACCAATTACTGCAAACGATGTTGCATTTACCTTAAATACCATTGCAAATCCAGATGTTGAAACTGCACTTGGGACTTATATTGAGAAGATAGAAGGTGTTAAATCTGGTAAATACGAGTCTGGTAGTGAAATTTCTGGTGTTAAAGTCATTGATGACTTGACATTGACAATTACAATGAAAACGGTGATTGATCCAAATTATCTAAAGGAAACCATTGGCTTTTATGTGCCGATTATTCCTAAGCATATTGTTGAAAAAGAAAGTTTAAAGGATCTCGCAACCTCAGATTTTGCAACAAAACCAACGGTTTCAGGTTCATTATATAATTTTGTCAAATATGAAACTAATGGCTATATTCAATTGAAAGCCAATCCAAATTATTATAAGGGTAAACCTAAAATCGAAAATGTTTATGTGAAGATTCTTCAGGGTGCTAATGTTGTTACAAGCTTAGAGTCTGGAGAAATTGATATGGTTGCTGGTGGTGGTATCGGTGTTGTGCCTATTAGTGAATTAAAAACGGTTGAAGCAAATGATTCATTAGTTATTGACAAATATCCTGGTGCTGGTGAGCAATTTATGTCAGTCAACAATACGATTTTTGATAATAAAGAAATTCGTCAGGCATTAACATACGCAATTGATAGGGAAGCTATTGTCAAGAACCTCTTTTATGGTGAAGCAACGGTGATTCCGTCAACATATACGGAAGCAAGCGCATACTACTTAGACTCGCTGGAACCACTCGAATATGATCCAGAGAAGGCTAAGGCCCTTATTAAAGAATCAGGATGGGATACTTCTAAGGAAATTACTCTGACTGTGCCAACTGGGAACAAGCCTCGTGAACAGTCTGCAAATTTAATCCAGCAAAATTTAGAAGCTGTTGGTCTTAAAGTAAAACAAGAAACCTTTGATTTTCCGACCACTTTTGCAAAGATTAAAGCTGGTGAAACGGAACTTTCCCTTGTTGGTTTGAACTTCACGTCCGACCCAGATTTGTCGATCTATTGGTCAACATACGGCACACAAATTTCACATATTCAGGATACGTACATTGATCAATTATGGCAAGAAGGTTTAGAAAAAACAGATGAAGCAGAACGTAAGCCAATTTATGATGAAATTCAGGAATATTTAGTAGACGAGGCATTCTTTGTTGGTCTTTATTCACCAGACGATATTGAAGTTAAGTCGGCTAAATTGAATGGTGGCATGAAATCATTCTGGTGGGGCTCTCTTTATGATATGCAAGATTGGACTCTAGAAAAGTAGTCATTATTTGAGGCTGGTTAAAAACCAGTCTCGAATTTTTAAAACAATATCCATATTAATTAAACAGTAAATAATTGCTGATTAGAGGTAGAGAATGGTAGAAAAAATTTTAAAAATTGATAATTTAGCAGTTAGTTTTAAAACGTTGTCGGGCACCATTAATGCTGTTAGAGGTGTCAAACTGGATTTATTCGAAGGTGAAACTTTAGCATTAGTAGGAGAATCAGGCTCTGGAAAATCAGTTTCGACAAAAGCAATCACTCAGTTGTTATCTACTAAAAATACAACAATTAATGGGGAAATTATTTTTAATGATAAAAATCTTTTAGAGGTCTCAGAAAAAGAGATGACGAAAATTCGTGGTAAAGAAATTGCAATGATTTTCCAAGATCCGATGACAAGTTTAAATCCGACGATGAAAATTGGGTTACAAATTTCAGAATCCATTTTGAATCATGAAAAGGTATCTAAAGCAGTTGCAAAAGCAAAAACGATTGAATTAATGGTAAAGGTTGGAATTGTTAATCCAGAAGTCAGATTTAATCAGTATCCGCATGAATTTTCTGGCGGTATGCGACAGCGTGTCATGATTGCATTAGCACTTGCTTGTAACCCTAAAATTTTAATTGCTGATGAACCGACAACTGCCCTTGATGTCACTATACAGGCACAAATCATTGAATTAATTAAAGAGATGAAAAGTGAAATTAATTTATCAACCATTTTTATTACGCATGATTTGGGCGTTGTTGCTAATATAGCAGATAGAGTAGCTGTAATGTATGCAGGTAAAATTGTCGAGTATGGTACAGCAAATGAAATTTTTTATAATCCAAAGCATCCATATACATGGGGGTTACTAGCTTCAATGCCAACTTTGGAAAATTCTAATGAAATGCTCTATACCATCCCGGGTTCACCACCAAATCTTGCAGATTTACCAAAAGGAGATCCGTTTGCGATTCGTAATCAGTATGCGCTAAATATTGATTTTGATGAAGAGCCCGAGATGTTTAAAGTAAGTGATACCCATTATGCTGCAACATGGTTATTGTCTCCTTTAGCACCGAAAATAAATCCACCAGAAGAAATTATTAAGCGACAGCTTATTTTTGAAAGCCTACCAGGGTAATTATTTGAATCATAATCGGTAAGCAAAAGAAAAAATGGGGGAAATTATTTGAAAGACGAAAAAATAACCTCGGATGTATATCCGTTATTGAGAGTTGAACTCTTAAGAAAAATTTATAATGAAAATAAAGCGAATGAAATTTATGCAGTGGACGATATCAGTTTTGAAATATTTGAGGGCGAAACCTTTGGTTTAGTAGGTGAAAGTGGCAGTGGTAAATCGACAACTGGAAAGCTATTAATGAAGTTGGAGGAAGCAAATTCGGGCAGTATTTTATTTAACGGAAAATTTATCAAGCAAGATAATTCACGACGCGAAGAACTATTATTCCGAAAAAATATTCAAATGATTTTTCAAGATCCATATGCCTCGTTAAATCCTCGAATGACGATTAGAGATATCATCGGCGAACCTCTTGAAATACATAAACTTGTAAGTAGCAAGAAAGAACGCAATACAATTGTGGATGATCTATTGGAACAGGTTGGTCTCTCTAAGGCTTTTGTCAATCGCTATCCCAGAGAGCTTTCAGGTGGGCAATGTCAACGTGTTGGCATTGCGCGAGCATTAGCTGTTCAACCGAAATTTATTATTGCTGATGAAGCAATTTCGGCATTAGATGTTTCAATTCAAGCTCAAATTGTTAATTTATTAATTGAATTAAAAAAACAAAAGAAATTAACTTATTTATTTATTGCTCATGATTTATCAATGGTTAAATATATATCTGATCGGATTGCTGTTATGAATCATGGTAGAATACTAGAATTAGCCTCCTCTGATGAGATTTATGCAAAGCCTTTACACCCTTATACAGAATCCTTACTTTCAGCTATTCCTGAGCCAAATCCAATTCAGGAAAAAACGCGTCAACGAATAATATATGATGAAAGTAAGTATTCTTATCCCAAAAATGATCCAGCTGTCCAATTATATGAAATCACTCCTGAACATTTCGTATACTGCCACGCAGATGAGGTAAATGATTTCAGGAAAAAACATGAAGAATTATCACGAAAGGTGATGACAATAGATGCCATTTGAGGCTAAAGAATTAATTGCAATGAGAAGATATCTGCATTCAATTCCGGAATTGGGTCTTAAGGAATTAGAGACCTCTGATTTTCTATTAAATAAAATTAAGGAAATTACTAAGGATTGTAGTCATGTCAAAATTAAAACATGGGAAACTGGCATATTAGTGAAAATTGCAGGGCTAAAGTCTACAAAAATAATCGGGTGGCGAACAGATATGGACGCACTCCCAATTACCGAACAAGTTGAATCATCTTTCAAATCGATAAACAAGGGAAGAATGCATGCATGTGGTCATGATTTTCATATGACAATTGCGTTGGGTGTTTTAAAGCGTGCTATTGAAGTAAGATTAATTGATGATTTGGTGATTCAATTTCAACCTTCTGAAGAGACAGGTACTGGTGCAAAATTGATGTATGAATCAGGTGTTTTTGGTGATTGGCTGCCAGATGAATTTTATGCGCTCCATGTCAGCCCTGAGCGTAAGATAGGTGAAATTTCAACATGTGTCGGGTCGCTTTTTGCAGGTGGTGTTAGATTTGATATCACATTTAAAGGCAAAGGTGGTCATGCTGCATTTCCACATTTGAGTAATGATATGATTATTGCTTCTACCGAATTTATCATGCAAACACAAAGTGTGATTTCACGTAATATTGACCCGATTTCCTCGGGATTAATTACAATTGGTCAAATTAAGTCTGGTAATACGTGGAATGTAATCGCGGATCAAGCTGTATTATCCGGAACGATGCGTGCGCATTCAAGTGAAATTTTTGAAACGATGTCACGGCACTTGCAACAAATTGCGACAGGCATTGCCACTGCCTACAATTGTGAAGTCGAAGTTGATTTTCAAAATAATTTTATACCACTGGTAAATAGTGAAGAAATGACTCAGCCCTTTATTGAATTTGTGAAAAATCGATCGGATGTTACTTTTGTTGAGGCGCTGCCAGCGATGACTGGTGAAGATTTTAGTTTTATATTGACTAAAACCAATGGCATGCTTTTTTGGTTGGGAGTTGAAAGTGAATACTCACTACATCATCCAAAGTTTAATCCAAATGAGAGCGCACTAGCTTACGGTGTTCAAGTGGTAGGAGATTACCTCATTGAGCGATGTGGAGAGGAGAAAAATTAAATGCCATATTCACAAGAAGAACTGGTTGCAATTCGGCGACATCTTCACCAAATACCAGAATTAGGTTTTGAAGAATTTAAAACAAGTCAATTTTTAAAAGAGAAAATATTAGAAATTACTGCTACAGCAGATAATATTGAGATAAAGGAATGGCGAACCGGTTTTCTGGTAATGATTAAAGGTAGTGCTCCCTCGAAAATAGTTGGTTGGCGGACTGATATTGATGCCTTACCAATCTTAGAAGAAGTTGAAAATCCTTTTAAATCACAACATACTGGACGAATGCATGCTTGCGGTCATGATTTTCATATGACGATTGCTTTAGGAATTTTAAAGCGTGCGATTGAAACCACTTTAACTGAGAATCTGGTGATTCAATTTCAGCCCTCTGAAGAGTTTAATGGTGGTGCTAAAATAATGTATGAATCGGGTATCTTTGGTGATTGGCTGCCAGATGAATTTTATGCACTTCATGTTAAACCAGATCTTCCTGTTGGTACAATTTCAACTAGGATTGGTGCATTGTTTGCCGGTGCTTTGATGCTTGATATTAAATTTAAGGGCAAGGGTGGTCATGCTGCTTTTCCACATTTGAGTAATGATATGGTTATTGCTGCTTCCGCTTTTGTGCAACAGGTTCAGACAATTGTATCTCGAAATATTGATCCTTTAAGTAGTGGCTTATTGAGTTTTTGTGCTTTAGAATCAGGCTCAGCACGTAATATTATTTCTGATGAAACTAGACTGTCCGGCACACTTAGAGCATTAAATAAAGAAACTTTTGACACGATGCTACAGCATTTAAGACAAATTTCTGAAGGAATTGCACTCTCATTTGGTTGTGAAGTTTTACTTGATATACATCAGGGAGAATTTCTTCCAGTTGATAATAATCCTCTAGTAACCGAAAAGTTTATTAAATATATGTCTCGAAAAGCGGGTGTCAACTATGAAGAAAGTTTACCAGCAATGACGGGCGAAGATTTTGCTTATACATTATCCAAAACTGACGGTATGGTCTTTTGGTTAGGCGTGAATAGTCAATATAATTTACACCATTCCAAGTTTAATCCAGATGAGTCTGCGTTAGATTTTGGTGTTAGACATACGGCAGACTACCTATTTTCAATTTGTGGAGAAAAATAAGTTAATAATGATGGATACTGGGAAACCAATTTTAGAGTTTATTCAGTATTAAGGGAGAGTATTTATGGGGATATTAGAAACACTGTACGCAAAGCTAGACCAAAAACAAGAGAGAATGATTGAGATTAGAAGATTCCTTCATAAACACCCCGAGTTATCCTTTGAAGAAGCCGAGACTTCAGCATTTATTATTGATTTTTATAAAAATATGGATGTTGTCGTGCGTAAGAATGTTGGCGGTTATGGTGTTGTAGTAACAATTGATAGTGGCAAACCTGGAATAAATATTGCCTGTAGAGCTGATTTTGATGCTCTGCCGATAACAGAGGAAACTGGTCTGCCTTTTGCTTCTGAAAATCTTGGAGTTATGCACGCTTGTGGGCACGATGGACATACTGCGTACTTATTAATTTTAGCTGAAACATTGAATGAAATGAAAGCTGAATTTACAGGTAAAATTACATTGATTCATCAACCAGCAGAAGAAAAGCCACCTGGCGGTGCGATTGCAATGATTGAAGATGGTTGTCTTGATGGGGTAGATGAAGTGATTGGTATTCATCTGATGGCTAATGAAGCAGTGGGAATAATTGATTGGCGAAAGGGACCGTGTATGACTGGTGGTGCAATAATTGAGATAAAAGTCCAAGGTAAAGGGTGGGCATGGAGCAATGCCGCAAACGGCAATTGATTCCATTTTAGTAGGCTCAGAAATTGTAACAACTTTACAATCAATTGTATCTCGTCGAATTGGTCCATTTCAATCTGCTGCCCTTTCCATTGGCTCTTTTGATGGTGTAGGCGCTAGCAATGTTATTTCAGATTCAATCATCCTACGGGGAACATTGCGATTTATTGATAATGATGTACGTGATATCGCATTAGTTGAAATTGAGCGAATTGTTAAAGGTATTTGTTTAGCCTACGGTGCTTCCTATGAATGTAATTTAGAACAAGGTTACCCAGTCACAGTAAATGATGAAAAGCTTTTAGAATTTATTTTTGAATCGCTTAGTACTGCTGATATCCCTGAAGTAAGAGAAATTGTATATGGTGCAATAAAAGAGCCTTCCGAAGATTTTTCTCATTATGGTCATTATCGTCCGGCTTGCTATTTTTTTGTTGGTGCGAGACCAGAAGACAAGCCTGATTTTCCACATCATCATCCTAAATTTGACATTAGTGAAAAAGCATTATTAATTGCTGCAAAAGCCATTGGAACTGTTGTGGTAGATAAGTTGACAGAAAATAAGTAAAGTGTTTGTTATTAATATTAATCGATAAAACTACAATAGTTTATGGTTATCTTATGTTTAAAGAATTAATTAATTATAAAAATTTGAATAGTTTATGATTGACCTAGTAAATTATCATTTTATTTTATCTTAGAAAAAATTGAAATACATTTTACACTTAAGGTTTGGCTGAGTATTATCAATCATGAATATCATTTTTTATAAAAAAATTTTGAAATTTCAAATCGAAAATGATATGCGGATTTTGTAAAAATGATTAATGAAGTTTGTAGTATTGGTTACTGATCTTGATGTAGGTTGTAACTATTAATATGATCCTTAAATTATTAATTTATATTGCTATTATATTTTTTAAGCTAGTGGTAAATAACATCGATATTTATTTATTGAAAGTAAGGAGATTAAATCCGATGAAAATTCTTCATATTGGAAAAAAAGGCAATCTTGAGCGTTATACACAACCGAGCAGTTTGTTGCAGACAATTGAAATAGTAGATTTGCCAATCGGACTTGAAATAAAGCAATATTTGTCATGTGCTTCTGACGCAGAAATATTGATTGCGGATGCGATGGCAATTGTACCAAAATCGTTAATTGTGGAAATGCCGGAATTAAAGCTGATTCACTCTGAAGGTGTTGGTTTTAATTTTTTCGATTTAAAAGCCGCACAAAGACAGAATATTCCTGTATGTAATTGTAAATCGATGAATGCAATGGCGGTCGCAGAACAAACGATATTATTAATGCTTTGCATGCTTAGAGATATTAGAAATAATGATATTGCTGTTCGAAGTGGTCAGCAGATTGACGTAAAGGAACGATATATGAGTGATGGCAGTTTGCAGGAATTAGCAGATTGTAAGATTGGTTTAATTGGCTTTGGTGATATCGCCAAGAGTGTTGCGAAAATGTTAATCCCCTTTAATACCAAAGTTTATTACTATAATAGAACTAGGCAAGTTGAGTCTGTAGAAAAGACTTATCAAGTTCATTACTTAGAATTAGATCAATTAATTAAACAATGCCAGATTTTTAGTTTGCATTTACCAGTTACCCCTAAGACCTTTGAAATAGTTAACTCAGATTTTATCAATCAAATGGGAAAAGGTTCATACTTGGTTAACACCTCAAGAGGAGAATTGATAAATAATGCTGCCTTAGTTGAGGGAATTAGGTCTGGTCAACTCGCAAGAGTAGCTTTAGATACGGTAACAAATGAACCAGTTCAAAAAAATCATTACTTGTTGAATCAAGGTCAAGTAATCATGGATAAATTCATTTTTAGCCCACATATCGCCGGGATTACGGCTTCCAGTTTTACCAAAGCCTATCAAATAATTTGGCAAAATATTCATAATTTATTTGAAGGAAAAAATTTAAATAATATAGTTAATTAGAATAAATGATTGCATTAATAATCTAACTTCCTGATATCAATAAGCTATGAATTAAGTTTTAAAATTTTTTATATTTTTTATATTTTAAATATAATCTTTTTCAATTTTTAAAGTTGACGTTACCTATCACTTTAGTATATTATATTATTTATATCTCTTAGGGGAGTAACCGGTAGCGGCTCGCTACGATAATATCAACAATTAGTCGAGCATTCATATTCGGCTAAAACAAGTTAATTGCTTGCAATTTTCTGGTATTATATTAAACGGTAAGACCTAAGGCAGCTAATAGTCAAATCACTATTAACTGTCTTGGGTCTTTTTCTTATTTTGAGAGACGATATAAAAATTTTAGGAGGCGTTTATGCAGGAAAAACCATATTATCAACAGGACTTAGAAGCTTTGTATCAACAGTTAGGAGCGTCTTCTGAGGGATTATCAGCTAGTGAGGCGAAGGCAAAGCTCGAAGCAGAGGGCTACAATGAGCTTAAGGCTAAAAAGAAGGTGCCAACTTGGAAATTATTTTTAGAGACATTTAAGGATGCGATGGTTATTGTGCTATTAATCGTTGCGATTATTCAGATGTTAATGGGCTCAGTAGTTGAATCAATTGTTATTCTAGCCGTGTTATTACTCAATTCAGTAGTTAGTGTGATTCAAACGAAAAAAGCTGAGAATTCTTTAGATGCTTTAAAAAAGCTCTCATCGCCTAACGCGAAGGTTCAGCGCAATCAAGAAACGATTTCGATACCTGCTCGTGAGGTAGTTGTTGGTGATATTGTTATTTTAGATGCAGGCGATTTTGTTCCAGCTGATGGACGATTAATCGAGGAAAGTAGTCTTAAAATTGATGAAGGTGCCTTGACTGGGGAATCGGTACCTGCTGAAAAAGATCTTAAAATAATCAGTGAATCTGTACCTGTTGGTGATCGAATTAATATGGCATTCAGTGGTACCTTGGTTGTTTATGGTAGAGGTAAACTTTTGGTGACGAATACTGGTACAACAACCGAGATTGGTAAGGTTGCTGATTTATTGGAAAATGCCGATAGTCAAGCTACACCACTGCAACAAAATTTAAATCGTTTTTCACAAAAATTGGGCTTAGCTGTCCTAGCGCTTTCTATTTTAATATTTGTAATTCAATTAGCTAGAATTTTCTTTGAAGCACCAGCCGACGTTTGGCCAAGTATCATTAATGCTTTTATGTTTGCGATTGCGGTAGCGGTGGCAGCAATTCCAGAAGCGCTCCAGTCAATTGTCACTATTGTACTTTCTTTAGGAACTAAGCAAATGACTAGAGCACATGCGATTGTTCGTAAGCTCTCCGCCGTTGAAACCTTAGGCTCTACAAGTATCATTTGTACGGATAAAACAGGTACCTTAACACAAAATAAAATGACGGTGGTGGATGCCTATTTACCTGAAAATGATCATTCATTTAAAACATCGGATTTGACTAATCAAGAAAAATGGTTGCTACGTTCAGCTGTTTTAGCTAATGATGCAGCAGTGAACGAGGCAGGTAAAAAGATTGGTGATCCAACCGAAATTGCCTTGATTGATTTTGGTAGTAAAAAGAAAATTGAGTCTGCTGAGCTGCGTCAAACCTATCAGCGCTTAGGCGAGCTCCCTTTTGATTCAAAACGAAAATTAATGTCAACGGTTCACGAAATTGATCATGAATTAGTCTTATTAGTCAAGGGTGCACCGGATGTTGTATTCGATCGCAGTAATCAAATTTTAACTAATGACGGCGTTCGACAAATGACAGACAAAGACTTAGTGGGACTTCGTGAAAAAAATGAGGCTTTCTCCAATCGTGCCCTGCGTGTTTTAGCATTTGCCTATCGACCATTAGAAAACAAAAATATCGATTTTGAAAGTGAAAATGACTTGATATTTGTCGGCTTGTTAGCAATGATTGACCCACCACGTGAAGAAGTATTTGATGCAATCAAGCAGGCCAAAAGTGCCGGTATTCAACCGATTATGATTACAGGTGATCACAAAACGACGGCCCGTGCCATCGCTGAGCAGATTGGCTTATTTGAAGCTGGTGATTTGGCATTAACAGGTGCCGAATTGGACAATCTTTCTGATGAAGAGTTAAAAGCAACCTTAGAAAATGTCACCGTTTATGCTCGTGTTTCGCCCGAAAACAAAATTCGCATCGTTCGTGCGTGGCAAGAGAAGGGCCATATTTCTGCGATGACTGGTGATGGTGTCAATGATGCCCCAGCTCTCAAGCAAGCAAATATTGGAATTGCAATGGGAACAGGAACAGAGGTTGCCAAGGATGCTTCGGCGATGGTTCTAACGGATGATAATTTTGCTTCAATTGTTAAAGCAATTGGCGTTGGTCGTAATGTTTATGATAATATTAAAAAATCTGTTTCATATTTATTTGCAGGTAATCTAGGGGCAATTATTGCGATTATCTTTGCCTTGCTAATGGATTGGACCAACTCATTTACAGCATTACAATTATTATTTATTAACCTAGCTAACGATTCGGTACCCGCAATCGCCTTGGGTAATGAAAAGGCGGAGCCTAATATTATGGCGCGTAAGCCACGTAATCCAAAAGAGGGTATTTTTTCTGGATCAACCTTAATTTCAGTGACCTATCGGGGTATTTTGATTGGTGCGGTCGTGATTATGGCACAATGGATTGGCATGCAGCATTCAGAAGCAATGGGCGTTGCGATGTCATTTTCAACCCTAATTTTGGCTAGAACACTTCAAATTCTACCTGCTCGCTCAAACAGTCAGACTGCAATTTCGGCAGGCTTCTTTACCAATAAGGCCGTTTTATACGCACTTGCTTTTTGTGGCTTATTATATGGCTTTACGCTTTTACCATTTGTTAGACCAATATTCTCAGTTCCAGCAAGCTTTGGCTGGTCTCAGTTCTTAATTTCATTTGGCTTAGCATTAATTGCGACGATTCTAATGGAAATATCAAAAGTTGTGATTAATAAGATCAAGAAATAATTTTCTGGAGAATTTGAAATAAGCGATTATCTATGCTTTGCCTCGAGAGCAGTAAATCATTTTATTACTCTTGAGGTCTTTTTTGTTATTTTATGGCATAATAGAAAAAAAGAGAGGAGTGTGAGGATTGAGAAAAGTGTTGATGATAATTGGGGCGGTATTAATTGTGCTTATTGTAGGTGCTCTTTTATTGAAAAAGCAACAGTCAAATAATGAAACGCAATGGCTGTCAGGAAATTGGCAGGCTGATAAAGCTGAAAATGGTCATTCATTTCAAATTGAAATATTAAATAATAACCAAATTAATTTTGAAGCAGATGAAAAGCAGGAAAAATTAACTCGCTTAAATCAAAATAGTGAAAAAGCGTTTGTCTATCAGGATTCAACTGGCGGTAAATATCAATTTATCAAGGTATCAGATAATCAGCTGAAATTAATTTATACAGCAAAAAAAGGTCTGCTTGGTACAACGGGTGCGATTTTATATAATAAAGAAAAATAAATAAGTGAATCATCATATTTCATTATATGATGATTTTTTTATAAAAAATGCTTTGAATTAGAGATTACTTACTGATAATTCACTTCAATTGTCGCTTTTTATTTAGCTTCAATGAATTTAAAAATATTTTTTTGAATTTCATTTAGGAATTCAATATTCCGCTGATTTGGACCATTTAAAATTGTATATTCAAGATTGGTTAAAGCGAGCGTAGAAAAAATTTCCTCTAAAAAGTCGATTTCAACATTTAATTTAGTCAGTAAATAGTTTTCAGTCAAAAAATTTTTAAATCCAATTTTCAGTATCGTTTTTAAATCTCTTTGAAGATTAACCGTGCCGTCTTGAATTGAGATCATGATTAGAAAACTTTCACGATCAATATCAGAAAAGAGGATATCTTTTAGTTCATTACTGTAAAACCTTTCTTGTAATTTTTTTTCGAGGCTTAAACAAATATCTACATTTATTGATTCTAAAACTTGGTACTTATCTTGATAGTGATTATAAAAGGTTGAACGACGTATCATTGATTTTTCGCATAAATCATTGACAGTAATTTTATCAAGTGATTTTTCTTTTAATAATATTAAAAAATTTTGTTTAATAAATTTTGAGGTTCTTTCTCTTTTATTTTCCATTTTTTCCTCCTTACAAGACAGTTTACAACATATGTCCATTTTTGGACAAATATATACAATTGTTTCTAGTTTAATCATTTTATAGATTTAAACTATCTATAAAGGAGTGATAAAAATGTATAAAAAATATTTAGATAATGAACAACTTAACTTTCAGGTTAATCGATTTATTGAGCCATTTTATTTGGATGAAAAAATTCAAAAAAAAGTCATAGCATTATGTAAAAAAATTACAAATCTAGAGGAATGGTATACTAATTGGTATCAACAAGGCACTCAAGAATACCAAGAAGGTAATTTTTCTTTTGCCTCAGCGAGTTTTCAATTGGCAGATTTTTTCTTACCAAGCTCGGATGAAAGAAAAGAAATAACTTATCGTCTATTTAAAGAAACCTTTTATAAAAGCGTAGCAGATTTTAATATAGAATATACGAAGATGCCTTATCAAGGCAAAGAACTACCTGTTGCTATTATTAAAAATCCGCAAGCAAAAAATTGGTTAGTTTTTCATGGTGGCTTCGATTCTTATTTAGAAGAATTAATTCGATTATCTATCACTTATCTAAGTGAGTTAAGGGATTATAATATCTTAATGTTTGAAGGGCCTGGACAGGGTTTAGCGGTAAAAGAAGGATTGTATATGACCTATGATTGGGAAAAACCAGTTTCAGCGCTTCTCGATTATTACCAATTAGATGCTGTTACATTGATGGGAATGTCTCTTGGTGGCTATCTATCATTAAGAGCAGCTTCTATGGAACCAAGGATTCACCGTGTAATTGCTTTTGATGTGTTTTATAGCATGATGGATGCTTTTACTCTAAAGGCACCAGAGGAACTTTCAAATTTACCAGATTTGACAGTTCCAGAGGTACAAGTCGCAGTTGATGAAAAAGTGAATCAGCTTTGTAAGAAAAATATTGATTTAAATTTTAAAGTAAGCAAAGCCAAAGAAATTCTTGGGAAAAAAACACCGTCAGAAGTGCTGCTAGAAATTCAGAAATTTTCTTTAGCTGGTGTTGAAGCCTTAATCCAACAAGATGTTTTATTACTTGCTGGAACGCAGGATATTTATGTACCAGTTAGTAGAGTTCCATTTCTACAAAAAGAAATGATTAATGCATATCGAATCGAAACAGTTATTTTTACTAATAGGAGTGGTGGTCAATTTCATTGTCAAGTTGGCGCGAAAATGCTTGCCTTTAAAAAAATAGAGGATTTTTTGAATGAAGAGGTGAACTATAAATAAGATATTTAAAGCTGCAGAAAATAGAGCAACATCAATTTTTCTTAATAAAATTCTTTAATTAATCTATTTTGAGATTATTATCGTATTATTTACTTATTTACTTTTTATCTTATAAAAGAGCTGATGAGACTTAGATAAATCCCTAGAGTTAGAATTA
This sequence comes from Streptococcaceae bacterium, assembly GCA_022484805.1. Taxonomy (GTDB): domain Bacteria; phylum Bacillota; class Bacilli; order Lactobacillales; family Streptococcaceae; genus MMGLQ5-1. The sequence goes on from JAKVKP010000030.1 coordinate 19,041, forward strand.
AAAAATCTAACTTCAGGGCTTTTTTTTGGTAAAATGTGAAGAAAGGTCATAATTTTATCAAAAGGCTTTTAAAAAGTTGAGAGTGCTTGTTTTGACATGCTCTAAACGGACCAAATGCACTGTGATTTTTGAAAAATCTACAACATCAACTTTGGCAAGGAATTGTCAAAGTAAATGTAATGATGTTTAGGATTTTTTACAAAATCACGTTCAAGTGCATTTAGCACCTTGGTGAACGGTAGCTTTCTCATTTTTGAGATAAAGGAAGTTTGTTATTTTGGTCGCTTTGTTTCGTAATTTGTCTTTTAAATTCATTAAAAGAATGTTTTCACATTACTTTTTTTACAAGTACAAATCACGCTACAAATTGATACGCTACGCTGAAAGATAAATCTTTCGACTCCGCTTAATCATGTAATTGACTTAACGATGATAAATGATTGGCTCGAAAGAGCCTTGTCAAGCACTCGATACTAGATTAGATTAAATTATAGCTCTTATTTATAATTTTTTATCGGAATAAAAGAGAAAATTGACAATAAGCTTTGATTTTTTGTTAAAATGAATTTTGAGGTGTGTTATGACAGAAAAAGAAAGAATAGCTGAATTAGTCGCGGAGCTTAATCAGCGTGCTAAGGAATATTACGTATTAGATCAGCCATCAATTAGTGATGCCGAATATGACCGTCTTTATCAAGAGCTTGTACAATTAGAAGAGCAGTTTCCGGAATTTATTTTAGCGAATTCGCCAACAAAACGAGTTGGTGGTGTTGTTTTAGCAGGATTTGAAAAAGTAACCCATGAAATACCACTTTATTCTCTTTCCGATGTTTTTTCAAAAGAGGCACTTTATACTTTTGATACACGGATTAGAAAATTGACTAGTCAACCTTTCAACTATATTTGCGAATTAAAAATTGACGGTCTTTCAGTTTCCTTACGCTATCAGTCAGGTCAATTTATACTTGGCGCGACAAGAGGTGACGGTACAATTGGTGAAAATATTACCGAGAATTTAAAAACGATTCAAAATATCCCACTGTCAATCACCAATCCTTTGAATATTGAAGTGCGGGGAGAGGCATATATGCCTAAGCAATCCTTTATTAATTTAAATGAAATACGTGAGAATGAAGGTCAGGCAACTTTTGCAAATCCAAGAAACGCAGCAGCAGGCTCGCTCAGGCAGTTGGATACGAAGGTTACAGCAAAACGTAATTTGGCAACCTTCATGTATCAGGTTGCAGGCGTTAATATTGCGCCAACTCAATCTGAAACACTTGAAACACTTAGCAAACTCGGCTTTTCCACTAATCATGATTATCAGGTTTGTGAATCAATTGATGAGGTTTGGGCATTTATTGAAAAAATGGCAGAGCTACGCCATCAATTACCTTATGAAATTGACGGTATTGTGATTAAGGTCAATCAATTTGCTGTACAATCAGAAATGGGTTTTACTGTAAAAGCACCTCGTTGGGCGACGGCTTATAAATTTCCTGCTGAGGAAGTGGAAACAGTCATTGAATCAATTGATTGGCCAGTAGGCAGAACAGGTGTTGTTACGCCAACCGCAAATTTAAAGCCAGTTCAAATTGCGGGGACAACGGTTGCTCGGGCCACGCTACATAATGTTGATAATATTAAAGCTAAGGACATTCGATTGAATGATACGGTTATTTTATATAAAGCAGGTGATATTATTCCTGCGATTAGCCATGTCCTTTTAGATAAAAGATCAGCTGATAGTGAGCCACTTGAAATTCCAAGCTTATGCCCTGTTTGTCAATCACCATTAATTCATTTGAATGATGAGGTTGCCCTGCGTTGTATTAATCCAATGTGCCAAGCTCAGCTAAAAGAACAGCTAGCCCATTTTGTTTCACGAAATGCGATGAATATTGCAGGTCTTGGACCTAGGGTGATTGAGCAGTTATATCAGCATCAGTTAATTAAAGACGTTGCGGACTTATATCAGCTCAAATTTGATGCCTTAATCAATTTAGATAAGATTAAGGAAAAGTCGGCAAACAATCTGCTAAATGCAATTGAAGCATCAAAAAACAATTCAGTTGAAAAATTAATTTTTGGCTTAGGTATTCGTCATATCGGCGCAAAGGTCGCAAAGATTTTAGCTGAGCATTTCGGTAGCTTAGAGGGCGTGATGCGTGCGGATTATGAGTCAGTTGCTCAAATTGATGGCTTAGGTCAGGCAATCGCTGAAAGCTTAACGACTTATTTTAAAAATGAACAGGTTCAAGCATTGATTGAACAATTAAAAAATTGTGGTTTAAATTTTGCATATCTAGGTAAAAAGCCAGCTTCAGATTCCAAATTTTCTGGTCAAACAATTGTTTTAACTGGTAAATTAGAACACTATTCGCGAAATGAGTTAAAATCAATTTTAGAGTCGCTTGGTGCGCAGGTGACAGGGTCTGTTTCGAAAAAAACGGATTTGGTAGTCGCTGGCGAAGACGCTGGTAGTAAGTTGACTAAGGCAGAGTCACTGGAAATTCCAGTGATTAATGAAGCTGAATTATTAGAAAAATTAGCTAAATAGATTAAGAGGATTGCATAAATGAATTTTGAAACAGTAATTGGACTAGAAGTCCACGTGGAATTAAAGACTAATTCTAAAATTTTTTCACCTGCCTCGGCACATTTTGGTAATCAACCAAATGAATCAACCAATATCATTGACTGGGGTTTTCCTGGGATGTTACCAGTGATTAATCGTCAGGTGATTGAAGATGGCATTACCTTATCTAAGGCATTAAATATGTCAATTCATCAAAAAATGCACTTTGATCGTAAAAACTATTTTTATCCGGATAATCCTAAGGCGTATCAAATTTCGCAATTTGATGAGCCAATTGGCTATAATGGCCGTATCGAGGTTGAATTACCAGATGGAACGACCAAAGAAATTCGAATTGAACGCGCGCATTTGGAAGAGGATGCCGGTAAAAATACGCATGGTACTAATGGCTATTCTTATGTTGATTTGAATCGTCAAGGTGTGCCACTAATCGAAATTGTTTCTGAGGCCGATATGCGTTCGCCAGATGAAGCTTATGCTTATTTAGAGGCGCTAAAGCAGATTGTCCTTTATACTGGTATTTCAGATGTGAAAATGGAGGAAGGCTCAATGCGGGTGGATGCTAATATTTCATTGCGTCCATATGGTCAAGAGGCCTTTGGTGTTAAAACTGAGCTTAAAAATCTTAATTCCTTTAGCTTTGTTAAGAAGGGGCTACAATATGAAATTGAGCGCCAAGCTAAAGTTTTGCGCAGTGGTGGTGAAATTCAGCAGGAAACGAGACGCTATGATGAATCAACAGGCAATACGATTTTGATGCGTGTCAAGGAAGGGTCATCGGATTACCGCTATTTTCCAGAGCCAGATTTACCAGTTTTTAATCTTTCAGATGAATGGATTCAAGCAGTTGCTGAGCAATTACCTAGATTACCTAAAGCACGTCGTCAGCATTATATTGAAGCCTTGGGGATTTCAGCTTACGATGCTCATGTTTTAACCTTGACTAAGGAAATGTCTGATCTATTTGAGGCGACTGTTAAATTAGGTGCAGATGCCAAGCAGGCAGCTAATTGGTTAATGGGAGAGGTTAGTCAGTATTTAAATGCACAAAAGGTTGAACTAACGGAAACGCAATTAACTGCTGAAAAATTGCACGATTTGATTATCGCAATTAGCGACGGTACTATTTCTTCTAAGATGGCGAAAAAAGTCTTTACCGAGATTATTCAATCGGACCAATCAGTTAGTGAAGTCATCGAAGCTAAAGGCTTAAAACAGCTTTCAACTGAAGCTGAATTATCACCATTTATTAATGAGGTTTTAGCTAATAATGAATCATCCGTCACAGATTACTTAGCAGGTAAGGATCGAGCGATTAAAGCATTGATGGGTCAAATAATGAAAGCGACTAAAGGTCAAGCAAATCCAGAGAAGGTCACACAATTATTATTGGCGGCGCTTGAATCTAGGAGGGGTTAAATGGCTAAGGCTAGAGTAATTTATAACCCAAAATCTGGTAAGGAACAGATGAAAAAATATTTGCCAGATGTATTAAATATTTTGGAGACAGAAGGCTATGAAACGAGTGCCTTTGCGACAACTGCAGATGTTGATTCTGCAAAAAATGAGGCTTATCGCTGTGCCAGAGCGGACTTTGATTTGCTTGTCGTGGCAGGTGGTGATGGCACGATTAACGAAGTAGTTAACGGTATTGCACCACTAAGACGTCGACCTAAAATGGCAATCATTCCTGGTGGCACTACGAATGATTATGCACGTGCATTAATGATCCCAAGAAATAATCCAGTTGAAGCCATTCAACTCATTCGCAAGAAGCAGACGATTAAAATGGATATTGGCAAGGCAGCTGATAATTATTTCATTAATATCGCAGCAGGTGGTGCTTTGACCGAGCTTACTTATGACGTCTCAAGTGAGCTTAAAACTGCATTTGGCTATTTGGCATACCTAGCCAAGGGTGCCGAGATATTACCGAGAATTAAGCCAGTTAAGATGAAGATTACTTATGACGATGGTGTTTTTGAAGGCTATGCTTCAATGTTTTTTGTGGCTTTGACTAATTCAGTTGGTGGCTTTGAAAAGATTGTGCCAGATGCCACGCTTGATGACGGTAATTTCTCACTTATTATTGTTAAAACTGCGAATGTTTTTGAAATTTTACATTTAGTTGCCTTGATGAATACAGGCAAGCATATCTATGATAAACGAATTATTTATGTAAAATCGAGTAAGATTAAGGTTAAGCTACTTGAAGATGAGCGAATGATGATTAATATTGATGGTGAATATGGTGGAGATGCACCAATGACCTTTAGAAATCTTAAAAATCATATTGAAATATTTGCTAATATTGACGAAATGAGCGATGATGCAGTTATTGGACATTATGATGAGGAAGAAGAAAAATATGCTCAGGTCAAATCTGATTTAATCAAGGAACTTGAAGAAATTGATAAGACTAAGAATGAGTTATAATTTTTTCGTTATTAATAATGAATTAAGCTTAGGAGGTTTGAGATGGAAAAAGCAATTTTTGCAGGTGGCTGTTTTTGGTGTATGGTAAAGCCCTTTGACACCCTTCCTGGCATTGAAAGTGTGATTAGTGGTTATACTGGTGGTCACATAGACCATCCGAGCTATGAGCAGGTTCTTTCACATACGACAGGGCATACCGAAGCAGTTGAAATTACATACGATCCAGCAATTTTTCCGTATGAGAAATTAGTTGAAATATATTGGCAACAGACAGATCCAACAGATGCATTAGGTCAATTTGAAGACCGAGGCGATAATTATCGACCCGTCATTTTTTATAACGACGAAGCACAAAAGCGAATTGCTGAAAAAAGTAAGGCGGCCTTAGAAAATTCAGGTCGATTTTCAAAACCAATTGTGACAACGATAGAACCGGCCTCAACCTTTTGGCCTGCCGAAGACTATCATCAAGATTTTTATCGAAAAGACCAATTAAGATATCAATTTTCTAGTCAAACTCGTCGTGATTTTTTAAAGGAGAATTGGGATGAGGCGTAGTTTTTATCACTATATGATGACGAGACGGGTAGCTAAAATTCAATCTTCAATTGATGAATTAGCAGATGCGATGTTCTATGATGATGCATTTCCAAAGCAATCAACTGATTTTAATCAAGTCAGTCGTTATTTTGAAGACCATGTTGACTATTTAAAAAGCCTGTCAATCTTTGATCAGGCATGGGAAGAATATTTAGCAAGTGAGGCTTAGGACATTTTGTCTAAGCCTTTTTTAGTGCTGAGCATATAAAAATATTTTTTTCATGACAAATCTGTGGTAGAATAGTATGATATGTTCTGCTTTAAATGATAAAATAACATATAGATTGATAGTTATTAATAATTTTTATCATAGAAAATTAGCGAAGCATAATTAATAAATTACAAATTATAAATTAATAATGAAAATAAAAGTGAGTGAATATCATGCGAAAAATTGTAATCAATGGTGGTAAACGTCTGAAGGGCGAGGTAACAATTAGCGGCGCAAAAAATTCGGTTGTGGCACTAATTCCAGCGATTATTTTGGCTGAGGAACCAGTTATTTTAGAGGGTGTACCCGATATTTCCGATGTCGAGAGTTTAAAGGACATCATGCTAATGATGGGTGCGAAAATTAAGCAAGACGGCGACAGTCTAGAGATTGATCCACGCGATATTAAATCAATGCCAATGCCTTATGGCAAAATTAATTCCTTACGCGCCTCGTATTATTTTATGGGGAGTCTTTTAGGGCGTTTTGGTGAGGCACGCGTTGGGCTACCTGGCGGTTGTGATTTAGGCCCTCGACCAATCGATTTACATATTAAAGGCTTTGAGGCGCTCGGTGCAAAGGTTGAATACGAAGATGGTGCAATCCATTTAAAGACTAATCGAGATGGATTAAAGGGTACCTATATTTTCATGGATTTGGTTTCAGTTGGTGCGACAATCAACATTATGTTAGCGGCGGTGAAGGCCAAGGGTAAGACTATCATTGAGAATGCTGCTAGAGAACCTGAAATCATTGATGTCGCAACTTTATTAAATAACATGGGTGCTAAAATTCGTGGTGCAGGTACGAATGAAATTCGAATTGAAGGTGTTGAGCACCTTAAGGGAACACGTCACATGGTAATTCCCGACCGCATTGAAGCAGGTACATATATTGCTTTAGCTGCTGGACAAGGTGACGGCATTAAAATTGACAATGTTATCTACGAGCATTTGGAAAGCTTTATTGCTAAGCTTGAAGAAATGGGCGTTGAAATGACAATTAGTGAAGATTCCATTTTTGTGAACTCAAGTAAACAGTTGAAAATGATTGACATTAAAACATATCAATATCCTGGCTTTGCGACTGACCTTCAACAACCAATTACACCGCTAATGCTTAAAGCAGTAGGTTATGGTAAAATCAAAGATTCTATTTATGAAAAAAGAGTTAATCATGTACCAGAACTTGCCAGAATGGGTGCAAAAATTGAGGTAAAGGGCAATACAATTTATCTCGAAGGAGACAATCATTTACACGGCACAGACGTGACGGCAACAGATTTAAGAGCTGGTGCTTGCCTTGTCGTGGCAGGTCTATTTGCGGAAGGCACCACAACAATTCATAATATTGAATTTATTTTGCGTGGTTATAGTGATATTATCGAAAAATTGCAAGGTCTGGGCGCGGATATTAAAATTGTTGAAAGTGATGATTAATTGACGTAATACTTGAATAATTCGATTAAAATAATCAAAAGTTATTATTAATATCTTTATGGGAGAATGAATGGCAAACGATTTTTTAACAATGAGTGAATTAGAACATTCAACTTTAAAAGTAATTTATGAATATGCTAAAAAGTTTAAAATAACAAATTATAGCAAAATGAACAAAAAAGAACTTTCCTTAGCAGTTTTACGTGCACAGGCTGAAATTCAAGGCTTTTTTGTGATGGATGGTGTTTTAGACCTAATCACAACACGTGATCGAGAAACGAGCCGTACGGAAGTTTTTGGTTTATTGCGACCAATCAATTATTCGCAGAGTGAAGAAGATGTCTACGTTTCAAATTCGCAAATCACTAGATTTGGTTTGCGCGAAGGTGACTTAGTTTCAGGCAAGGTTCGCCCACCAAAGGGGCGCGAGAAGAACTACGGCTTAATGCAAGTTGAGGCGGTTAATGGCAAAAATCCTGAAGATGCTAAAGAAAGACCGCATTTCCCTGCTTTGACTGCCCTCTATCCTGAAAGACAAATCAAATTAGAAACAACGGCTGGACGTTTATCAACGCGTATGATTGATTTATTTGCCCCAATTGGCTTTGGCCAACGTGGATTAATTGTTGCGCCACCAAAGGCAGGTAAAACCTCGATTATTAAGGAGGTTGCAAACGGCGTCTCAGAAAATTATCCTGAAGCTGAATTAATTGTTTTATTAATTGACGAGCGACCTGAGGAAGTAACCGATCTTGAGCGTTCAATCAAAGGCGAAGTTGTCTCAAGTACCTTTGACCGAGAACCAATGCACCATGTTCGTGTGGCGGAGCTTGTTTTAGAGCGGGCGATGCGCTTGGTGGAAGATAAACGCGATGTGGTAATTTTAATGGATTCGATTACCAGACTAGCACGTGCCTATAACTTAGTGATTCCGCCAAGTGGACGAACACTTTCAGGCGGGATTGACCCTGCTAGCTTCTTCAAGCCTAAAAAATTCTTCGGAGCTGCCAGAAATGTTGAAGAAGGCGGTTCATTGACAATCTTAGCTACGACTTTGGTAGATACTGGTTCAAGAATGGACGATGTGATTTATGAAGAGTTCAAGGGAACAGGTAATATGGAGCTGCATCTTTCACGGGAACTAGCTGAACGCCGTATTTTCCCAGCGATTGATATTAAAAAATCTGGCACACGTCGTGAAGAGCTTTTGATGTCAGCTGAACAATTAGAAGAAACATGGAAATTGCGGAATACGATGCAAGGCAACTCTTTGGAATATACGGAGCAATTTAATCAAATGCTACGTCAAACTAAGGATAACGAAGCCCTTTTGAAGGCTTTTAAAAATTTAAAAGTAAAAAAATAATTAATTCTAAATAATAAAAAAATAGATTTACCTCAGAAGTTCGCCTAGTGCCAATTTCTGAGGTTTTTTTGTGTCAATCTTCCAATCTTTCTCGGAAAGATCGGTCAAACTGTATTAAATCGGTTATATTTCTGCAAATCCTCCAATCTTTCTGGGAAAGATCGGTCAAACTGTATTAAATCGGCTACATTTCTGCAAAGCTGCTGACAATTTGCCTTGTTTCCGTAAACAAATCGTAAATTCATCTTGGCTCATGTTTCTAAAAGACGAACCTGATTCAATGGAGAAAAAAGAAAAATTTTAATTTTTTAATAAATAATTGTTTATGAATATTTTTATTTTTGTTATCCAAAAAGGCTTTTGTATTAGCTTCTTTGTGTTTTATTTTGGCTCGTCTGTTTACATTTGATTAGCATTAAGTTAAAATTTAATTATAATTTTTTTAATTAAATTAATATTACTTGACAAAGGAGGCTATCATGATTATCATCGGACGACACGACACGACACGACACGACACGACACGACACGACACGACACGACACGACACGACACGACACGACACGACACGACACGACACGACACGATACGATAGTTTTTATGATGATACTTAAGCTTTAAAACTAACTAAGCGTTTTTCCAATTTCAGGAAAATCGGTTAGCTTTTTTTGCTTGCTATCGACGATTAATACATAATGCAGGATAGTGAAAATTAGAATTTAGTAAAAGGGGAGATGTAAAATGAGACGAATGAAGCTATTCAAAACAATATTAATTGGACTTGTGCTTGTATTGTTTTCTAACTTGACGTTAGCCAATGCTTTCGCCGAGACGACAGACGTAGATACACACTTTTCAGTCGATATGATTGAAACCAATCACAGTCGTTCAGGTGCTGAAGCAGTTTCGGTGACTGTTAAAAATATAACCAACCAGACGGGGCGAAATATTACCGCACAGGTCGCTCTA
>JAKVKP010000031.1 GCA_022484805.1 Streptococcaceae bacterium
CCTCTTGACAACCTGAGAACCTTGAAAGGCTTTGGCATTTAAGCTGGTGGCGGAAGGATTATTAGCAACAAAAAACGGAGTAATTCACTACTCCGAAAAAAGTCTAACTTATGGGTCTCACAACAATTAATCTTTCTGTCCAATTTTTATTTGTCTTAAAACGACAAAAAAAAATCATCCTACAATAAAATCGTAATTATAGTGACGGATAATCCAATCTTTCCAAGAAACATCGGGAAATTCGTGTGAAGCATAGTTAAGAAATTTTTTTAAACTTTAATACTCAAAGCGTGCTTGAGCAGCTCTAAAAAGCAGCCCTCTGAAGACTGTTCTCAAACATCCATATTAATCTTTTTAGTCAAATCAGTCCGATTTGCCATTGAGCCTAATAAAAATGATTATCACTAACGTTTACTCGTTAGTGATAATCATTTTTATTTGCTTAAAACGCCCACTCACCATTTCTAAAAATTGGTATATGCTGCCCATCTGTTAAAATACCGTCAATCGACATTTCAGCAGATCCAACCATAAAATCAACATGAACCTGTGAACGATTTAATCCATTGACCGATAATTCAGCTTCATTCATTTCTGTACCACCTTTAATTGAAAATGAATAAGCTGCGCCAATTGCTAAATGATTTGAAGCATTTTCATCGAATAGCGTATTAAAGAAAATTAAACCAGACTGTGAAATCGGACTTGAATGAGGTACAAGTGCAACTTCTCCAAGTCTTTTAGCGCCTTCATCTGTTTGAATTAAATCCTTTAATACAGCCTCACCAGAATCAGCAGAGCAGGAAATAATTTCACCAGCCTTAAACTGAAACTGCATCCCTTCAATAATGGTTCCTGCATAGCTTAAAGGCTTAGTTGCACTAATATAGCCATCAACACGTTTAGCATCAGGTGCTGTGAATACCTCTTCTGTTGGCATATTTGGCATAAATGACTGACCTTGACTATTAATCGCACCAGCACCCTCCCAAAGATGATTTTTCGGTAGTCCAATCATCAAATCTGTTCCTGGCGCTTGGTAATGCAGCGCATCAAATTGATACTGATTTAACCAAGCTGCCTTTTGTGCCAAAAATTCATGATGCTTTTGCCAAGCCAAATTCGGGTCATCCGAATTCAAACGCACACTCCGAAATATCGCCTGCCACAATGCTTCATGCGCATCCTCTTCTGATAATTCAGGAAAAACCTTCTTTGCCCACTCTGGGCTTGCAGCTGCGACCACCGTCCAAGAGAGATCGTTATTTTGCGTCGCTTGCCTTAATTTATGCATAGCTTGTCCAACCGCTTGCTGTCGCTCTTTAATTCTTTGACTATCCACACCAGCAAATGCAGCCGGATCACTGGAAACAACACTAATTCGACTTGCCTTTTCAGCAATTATTTCATCGTTTTCTAAAATAACAGATGGTCGAATTGTTTTTAAATCAGTTGTATTTTCGATAAATAAACGCGTAATAATGTCATCTTGCCATTTCACAAGCACTTCTTTCGCACCATGCAGATAGGCAGACTTAACAATCAGATGCGCTAATTCAACCTGATCTATGCCAATATTTAATACAATTGTCTGACCCTTTTTTACACTAACTCCGGTTGCTACAATCAAATCTGCATAGCGTGCTAATTGTTTTGAAAAATTATCCATAATTGCTCCTAATCATTGATATAATGGGCATTTCATCTAAGCATTAAAATTGATTAAAATAAAGGCCTCTGCTAGAATAAAAAGCGTTATCAATCAGTAAATTGATGTTATATTATCTTTTATTTTATCCAAATATCAAGATGAAAACAAGAAAGGACACTCATGGCTAGAAAAAAAACAATTTTAAAAGAGCAAATTTTAAATGGTGCATATGATTTTGTTTCCAAAAATGGCTTTAACAATCTAACAGCACGTAGTTTAGCAGCTCATATTGGGTCTTCAACGCAACCAATTTATCTTGAATTTCAAAATATGGACGACTTAAAAAAAGAATTGTATGCTCAAATTTATCAAAACCTAGAAAATCAGAGCTACCTCGGCAATTCTTCTGAGTGCACATTAACCAACCTTGCCTTAAATATTGTTCAATTTTCCAAGGTTGAGCCCAAGCTATACCAAGCACTGTTACTTGATGAAAATACAGCCGAAAAACAATTACACGATTTCTCATACCAAATGTTTAACAGGGTAATTAACGATAATCCAAAGTACAAGGACTGTGATCAAGAAGTCCTGGCATCGTTATTAAATGGTATCTGGATTGTAACGACTGGGCTTGCAACCCTTGGCTCGACTGGTGCAATTATGGCTGACATTGAGTCTCAACGCGGCATTATTAATGAGACAATTAATCTAATTCTCTCAAAAAAAGAAACATTCTTGGACATCAAGGCTTAATTAATCAGAGATTTTCTATATTCTCGTCAAAATAAATTATATTCAATTGGACTAATAAATATTTTAGTCCAATTTTTTATTTACTTAAAATAATTCATTTGTGTACTCAAGTAAAATTGATAAGCATTCTGATTTTTTGAAACATTACATCAATACGAATAATTGTTTCTTTCTTGGAAACAAAAACAAATTCACACCAACCAAATAATGAAAAAATCACAGATTTCCTGTGGTTTTACATAGTTGCTATTGGACATTTTTCAGAGATGTTAATTCATTAGGGATTTCATATCTGCTGGCAAATCAATCTTAAAATCCATCTGCATTTCTAAAAACGGATGATAAAAAGAAAGAGAACAGCAATGTAGTGCTTGACGGCCAATTAAAGCCTTGGAGCCACCGTACAAATCATCACCCAGTAAAGGTGCACCTAAATAGTTAAAATGAACTCTGATTTGATGGGTTCTGCCAGTGTGTAATTGAATCGCCAGTAGAGAATAGTTTGAATATTTAACCAAACGCTGATAAGAGGTGTGCGCATATTTGCCACTATCAATGACCTGCCGCTCGATTAACGAATTGCTATTTCGACCTATTGGCGCTACAATTTCGCCTTGATCTAATAATTGATTGCTGTTCGCGACTATTGCCTGATATTTTTTGGTAACCAAGCCTTCTCTGAGTGCTCTGTCTAATAAAGCATGGGCATAACCGTGCTTAGCAAAAAGCATAATTCCCGATGTCTCACGATCTAAACGCGTTACAATATGAATCACTTGGTCTGGATAGGCTTTCTGTTGATAGTATCCTTTGACAAAATTAGCCATGGTTTGAGTCGGATGATACTGCGAAGGAATTGAGGCAAATCCCGCTGGTTTATTAATTATTAAAAAATGATCATCTTCATAGATAATATCTAATAGCGAATGCTCTGCAGCCATGGTTTCGTGCGGTAATTCATCTGGAATAATTACCATAACTTGATCATTTTTCTTTAAGCTAAAACGAACGGTTTCTATTCTTTGATTTACTGTTAATTTGCCGCCTTGAAATTTTATTTTCGCTAATAAGGCCTTTGACAACCCTTTTTCACGTAAAAATTTTTTTAAAGAGATAGGCGAATCAGCTTGATATGTCCACTCAAATTTCATCGTCATCATCACCAATAAAGGATTGGCGCACACGTTCCCAAAAATGAGTGTGCTTTCCACCAGCAAATTGAATTTGCTCTTTTGAAATCTTATACTTAATTATCTTGATTTTCTCATTTTGTAAAGCAAGCTGATCAATCGTGATTGTATAATCCTCCATTTCCTCTAAAACAATTTCAATTGAATCTTTCTCACCAATAATAATTGGTGAGCCTAAGGTTCTAAAGACAATATTGTTTAAAGAGGCAATTTCTGTCAATTGGATGGCTTTGATGCTTGGGTGAATCACTGCCCCACCAACAGATTTATTATAGGCAGTTGAGCCAGTTGGTGTTGAAACAGAAAGGCCATCGCCTCTAAATTTCTCAAATTTATTCCCCGATATATAGATATCGCCAACAAGTGTCCGATTAACACGACGAATTGTGGATTCATTCAGCGCCTTATATGAAGCCTTCTCACCATTAAAAAATTCAATTTCAATATCTAGTATTGGATAATTAACACTTTTTGACTCATCTTTTAATAAATTTTCAATTAACTGGGCAATTTCGTAATCGCGCCAATCAGTATAAAAGCCTAAATGGCCAGTATGAACACCAATGAATTTAACCTTATCTAATTGTGATTCAAACTGATGAAAGGCCTTTAATAAGGTACCATCACCACCAACAGAAATCACAACATCTGGATTTTTTTCATCTATTGGAAAATGATTTTTAAGCAATTTTTCTGCTAGAATTTTAGAAACCATTTGCGACTGACTCTGACGATTAGAAACGATTGCTATTTTCTTATTCTTTTTTTCTTGATAAACCATCTGCATCCACATTCCTTAGTTTTTCTTGATGACGTTGCTTACGACCAGGTGGATCAAAAATCAATTGTGCTTCTTGAATATCATCCTTGATCTTTGACATCTCATTATCTAGCATATAAGCAATTTCGGCAGTTCTCTCTAAACGTGCTTTTAACTCGTCTGGAAAATCACCTTGATATTTATAATTCAACGAGTGCTCAATTGTTGCCCAGAAATTCATAGCCAACGTTCTAATCTGAATTTCAGCAAAAACATGAATCTCACCATCAATCGTCTCCACAGGATAATTAATAATCACATGATAACTGCGATAGCCACTCTGTTTTTTATTGGTTATATAATCGCGTTCCTGAACAATTGTAAAATCTGTTCGATTGCGCAAAAGTTCCACAATATCGTCAATGTCCTCAACGAACTGCACCATAATTCTTAAGCCGGCAATATCCTGCATATCCGTTTCCAATTTATCTAAAGAGAAGCCACGGAGCTCAGCTTTTTTAATAATACTATCAATTGGTTTAACACGTCCAGTTACAAATTCGATGGGCGAATATAAGCCTTGTTTGCGATATTGCTTACGAATGCCTCTTAGTTTAACTTTTAACTCGCTAACTGCTTGAACGTAAGGGTCTAAAAACAAATCGAAATCTATATCCATAAGTTTTCCTCTATCATCATTTCGTTTTTCTTGTCTTCTGTCTATATTCATTTTAGCATAAAAGGGAAAAATGTTGTTTTATACCCTACAAAAACAGTTCAAATTCCTACAAAAAGGAAAATTAATTCAAAAATGCTATAATTACATTAATATATAAAAAGGAGTAATCATGCAAAATCTAGAAATTGAATTTAAAAGTTTGCTCTCTGAAGAAGAGTACCAAAGATTAATTAGAAATTTCAATGTTCAAAGCTTTAAAACACAGACAAATTATTATTTTGATACAATTGACAAGAAGCTCAAGTCCCTCCACTTTGGTTTAAGAATTCGTTTTTATGAAAATTGGACTGAAATGACCCTAAAAGTGCCAGAAACGAATGGACATTTAGAATATAATGTCCCTCTTGATCTCGCAGCGAAGGACTTCAATCCCAAAGCTGACTATTTCGCTGGCAGTGAAATTGCCCAGCGCTTAAAAAAAGAAGGCATCAAAACAGATGCCCTAGATTGCTTCGCTCATCTCACAACTAAAAGAGCCGAATTTGAAATTAAAGAGGGACTATTAGCACTTGATGAAAGTTGGTATGATAATGGACATGATTTTGAAATTGAGCTTGAAGTTGAAAATTTCAAAAATGGACAGGCTGATTTTCAAAAATTACTACACCGCAATCAAATTATTTTCAAGGCTGCCAAAAATAAAATTGAACGAGCAAGTAGTATGCCTTCATAAAAAAGAGACCTAACAAGAAACATTCAGTAATGTAGAATGGGATGCTGAATAAGTTTAGTAGAAAAAAGCATTCAGCTACAACAATCATAGTGGCGTACCGCGTCACAGATTGTTTTAACTCATGCTAAATTTTTCTAGCGTATGAAGCCCATAAATGATGAACATTAAATAAAGGATAGGGGAGCTGATATCAAGTTGCCTTTTTAATAATTATCTCCTGTCAGCAAAACCTAAAGCAGTTCACTAAACATTTCAGCTTCTAAATTGGTATTAACTTCAATTGTCTCAATCTTGATACCGCGCACCGCACGCTTGACTAGCTCGTCAACTGCCATTCTTTGCTCATAACGGTGGACTAAATCTAAATTAGGCTTAGTTTTCGGACTAGGTGGGGCAAAAATAGTACAACAATCTTCAAACGGACGAATTGAAATATCAAAGGTATCAATTGCTTCTGAGATTTCAATAATTTCAGTTTTATCCATTGTTACAACTGGTCGAATAATTGGCGTAGTCGTAACTTCATTAATTGCCTGCATCGATTCTAGTGTTTGTGAAGCCACCTGACCAAGTGATTCACCATTAACAATCACTAAACCCTTGCGTTCTTTACGAATTTCATCTACCACGCGCAGCATAAACCGACGGGTCAAGGTCATTAAATAAGCGGTTGGTGCCTTGGACTTGATTGTTTCCTGAATTTCGGTGAATGGTACTTCAATAAATCGTATTTTACCAGAATAGGCAGTTAATTTTTGGGTTAAATCCTTGGCCTTTTGAAGTGCCCCTTCACTCGTATAAGGTGGCGAAGCAAAATGAACAGCTTCTATTTCAACACCACGTTTCATCGCTAAATAACCCGCAACAGGTGAATCAATGCCACCAGAGAGCATTAGCATCCCCTTACCACTTGAACCAACTGGCAAGCCTAGAGCACCCTTGATGGTTTCATATGAAAGATAAGCTGCATTTTTTCTAATTTCTACTCTTAAATTGACATCAGGCATTTTCATTTTTGCCTGAATATTTGGTAATACATCATAAACGGCGTTACCTAGAATTTGATGTAGTTGATTGGTATCGTATTCAAAGCTATGGTCACTTCTCTTGGCAGAAATCTTGAAGGTCATCCCTTCCTGATAAATAGCCGTCATAATTTCTCTAACCGCTGCTTTCAAAGCATCAATATCCTTATCCACCTTAAAGGCTGGTGAAAAATTTTGAATACCAAAAACTTTCTTTAAATCAGTCATTACTGCTTGTGCATCTTCACCATTTAATAAAATATGTGTGCGATCTCGATCAGCAAATATTCTTAAATTGGGATAAGGCGCTAAATGCGCTTGTAAATTGGCAACTAATCGACCAATAAATCGACTTTTATTTTTACCCTTTAAAGATAATTCGCCATAGCGCACTAGTATCTCTGAATATTCCATTATTTTTGTCACTCCTATTTAGTTACTTTCTCAAACTGAATATACGCTTGACGGAAAGCAAGCATAAATTGTTCTACCTCGGCAATTGTATTTTGTTCACCAAAGCTCAAGCGAATTGCACCTTCGGCGATTTCTTGTCGTACCCCCATCGCACCTAAAGTTGAAGGCATTTTACCTCTTTTCGAATAGCAGGCACTCGTGGTTGAAACAAAAATCTCACGCTCCTCTAGAGCATGCACCAATACTTCTCCTCTAACACTAGGTAAGCCAAGCGTTAGGATTGTTGGGATGAAATCAGAGGTGTCGGGACTAAATATTTTCACTTTATCAAAATCAGTCAGAGCTGTTATAAGCAGCTCTTTATGTTTCGTCACCTTATCCATGAAGACTGCTTGACGTTCAAATGAGAGACGAAGTGCCTTAGCCATCGCCACAATGCCTGCTAAATTTTCTGTTGTTGAACGTTGTGCTGACTCTTGACCACCGCCATCTAATAAGGGTTGCAATTTTTTACCCGATTTAGCATAAATGAAGCCAACACCACGTGGCCCATGAAATTTATGGGCAGAGACTGTCAAAAAATCAACTCTCGGCTTCAGATATTCATTCACAGATAGTTTACCTACTGCTTGAACAGCGTCAACGTGAAATTGAATTTTCGGATAATTAATTAATATCTCTGAGATGGCTTCGAGAGGCTGGATACTACCAATTTCATTATTGACTGCCATCACTGATACTAAGATGGTAGTTGGTTTAATTAAACTTTCAAGTGCCTCCGTTTGAACAATGCCCAAAGAATCAACCGGTAGATAATCAATTTCAAGGCCTAAATCCTGTAAGCTCTCAGCAGCTTTACGAACCGATGCGTGCTCAATATCAGAGATGATAATGTGATTGCCAAATTGACGTTTAGCGAGTGCGGTTCCTTTAATTATCCAATTATTACCTTCTGTACCACCACTCGTAAAAAATATTTCATTCGGTTGAACCGTGAATAAATCGGCAATCTGCCCTCTCGCCATTTCTAGCAAACGATGTGCTTGACTACCCAATCGATGTAAACTTGAGGGATTCCCAAAGACCTTGGTCGAGGTATCTAAATAAGCTTTAAGACTTTCAGGGTAAATTTGAGTAGTTGCTGAATTATCAAAATAAATCATTATATTTTCCTTTATTAATCATTTTATATATTAGTTTCGTTTCGACTAATAATTATAGCATAAAAACTAATAAGACGACTATGAGTCAACAAATAAAAAAGATGATTGAATAAATAACAATCATCAAATGAATAGACCTCTTTGGTAGGTTTAATGTCGATTTAGGCTATTTTTTAAAATGAGCTGACCTTCGCCACAATATGAGAATACAGGACAAATTTCACACTTTGGTTTTTTAGCCGTACAATGATAACGACCGAATAAAATCAATTGGTGGTGCGTTAAAACCCAACGCTCCTTTGGAATTTTTTGCATCAAGGCAAGCTCAACTTCCTTGACACTAGCACTCTTTTTTACAATTCTCAATCGCTTAGAAACACGTTCCACATGGGTATCCACAGCAATTCCAGGGATTCCAAAGGCATCTCCCAAAACAACATTCGCCGTTTTTCTACCGACACCCGGAAATTTTTCCAAAGCCTCATGTGTTCTTGGAATTTCATCTTGATATAATTCATGAACCATTCGCGCTGTTTGAATAATATTTTTACTTTTATTTTTATAAAGACCGATTCGTGATATTTTTTGCATGACATCCTCAATTGGTGCATTCGCCAATTTTTGAGGTGTTGGATAGTCCTCAAATAAAGCGGGAGTAACCATATTGACTGCTTTATCTGTTGTTTGTGCACTTAAAATCACAGCAATTAAAAGTTGAAAAGGTGTTTCTGAATTCAATTCTCCCTTAGCATTTGGAAACATCTCACCGATAATTTCAAGCACTCTCATTAAATTTGCTTTGCTTAACATTTGATGACCTCACTAATCTAATGGAATTTGAATATCTAAAATTTTACCCTTTTTCAATGTTGTTTTTTCATTCTCAACATCAGCTACTTGCTGATAACCCTTGCCTTGCCAATTTCTCAAAATACCTCCAACATATTTAAAATTCTTTTTTTGATTCAGTACTGCTTCTTTTAGTGCAAGCTCGACCAATTCAACTGCAATTTTTTCTTCGTCAATCCATTTTTGTAATTCTTCCAGTTCGATTGGAGATAATGGGCGACCAAGCTCCTGCTCAAATAGCTGACTTAATCGACCAAGTCCATTCAATTTAAGCATTGGCCTTTTAACAAGCTGATCTAATTTATCAAAGGTAGGTGATAAGTCAACAATTGTTTGTATTTTATGAAATGTATCCTCAGCAGTCTTGAGTCTAATTAATTGATGATTCAAAAGCTCATTAATTGATTCATAGATTGACTTCTCCGAAATATTAGTATCCTTTTCAATTTGCTCAATATCTAGGACCGTTTCACCCTGATCTGTCTTTTGATATAAAAATAACCAGATTAAAAAACTATCTGCCGTAAACTGTAAATTAGCAAATTGTTTAAATAATTCATTAGGGATATTTGAAAAGCCTTGCAAGAAAATGCTTCGATAGCTCATCCGTTTTTACCTACTTTCTCTACGTATACTGATATACCTTTGATAATTTATTTATTCTAAGAACAAATCAGTATAAAACACCAGATTAATTTCTGATTCTATTATACCTAAAATTACTATTCATTAATATAAGATAAATTAAAGTAGCACTCGTCCTTTATCTTGAGTCAAAAAAGGTGATGCAAACTACATCACCAAGCTTAATTTATTGATAAAGCATTTGATTAGTAAAGCTAATCAAATATGGTAAAAATAAACCAATTAAAATAACAATTATACTCATTCGCTGTAAAAAATTTAATTTTTTGAATTTTCCATTTGTACCGATTAGCAACAAAATTACACCAACAAATACGATAAAGCTTCCCCAAACAAAAGCCATTCACGCCTCCAAGATTATTTTCTAGTTATTATTGATTATCCTATCAGAAATTAAAATTGAATTTACTAATAATAACTAAAATTTAATATTTGTTACGAAGCATTATAAATAAGCATTCCATTGATTAAGTTGATTTAAATCAAAAGGCGTATTTTGGTAAACTGCATAATTCAACCAATTATTAAAAAATAGGGAAGCAGCCATATTCCACTTAAAGCTAGCACCTTTTTCTGGCTGGTCATCAATAAAGTAATTTTCTGGAATATCAGGGCTTAAATGAGCAGACTGGTCTCTCCAGTATTCGTATGCCAGAGTATCTTTATCATATTCAAGATGACCAAAAGCATAAATTTCTCGTAAATCCTTTGAGCCAATCACTGATAAACCAGCTTTGTCACCCTTAACCCAAGTTTCTAAATTGGATTTAGCCTTGACTTCTGATTCAAGTACTTCTGTATATCGTGAATGCGGTGATAGATATTGATCATCAAAGCCTCGAAATAGCTCTAATTTACTGGCAACGGGTTCAATTTTTTGCGAATAAATTCCAGATAGTTTTTCGTCTCGCAATTGCTTATCAATACCGTAGTGATAATATAGACCAGCCTGTGCGCCCCAACAGATGTAAAGTGTTGAATAAACGTGCGTTTTTCGCCATTCAAAAACCTGAGTTAACTCCTGCCAATAATCAACCGATTCAAAATCAAGCTTTTCAACAGGTGCACCAGTCACAATTAAACCATCATATGATTTATCTTTTACTTCCTCAAATCCATGATAGAAGCTCTCTAGGTGTGCTTTAGAAGTATTTTTTGTCTCATGTGTTTCCATATAAAGTAATTCCACATTAATTTGCAACGGAGAGTTGGATAATAAGCGTAACAATTGTGTTTCTGCCACCAATTTTCTCGGCATCAAGTTTAAAATTAGGATATTCAGAGGACGGATATCTTGGTGTTGCGCCCTTAACCCGCTAATCACGAAGATATTTTCTTTTCTTAATTCTTGAATTGCTGGTAAGCCAGCAGGTACATTAATTGGCATTTGCATTCCTCATTTCTCTTATTTAAAAACTATAGCTAATCCAAAAAAGCCGTATGAACTGCATAATCTGGAAGATCGTCAGCCACCTTCCATTATTAACAGGTTATACAGCTTTTTAATCTCTCTATTTTGGATATAAAACTGCCATACTAACATTTTAAAATGTTTATGAGCGAATGACAAAAAGTAATATTCTATCACTTTCCATAGTTGATAGCTATATCGAAATTTAAAAATGCATTAAAGTTTTAATCTCGTAATTTTCAATTTTTTCACGACCATTTAGTTCATCTAGCTCAATTAAAAAGGCACAACCTGCAACAATGCCACCCAATTTTTCAATCATCTCAATCGTTGCAGCGACCGTTCCACCAGTTGCCAATAAATCATCTGCAATCAACACACGTTGTCCAGGTTGAATTGCATCTCGGTGCATGGTCAAAATATCCGTTCCATATTCCTTAGCATATTCAGCTTGAACGGTTTCTCTTGGTAATTTATTCGGCTTACGAACGGGAGCAAAACCAACACCAAGTGCATAGGCAACTGGACAACCGACGATGAAACCACGTGCTTCTGGGCCAACAACCATGTCAATCTGTTTTTCTTTAGCATATTCAACAATTTCATGTGTTGCTTGGCAAAAGGCCTCTCCATTTGCCATCAAGGGCGTAATATCACGAAATAAAATGCCTTCTTCAGGGTAATCTTTAATTGTCGCAATATAATTCTTTAAATCCATTAATAAATTCTCCTTATAATTATTATCTGATTAATTGTTTATTAATCTAATAATCCGTCTACTAATTTTTTATAAATGATTTGAACGTCCTCTAGTGCAAAGAATTTTTCAGTTTGAACCATTTGATAACGTTTCTGATAAATTAAACTTGATGTAATTGCTTTTTTTTCAGGTGATTTCACTGGCTGCATTACGCCATCATTGATGATGACAAAACCAAGCTCTTCAAATACCTTAATCATATCAATTAATAATTCTTGTTCGATTTTTAAATATTGAGCCAGATCCTGAAGCTTATGCCGTAAATCAAATTCTGGGTATTGACTAATTACTTTAAATAATCGAGCAAACTGCGTTCTAGTACCAACCCCATTCAAATATTTAGGCTGTGCAATAATACTCTTAAAATAAATTAATTGATAATTATTTTTATTTATAAAATTGGCTAATTCTATTGGCTCTGAAGGGGTATCTACAATCACCAAACTACCTGAATGACCTGCTTCATCGGCAGTAACAAGTGATTTGTCGGTAATCTTTGTTTTTAATTCTTGATTAAAAACAAGATAGTCAGCCTTTTCAGGTAAGGTCTTATGCTTACTACGTAAATCAAGGATTTGCACCGTTTCAATTGAAAAATCCTGCATCATTAACTGAGGAGAGCTTTGACCATTCCACTCATTGATTGATAATGTACCTACAATATTGAACTGATTCACCTGTGCCAATAAATCTCGATCTTGACCGTGATTGAAAGCAATCGTCTGTAATTCAGCCTGACCATTTGAAATTTTGAGCTTTAAGTGAGCTTCGTTGGCGCCAATTGCCTTGGCAAAGGTTGCTTTAACTGCTTCAAACTCGAAAACAGGTTTCGGATTATCCATTCCAAACGGCGCCAATTGATTCAAGCTCTCGATAAGTTTGATATCTACTTCGTCTACTTTAATATTTTCATCAATTAATAATAGTTTTTTTTGAGCTAAATCCAGTTGATTTGTTTCAATATAGTCATTTAAAATCTTCTGCAATTGTGCCAATTTTTCAGCCTGCAGGGTCATACCTGCCGCTCCAGCATGACCACCAAAGGCAATGAATAAATCTCGATGAGGATCTAGTGCTGCAAATAAGTCAAGTGCCTCAATACTCCTAGCTGAGCCCTTTGCAACACCATTTTCTAGTGTTAATAAAATCGTAGGCTTACCAGTCTGTTCAACTAGATTACCTGCAACAATACCGAGAACACCGGGATGCCAACCCTCTTTAGCTAAAATTTGCACTGGTTGATCTGGATCAAGCATCGCGACAGCTTCTTCTCTCATCTGTGCCACAATTTCCCGACGTTCAGTGTTTTTCATATCAATCATTTCAGCAATGCCGACGACGTCATCTTCAAAGCTAGTCAATAAAGCGATGGCAGGATTTGGATCATCTAATCGACCCAATGCATTTAATCGGGGAGCAATTTGAAAACCGATTGCTTCTTCAGTAATTGTGTCTAAAGTAACATTTGCAAGGTTAAAAAGTGCAACTAAGCCTTCTCTTTCAGTTACTCTCAGCTGTGCCAAGCCCAAGCTTACCAAAACTCGATTTTCATCCGTTAATGAAACCATATCGGCAATCGTACCAATTGCTACTAAATCCAATGATTCAATTGGGGGATAACCTAATAGTGCTGTTGATAGCTTAAATGCAACACCAACACCAGCTAAATATTTAAATGGGTAGTCAGCCGCAGGGTGCTCAGGATGGATAATTGCAAAAGCGTCGGGCAAGGTTTTCGGTAGACCATGATGATCAGTCACAATGACATCCACGCCATTATTTTGGGCATATTCAATCGCTTGATGACCCGCCACACCATTGTCTACGGTAACAATCAGGCTAACGGCCTCGTTATCAATATAATATTGATAGATTTCTTGATTTGGGCCATAGCCGTCAGTAAAACGATTTGGCAAATAAGTTAATACCTCTGCGCCCAACTCATCTAAAGCTTCTTTTAAAACCGAGGTACTGGTCATTCCATCCGCATCATAATCACCATAAATCAAAATTGTCTCACCAGCATTAATCGCTTGATTAATTCGATCAACTGCTTTTTGCATATCATTGAGCAAAAAGGGATCGTGTAAGGCGGAAAAGCTAGGATTCAAAAAAGCTGTCAGCTTCTCTTCACTATCAATGCCACGTTTAGCAAGCAGTTTGGCAACAATTGGATCAATTGTCGGTTGGTTAAAAAGTACATCTTCAGAATCACTATTTACATCTGAAGCAAGTTGCCATTGATACTTAGATAGCAAATCGTACCTCCTTTCTGTCTCTAGGCGCTTCTAGTTATATCACAATTCGTGATTATCAAAGCGAGCCTTTTCGGCTATTTCTATTTAAAGTTAAATACCTTAGCTGTTAAGAAATCGCCAATTCTTGGAGCTAATTGGTACAAACGAGCTGCACATTCTAAATAGCCTGGTAAATTTATTTCTCGCTTATTATAGCCAACACTATCAACAATTTTTTGCGCAACCTTTTCAGGTTTTAGAGCTAATTTTTGAACTTGTGCTAAATAGGCTCGATCACTTTCACTATGATCAAAGAAGGGTGTCGCAATTGGACCAGGATTAACTGTGGTAACGAAAATACCAAACGGCGCTAATTCTAAGCGTAAAGCATTTGAAAAACCAATGACTGCAAACTTAGTTGCCGAATAAATGGTTGATTTACTTGAGGCAATTTTTCCAGCCATTGAGGCAATATTAATAATGTGACCATTTTTATTTTTAATCATCGATACGGCAAGTAGGCGAGTTAAGTAAATTAATCCTAAAACATTAACCTTAAACATTTGATCTATATCATCTAATTCAAAATCTGAAAAATATTTAAATTCACCAAAACCAGCATTGTTAATTAATAAATCAATTTGTTTATAATCAGCAATAATTTGTCCCGCTAATGCCTCAATTTCAGCACGCTGACTCATGTCACATTGCAGAATAACGACCTGTTCAATTTGCTTAATTTCTTTAGCCACTTCCGCTAGTTTTTCCTGATTTCTACCTACAAGAATGATTGTCTTGAAGCCTTGTAACTGTTTGGCAATCTCTGAACCAAGACCACCTGAGGCACCTGTAATTAATGCAATTTCTTTTCTCATTTAATCTCCACTTCCTCTAAATCTCGAACAATTTTAGTTTGATTAAATAGTCGCTTCGCTTCACGTTCAAGCTCATACATTCCCTTAATGGTGAAGCGTGCGCTAATATGATTCAGCAATAGCTGCTTTACACCTGCTGCCTGAGCAATTTCAGCAGCATCAACACTTGTTGAATGAAAATGACGATAAGCCACCTTTTGATCATTTCGACCATATGTTGATTCATGAACTAAAACATCTGCATTCTGTGCAAGCTCAATACTCTTATCAGTTCTTCTAGTATCACCTAGTATGGTCACAACCTTACCTTTTTTTGTTTCACCAATAAAATCACTTGCCGGATAAGTAACACCGCCAATTTCTATGGATTGACCTGACTTAATTTTGCCATAAATTGGACCACTTGGCACACCCAATGCTTGCAATTTATCAACCTGCAGCTCGCCAGTTTTGTCTTTTTCAGTAATTCGATACCCAAAACAAGGAATCCCATGCTCCAATTTTTTCGTCTCAACCTTGAAACTATTATCTTCAAATATTAGACCATCTGATTGTAATTCATGAAATTCAATCGGATAACCGAGTTTGGTCTGCGAAATCTTCAAGGTCAGCTCCACAAATTCTTGAATACCCTTTGGTCCATAAAGGGTTAAAGGCGTTTGGATTTCACCTGCTTGAAAAGTTCTCGAACTTAATAAACCCGGTAATCCAAAAATATGATCACCGTGTAGGTGTGTAATAAAAATTTTATTAATTTTTCTTGGCTTAATTGTTGTATGTAATATTTGAATTTGAGTTGCTTCACCACAGTCAAAAAGCCACGCTTCATTTCTTTCTTGAAGCAATTTTAAAACTAAACTGGAAACATTTCGATGTTTCGCTGGCATACCAGCACCAGTTCCTAAAAACTGAATTTCCATGCTAAAACTCCTCTTACCATTTGATTAACCTAACTTAATTAATCAAAAAATCATGGGAGCCATTACAGACTCCCAAGTCGTCTAATTTAAAATAAAATCATTAATTTAAGCTAAAACCTTAAAAATGTAACTTATATATAATCAATAACTTTAATTAATCAACAAATTCAAAGGTAAAATTACCAATATGAACTAAATCACCATCTTTAGCACCACGCTCACGCAAGGCCTCATCGACGCCCATTGAACGAAGTTGTCTTGCAAAACGCATCACGGTCTCATCATGATCAAAATTAGTCATCTTGAAGAGCTTTTCTAATTTATCACCGCTAAGCTCCCATGATGTATCTGGATTACGTTGAATTTCAAAGCCAGCATCACCTTCATCAAAACCATAATATATCTCATCGGTAGCCAAATCTTCTAGCTCAAATAATGGAAATTCTGGCGTTTTTTCAATTAAATCTGCTGTTGCTGAAAGTAAAGGCTGCAAGCCTTGCTGAGTGAGTGCTGATATTTCAAAAATTAATGGTTGCTCATCATATTCATCAATATCTGCCAATAGCTTTGCCTTAAATTCAGTTAAGTTCTCTTGTGAATCAGGCATATCCATTTTATTTGCAACAATAATTTGAGGACGCTCAAGCAGACGTAAATTATGCTGCTCCATCTCTTGATTGATAATTTTATAATCTTCAAACGGATCTCGGCCTTCTTCGCCACTCATATCAATAACATGTAAAATCACGCGAGTTCTTTCAATATGCTTTAAAAATTGAGTACCTAGCCCAACACCGCTAGAGGCTCCTTCAATCAAACCTGGCAAATCAGCCACAACATAGCTTCGACCATCATTTAAATGAACCATTCCTAAATTAGGGACTAAGGTTGTGAAATGATAGGCACCAATTTTAGGCTTAGCAGAAGAAATGACGCTTAATAGGGTTGATTTTCCAACTGACGGAAAACCAACTAATCCAACATCTGCTAGTACTTTTAATTCAAGTTCTATCTTGCGTTCAACCCCTGGCTCACCATTTTCCGCAATTTCTGGAGCAGGGTTTTTAGGACTCGCAAAACGAATATTACCACGACCGCCTCGACCACCATTTGCCACAACTAATTCCTGACCGTTTTCAACTAAATCACCAAGTATCTTACCTGTTGTCGCATCTTTAACTGTGGTACCCTGTGGTACAGGAACGATTAAATCTGCTGAACCACGACCATGCATTCCTTTACTCATACCATTTTCACCTGGTTTGGCTCTAAAATGTCGATTAAAACGAAAATCCATTAGTGTTCTTAGGCCTTCATCAACCTTTAAAATAACACTACCACCTTGTCCGCCATCACCACCTGCTGGGCCACCATCTGGTACATATTTTTCACGACGAAAGGCAACCATACCATCGCCACCTTTACCCGCCTTAATCTCTATTATTGCACTATCTAAAAACATTGACATATCTATTCCTCACCTATTCAGATTCAATTTAACGAATCGGTTAATTAACTTAATAAAAAGCACATACATGATTAAGTATATACTGAAAAGACTTGAATTACAAAGTGCTTAGAATTTAATTTTCTTTATTTTTGCTTGAAATATTCCAAAAAGCGTATATTCTTATAAATAGCTTATTATAAGGAGATTCTATGCTAAACTCATTACCAGAAAAAGTGCTGCAATGCGCTACTATATTTATGTCAATTATCATTGAAGCATTACCCTTTGTCCTATTTGGCTGTTTGGTATCTGGCTTCTTACATATCTTTCTAACGCCTGAAAAAGTTAATAAAATTGTACCCAAAAATAAAATTTTATCTATCTTATTTGGTTGTTTTATGGGATTGTTCTTTCCAAGCTGTGAATGCGGAATTGTGCCAATTATTAATCGACTTTTAGAAAAAAAAGTCCCTAATCAAACTGCAATTGCCTTTTTAATGACTGCACCAATTATTAATCCAGTTGTGATTTTTTCAACTTACATTGCCTTTGGTAACAGTTTTAAATTCCCGCTATTAAGAATTGGCGGTGCATTATTTGTTGCAATTATTTTCGCGCTCTATCTCGCCTACTTTCAACCAGAAAGTATCCTCAAGCAAATAGCTGAGCGAACACAAAAAATGAGCCACGATCATCACCATCAATCAGATGCCTCACTTGGTAAAAAAATTGGTGAAAGTCTAATTCATGCTGTTGATGAATTTTTTGATACAGGGAGATTTTTAATTTTTGGGGCAACACTAGCCAGTATTATGCAAGTTTACGTGCCAACCAAAATGATTTCAACACTCGCTACCAATCGATTTTCTACAATTCTAGTCATGATTGCCTTCGCATTTGTGCTATCACTTTGTTCCGAGGCTGACGCCTTCATTGGCTCATCCTTATTAAGTCTCTTCGGGATTGCACCTGTCACTGCCTTTCTCGTCTTCGGTCCAATGGTTGATATTAAAAATATTTTAATGATGAATCGCTATTTTAAACGAAAATTTATCGTACAATTTGTTGGTGCAGTCACCATCTTAACCATCGTGTTTGCATTAATTATTTAGGAAGCTGGAGTAAATTATGATTCGATTTTTAATATTAAGTGGTTATTTTGAATTAATGATGTACCTGCAAATTACTGGTAAATTAGACCAATATATCAATGCACATTATAACTATTTGATTTATTTAAGCATGATACTTTCATTAATTTTAGCAATCGTACAGCTGTATTTATGGGTAAAAAATAACAATCAAAGTAGTCATTTAACGACAAAATTTCAACGAGCCACTGCGCTTTTGATTATGTCTATACCACTATTAATTGGCTTATTTTTCCCAACAGTTTCACTTGATGCAGCAATCGTCGACGCCAAGGGCTTTAACTTTCCCTTGAGTAAAGAGTCTACTGGTGATGATCAAGTTAAAACACAGTATTTACAACCTGATACAAGCTTTTATTTCACCAAATCAGATTACAGTGATATGATGGAAAAAGTTAAGAAGAAATATTTAAATAATGACGTTATTTCCGTCACCTCAGAAAACTATATGGAAGTAATGGAAGCAATCTATGATTTCCCTAACGAATTTTCGGGTAAACAAATTGAAATGTCAGGCTTTGTTTACCTAGATCCAACCGATCAAACACATAATATTTTTCTATTCCGCTTCGGCATCATTCATTGTATCGCCGATTCAGGTGTTTTTGGCTTATTGACTCAATTTGAAGAAGCGAAGGATTTTAAAAATAATCAATGGATTAATGTCAAAGGCACAATTCAAAGCGATTATTATAAACCTTTTAACCGCAACCTACCTTCAATTAAAGTAGAAACAGTTAAAGCAATCTCAACCCCGAAAAATCAATACGTCT
Organism: Streptococcaceae bacterium; assembly: GCA_022484805.1. Lineage (GTDB taxonomy): Bacteria > Bacillota > Bacilli > Lactobacillales > Streptococcaceae > MMGLQ5-1. The sequence goes on from JAKVKP010000031.1 coordinate 19,443, forward strand.
ATCGTGCATTCTAATCTTGAGAATAGAAAAAAGTCTGTGAAAACCACATCACAGACTTTTCTATTGTTAAAACTAATATAAACATATTGTGATTATAAAACTCTAAGTAAATTGATAATTCTATATTTTCTTTGCTTTCGCAATCAAAAAACGATATATTTTATGAATTACTTGCATCGTTATTTAGATATTAATTCTAAATACCAGAGAAAATTTCATCAATGAATATAGTTTATAGATTATAAAGAGTTTTAGTAGCTCTCCGATAAGTCGTTATCGAGAAAATTAAAATAGCAATCCAGATAAAGCAATATCCGATTAATTTTCCAAAGGTATAGTCTTCGTGAAATAGAAAAATAGCGATAAATAAGGAAATTGTCGGACTTACATATTGAATAAATCCTAATTTAACATAGCTAATTAATTGGGCGGCTCTTGAAAAAAGCATTAACGGAACTGCGGTGATTATTCCTGAACCAATCAATAATACTAGAGTTTTAATTTCAAAATTTGCTAAGTTCGTATTATTAAAGAAAAGTAAATATAAGATTGATAATGGTACCAAAGGTAGGGTTTCAATAAATAAGGAGGTATATGGTTGTATCTGCATCTTCTTTTTTATTGCACCGTATAAGCTAAAAGACACTGCTAAGGTAATCGACTGCCAAGGGAACATTCCAGTATATATCATTAGATATAAGACGCCTATTAAGGCAAACACAAGTGACAATATTTCTCCTGAATTCAATTTTTCTTTAAAAAATATAAGACCCAATACAACGTTGACCAAAGGGTTAATATAATAACCTAAACTTGCTTCAGCCAAATGACTCGTCATTATACAATAAATATAAAGAAACCAGTTGATTGAGATCATGATGCTGGCAAATAATATTTTCAATAAAAATACTTGGTCATGTATTACCATAATCACTTCACTTATTAATGTCTTTAATTTTCCTATGCAGCAAACATAGCAAACAATAAAAATAAATGAAAAAATAATTCTATAACATAATAAAGAGAGTGCATCAAAATCACCCAACAATTTCCAGTAAGCAGATGATAGACCCCAGAAAATATAACATAAAAGTGCGATGATAATTCCTTTATTTTTATTTAACACTACTTAACTCCTATTACTAAATAACTAGCTACCTTCTGTAATCGAATTAATATCTTCTTCCTGCTCAAGAATTAAACCACGATTTCTCATAGGCGTTGAAAAAGAAATTTGAGTTTTAGTTCTTCCAAAAATATTTAACCGATTATTAATGAAATAATCTAGATCTTCAGTTTCCTTAAATACAGCCTTAATTAGCATATTATAGTTTCCAGTAATACAATCACATTCTAATATATTAGGAACACTATAGATAAATTCATAAAAGTCTTCTTTAGACTCTGGTGAAACATCAATCCAAATATGACACTTAATATGATAGCCCAATTTTTTCACGTCAACTAAAGCCTGATAACCATATATAATTTTTAATTTCTCCATATTTTTAACATGATTAGAAACTGCTGACGATGAAATATAACATAATTGTGACATCTCTTTCAGTGAACTATGGGCATCATCCTGTAAGCAATTAAGTATCGTCATATCAATATTATCCATAACATCCCTCCAAAAATTTAACATAATTTCTAATATAGAATAAAATGTTTCATCTATATTTAATATTATCATATTTTTTGAACAAAAATTGGTGATTCAAGCTCAATAGCCTAATTCATAATCGATTGCACTAATAGTTGCTTCATCCTGACAATCATTAATAATATTGGAAAATTTAGTCATCACAAAGTCCATATAATTTGCAATATCTCCTGAAATATGAGGTGTGATAATAATCTTAGGATTATTCCAAAGCGGAGAACTTGATGGCAATGGTTCTTCCTGAAAAACATCCAAAATCGCTAATTTTAGATAACTATTATCTAAAGCATAGACCAAATCTGATTCATCAATCACCAATCCCCTTGAAATATTTATAAACACAGCTTCTTTTTTCATTGCACTAAAAATTTCTTTTGTAATCATTTTTTGAGTATTATTAGTCAAAGGAACCACAACTATCACATAATCAGCTGATTCAACAGCTTGATTCAAATCAGTATTCATATAAATTTGATCAAAGTGGGGAACATTTTTTCCACCTCGATTAACTCCAATTGTCTTCATTCCAAAAAACTTGCATTTCTCCGCAATACTTGTACCAATCATTCCTGTGCCAATAATAGCAACAGTACAATTATTGAGCATTGAAAGAGCAGTAACTTGTTGATTCCAAACATTATTTACTTGCTGTTGAATTGAATAAATAAATCCTCTAGCAACCATTAACATAGCCCCAATTGCGTATTCACTCATAAATTCGACGTGAATACCTTTCGAATTAACTAGAGCTATTCCTCTATTTTTTAAATATTCTAGCGGCATACCATCTACGCCAGAACTCGTGCATAATACGAGTTCTAAATTTGGAAAAAGCTCTAATGTTTCTATTGATACTTTAGGACTACTTAAAAAAATGGTTACTTTTTTCATATTCATCACAAGAATATCCTGTGTATTAAAAATTGGCATCCCAAGTTGTTTTTCATATTTAATTAAATTTTCATTAGTAAAATTAACATTTGAAACAATCATACCTTCTTCCTTTCAAATTTATTCTTAGACAAGCAATTATTTAATATTTGCTTTCCTCTAGCGCTTCACCTATCAGCTTTATTCCTTGACAAATTTCCTCCTCAGTTGGACTTGCAAAACTAAGTCTAAAATTATCTTCAAATCCTGTTCCATTGACACTCATTAAATTTCCTGGAACCACAATTACTTTTTTATTTAAAAGTTTCTCCATAAAAATTCGATGGTTTATTGTTGAATCCATTTTACAAGTGATAAAAAATCCTCCTTTTGGATCAATAAAGGATAGATGTGGTCGACAGTATTTATTTAGTTTTTTTATCATTAATTGACATTTTTTCCCATATAATTCCTTTAAATATTGAATATGATCATCAAATCGAAAATTCCTAATAAATTCATCAGCCATACATTGCCAATACATATTTGTATGTGTATCTGCATCACCTTTTGCAGCAATAAACGGTTCGGTAATATCTTTATGGGCGTATACATACGCAATTCGAGCGGCTGGTGCAAGATTTTTTGAAAATGAACCAACAAAAATAACCCATCCCTCTTTATCGAACGATTTTAATTTTGGTAACATTTCACCAGAATATATCAAATCTCCGTATGGATCGTCTTCAAAAATAAAAATTTTATATTTATTTGCTAATTCAACTAATTTTTCTCTTTTTTTAATTGGCATCGATGTCCCTAGAGGATTGTGAAAAGTTGGAATCGTGTAAATCATCTTTATTTTTTTTTGAGTATCTTTTTTTAATCTTTCCTCTAAAATTTCTAAATCAATACTCTCTCCTGATTCATCCATAGGAATTCCTTCTGGAATCGCATTGTATGATCGAATTGCATTGACACATCCATTAAATGTTTGAGATTCACAAATGACTATATCTCCTTCATTGCATAAAATCTTAACAATTAAATCCATTGCTTGACTAGATCCAGAGGAAATAACTACTTCATGATTGTCATGCTTAAGAGAATAATTATTATTTAACCGATCCAATAAACTGATTCTTAAATTTTGAAATCCAGAAGTCTGACCATATTTTAGAAATTTTTCCGGTTCATTTTCATAAATAACATCAGATATTTCTTTTAAAGTTTCTACTGGATAGCTTTCCATAGCTGGATTTCCGAAACCAAATGGTATTGTATCTTTACGTTCCATATTTTTTCTTAATTCTTGTCGTAATTTTGAAACTTCTAATCCACTCATCCGCTTAGCTAATTCAAAATACATTATTATCAACCTTTCGTACAAAACATCATAATAGTCTTACATACTTCGTTTTAAAAACTTTTGGGCACGTTCCGTTTTTGGATTTTTAAAAAAATTTTCTGAACTTGAATCTTCAATAATTTGTCCATCTACCATAAAAACAACCCTATCTGCTACTTCTCGGGCAAAATTCATTTCATGCGTTACAACAATCATCGTCATTTTTTCTTTTGCCAGTTGTTGCATAACTAGTAAGACATCTCCAACAAGTTCCGGATCAAGTGCGGAAGTTGGTTCATCAAATAGCATTAATAATGGTTGCATTGCTAAACTTCTAGCAATCGCAATTCTTTGTTGTTGTCCACCAGATAAATTATGCGGATAATCATCTGCTTTATCCTTTAATCCCACACGATCCAACATATCTAATGCTAAATTTTTTGCCGTTGCTTTTCCTTTATTTGCAACCACTTCCAACGGTAACGTTATGTTTTGCAAACAAGTTTTATGAGGAAAGAGATTAAAATGTTGAAACACCATACCGACTTTTTCACGCATAGCTCTGATATCATACTTTTCTTCGAATGTATTTTCTCCTCGAAAAATAATTTCACCCTCGGATGATTGATCTAATTGATTAATACAACGAAGTAATGTGCTTTTTCCAGCACCTGAAGGACCTAAAATACAGGTAACAGAATGAGGTTCGATAGTTAAGTTAATATCCTTCAATACCAAATGTTCATTAAACGCCTTTTTAAGATGTTTGATTTCAATTAGTGATGTCATTATTGGCTCCTTCTACAGAATTTTGAAAGCTTGCTCAAACTCATTAATAAGTGCATCTATATCCTCAGCACCAACCGAAATTCTAATTAAACCAGGAGTTATCCCCATCATTCTTCGTTTCTCATCTGGGACATTACCGTGTGAGCTGGTCACTGGATGGGCCATCGTAGTTCTAATTCCTCCTAAGGTCGGCGCATAACGAATATTTACCAATGCTTTCATAAATCTTTCAATCTTCTTTAAATCCTCATCAATTTCAAAACTCAACATTGCGCCATACTTATCACTTGGAAAAATACACCTCATTGATTCGACTGGCAGCTTAGAAAACAATGGATAATTAACTGTTTTTACTTTTTTATGATTTTTTAAGAATAAAGCCAACATTTTAGCATTTTCCATCTGTTTATTCATTCTTAAATCAAGTGATAAAATGTGTTTTGAGATAGTCCAAGAATTATATGGGTCTAAAGGTGTGCCAATAAATGAGCTAACCTTCTTAATATTATCAATTAAATATTTATTTCCTGATACTGATCCTCCGATAGAATCACTATGTCCATTTATAAACTTGGTTAAGCTATTAATAACTATATCAGCACCATATTCACTCGGTGTACTAGCAATTCCAGTCGCAAATGTATTATCAACAATTAATAAAATATTATTTTGCTTAGCCAATTTAGATAACTTAACAAAATCAGGTACAATCATTGTTGGATTGCCAATGGTTTCAGCATATATAAGTTTAGTATTTTCAGTAATGGAAGCTACCACCGCATCATAATTTGTTAAATCTATAAATTCTATAGCCACATGATAATTATTTTCTAAATATTCAAAAAATTCTAATGTTTCACCATAAACATGATAGGAACAAATAATTTTATCACCAGCGGTAATATTGCTAAATATAGTACTGGTTATCGCCGCCATTCCCGATGCTAAGCATAAAGATTTTTCAGTTCTCTCAATCACAGAAATATAATTCTCTAATATCTCACGATTTGGAGATCTAAAGCGAATATAGGCATAACCACTATTTTGATAAATTGCTTTCATTTCCTCCATACTATCAGCAGAAAAAGCAGACGTTGAAAATAGTGGTAGACTTTCTGGTTGGATTGTCATTCCTTCAATTTCAATTGGCATCTGAAGAATTTTTGTTGCCTTATTACTCTCATATTCATTCATATCTCTCTCCTATAAAACTAACTCGCCACCAGTGGACATCCTTTTTTCAACTTTTTTTAATATAAAACTAATTACACTTGTTAAAAACAAGTAAATAATCAACAAAACAAGATAGCTCTCCCATACTCTATAATATTGTGCATTCATTGCATTTGCCCAATAAGTAATTTCAGGAGCTGTTACAGCTGAAGCTAAAGAACAATCTTTAATTAATCCAATAAATGTATTTCCTAATGGTGGTAAAATTCTTTTAAAGGCTTGCGGGAAAACAATGTAAGCCATAGTCTCTTTTTTAGTAAAGCCTAGTGATAATGCAGCCTCATTTTGCCCTGGATCAATCGATTGAATACCACTTCTAAAGGTTTCTGCAATAAATGCTGCAGCATTTAATGAAAGAGCTATAATAGCAGAAACAACTGGATTACTTGAACCTAATATAAATGGTACAATCGCAAAATTAATTAAAAGTAATTGCACTAGCAAAGGGCTACCTCGAAAAATAAAAATATAGAATTCAGATAACTTCACCAATATAGTATGGTGGCTCATTTTTCCCAAAGCAATCATAAAACCAATTATTGTACCAAAAATAATACTTGCAACGCTCATTCCTATCGTATATAGAACACCACTTAAAAATAATGGCAAGTAATCTAAAATTATATCAAAACGAAAATCCATCGCACTTATCTCCTCTATTTCATTATTAGTTATTAGTCGTTTAATAATGATAAATCAGGTTCAATTCCAAACCACTTTTTATAAATTTTGGCATAACTGCCATCATCAATAATCTTTTTTAATCCATCGTTTATCATTGAGACTTTATTCGAATCTTTTGGAAAAATAATTCCAAAAGGCTCTTTCTCAAAATCATCAGATTGAATAATTTTTAGATTAGACTTCGGATTACTTTCAACATATTTTTGATTACTTGTATCATCCCCTACAACAGCATCTGCTTGCTTACTATCTAGTAACAAATAGGTGGTACCATTAGATACTTTTTTTATATTTGAACTATTTTCACCTAGAATTGCCTCTACTGCCGACTGACCTGTTGAACCATTTTGAACTGCTACATTTTTGCCAATCAAATCTTTTGCAGCTTTAATTGTACTATCCTCCGGCACAACAATACTTTGTCTTGAAACAAAATAAGCATTTGAAAAATCATAAGTTTGCTTACGTTCGTCATTAATCGTAATTCCCGATATACCTAAATCAGATTCTTTTTTCTGAATGGAAGTAAACATAGCATCCCAAGCAGAGTCCTTCACTTTAACAGAATAACCTTCTTTTTTAGCAATTGCTGTGATAATATCAATATCAAAACCAACTAATTCTCCTTTATCTTTATACTCAAATGGATTCCAATTTGCGTATGTCAGAACTTGTAAAGTTTTTTCTCCATCAGCACTCCCTTTTTTTGAACTACATGCTGTCAAAAATATTCCAATACTTAATACCATTAATAAAATTAATCCTCTAAATTTAATTTTCATCTAAATTCTCCTTCTTTCTTTACAATATTAATCGCATTAAATATAATTCAATACACAAAAATTAGTTAATTTTTGTTTCCCAAAGATTAACATAAAAATATTTGAAGTAAATACTTTCTCTAATTTAGTATCAAATAAAATTTTATTAAGGCTCTCAGGTTGAAAATTTCTTCTTTTTCATATGTTTTGCGAAAAATTTTAAACTAGCCCTTTTAAGTCAATTCTGAAACGGAACATCAAAACTTTTAAAAAATAAGCTAATGTTTTAAACTAATTAAGGTTAAAACAGCACATTTAATAAAAATACTTTTACTGATAAAGTCCATATAATTGTGTAAAAGATAAAAGGCCATGTAACAGCCCTTTTACGGTACAATGTTTTTAACCACAAAAACATACCTAGGAGGACGTTACATG
>JAKVKP010000032.1 GCA_022484805.1 Streptococcaceae bacterium
GCTCAATATATCAAATTGACACGTGATGGACAAGGTGCTCTTGCATTTGTTCAACAACAGTTTGATTAATAAATTTGTAAAAGTTATTTGAGACGAGATTATTCTTTCAGTTCCTTATAATATTGTTGACCATATCATTGCATTTCATTTCATTTCCTTGGTTTCCGGAACTCAAAATATCGTCTCAAATGCTTTTTTTGAAAGGATTTATAGTTATGACTAAAACACTTCCTAAAGATTTTATTTTTGGTGGTGCTACAGCTGCTTATCAAGCAGAAGGTGCGACTCACACGGATGGTAAAGGCCCAGTTGCATGGGATAAGTATCTTGAAGACAATTATTGGTACACAGCAGAGCCTGCAAGTGATTTTTACCATAAATATCCTGTTGATTTAGAATTAGCTGAAAAATATGGCGTTAATGGTATTCGTATTTCAATTGCCTGGTCTCGTATTTTCCCAACTGGCTATGGCGAAGTAAATGAAAAAGGTGTTGAATTCTACCATAATCTTTTTGCCGAGTGCCACAAACGTCATGTTGAGCCATTCGTGACTTTGCACCACTTTGACACACCAGAAGCTCTTCACTCAGATGGAGATTTCTTAAACCGCGAAAATATAGAACACTTTGTAGATTATGCCGCTTTCTGTTTTGAAGAGTTCCCAGAAGTAAACTACTGGACAACTTTCAATGAAATTGGCCCAATTGGAGATGGTCAATACTTGGTTGGTAAATTCCCTCCAGGCATTCAATATGATCTTGCCAAAGTCTTCCAATCACACCACAATATGATGGTTTCTCATGCACGTGCTGTGAAATTGTATAAAGATAAAGGTTATAAAGGCGAAATTGGTGTAGTACATGCGTTGCCAACCAAATACCCTTATGATCCAGAAAATCCAGCAGATGTTCGTGCCGCTGAGTTAGAAGATATCATCCATAACAAATTTATCTTGGATGCAACCTACCTTGGACACTATTCAGATAAAACGATGGAAGGGGTCAACCACATCCTAGCTGAAAATGGTGGAGAACTTGATCTTCGTGATGAAGACTTCCAAGCACTTGAAGCAGCTAAAGATCTGAACGATTTCCTTGGTATCAACTACTACATGAGTGATTGGATGCAAGCCTTTGATGGTGAGACTGAAATCATTCACAATGGTAAGGGTGAAAAAGGAAGTTCTAAGTACCAGATTAAAGGTGTTGGTCGCCGAATCGCACCAGATTATGTGCCTAGAACGGATTGGGACTGGATTATTTATCCTGAAGGCTTGTATGACCAAATCATGCGAGTGAAAAATGATTATCCAAACTACAAGAAGATTTACATCACTGAAAACGGTCTTGGATACAAAGATGAGTTTGTAGATAATACCGTTTATGATGATGGTCGTATTGATTACGTGAAGAAACACTTGGAAGTTTTATCAGACGCAATTGCGGATGGTGCAAATGTTAAAGGTTACTTCATCTGGTCACTTATGGATGTCTTCTCATGGTCAAACGGATACGAAAAACGTTATGGACTATTCTATGTAGACTTTGACACGCAAGAACGCTATCCTAAGAAATCAGCTCATTGGTATAAGAAAGTAGCAGAAACTCAAGTGATAGAGTAATATTACTTGAAAATGTAAAAAATTGTTATCCGATACTTTAGAAAAAGTACAACACTTATTTAGACCAGGATTTGAAAAGGTATATATTGTTAGTTTCGAAGATTGTCCTATGATTCCTGAGCTTGAAGCTACCCCGTTGCTAAAATGTGGTAAATGGTATGTTTCAACTGGAAAAGAGTGGATTTGCCATTCTGATTTAGAGTTATCAGCATTTGAATGGGAATTTTTACAATCACTCGATGTAGAAATACGTGAGACTATTCACTTCGAGGTAAATTATTTGCCTTTCCAATAATAAAAAGAAAGGAATTAGTTGTGACTATCGAATTAAAAAACGAGTATCTTACTGTTCAGTTTAAAACACTTGGTGGTCAACTGACTTCGATTAAAGACAAGGATGGGATAGAGTATCTCTGGCAAGCTGATCCAAATTATTGGAATGGACAGGCGCCTATTCTATTTCCTATCTGTGGTAGTTTACGAAATGATTGGGCTATTTATAGACCTCAAGAAAGACCCTTTTTTACAGGTCTTATTCGTAGACATGGTTTTGTTCGAAAAGAAGAATTTATTCTGGAAGAAGTCAATGATAATAGCGTGACCTTTAGTATTAAACCAAATGCTGAGATGCTTGATAATTACCTATATCAGTTTGAACTGAGAGTTGTTTATACCTTGAATGGTAAATCAATTAGAACCGAATTTCAGGTAACGAACTTGGAAATTGAAAAAACAATGCCTTACTTTATTGGAGCCCATCCAGCATTCAATTGTCCTTTAGTAGAAGGTGAAAACTATGAGGATTATTATATTGAATTTAGTGAGGTTGAGTCTTGCTCGATACCAAAGAGTTTTCCTGAGACAGGATTATTAGATTTGCAAGATCGGACACCTTTTTTGGAAAATCAAAAGATTCTCGATTTGGACTACTCACTTTTTTCCCATGATGCCATTACACTTGACCAGCTCAAGTCTCGTAGCGTAACGCTTCGGTCAAGGAAGTCTGGTAAAGGTCTTCGAGTATATTTTGATGATTTTCCGAACTTGATTCTGTGGTCTACAACTAATAAAAGTCCATTCATTGCTTTGGAACCTTGGAGTGGTCTCTCCACTTCACTTGAAGAAGGTAATTTCTTAGAAGATAAAAGACAGGTAACGAAAATTTCACCTCAAGAAACTTCTAGAAAAATCTATGATATTACTATCCTTAATTAAAATTTGTTATTATTTGAGTCTTCAATAAGATTTGAATACTCTTACCTTGTGATGATAGATTGGTCTTCTCCGTGCCAGTCTTACATCGCAAGGTTTTTAAGTTTTTTGTGGGTCTATGTCAACTGTAGTGGGTGACGAAAAGCTAATATCTAAAGACAGTCTGGTAGTAAAAAAATAAGATTATTTACTACTTCTTGATTTAAAATAATAGTGGAGCCATTAATTTGTGGCAAATTTAATTTAATATTTTGCCTCAAATTAGCCACACTTTTTATAGAACTAAGAGGAAAAATGAAGTTTTCTTCCTATTAATATAGTTGTTTGAAATCTTAAATATAGCGTTTTACGATGTAATGGGAAGTATGGTGAATAAATCAACTATGTTCGTATGACAGAAGCACTTATTAGCCGTTTAAGCGATCAAGGCTATAATTTAGTGATTGAAGGAACAGGACGAACAACAGACGTTCCTATCCAAACAGCCACAATGCTTCAATCTAAAGGTTATGAAACAAAAATGTACGTCACGGCAGTACCGAAAATTGAATCATATTGGAATGGCAACAGTTTTTTTGACAAATTTTATAAGGTGCAGAACTTCTTTCCGTATGCTATTCCGATTGTCCTTGACAATGAGCCTCCTCGGATGTGACGATCTTCGGCAGAAGCTAACAGTTAAAGTTAGACTGCCTCGCTAGCGTTAGCACATCCGAGCTCATTATCAAGGATTCGCTGCGCCAATCTCTGGTTACGGTAACCAACCGGTGTCTCGTAGCCAAGTGTACCGTGCAACCGAAGGTGGTTCCACCAATTGACATAGTCAAATAACTCCAAATCCAATTGTTGTAAGGTTTCAAATGTGTATTGATAGACAAATTCTACTTTCAGCGACTTATAAGTTGATTCAGCTACGGCATTATCAAAAGGACAGCCTTTATGACTCAATGATCGATTGATGTCAAAAGTTGTTAATAATTCATCAATAGCTTGGTTATCAAACTCTTTTCCACGATCAGTATGAAAAATCTCAACCTCTGTCAGAGGTTGTTTGATACGGCTAAATGCTTTTTTTACTAGAACGGCATCTTTTAACTGATGAAGGATTTTGGTGAAACCTCAGGAGATTATTTATCGTAAGTTAATAAAAATAATAGAGTCAATAATCGTAAAAGAAATACGATTATTGACTCTATTTCTTTGTTTTGTGGGAGATGGATTGATCTGAAATCAGATTGTCTTTAGAAAGTTCATTACCTTGCAAAAAGAATATCACAATCAGGACGATGCGTCGTTTGGACCGGAATAAGTTTTCACTCTAACATACAAACAAAATACTTGCTCTGGAGTCTACTTCAGGGTTTAGACTAGGTTCTGTAATCAAGCAGTAATCACAAAAGTGCTGAAGTAGGAAGTCTCTCACTTTACATGAAAGGCGTCTGTAAAATTTCGATTTTAGCTCTTGAATGAATGCTGCTAATGATAATTTTTGGAGGGGTATAAAATGACAAAAAATGTACTAATTATGGCGGCGAACGGTCAGATTTCACAAATTATTGAGCAACGGATTTTAACAGAAGCACAATTTTCCGATGTTCACTTGACTTTATTCTTGCGTAAAAAGTCTCGCTTAAATCAACTTGTTAATAATGAGCGAGTGACATTGATTGAAGGCAGTCTCGACAGCATGGCAGATATCCAAGCAGCTGTAGCCGGTCAAGATATCGTGTTTGTGGGTGTGGTGGATCAAACAGCGGATAATCATCAAACGCAATATGTTGTGGACGCCATGAAAGCAGCCGGAGTCGAGCGCTTGATTTATACAAATGTCTTGGGAATCTATAATGAAGTGCCCGGTGAATACGGTCGGTGGAATCAAGAAACCATTGGAAGTGGCTTGCCATCCGCGTTACGCTCCGATGAAATTATGGCAACTTCCGGCTTAACTTATACCACATTGCGCCTGCCATGGCTGAATGATCGGGATATCAAGTATGACATTACCCATAAGGATGAACCCTATCTAGGTGTTTCTGGTTCCCGGGAAAGTATTGCGGATGTGGTTTTACGAATTGTCGCGGATCCTAGTTTCTTGGCAAATGATAGTGTGGGGATTGCCGATCCGGATACGCAAGGCGAAGATCGACCAGTTTATTAAGTCCAGTTAACGTTAGAGAGGAGCGGTGATTCTTATGTCTAAGAAGTCATTGATTATTTATTTTTCATTATCAGGGAAGACGCAACAAGCTGCAATGCAACTACAGCAAAAAACGGCTGCAGACTTGTATCAATTACAACCCGTAGAACCTTATTCAACCAACTATGATGATATCGTTACTCGAGGGGAAAAAGAAAAGGATCAGGAGATTATGCCGGCGATTTCCGGTGAGTTGCCTGACTTCACCCAATACGATCGCATTTACGTGGGGTATCCAAATTGGTGGGATCGGCCGCCGATGATTATTCACACCCTCTTTGCCCAACCAGATTTCACTGGTAAACAGGTGATTCCCTTTGCGACGAGTGCCTCTAGCCCTTTATCTGCTACCATGGCAGAAATGAAGAAACTAATCGAATCTGCTGGAGGAAGCTTTGTTGAAAATGAATATTAAGGAGCAATCAATACGATAATGGGTTGCAAGTGACAGTAATACTGAGGCGGAAAATAGCATCATCTGATAGATTTTCATAGACGCTAAAAAAGAGCCGTAATCGTAAGCGAAAAATACGATTATGGCTCTTTTTGTTTATTAGGGAATCCTAGTCCATCTGGCTGACGATGACTAAGGACTTAATTGCCTCCCGCTTATCCATTGCCTCATAAGCCGCTTGGATATCATCCAAATTAAATTGCTTATTAAAGACTTTCCCCGGTTCAATCTCGCCTTTTAAGACGGCATCGAGGAGGATTTCTTTATCATAGGTAGTAACTGAAGCAACGCCACCTCTTAGTCCAATGTTTTGCCAGAAAAGGGCACTGGTATTCATTTCATTTTTTTGTGGCACGCCTACACGACCAATTACCGCTCCGGGACGACATATCTTTGCGGCAGTATCCATGGACATTTCCGTGCCTACACATTCCAACACGGCATCTGCACCATCGTTATGAGTAAGTTCCATTACTTTAGCAATCCCTTTATCTCCACGCTCAGCAATAATATCTGTAGCACCGAACTCCCGGGCTAATTTTTGCCGCTCTTCGTATTTACTCATGGCGATGATCCGCGTTGCTCCAAGCAATTTAGCTCCGATAATCCCGCAAAGACCAACGGCACCGTCGCCAATGACAACTACGGTGGACCCCTCTACCACTTCAGCTGATTTTGCAGCATGGAAGCCTGTGGCCATGACATCGGCTAAAGCCAAAAAGGAATTCAATATAGTTTCAGAATAATCGGCAGGTTTTCCAGGGATTTTAATTAGTGCCCATTGTGCATTGATAAAGCGCAGGTATTCGCCTTGATAACCACCATTTGCACCAGCTTCTCGATTTGTACAATTGCCATCAAAACCAGCTTTACAGGCAGCACATTCCCCACAGCCGTGAGTGAATGGGACGATGACAAAATCACCAGGTTTGACTGCAGTTACTGCGGCACCGACTTCTTCGACAATCCCGATGGCTTCATGACCAGTCGTGCTGTTGGGTTCTCTTTTGGAGATGCCGCGAAACCACCATAAGTCAGATCCGCACACGCAAGCTCGGACAATCTTGATGATGGCATCCGTGTCTTTTTCGACAACTGGTTTTGCTGTTTCTTTTATTGCCATTGTCCCGGGTTCAATAAATGTTGCGACTTTCATAAGAACACTCCCTATATTGTTTTTAGAAATACATTGCGAAAATCTCTTCTTTTATTGTACTCCATGGAGTTCACTTTAAGGCAAGGCTAATAAGCTGGAATCTAGCAGAAAACTATTTCGAAAATGGAGATCGATGTGTGAGATTCCATGGATAGATTTTTTTATTTTGACTATAGTCAAAGATTGAGGTTAACAAGAAACGGGATTTATCAGGAAAATATAAGAGAATACGGGCTTATGATCGTTCTTCCATCTTTCTCCAGCAAAAAGCTTGCCCTAGAGTCCGCTCTAGGGTTTATCATGTTTGTAAGAGATTGAGGAGGTCATGATATGAATATCAAAAAAGCCGCAGAGATGTTTGATTTAAGTGTGGATACGTTACGCTACTATGAACGGGTTGGGGTGATTCCCCCAGTTCATCGTAACAAAAGTGGTTATCGTGAGTATTCCACTAATGATCTAAACTGGATTTATCTAGCCAAAAACTTGCGGAATGCCGGTTTATCGGTGGAGTCTCTCATTGAGTTTGCCAATTTAGCTCAATTGCGAGGAAAACAAGATGTGGAAGAATCTCAAAAACAGATTTTGTTTGATCAATTAGAAGAACTGGATCAAAAGATTACGGAAATGCAAGAAGTCAGAGAGTTACTTCTTTATAAGATTGAGACCTATGATGAGCATATCGCCAAATTTAAAACTGGCGAATTAAGCACTGAAAAAGTTGAGAAACTATGGGAACGAAACAAGCTATAGTTGACTTATTGAAAGGGTGCATATCAAGGTGTTGGATAACTGTCAATAAAGTAGACACAAAAAGAGAAGGTACTTAGTGAGAATCAAAATATCTATCCTCCATTTCATTTGGTGTAAGCATATCTAGGGTGCCATGAGGGCGCTGCGTGTTGTAGAATCCCTCGATATATTCAAAGCAAGCCAGTTGGACTTCTTGAAGAGAAGAAAAGGTTCTCCTGTTGAGTTCCTCTTTCTTCATATATTTGAAGAAAGCTTCTGTTACGGCGTTATCCCAAGGATATCCAGGTTTCGATAAGGATTGAACAATAGAATGATTTTCTAAAAACTTCCTGAATTCAAATGAAGTGTACTGGGAACCTTGATCTGTGTGAAAAAGAACAGAATCCTGAGGATTTCTGACTTGGATTGCTTTTTCTATTGTTGTAATAGCTAAAGCTGTGTCAATTTTTTTGCTGACAGACCAAGCAATGATTTTCCTAGAAAATAAATCTAAAATTACACAAAGATAAACAAATGATTTATTTCCAATAGGAATATAAGAAAAATCACTCGTCCATACTTGATTTGGTGCAGGAGGGTTAAATGCTTGCTTCAAATGATTTGGGCGTTTCAAAGGAGTCTGACCTTCGGTCGGTTTAAAGGCAGGTTTTACTGTAGACATTTTAGGTAAGTGCATAGTGCTCATTAGGCGATAAACTCGGCCAATGCTGATAGAAATGCCATAGTCACGTAGAAGCATACGTCGTACTTTTGCAGGACCTACTCGTTTTTTAGAAGTTGTATAGATTTCTAAGATTGTCTTTCTCAACTGTTGATTTTCTGCTGTTCTGGGGGAAATCTTTCCAGAAAAACGTTTGTAGTAAGTCGAGCGATTAACCTTAAGAACCCTGCAAAGCGTAACAATAGAGTGTTCGTGACGTAACATACGAATTGCATTTAGTCGTTCGTTGAGTGTGGCGTGAATATGGCAATCGCTTTTTTTAAGATTAAGTTTTCCTCTTCTAGCTGAAGATTTCGTTTCTGTAATTGCTTGATCTGTCGAGCCGTGAGGATCGTATCATCATCAATTTTAACTTCAGAATATTGCTTCACCCAACGAGCTACAGAGGACAGGGCGATTCCATATTCATTAGCTAATGCGTTTTGTGATTTGCCGCCTTCATAAAGTTTTACGATTGATTTTTTGAACTCTTCGTCAAATTTTCGTGGAGATTTACGCTTGTCTACCATAATCAAAATTCCTTTCTCAAAAGATGTCTAAATAATTAATAGTATAGCAAAAAAGGTGTCTACTTTATTAGGATACATGCAGTGTAGCAAAATCGAAGGAGGCTTTCAGGATGGTATAAAAATAAAAGCAGGTGGAGACAGCCTTGGAGAATTTGCAATATTAAATGAAAAAATAAGTTGTTT
Source organism: Streptococcaceae bacterium (assembly GCA_022484805.1). Classification (GTDB taxonomy): domain Bacteria; phylum Bacillota; class Bacilli; order Lactobacillales; family Streptococcaceae; genus MMGLQ5-1. The sequence continues at coordinate 8,808 of JAKVKP010000032.1, forward strand.
TACTTGCTATGGACTTAACTCCAACGTTTAGGATAGACAATGTAATGAAATTTAAAGGAGGAAAACAAGATGCAAACAATTACGTTGAACAATGGTGTAGAAATGCCTCAATTAGGCTTTGGTGTTTATCAAATTCCTTTGGAGGAAACGGCGGAGGCAGTGTATCAAGCTATTAAAGCAGGCTATCGTCTGATTGATACTGCTTCGATTTACGGAAACGAAAAAAAGACTGGGGAAGGAATCAAGCGGGCTATTGATGAAGGCCTAGTTACCAGAGATGAACTTTTTGTTACTTCAAAATTATTTATTCTCCAAGCACCAGAAGAAAAAGCCGCTGAAACAATTAATCTTTCCCTTGAAGTCATGGGCTTAGATTACCTGGATCTTTATCTGATTCACCAACCATATGGAGATATTTATGGTGCTTGGCGTGCCATGGTGGCTGCCCAAAAATCCGGGAAATTACGAGCAATTGGGATCTCGAATTTCAAATCAGCTAAAATGATTGAGTTTGTTGGCTTGAATGAAGTGAAACCGCAAATCAATCAAATTGAAGTAAATCCTTGGAACCAACGAATTGAAGATCAAGAATGGCATGAAAAATATGACGTTCAAATGGAGGCTTGGGCACCTTTTGCAGAAGGTCGCCACGAGTTGTTTACAAATCCTGTTTTAGCAGAAATTGGCAAGCAATATCACAAGACTGTGGGACAAGTTGTCTTGCGTTGGTTAATGCAAAGAGGGATTGTTGCTTTAGCAAAATCCGTTCGTCCAGAACGAATGGCAGAAAACATTGCAATTTTTGATTTTGAGCTTTCAAAGGCAGATCTTGAGAAAATTGCAGCATTGGATATGAAAGAATCAGCTTTCTTTGATCACGATGCACCGCAACAAGTAGAGTGGTTCATGGATCGCATGTTAGATACCGAAAAATGATGTATCTGATTTAAAGTAACAAGCAAAATCTGATTTCTATTGATTAGAAATAATCTAATAGGATAAAAATTCTGTGGCATCACGCATTTTGTAGATGATGTCACAGTATTTTTATGGGAATAATCTCTCAATGAAGGTGATTGAGTTGTCTAAAAAAAGCATTTTTAGCCAATAATCATAACGCTAAGCCTCGTCATTATTGGCTTTATGGCGGTGTCAAAACGAATAAAAAAAGAACAGGAAGGAGGAACCATGATGAACAATTCTAAAATAGCAATCGTCTATTATTCACGAACAGGAAATACAAAAGCAGTTGCTAAATTAATTCAAGAAAAGGTTGGTGGTGAGCTTTTTCAAATCGAAACAAAAGTAGCCAGACCTAAAAATTATCGACAGGAAGTCGAACAAAATGTGCAAGAGCAAGAAAGAGCAATCCTTCCAGAAATAAAAACACCGATTCCTGATATACAGAATTACGACCGGATTTTTATTGGGGCACCAACCTGGAATATGGCATTGCCGCAAGCTGTTGTCTCTTTTCTCAATGATTATGATTTCAAAGGGAAAATTGTGATTCCTTTTAATACCCATGGTGGTTATGGTAGTGGATCAACTTTTAGTCAAATCCGTACTGGAGCGAAAGGAGCCAAGGTATTGGCTGGCTACACTGTAAAAGGTGGAGAGGAAATAAACGGTCTGATAATGGGGATCACGGATGAGAATAGTAACCAAGTATCCAAGGAAATCGATACTTGGTTAGAAAAGATAAATCAATTAACGCAATAGAAAGAAGTTAAAACATTTGAAGAGAGAAAAATTTGGTGTCATTTTACCAATTACTTTATTAGCATATTTTTTAATATTAATGGATAATTCAATTATTTTTACAAGTTCTGTCGAGATAGGGGAAAGCTTAGGTTTGTCTGCAACAGCACTGTCCTGGGTATCAAGCGCCTATACACTGACTTTTGGTGGCTTTTTATTATTAAGCGGACGTCTTTCTGATTTATTAGGGAGAAAACGTATATTTTTAATCGGGTTATTTATTTTTGGAATCAGTTCATTAGTCATTGGCTTGTCACAAACTGCTGAAATGGTGATTGGGATGCGGGCAGTTCAAGGAATTGGGAGTTCCATCATCGCACCGACAACACTGGCATTGATTATGGATGCCTATCAAAACAATATGAGACAACGAGCAATTGCGTATTATGGGGCAACTGCCGGGATTGGTTCAAGTATCGGTCTATTAGTTGGTGGGGGACTGACAAGCCTGATTTCTTGGCGGGCCGGATTTTTGATTAACGTGCCATTTACACTAGTGCTATTTATTTTAACGTTGAAATATGTGACGCCTTCTGTCCGTCGAAAAGAAAGGATCGACTATTTAGGTAGTATACTTTCGATCTTTGGCTTGATTGGGATTATTTATGGCTTTACTGAAGGAAAAATTGGTCTTGTCTTTCTCGGAGTGGTCTTTTTGGGAATCTTTATTTTATGGGAAGGAAAGTCTGCTGCGCCAATTTTACCTTTAGCACTTTTTAAAAACAAAATCCGTTCTGGAGCATATGTGACACGGCTCTTATTTATGATGGCAATGTTACCATTTTGGTTCTTTTTGCCACAGATGATGCAAAGCCAATATGGTTTTTCAGCGTTAGAATCAGGATTTGCTTTTTTACCATTGACAATTGTTAATTTTATCATTGCAATGCAACTGCCAAGGCTAACTGGAAAATTTGGGAACAATAAGGTGTTGCTGGCCGGTGAAATAATATTAGCGATCGGGTTAATGCTACTTGCCATCTCAAATCCGGCCAATGGCTATTGGCAAACCGTTTTTGTTCCAATGGTCATCCTGGGGTTAGGTCAAGGCTTAATCTTGGCCCCTGTGACCTCAGCAGGCGTTTATGAAGCACCTGATGAATTGGCCGGTATTGCTAGTGGAGTGACAAACACAATGCATCAAATTGGAGGTCCCATTGGATTATCGCTAATCGTCGCAACGACAACTAATTTTCAAACCCAAATCTGGATGATGACAGCATTCACAGTAATTTCTATGTTAATAGTAGCCATTTTTGTCAATAATAAGAAATAGCATTTTCTTCAAGTCACTATTTTTACCGGAAAAATAGCAATCTTTGTTTCTATCACCATTCAAATCAGGGCAAGCATTGGGTGTTCCGTGGAGAAGAGCTACGAGGATTTCTGCTTACTAATGTTAATTGTAGAAAATATTTTTTACAGTACACCACAAAAATCTATTGTAAAGCTGCTGGATAGTAAAGAAGATTAATGTTTCATCTTGTTAAATATCAATCTGGCTAATAAGCGATGTTTCAATCATTATATCTGTGCAGAACGTTTGTGAGGCGTATAGACAGTCTTTGTCTGTATGCCTTTTTATTTTAAAAAAATTTGTCTTTTTTCGAAAAATGCTCACTCCCAGATTGTAGTAATAATGGAAAGGGATAGATATGAAAATGAGTTGAATGAATTTTTTGAGGAGGAAAATGTTATGGGCGACCCCAAAGAAACCCACATTCAACATATGTTTGACAGTTTTTGTAAGAAAGTAGTCCGCAATGAAGCATTCAATATTCAAAAGAAAGATGCGAGATTTCGCCAGCGTCAAATTTCAATGGAGACGTTGGAACAAAAAAGCCTAGGCACAGAATTCTATTACTCTGACACGAGGCTGAATGGTAATGGGAAGTTTCCTATCTTAGGAATCGAAATTTTAATAGGCAATGAAGTATTGGCAAATGCAATTGAACAATTGGCTAGTATTAGACAAGAGATCATCTTGATGTCATTTTTCATTGGTCTCAATGATCGTGAAATTAGTGAAATAGTCGGAAAAAGTCTTGGAAGTGTTTGGTATCAACGTCAGGAAGCCTTAGAAGATCTGAACAGGATGTTAGGTGACAGTTATGAAGAAAACTAAAAGATATATACCGTCTATACCAGTAGAAACGATCAAAGCTGCAAGCTCCGGCGATTCAATCGCAATGACCATTGTCCTGTCAAAATATCAAAACTATATTTCAAGAGTAGCTATGAAGCCTGTTTATGAAGAAGAAAAGGGCATGGTTATGTATGTGGATGAATATATGCGTAGACAACTGGAAACGAAATTGATTGAAAAGATACTTGAATTTGATACAACTCGTTAACGTATTTTTTCCCTTTCCTTTTCATTCTATGAAAGTTTTTTATCAGTTTTGAATAGAAGACTTTCGTAGGCTGAAAAAGCCAAATGCTCTTTGAAAACTGAATAGTAAATCTATCAGTACGTGTAGTTTACGAGTTTTTGGTTAGTTTCGCCATGACAAGAGACTTCTTTGAGCGACAGTTTTTGAAATAGACTCGTGACTACGATAATGATACTTCCGTAACCAAATTGGCCCGCCATTACTGGGGGGAGGTGAGATTCCTATGTGCTTTGGCAGAGCAGCTGATAGATGAAAAACTACTATTTTTAAGACTTGATTTTTCTTATCTACGTCATTGCTTTATGATACCTAATTTTTGTTTAGAAATACTGGGGAAGATTTTTTACGATAGAGAAGAGGTGAAGCAATTGGAATATCCTACTAATCAAAGTGTTCTTGAAACTGATTTTTATCCGTACTTGCAAAAGAAACTAGAAGAATACACAGATAGGCTACTTGCTATGGCGCAACTACCACTAGTACTTACTAATACTGATTTGAAACGTCTTTTTCAAATCAGTGATAGTACGTTAAATCGCTTGGTCAAACTTGGCGATTTTCCGACTTGTTGGTATGGAATTCGAGGACACTACCTGCGAGACGATGTTTTAGAATGGATGAGGAAGAGTGATGCAGATGGCTTTCGTGAACAAATGCGACTACTTCGATCTTTATAGGTTACATCTTTTTATTAAGATGCGGTACAATGGAAGCATAGATAGAAAGATTTCCAAAGATTTTTCGCTTGTTGGGTTCCTTCGAAATAGGAGGAATCAATAAATGAAAACAAAAGATCGTTTTAAAAAACAAATTAGTTCTACTGGCAGAGTCACTTGGTATTTTCAAGCATTTCGAACAACGAGACGTGGTTTCAATTCAAAACGGGAAGCACAACTTGCTTATCTGGAAATGGAAAAGGAGCAACGACACAAGAAAAGGATTGTTGCAAGCAACGACAAGTTTAGCGTTGTAGGTGAAAAATGGTTTCAATATTACCGGTCCTTAAATGAACAAAAAGAATCGACCTATGATAAGCGAGCAGAACAACTGACTATCATCAATCGTTGGATTGGCAATAAACGACTCTGTGATTTATCATCAGATGAACTACAAGAGTTGGTTTTCAACTTGAAGGAACGAGGCCTCAACGGTACAGATGCGGGCTATGCTAAAAATAGTCTACAATCTCTGATTCAAGTCCTAAACATGGTTTTCAAGTACTGTCTCAAAAAGCAGTTAGTAAGTGAAAATCCTATGAAGACAGTCAGAATACCTAAGTATCAAGTAACCGTTCGGGATTTAAAAGAAGCTGTCAACAATGTAGAAGATAAGTTTTTGACGGTAGATGAGTTGAGGACGTTCTTGAACTATGGCATTGTCCATGAAGAATTACCTATGTCAGTTCTCTTTCATGTTCTATTCTATACAGGCTGTCGCGTTAGTGAGGCACTTGCTTTGCAACCAGAAGATATTGATTTTCAAAGAAATGAAATTCTCTTTTATAAACAGACAGCGGTTAAAGGAAAGAGTAAAGAGTTTCGTATTGAAACTACTAAGACAGTTAGTTCTGCTAGACGAGTGCCGGTAACACCATTGGCGATGGAAAAACTAAAGCAATTGATTCGTGCTTTAGCTGAGATGAGAGGGCATCATCGCTTTATTGTGGATGGGACTTATTTATTTGTTTATCTAGATGCTAGTAAACGTGGGGTGCCTTATCGCAGGGAATATGTAAATGATCACGTTAAGCGGTGCGTGGAGCGGTCAGGGATTGGAAAGTCATTCCATACTCACTTAGCTCGCCACACAATGGCTAGTCTAGTAGCCGAGTATTGTAGTTGGGATGTCTTGAAGGATCGATTAGGTCATACGGACAAAACGACTTCAAAAATCTACCGTCATTTGACTAATAATGAAAAGGTAAAACCATTGCTTGCATTTCGTTCTTTGGAAGACTAAAACACGGTGAAAACACTGGTATTATAGGATTCCTAAAAGACCAATTTTTAATAAAGTAGTCAAAGTGTAGTCAAAGGGAATAAAAATCGTTATATAGCAATGCTTTAGCGACTTTTCACAAGTATCAAAGAAATTCGTCGTTAATCTAAAATCAAGCAGTTTGGAATACATTTTCCAGCTGCTTTTTTATTATAAAAAAGAGATGGGTATTCCTCTTAGTCATCACTTAACTAGATAAAAATATAAAATGACCTCAAACATTAGATTTTTAGTCTAATACTTGAGGTCATTTTATGATATTGTTCTTAAAATAATTGGTAACCACTTACTTTTTTCTCAATATTTTTCTTTTTTTCAGGGTGCGCTTTCAACTCCTGTGACATCTTTTTATGATGAGCAACGTGCTCCGGCCGATTAATCCATGTTTTTTGAGCTTGTTCATCAATCCATTTTGTTACCAGAGCATAAGTTGTTTTTGTAGCTCGCTCGTTCACCCAAGCTTCAGTTGAAATGACGCCGTCAACTGCTTTCAATTTTTCAACATCATTTTTGATTTTATTTGCAAATTGTGCTTTATCGTCTGCAGTAACGGTAAATTCTACCATTGAAATATACATAATTAAGCCTCCTGATTAAAAATTTTGGTTAATGATTCTTTACACCAATGATAACATTTTTCTTCAAAGTGCTATCTAAATAATGCTCAATTAATAAGCAAACAAAAAAATATCTTGATGTTGGGCAAAAGGTATTACTTTTTTGCTCTTAAAATAGACAATAGCCTCCTCTTTTTTAGAGAAAGCTATCTAACTAATAAATATTTATATTCTAAAGTTCATGGATACTATTACGTGAAATTAATTATTTTTCATTTAAACAATGCACTCCCAAACCGCTAGTGCATCCTTGTAGCCCCTTAGCTACGCCAGTGAGAATAAAATCTTCAAAACAAATTAAAGTGTCGCATAAAAATACTACTCGTATAATTTAATTGTAATATACCAAAAAAAATAACACATGAAAATTAAGAAAGCTTAATAATAAGTAAAGATAATAATTATTGGATAAATGTTTGTATCTATAGATAGTTGGGAAGAGAATAGAGATAGATTTTGATGCTATGAACTACTTTGATTGAATTTAGTTGATAGTTAGGCTACTATGATTGATAAACGATTACACTAGATTTTAATTAAAGCGTTTATTATATTAAATTGAGAGAATTAATTGTTATAGTTGGAGGTGCAAGTGAGCGATTTAAGAAGGTTACGAACAGCAATATTTATTAGGCAGGCCTTTTTTGATTTGGTTGAAGAGAAAGGCTTTTCGGCAGTTACGGTTACCGAAATTGCTGAGAAGGCGATGATTAATCGTCAAACATTCTACAAGCATTATTATGATAAGTATGACCTAGCTGAAAAAATAATGACAGAATATTTAACTGAATATCAAAGTGTTATGGATAAAGGTATTTCTTTAGTAGAAAATAATGATAGTTTTAAGGCAGTAAGGAGTGAAATTTCACCTATCCTTAATGAATGGTCATTGCACAAAAAGGAATTGAAGCTTCTTTTATCTATTGATTTAGAAGGACAAATGAATTTCAAAGAAGAATTATCGAAAAAAATTCAAAAATATTTTAAGACAGTTTTACCAGTTGAAGAAAATTCGCTTGAAGTATATTTAATGCCAACCATCAGTTTAAAAATGCTAGAGTATGTTATCGAAAATGATCGTATCCCTTCTGAGAAGGAGTTACAGCAGGTATTTAAAAAAATTCAATTATTGTTTAATTAAACTTAAAAAGTGACAGTCTCTTGTTTATGTTTAAATCATTGACAAAAATCACTTCTTTGTTTGATTAATCGACATAATTCATCAAATCAATGCTCGAAACTTGGTTCAGTCATGCTTATACTAGTCCATGTTCTCAATAAAGAAAAATTATCAGAATATGGAGTGTATGTAGATGTTTACCTTAATAACTAAAAAAAGCTATTGGCTTTCGTTAATTGCTGTTCTTGCTTTTGTTTCATTTTTTGTCTTGATTCAAATTGGGATACGTTCTTCTTTATCTGCAAAAGAGCTACCAATTGCAATTGTTAATAAAGACGAGGGCCCTCTTGGCGAGCAGCTTGAAGAAAAATTAATTAAAAAATTTGAAGCAACTGACGATGCAAAAATTAAATTGATTCGTGTAGACAGTAGTAAAAAATTGAATCAAGGCTTCAATGATAAAAAATATTATGGTGCTCTTGTGATTGATCAATCATTTTCTGCAGATATCGCTCAGGAACAGACCTTGTTAAAGCAGGCAATTGTGGGTTCAGCTGATACGCAAAATATTCAAAACTTATCTGCAAAGCTAGAGATTAAAATTAATGAGGGAATGAATGCAACAGGGGCTGGGCTAGCAACTACAGTGCTAACTCAACTAGCTACGAGTATGAATACGCAAATTAGCCAAAATCAACAAGAACTTTTATCAAGTAGCAATGCGAAATTACCAGTATCTTTCAACTCAATTTTGAATAATCCAGTTAGCTATTCAGTTAGTAAGATTAATCCAATTCCAGAAGATAATATCAATGGTATGTTGCCATTCTTGAGTATTATGCTTGCTTGGATGGGTTCGCTAGTCATGGCTCTTTTATTATCACGTATACATCAACCCTTAAAAGCAAAGATGTTAAATATGAAGGTTGTTACCAGTCAAATTGTTTCAGGATTATTAGGAGCGATTGCGATTGGTTTGTTAGTCAGTGTTTTTATGAAAATATTTAGTGTGACGATTCCTGATTTTTCAATTTATACTTTAGCAATCAGTTCTCTTGCTTTTGTTTTCTATCTGATTCAATCCGCCTTGGTTAATTGGCTAGGTATGGCAGGTATGGGGATTGCAACCGTGATGTTCATGCTATCGACATTTTCAACTTATCCAATAGAAATGTTGAATCACTTTATGCAAACCTATATCATGAGCTGGTTACCAATCCGATATGCGGTAGATTTGATTACTAATTTACTATATTTTGAAAATGGTTCTGGAACGACACAAACCTCAGTTACTGTTATTTTAATTTATGCGATTGTTGCAATTGCTCTGATGTATTTATCAATTTTTAAATCTTTGTTTAAGGGTGTTAAAGGGCAACCAAAAGCTGCTTAATTAATTTCATTAGCATTAAATGATTATTAATTATTAAATCACAAAAAAGGGTTGAGATTTTATCTCAGCCCAATTTTGTGATACCGTAAAAAATGAAAAATTAGTTTAAGTTAAAAAATTTAACTGATTTAAATTTCTTGTATCGAATTGTCAGCAACATTTCCTGTTAGATGGTTGCTGTTTCTGTCTGGAATTTTTTAAGTGCCACAATGATTAAGTGGCAAATAATTGATCCAAGACCCAGTACAAGCATTAATAATAAGTTGTTAGCAATATTCATTCGATCACCTAATATATTGTAATCGCTTTGGATAGCATAATAGGTTGGTGAAATATTACTCATAAACTTAAAGAAATTTGGTAAAATCAGATATGGAATCAATCCAGCACCACTGACGATTTGAATCATCATGACCGGAACATTGATGATGACGCCAAGTTGTCCTAACAATAAATTGAATATAAAATTAATATTTAAGGCCGCAAAGAGTTCAAAACCATGATTTAACCAAAGACTAGTGTATTCACTCATTGAGTAATGGTTCATTTGTTTGGCTACAATCAGGATGATTAATGGCGCAATAATGGACATCATAATTATTGCTAATTCAGCTAGCCCGTAAGCTTTCCATTTTCCAATTTTACCAGCAAATTCTTTGAAAGCTAATGCTAGAATCATGGCACCAATCATTGCACCAATGTAGAAAGCTAGAGATATGAAAAATGGTGCCATTGTATAGTTCATACCTGTCTTAGTATGATTAATTTTATGAATTTTATATGAAATATTATCCTTGTAAAGGCTAGAAGCCAGTGTATTAATTTTTTCTGTTTGTTCTTCGCCGTCTGCTTGGATTGAATCAGAATTAGTAGGGTTTTGAGCAATCAGCGTTTCTAGCTCGGTTTTTAACTGGGCTAATTCTATTTTCGTAAAAATCTCTTTATCTCGCGTTAAAATAATACTTTGATGAACGTTTGCACCAATTGTATTGGCAACACTTTCCATGCTTTGAACAGCTGTCATTGGATTTGCTTCGTTGACGTAAAAGCCGATTTCAGTGGATTCGCCATTTTTAATTTGGGATTGAAAATCCTTTGGAATATAAATTACCAAGTAGACATCACGATTTTTCAATTTTTGCTTTGCTGTCTTCAATGAATCATTTTTTTGAATGTGGTTAAAAGGCATTTCAGAGGTAAGCTGCTTAGCAAGTGCTTCACTATCCGTATCTTCATTTACGATAGCAATTGGTAAATCCTCTATTTTATCTGGGACAACCTTATAGCCGGAAAAATAAATGCCAATCATGCACATCCCATAGAACAATATTACCAAGAATGAGGCGATTGTGAATTTATTAGTAAAAAATTTTTTTATTGCATTCATCTAAATTATTCTCCTTTAGTTTTATTTGCATAAAGGAGAATAACACACCTCAGAAAAACAAGCAAGTGCTCGCTTGCTTTTTTCTATGAATTAGGAAAATATGTTATAATAAATTATGAGATTGAAGGGAGCGAGCAATGCTGACGAAAACACAATTCAAGATTATTGAAGCGTTTAAGCGACTGATTATTGAAAACGGTTACTCAAAAACAACAACTAAGCGGATTGCCGAATTAGCAGGTGTTAATGAGAGCACAATTTTTAAAAATTTTAAGGATAAAGAAGGTTTAATGAATGCTGCAGTTGATCAATTTTTAATTGAAGCGGTTGATATAACAAAAGATTTGGAGATGTCTGGGGATGTAGAAAAAGATTTGATTAATCTTTCTAGACGTTATCAAGAGTTTGTTGCCAGTCATCAAGCTATTGTTTTGGCAGGTTTTCGAGAAACGTTTGAAATTTCTAAGTTAAATGAGGCTGTTCAGCGTGTGCCAATTCATTTTAAAAAGTTATTAATTGCTTATTTTGAAGAATTACAGTCAGAAAATCGAATTAGCAGTAGTATCAGTATAGAATCTGAGGTAATGAATGTTATTTGGCTTAATTTTGGCTATTTTTTAACGAAAAATCGTTTTCAAGATTCGAGTTTAGATTATAATCTCGACTATTTCCTAGAAAATAATATTAGAAATTATGCGAGCAAGTTAACATTTAGAGAATAATGCCTTGAGAGATTATTAAAAATAGCGTTATCGAATTGAACGATTGTATTAAACATCATTTTTTTATCTTATTAATAAGTAAATCGCAATGGTTAAAAATAAAATTATAATAGTTTTTTATGATATTATTTTTTTGTTTTCAATATATGATATGATATGGTGAAGAATAGGTTAAGAGTTCAAAAAATATTATATTAATAAATATTGTTGAATAAGAGGTGTATTGCCATGAATAATCAAAATTACGGCATTTTCTTTAATATTAATGCAGGAGATGGCAAGGCTAAGGAGGCTGCGACAAGGCTCAAGGAAAAATTAAGTGAACATGCAATTGATGGGCATTTCATTACAGGTGAGAGTGAATCTGCTTCTATTGCGGCCTTGAATACGGCTTTAGAGTCATTAGACGCCTTGATAGCAATTGGAGGTGATGGTACACTCAGCTTAGCAATTTCAACTTTGTTAAAAGCGAATCATTCAGTTCCGTTTGGCATTATTCCTGCCGGAACGGTTAATAATTTTGCCAAGAGATTTCAAATTCCATTGGATATCGATGCTGCAATTAGGGTGATTATCTCGGGGCATCAACAGTCCGTAGGTATTGGTAAATGTGATAATGGTCAAGCAGTGGTCAGTTCATTGGCTTTGGGTAATTTAGCAGACTTATCTAATGAGGTTCGGCAAAAAGACAAACAAAAATTTGGTAAAATTGTCTATCTGATTGAGGCACTTCGCCGAATTGGTAAAAATAAATCTTATCGAATTGAATATCAAATTGATGGTAGAACGCGAAAAGAATTAAAGACATGGTTTGCTTTGCTTACGACTACTTCTTCGATAGGCGGGCATATTTACAGCGACCCAGCGCCAACAAAACTTCATTTAAGCATTCTCAATAATATTAGCTTAGGTCAGGTAATTCCATACCTTTACTTTGGCTTGACTGGAAAGTTGAATCATTCTAAGGCAGTTACCTATTTAACGATGAATGAATTAAAATTGACTGCCAAGGATCATAATAAAGTGGTGGTCAGAATTGATGGTGATGAAGGACCTGCATTACCAATTACAATTACGTATCTTGAGGACTTCTTATCTTTGTTTGTACCTGCTTTGAGAGAATAGTACATTTGTTGATACCGAATTAAATTTTTTGAAAAATGTTATTAATTAATTTTAAAATATAAAGTAGAATAAAAGCTTATATTTTTGATAGCGATATGATTCAGGCGTAAAATAAAACTATAGTCTGGATTACTTTTAAATGTAAGTGGTTTCAATTAGCGCTGGATGGGTATTTATTTAGAATATTGTAAAATATATAAATACTGTTAAAGGAGATGATAATTGTGGCAAGTGAAGAAAACTCAGTAATCACACATAATAGCCGCATTCCTTCTAAGCTTTCACCGAAAGTTGCAAGTTCTTGGGAGTTTTGTATCAAGCACCAAGTCAATCCGTTGTCAACTCGTCCTAATAAAATATTAGGTCATAAAGAATTGCAAGCAAAGCAACAGGCCAACAAGGAATTGATTCGCTGTGTCAAAATTGAATTAGATCGTTTAGAAAAAAAATTAAAGGTACGTAGACCACTTTTTGTATTGACTGATAACGATGGTAATATTTTATGGCGAACTGGAAATTATCAAGCCAAGGATTACGCTAATGAGATTGCTTTTCGTGAGGGCAGTAATTGGTCCGAATTACAAGTTGGTACCAATGCAATTGGTATGGTGCTAAGGACTAAGGAGGCTTCATTTCTGTCCTTGGATGAGCATTTTTCAAGGGCTTCACGGCGCTGGAGTTGTGCTGCTTCACCAATTCTTGATGAAAATGACGAAATTTTAGGTGTGCTGGATATTTCAACATATCAAAATCAATCGGCTAAGGATGCTTTGATTTTATTGACAGTATTAACTGAACGAGTTGCCAATCAAATGATGAAGCTTCATCTAGCTCAAAGAAATACTTTGCTTGAAATTGCGATGAGTGATTTTGAGGATGCTTATTATTGTGATTCACGTTATCGACTTGTGAAGCTTTCGAGAGGGGTATCAAAGGATTTTCATATTGGTTCAGATATTCGTGAGCTGATTAATGATAAAACGATTTATAATGAAGCACCAATTTTGAATAATCACCAATTGATTGGTTATAAATATAAATTATACTCAGGAATTCAACCGTCATCTAGTGCAGTAACCAATTATTATTATCCAGGTGTAGTTAGTCAGAGTAAAAAATATCAGGCATTTTTGAGTGATGTAATTAAGATTTCTGCTAGTAATTTACCCATACATATTTTTGGCGAATCTGGTAGTGGTAAAGAAATTATTGCCAAGACGATTCATTATAATAGTGCAATGCGTGATGGTGAATTAGTTGCAATTAATTGTGGTGCCGTTAGTGAAAGTTTATTGGAAAGTGAATTATTTGGTTATGCAGCTGGGGCTTTTACTGGAGCAAATGCTAAGGGTTTTAAAGGAAAACTTGAACAGGCAAATGGTGGAACGTTATTTCTAGATGAGATTGATAGCATGCCCGAAAAAATGCAACAGGTTTTATTACGGGTGCTTGAGGATAAATTAGTGACGCCAATCAGTGGTAAACCAGTTGCAACAAATTTCCGATTAGTCACAGCTAGTAACAAAGATTTGAAAATATTAGTCAAGGATGGCAAGTTTCGTGAAGATTTATTTTATCGAATTTATGTTTGTAGCTTGAACATCCCACCTTTACGTGAGCATATGGAAGATTTGCAGCCACTTATTAAGCAATTTTCTGATAAACATCATTGGTCAATTAAGTGGCAGGATAAGTTAATTAAAGCTGCCAAAGATTATCCTTGGTACGGCAATGTCAGAGAATTTAATAACTTTTTGGCTCGCGCATCAATTTTTTATAAAGATGATGAACCAACTGATGCAGAGTTAAAGCAACTAATTCAGTCGGGCATTGTTTATAAAGCTAACAATCTGCAAGAAGAAGTAGCAAGTGATTTAAATGAAATAATGGATCAAAAGTTAAAAATTCAGCACGCGCTCGAAAAGAATTTCTTTAATATGACCAAAACTGCTAAGTATCTTGAAATTTCAAGGGCAACACTTTATCGTTGGATGAAAAAATATGAAATAACAATTTAATAATATATTCAGAGACCAAACGGATAATTGATTATTTGTTTGGTTTTTTGTATTAACAAAAGGTAATAATTGTATCGTTGATACAATTTGTTTCATGAAAATGTCTCACTATTTTACACTGCTATGGTAGCGCTTACAAAAAATTAACTTGGAATTTATTATATAATATACGTTTTTTATTCAAGGCTGTTGAACAACACTAATTTATCAATGTTTCTATTTTTATAACTTGCTAAGCTTGAAACTTTAAAAAGTTGGCTCGGATTTTGCTACAAGTATTTTGGAAGCAATTATTCTGACTGAGGAGGGATAAAAATGGCAAATTATGACTTAATTGTCATTGGTGCTGGACCTGGTGGCTATGTCGCCGCAATTCGTGCAGCACAATTAGGTAAAAAAGTGGCAGTGATTGAAAAAAATAAAATTGGTGGTACTTGCCTGAATGTGGGTTGTATTCCATCGAAAAGCTATATTCAACACGCCAATTGGTTACTCTCAATTGAGGAAGCTAATCACTATGGTATTGAAGCAACGATTAACAATGTCGCATTTCCGAAGCTAGTTGAGCGTAAAAATCAAGTAGTTCAAACCTTACAATCAGGTATTCATCATCTATTTCAATCAAATCATATTGATTATTTGGAGGGTGAGGCGGAACTTATTTCAAATCATCAAGTAAAGATACATAATCAAAAATTGCAAACCAAAAAGCTTTTGATTGCAACTGGAGGAAGACCATTTGTGCCACCAATCAACGGTATTGATGAGACAGCACATGAGACAACTGATACATTTTTCTCAATGACAGAATTGCCAAAAAAACTTGTTGTAATTGGTGGTGGAATCATTGCAGTAGAATTAGCATTTGCAATGCGACCTTTGAAGGTTGAGGTGACATTAGTCGAAGTGGCAGCTGATATTCTATTGACAGAGGATGAAGATGCTAGAAAAATTATTAAGAAAAAATTGATAAAAATGGGTATCAAAATTATTACCTCAGCTAAAATTCAAAAAGTCGAAACTGGAAAAATTATATTGGATTCTGAAGTGATTGAATTTGATAAGCTATTGGTAGCAGCAGGAAGAAAAGCTAATTTAGGCTTGGCCGGTCAATTGTCTTTAAAATTAGATGAATCTAGCCGATTTGTGAAGGTAGATGAAAATTATCAAACAAGCTTAACTGATGTTTATGCGATTGGTGATTTGATTGGTGGCTATCAATTAGCTCATGTGGCTAGCCATGAAGGCATTCATGCAGTTGAAGGAATGTTTGGCAATCCTCAATTTCCAGTTGATTCAACCTCGGTACCACGTTGCTTATATACGAGTCCAGAGGTAGCAAGCTTTGGTTTATCTGAAGTACAAGCGCGTGAAGCGTATTCAGAAGTTGTGGTTAAAATGATGCCTTTTGCAAGCAATGGTAAGGCAATTGCATCACTTGAAACAGAAGGCTTTATTAAAATCATTAGTGAAGCGAAATATCATCAAATACTTGGTGCTGTAATTGTTGGAAGTCATGCAACGGAAATGATTCATACGATTTTGACGGTTAAGGAAGCCGAGGGGACTGTTGATGAGCTTAGTAAGGTCATTTTCGCTCATCCAACAATGTCTGAGGTGATTGGTGAAACATCAAATGCTCTATTTGGCAAAGCGATTCATGGTTAATTATAAGGAGGAAACTAATAATGAAGAAATTAACGAAAGATCAAGCAAAGTGGATTTTAAAAACAATGTACGATATTCGTAACTTTGAAAATGAAGTGCATCGTATTTTTGCAAGTGGTGAAATTCCGGGATTTGTTCATTTGTATGCAGGTGAAGAAGCTGTGGCAACTGGTGTTTGTGCACATTTAACTAGTGATGATTATATTACAAGTACCCATAGAGGGCATGGTCACTGTATTGCTAAAGGCTGTGACTTAGATGGCATGATGGCAGAAATTTATGGCAAGGAAACAGGTCTTTGTAAGGGTAAAGGCGGTTCAATGCATATTGCTGATATTGATAAAGGAATGCTTGGTGCGAACGGTATGGTTGGCGGTGGCTTTCCAATTGCTGTTGGCGCTGGCTTAAGAAATAAATACTTAAAGACAAAAGATGTTGCGGTATGTTTCTTTGGTGATGGGGCGGCTAATGAGGGCACATTCCATGAAGCAATTAATATGGCATCTATCTGGAAATTACCAGTTGTATTTGTTAATGAAAATAACTCATTTGCAGAAGCAACACCACAATGGTATTCTTCTGGCTCAAAAACAATTGCTGAAAGAGCAGCAGCATATGGTATTCCAGGTGTAACAGTAGATGGAGATGATATTTTTGCTGTTTATGAAGCTTCGGGCGAAGCAATTGACCGTGCACGTAATGGAGAAGGACCTACAATTGTTGAATGTGTCACTTATCGGAATTATGGTCATTTTGAAGGCGATGAACAAAAGTATAAAGCAACAGAAGGTGATGAACTAAAACGAGCTGAACGTGATTGTATTACAGAGTTTATTGATAAAGCTATTACAAAAAAATTATTGACTCAAAAAGAAGTAGATGAAATTTCAGCACAATCTACAGCTGATACTGAACATGCCATTCAGTTTGCTCATGAAAGCTCTGTACCGCGTCCAGAAGCTTTATATGAAGATGTTTTTGCGAACTAATCGAAAAGGAGTGAATTTAAAATGACAAGAAAAGTTACATTTATGAAAGCAATTAATGAAGGTTTAGAGCAAGCGATGGATAAAGATGATCGTGTGATTTTACTTGGTGAAGATATTGCGGGTGGTGCCGATGTGCCACACTTAGAAGATACAGATGCTTGGGGTGGTGTTTTTGGTGTCACCAAGGGGCTTTCACCTAAGTTTGGTCGTGAACGAGTTATTGATACACCAATTTCTGAAATGGGCTATATGGGAGCAGCAGTTGGTGCAGCAGCGACTGGATTACGTCCAGTCCCTGAATTGATGTTTAATGACTTTATTGGTTTTTGTTTAGATACAATCTTAGCGCAAGGCTCAAAAATGCGTTATATGTTTGGTGGGAAAGCGAAAATTCCGATGACTATTCGGACTTGTCATGGGGCTGGTGCAAGTGCTGCCGCTCAACACTCGGGTTCATATTACGGTATTCTTGGTTCAATTCCAGGTGTTAAAGTTGTTGTACCATCTAATCCCTATGATGCTAAAGGTTTGTTGTTAGCAGCAATTGAAGATGATAATATTGTTGTTTTCTCAGAAGATAAAACTTTGTATGGTCTAAAGGGTGAAGTACCTGAAGAATATTATAAAGTAGAGATTGGTAAAGCTAAAGTAAAACAAGAAGGTAGCGATTTAACAATTGTTACAATTGGTAAAATGCTTTAT
>JAKVKP010000033.1 GCA_022484805.1 Streptococcaceae bacterium
ATGGACCTTCATGACGAATGGCTCAGTTCTACAAGAAAATATATTAAGTTTGATCAATGAGAGACCGGTAAAACATTGTATAGTATTTTACACAGGATTATGGACTTGACTCTCGGTAACCAAAGTAATTTATAATTAATAATAAGTTCTAATAATATAATAATTAATAAGAATAAAATAAAAACTGCTGCTTTTTCGCTATAATAGCCTGATTGAACAGAAGTAACAATTTGGATATATAATTCATTTAACCAACCATTTAAAAAATTTTTAGAAAATGGATAGAATAAGTATAAACTAAGCAATAAGCTAAGGATATAACTACAAAAACGGAGCACCTTATTATTGAAAATTAGTGCGCTTAAGCTGAATAAAAATATACTAATCATTGCCTGAAATTGTTTCTCTATTTGATAAACATTTAAAAATTGAATGAATGCCAATAAGACCATGAGATATGAGGTTAAAGCCAATATAAATTTATTTTTGATGCTTTCTATCATTTTATACCTCCTAATCCCTGACCAGCTGTTCGTATGCAATCATATGAACATTTTTAGCTCCTAATCCTTGGATATTGTCATTCAATTCTTCTACTGCTTCTGGTACAAAAATGCAAACAAATTCATTTTTTTCAATGGCAACCTCCACTAAATTATTTAATGGCTGAATTAACGCAAATTCAGCTACTGAGTCGATAATGTCATCATCTACCCCCTCGCCAATCAAAGTAAACTCAATTACTTTATATTTACTTTGGTAAAGTGAATAATATAGGCTTAGCATCGCTTCAAAGTTACTACTTGCAACACCGTAAAAAATAAATCGCCATTTCGGTGAGATAAATTTTTCATAATCTCTAACAATTATTTTTTGTAGTCTACTAGAAGCTTTCCAATCTACTCGATTTAGTGAATCTCCTGCTTGATATTCACGATAACCTTTAATATCAAAAGAATTATCACCATCATGATTCTGGGACAATATGGCATCAACTTTTGGAATTAATAAATCTCTAGTCGGATTAATTTCTGGCAAAACAATCCAGTCAACTGACGCATTAAGCTGATATTTTTTTTCAAACCAACCGAAAAGATCACGACTACTTATTTGTAGCGACTGCTGCTTGATTAGCCCTCTTTTTTTCATTGTCAGTTGGAGAAATAATTCTCTTTCTTGACCGATATAATTTGAAATTTCTTTGTAGGAATCATCCTGTAATTCAATAGAAAAATGTGGATAATACATTGGTAATCTACCAATACCATTGATTTTTATTTTTATCGGGAGGCAATCTCCAACCTGAGCATAAATCGTCTCATCAATTTCTACTTTAATCCATCTCAAAGGGCTTAACATCGTTAAAATTTCTAATAAATAAACTAATGAAATAAATACTAAAACTACCCAACCAGTAGCATTATTAAAAGCAATTGCATAAAAAAATATCAAAAAATAACTAAAAATAAAAAGAATTATCTTATTATTATTTGTTTTTTTCATGCTTCACCTCTTAAATGGAATTGGTACGCTATTAATAATATCATCCGTAATTTCAAGTAGATTATTGCGCTTCACATTTCTAGATTTTAATTGTAACCGATGCTTAAAAACAGCTGGTAATATGCTTTGTAAATCATTTGGTGTGACGAAAGAGCGCCCTTCCGTCATTGCGAAGGCCTTAGCACCTCTGATAAATGCGATGCTTCCCCTAGGACTGAGGCCTAATTCGACGCTTGGATGATTTCTACTTTTTTGTACTAGTGCCAAGGCATATCTAGCAACTGCTTCATCTACGTGAATATTATCAAGTTGTATTTTTAATTTTCTGATTGTGTCTTCATTCATTACCTGTTTAACTGAATCGGCAGTTTTCGGCTGATTAAGCATTAGCTTTAACTCGTTTTCTACTGATGGATAACCAATATTCAAACTAAAAAGGAAACGATCTAATTGCGCTTCTGGAAGAGGATAGGTGCCTTCATAATCTAGAGGATTTTGAGTGGCTAAAACTAAAAAATTTGGTGGTAAAGGGTAGGTATGCCCATCGATTGTAACTGAATTTTCTGACATTGCTTCTAACAAAGCCGCCTGAGTTCTAGGTGTTGTTCTATTAATTTCATCGGCAAGTAAGATATTGGCAAAGATTGGTCCGCTATGAAATTCAAAATCATTTGACTTAGCATTAAAAATTGAAACGCCTAAAATGTCACTCGGTAATAAGTCAGGCGTAAATTGTATTCGTGAAAAATCGCCATGAATTGCTTTAGCAAGTGATTTTACTAAGACAGTTTTACCAACACCCGGAATATCCTCGAACAAAACATGACTACCAGCTAATAATGCAGCAACAGTCAATTGAATAATCTTTCGTTTACCTAAAATCACTTTTTCAACTTCATTAATTAATTGATTGATTTGATTAAAATCTGTTTCGTTCAAAATATTATCTCCTCACACTAATCGTTAATTATGACTGCTAAAAAGCAAGTTAATTCGTCAAAACCAAATTTAAGCATTAAATTTCTTACTCTCTAGTTTCTAGGACTATAAGCATATTTATAGCAGACCAAATAAACCGTGACACTCCTATTTGGCTTCATTATTCTATACTATCAGTTAAACTTAACTTTAGGTCAAATATAATACTTCAATTTACAATTTTATTTATTGATGAATAAAAAAACACAATATTCTATTAATAATAATAAAACATATGTGTCGCTTATTAAACGAAAAAATTCCAGCACTTGGATGAAATTATCTTTTTCTCAAGATAAATAAGCTAGAATTAAATCAAAATAAGAAAAAGCAACTCAACAATAAAGTGCTTTTCCTTATTTATATCTATTTATTAGTTTTAGTTAATTAAACCCAATTTTTACAATCAGCAAAATCATTATTAATAAAATAATTAGACAAACTAAACTGCTATTCCTGAATTCTTTTTTAATTACTTTTTGAAATTTCACTTCTTTTTCCTGCTGAAGCTGCAGTTTAAAGTGTTCGTAATTTTGTTTAAAAATCAAAATCAAAAAAATAATGCCAACTAACAAAGTTAATAACAAAAAGAAAGTGGTCACATGATTATTAAAAAAAGAAGTATCCGTCGCACGAGGCATTGATATCGCTAGTTTCATAATTACTCATTCTTTCCTTTCGTCATCTTAGTTCGTGTTGGACTGACCCAAGTCCCCTTACCAGCAAAGCCAAGTACTGCCTTTATTGCTGGAATAAAACTCCAATGATAACAAGAGGTTTCGTGATTTTTTAAACATTTAATATTTAGATTATTATACAATTTTCATCAACAAAAATCTAGTAAAACTAACCTGACAAAATTGAATAAGTCAGGTTAGTTCATGACATTTTTTACATAATTACACAAAAAACCCACCATCATTTCTATAAATATATCCTCATTAAATTTTTTGCCAATCCTTTTGTCGATTTAATGAATCTTCATTTTCAATACTTATCATTGCAAAATGGAATAAACCATCCTTAACACCCAGATCACTGTATTTCATCCATGAAACTTGATAAGTTCCAAATAATTCTATACATTTTTCACGATTCTTAATTGTCCCTATACTTGGAGTACCTATCCATTGCATCACCCCATTCTTAATAACACCATCATGTACACTAAATTCTTTATAAATTGCTTCTGATTTTTTCGGGGGATTCCAGTAGCTAGGATCATTAGTAAGCCAAATTACATAACCTTTTTTGAATCTTGGCAAATGCCCCGAAAAACTTTCAATTCTGCTGATATCTTTAATAAAATCATATTTCCCCAAATCTTGAGCACCGTGATTTTTCAAGATAAACAATTCACTTCCAATATTTGTCTTGAATTTTTTCGTTTTATACTTTAATTCAATCGGATAACAATCACCCAGATACTCAACCAATATGTCGATATACTTATACGGTTCAATCTCTGGAGCATACTCAAGCCTTATTTCAGCAGTTGGATAAGATATTTTAATTTCCCAAGCTAATGCAAACTGAAAATCAGCTTCTGAATGAAATATTTTTCTTTTATGTTCTAATGAAACCAATACCTTTAATAAATCAAACTTCCTCAAGACAATTCCTCCTCGCAATATGTACAATTATAACAAAAAACCACCATCATCTCTGACAGTGGTAGGAGTTTATGAAAAAGATTAATTATTTGGGATGAGTTCATAATATAGTTGGGAGCTTAAATGGGACTTAACTGGTACTAGGCAAATAAAGTTTTTTTCATACAAACTGAGTCAGACATATTGTCATATGGTGGATAATTATCAATGATTTCGTAATCAAAATTTCGATACATTGCAATTGCTACCACATTATTTTTTCCTGTTTCTAAAACTAATTCTTGGTATCCTTCATTCTTAACTTTTGTCTCCAGTTCACTAATCAACTTTCTAGCAATCCCTAGACCACGATATTTATCATCCACAAAAACTCTTTTAACTTCCACAGTTTTATCATCAAGTCTTTTTATCGCTGCACAACCAATAGGCGTGTTACCATCATAAGCAATTAGTACCCACGAAATATTGTCCACTTGATTTAGTGAATCATATTTTTCACGCTCATCTTCAGTTTCCTCAGAGCCGATTACTTGTAATTGACTATCTAATTGTTTAGTTAGATTTATAAAATCAATATGTTCAGCCTTTAATTGTTTAATTTCCATTTAATCACCCTTTCATTTAGATAACGATATTATATCATTATCAAGATAAAACCGTTACGATTAATTTCGTAATGGTTCCATTTTTTATTTTAATAAATTTTCTTTTTAATTTTTATCTACTCCTTATCCTTATCTCTTAATTGCAAAAAATATTCTTTTAATTTATCTGGAATGGGTAAAAACTCACTAACATTTTCCAGTAAGCTAATACCTTCATTAGATAAATAAAACAAAATAACTATTTCCCTCAACGGTATCGCCTGTCCTATTAACATTTCGACTTCTACGGCTACTGCTACAATTAATAAGGTCATTACTTTTTTCGCTATTCCGATTGCTCCAACTTGAGATGACAATCTTTTATTTACAATACTTTTGACTAATCCAGTCAAAAAATCTAAAACAATCATAAAGAGCAAAGCATGCAATAAATTGTCCATTCCGCCCAAGAACCCAATGCAAAAACCACCGATTGTGCTGATACTAATACTTAAACTGTTAAAATCTTTCATCAAAATTCCTTTTATCCTTTCCATCATTTTTTTCACTCCCTCAACTCAAAAAGAAAAACGCTGACTAATCAGCGCTTTCTCCTTCTTCTAATATCGTTGCTAATTTTGCATTCTCTAGCTCCAATTGAGCAATTTTCAAAACTAATTTATTAATTAATTTTTCCGCATCTATTTCTTTATTCATCTATTTCACCTCTGTTAGAGCACCAGCGTCAAGTGCTTTAATAAGTTGTTTATTGTCCATATCATTTTGCAACACTAATCTATCGTTTTCATAACCTCTTCGTTTTGCCTTAATTTCCCATGCAAATCGTGCCATCGGCTTATCTGATTTAATCAAAAACTTATCTGGTTTAAATTCCGCTACCCAAAAACGAGCATCATCATACGCTTGTAGAAAAACATGATAAGCAATATCTGTGTTAACGGTATCGCTGAATAATTCATCTATCGGCACCCAGACTTCGCAGTTTTCTCTTGTATAATTACTGCCGATATCCCCCAAATAGCTTTCAGCCGTTTCATAAGCGGGTGTCGCTCTTAATCCATCTCTAGTAACATGAACTGCGTTTTTTGTTCCCATAACGCCCATGTTATTCCAAAAAAGGGCATCGCCTTGAAAGGCTAATTTGGTACCAGTTCCAGTAGCTAATCCACCACTACCAACACTGATTGATGCTGTGTATTTGGAGGAAATAAGTGACACTCCACCAACACCAGCAATATTAATACCGCCACCTTCAGCTAGTATGTCCGCTCCAATTCTGGCGGTACTGTTTCCCCAAGTCTGCGTTTGTACTGTGAAAATACCATTCCTTATCTCGAATCCATTATTAGATGTATCAAACGATTTAAGGTAACTATTATCTAAATCCAGTCTAATCCTACCGTCCGAGCCTTCGATGTATCCCTTTTTGAACTGAACAGCACCAGTGTTGAGATTCATGGATAAATTAGTTCCAGATAATGTACCAGTTTTGATGTTGCCAGCATTTAAATTTATAACATTGATATTAGCACCGTTCAATGTACCAGTTACAATTTTATCCGCAGTTATACCTTGCAAATATGCGTTTGGTATAAAGGCATTCCCAGAAAACATAACATTATCTGCATTTAACAGAATTTGATTAGAACTAATGAGTGTTTTGCCAGCCTCAACATTTATCTGAGAAATGACATCTCCTTTAGATACTCTCAAATTAATATCATCACTCAACTGTGCAATCTGAGAATAACTACCTCCACCAGTCACATAATCATAAGACCAGTCATATAAATTACCATCTTCTGTAACCATATAACTTGTTAATCCAATCCAGCCTGTTGAATAATTACCTTTTACAGATGTGCTTATATTAATCTCGGTCAATAAACTCGGATTATTGTAATTAGTCAAGTCTACTAAGAAATCTAACCTATACCATCTAGCCCCATCTGTCTTACCATATGAATTTGCGGCGCCATTGTTGAAATATATATTCGTGCCGTTATAAATTATCCTTGAATAAAATTCAATTGAGTTATTACCTGGAGCACCAGCTCCCCAATAGTAAACAGACATTCTTAATTTAGAACCAGCATATTGTTGAGGATTATTAACTGTTTGAACTAGATACCTAGTAGTATTACCTATATCAGCGTAATTAAATCTAATCCATTTTGTAGGCTTATTTGTTGATAAACCTGTAATAGAACTTATGGCATTTGTAGTTGAATAAGCACTAACATTACTCCATCCTGTTAAATCATTTTTAAAATCTGAATTATCTAGTAAATTAGCCTTACCAAAACTTAAATCTGAGGCTATCATTCCTTTTTGAACTTGATAATTAGTAATTGTTAAAGTTTTTCCAGTTTCGTACTTATCTAATCTGAATCTTCCTTGCAAAGCTGATGATGCTGCATGAGTTGCAGAAACTTTATGCACAATAACAACTTTACCAGATTGGTTTGATGAAGATACGGTAATTACTCTGCTTGTAGCACCATTCGTTCCTGTAGCCTTTACAACAGCCCCATAAACCCAAGGTGTGGCACCTAATTCAGCGCCTATTGTTCCAGTAGTTGCGTTTGTAGACCAATTGAAACTTACTGTTACATAATCATCTGTTTTAACCAAATTAGAATATAAATCAATAAGATTATAAGCATTAATACCTTGATTGGTTGTGTTGTTACCAGTCATTACGAAAGGTATATCTGTGCCTTTAGCTAAATTTTTACTGCTTGTAGAAATGTTAGAAACATCAGTTACAACCGAAGTGATCTGGTCAGATAATTGTGTTACTTGAGATTTATCTGCCTTATCAGCAACAGCATTTGTAATGTTGGTTGCTGTTTGTTGTGTTGTACTATACGCAGTTAATTTATCATCAGTCCACGATTGAACATCAGCAGTAATAGAATCAGCTTTTTGGTTAATTTGAGTTGTTACAGCAGTTTTAGTTGGATATGTAGTTGACGCATCAGTTTTAGTTAAATATGTATCAGATACAGTTGTTTTAAAGCCTGTTAAATCTTGTGATAATTGAGTAACCTGTGTTTTATCTGCTTTCTTATCCACATTTGTTTGAACACCAGAAATTGTTGATGTTAAAACCTCTGAAGTTTGAACTAATTCAGATTGAGTTGCATAAGCCTTACCAGTCAAGATGTTTTCGACATCTGTTGATGATACTTTTTGAGTTATGGCGTTGGCGTTTTGAGAAATGGAACTTTCGGCTTGTTTCACCCGATTATCCAACTTATTGTAATCAGTTGTGCTGACTTTAGTTTTTATGTCATTTGCGTTTTGAGTAATTGAACTTTCAGCGGTTGACACTCTGCCTTTCAAAGCATTTAAATCAGTCGTATTTGCTTTACTAGATAAAGTACCATTTATTGTATCTATATTTGTTTCGATTGTTGTTACTTTACTTGAAACACCGTTAGCTTTATCTAAAGCGCTTTGGGCGTTGGTCAACGCAGTCTGCGCATTATTTGTTGCAGTCTGAGCTTGAGTTTTAGCATTATTCGCAACAGTGTTCACATCATTGATTAATTGTGTATTTGCTTCAATTGCAGTCACATTTTCATTTGCTTTATTTAAAGCGTTTTGAGCTTTATTTACTGCCGAATTAGCCGAATCAACTGCATCATCAATATCAGTTTTGGCTTGTGCAACTTGCACTTTTAACTCTTCTTGAGTTGCATCTGAAATTTCTTGAACCCACTGCAATTTACTATCAACTAATTTCAACATCCAAAGTTCTGTTTTGTCGCCATTTTTTAAATAAAGTAAATCGCCCTCAGTTGAACTGTTAGTGATAGCTGGTTTGTAGGTTAAACTATAAACAGTATTTTTACCGTTTGCCGAAGTCATGGCTGATTGCGCCTGTTGTGCAATTTGATTTAAGTTGGTTTGTAAATTAGAAGCTTTACTTACGGTTGATGTGAACGATTTAGTGTAATTACCCAGAGTAATCGAGATATATGATTGATTCAATGGATTCCATTTGTACTCGACCATCTGAGCTTCAATGCTGAAATTGTCTTCTGAGTGAATGACTTTAACTATGTCACCAGCCAAAATCTGTTTGAGTGATTTTAAGTCTTGATATTCTTGTGTATCCTTCAGATTTACAAATTCAACCTTGCAACTGAAAGTTGGTATATCAACTTTGTTTTTACTAAATTCTAGTTTTGCTAATCGTCTCAATTCTGCATAAGCTAATTCTGGAGTTGAAAAGCCTTCCTCATCACTATCTTTGGTTTTAATCTTTACTTCAGAATATTCAATTTCTTGAATGCGAGGCTCAACATAATTATTGATTAGTGGACTATCAACATATAATTCTGGTAGCAATAAGCCATCATAACCGATTGGTCTAATGCGAGTTATAACTGTACTTTCATCAAATTCGGCTTCATATCCTTTTAAATCTTTTTTGTGTCGAATCGTGTAACCTTTATTACTTCCATAAGCGGTGTTCATTGCAATATTAAAGTTATGTCTAACAATATGACCGCCCCAGCGATTGACAAAACTATTATCCAGTCCTGTATCAAGTAAGAACTCAATCGGATTTTTGCGAACTACTCGGCTGGTTGCAGTTGTTTGAATGTCAGAGCTAAAAGTAAAGGTATGTGGATATTGTGTTGCGTTACTCACTTGGTTTAAAGCATTCTGTCCACTTTTATTAACGATATTTGTATCGTTGATTGAGTTGAAAGCAAGTTTATAGCTGATTTGGTAACACAGAACAGTGACATAACCCATGGACGGTGTGATTTTATACACGAAAAATAAATTAGAACCCTCAGGGTCATTTGCACGAATAATTGAACTATTTTCAATTTCAAAGCCATGTTTGGCAAAAAGTGGATACTTAAATTCTAAAGTAAAAGCACCATTATCTTTCCAATTGATTTCTGGGCTGATAATATTTTGATCTAATGAACCTAGCCCATTATGCTCAAAAGTCGTTTCATCTTTTTTAAATAAATTTATCATCTAAGTTAGCCACCTCCATTTAGGGTTAATCTCTACATTCGTTACTGTTCCTGTCCATGTAATGGTATTTGAACCAATTTTAAAGACTGGAAAATCACCATTCATATTACTATTCATATTTGTTGTTAGTCCTGTGTAAGCTTCTTGTAGTTCGCTATCCAAAGTGATTGAACTTGTCAATCCAGTCAAGGTAACGCTTATGTCATTGACTGTTAAAACTACTGTTCCTGTTCCAGTTATTTTGATTAAAGGTAAGGCTTCAGTAGTTGTTTTATTTGTTAAATTAATCGGCTTAGCCGTGTATGATGTTGATGATGTGACTTCGTATTCAAACGGTTCAGCTACAAAATCAACCGAAAATACACCACTAGCTTTAATCACACTTTCAGTTTCACTGATTTGAGCTTGCTTTATTTTATAGTAAAAATTAGGGCTGTCGTCAAAAGAAAGAGTGCTAGCTTGCGCCAACACTCCTTTGATTTCTCGTAATTTTTGCTTGATGTCTAACTGGAATAGGATATTAAAAGTTAGGCTAAATTTTAAATCTTCATAGCCTAAAAATCTTGTTAAATTACCATCACGACCTTCCACCTCAGTTGATTCATATTTCTTTTCAGCTGAAGGGATGTTAGGGCGCCCTTTTAGAGCAAAACCCAAAGTTTTAGTATTTAGATTATTTATAATTACACCCATTTGCTACACCCTACCTATTCCAAAGTCATCTTGTTGTTGCTGATTACTCATATAACTATCGACAATTGCAGTAACTGCTTTGCCATCCATATTCACATTCATATCTTTCCTTGCGATAATAGTAAGTAATTGAATCATTTGAGCAAAGTTACTGCTCATTGTGCCCATTTGATTAGCTACTGCTTTTTCCACATAAGCCATTAAATCTGATAATGGTGCAACTGCTTCTTTACCAGCTTCACCACCAACCATTAAGCTGTTGCCATTTTGTCCAAAAATAGTGGGTTTAGTTAAAATACCACCATTTGCATACCAATCGCAGTTTGTTATCACAAAGGCTTTTTATCCTCTGTTTCTTATAGTTTCCTATAAGCTCAGCATACATTTTCACCCTAGATTATAGGGTGTCGAATACTCGTGGGAGCGTTATATTCTTATAATAAGTTTCAGCTCCTATGCGTTACGGTGTCTAATAGTTTTTAATCTATTAGCTTACCTCGGTATTGCCATGATTTAATAAGTTGTTAAATAAAATATTTTCTATATTTTTGTATTCAAAAAATGGAATCCTTAATAACTGAATCCCATTCTTTAAACAATATTCATTTTTTAATTTATCTGAATAGATAGTTTGTTTGTAATTTTTTTCCATTTTATTTATATCGCTAGAAAAACATCCTCGCCCAAAGTGTTGTTTTCCATCAAATTCAATCAACAATTTTAATGATAAATCATCATTAAGTATTGCAAAATCAAATCTAAGTTTCTTTTTTATTTTTAAGTCTTTAAATGTAAATTCAGTTTTATACAAAATATTATTGGCAATCAACCAATTTTCTATTTTGTTTTCACCTTTGCTTCGAGATTTATTCTTTTCTCTACATGATCTACAAGTATTAACATCATAATCTCTAAATAAACTAAATAATGTTTCAAAATGATTGCCACAACTACACTCAATTTCAATTTTAGTATTACTATTTTTATAATCACTAATTAGCTTGCAATTTTTTAAATTAAGTGTGTGTTTTACATAATCAATATCTAGTTTTCTTTTATTTGCCAAGATAATAAAGCCACAAGATTTACATTGTCTTTGATTACTTGATTTAAAATGATTAAATTTAGTAAAAAACTGATTACCACATTTACATTTTATAAGTAGTTTTTGATGTGCATCTTTATATTCAGTAGATAAAAGTTTACATCCACTTTTACTATCAATCTCAATAAATTGTTTAACAGTAGCTAATGTTAATGATGAATTTTTTGAGATATTTTTTCTTCCACAATTATTACATTGTCTCTTATTTCTATTTTTAAATTTATAAAAAGTTGTGAAAAATTCATTTCCACAAGGGCATAAAAATAGCAGTTTAGTATCAACATTTAAATACTCACTGCTTAGCAATATACAATTAGAATTATTTAAAACAAATTGTCTAATTTCATCTAAATTAAATTTTTTCATTTAACTCCTTTTAAATTTTAGGGTTCACCGATTTTACTCGATTTTCACTTAACTGTTACCAGTTAAGGGCGCCAAAGTTAACGCTAATTTTTGGTATTTGACCTTTCAATGGGTTGAAACTTCCACTTAAACCAAAGTGTGGTAAGGGAATATGAGGAATACTTATATCTGGGAATTTTAATTTGAAATTAAATAGCCCTTTAATTGTGTTAATAATATTTGAAACTGTGTTTTTTGCTGCTTCAACTGGGTTTGTAATAGCTGACTTAATCCCATTCCAAATACCAGTAACAGTCGATTTTAAACCATTAAAGACATTGCTAACCGTGTTTTTAACACCATTCACAACATTTGAAGTGGTACTTTTGATACCGTCCCAAACTCCAGAAATTGTAGATTTAATGCCATTCCAAATATTTGAGGTTGTTGATTTGATACTGTTCCAAACCCCAGAAATAGCATTCATCACCGAGTTAACTGCATTACTGATATTACTTGTGATACCATTCCAAATGTTGCTTGCTGTATCTTTTATACCATTCCATAAGTTGCCAATAAAGTCTTTAAAAGAGTTCCACTTTTCAGATACCCAATCTGTTATCGCACCCCAGTTTTTTACTACTAAAATAATTGCCCCAATTGCTAAAGCTACTGCTGCTATTATTGGTAAAAATGGTATGATTGCAGTAATTAATCCACCTATGGCTGGGATTGCTGTTGCTGTAATAAAACCACCTAATGCTGTAAATGCACCACCTAATGCTGGTATGACTATCATTAAAGAACTAATAAATGGTGCTAAAGCAGTAAATGCTACAGCTAATCCACCGATGATCACGATTACAGTTTTGACACCTGTTGGCATATTTGCGAAAGCCTCGCCCAAAGATTTAATAATTGGGATCAACATATCTAAAATTGGTTTGATCCCAGTTGCAATTGCAGCACCGAACTCAGCCATAGCTAATTTAGCTTGTTGACTGGCGACTGTTTGTTTGTCAATATCATCAACAGTTTTATCAAAGGTTTCAGATACAGTGCCATTATTATTTTGGGCGCTTTTTGCCAATTCATCTAGGTTTAATGTTCCTCGCTTAATCGCATCCACCATTTTGGGAGCAGCCCTTGATCCAAATGCTTCTGTTGCAATGGTCAAAGCTTCTTGATCGCTCGAAGCATTCTTAATTTTTTCAGAGGTGTCTTTTAGTCCATCGGACAAACTTTTTCCATCTTTTGCATAATTAACTGACGCTTTAGACATAGCTGCTATTGCTGCTTCGTTGTCCACACCAGCTTTTTCCATTTGCCCTAACATCTCAACACCTTGATCAAATGTTAAGTTTAAAGCCTTGATTTGTGGTGCGCCTTTTACTGCTGACTCGAATAAACTATCAACAGATACGCCAGTTCTTTGACTAGTCGCTGTAACAGAATCTAAAATACCGCTAAGATCATCATTCGATAAACCATAAGCTTCAATTGCTGACTTGGCGCTATCGACCGAACCTTTGACATCGGTGTTATTAATCTGAGCAAATTGCATTAATTGAGTACCGTAAGATGTTAATTTGTCTCCAGTAAATCCAAATTGCTGAGTGAGTGAACCTAATGCTTGCCCTAAATCAGCGGTGCTTTCAATCGGCATGGACGAATAAATTTTGTCGAAACTAGCTTTAATTGCATCAGAATTTTGCCCAGTAGCGTTAGTAAAAGTATCTAATCCATCATCAACTTCACGGAAAGCATCTTGAGTTGCACCCGCAAACTCCTTAATTTTTTCTCCAGCTTCGGCAATTTTATCAGTTGCGTTCAATAAATTACCTTGAGTAATACCAGTGCCTAATTTACCTAATTCTTCATCGGTAGAATTTGATGTCACTTTTAATTCTTCTAAATCGGTTTTAACATTGTCAATGCTTCCACCATCATCCACTTTATCTAGTGACTGCTTCATTTGTGATAAATCAGTTTCAGCACCAAGCGCTTCCTTACCAATTTTGTTAATCGCCATTTCTAGTTGGTCACTTGAAGCCGTACCGTTTTTAATTGCAGATACTAGGCGGGTGCCTAAAATATCAGTGTAATCATCAAGTGAAGTTCCAGTTGCTTTAAAAAAAGTATCTAAACGCTTCGTGTTTTGACCTAGTTTATCTTGTTCTGCTTGCAAACCACCTAATTGAGATTTATATGAATTTAAACTTTGCTCAGTCTGAGTTAGTTCTCTTTGGAATGCTCGATATTGTTCTTCACCTATGTTGCCAGACTTAAATTGAGCTTCCACTTGGCTTTGAGCTGATTTCAACTGATTGAGTTTTGTTGAAGTGTTTTCTATCGAATCAGTCAACAATTGTTGCTTTTGAGCTAACAATGTAGCATTGCTTGGATCAAATTTTAATAATTTATTGACTTCTTTTAATTCACTATTTAGCTTAACGCTTGTAGAATCAACTGATTTCAGAGCTTTCTGTAGACCAGTGGTGCTCCCGCCTATCTCAATACTTATACCCTTTATATTTTTGCTTGCCATTTTTGCTCCTTTCGTATATTTTAAATTAGCCCTCAGAGCGATTTAAACGAGTAATCACTCGTCAAAATAATTTTAAATTGTTCTGAGGGCTAATCTCAGAATGCGTTTATTTATTAAAAAGCATCAAAATCGTTCTGATTTGCTTTTCTAGCTTGTTTTTCTTTACTTCCATTTTCCGAATTGTTATCAATCCACTCTTGAATATAATCCAAACATTGACCGATATTCATATCGTCCATCTCATCTGCTGATAAGCCTACTTGCTTACAGACATAGAAAAATGATTCTTCAGTAAATGGCTCGTCACTTCCACTTACTTCGTCAACTTTTTTTTTGAGGTAATACTTGATTCAAGCAAATCAATAATCTCTGGGAAAACTTCGGCAATCGGCATTGCATCAAATTCGTCTAACCATTCCTGTGGGTCTCCAATTTCTTTATTTGCTGTTTTAGCTAAAACCCAAATAAAGTTGTAAAACACCTCAAAATCCAAATAATCTAATTCTGAATAATCAATTTTCGATAGGTCAAATGTGTCACCATCAACATTTGTCATAAGTTTTGATAATTTCAACAACTCTGAAAAATAATCCTTACGAAACTGTGCTTTATAGCGTTTCGGTGTTCCAGCAGTTGATTTTAACCTAACTTTCTGACCATCAATATTTATTGTTTTTTCCATTTAATAACTCCTTATTAAAAATAAAGAGATACACTTAATTGCGTATCTCCTCAAAATTATTTAATTACCCTTGTGCTGGTGCTTTGATATATGGTTTAGTGAACCAATTATCGTAAACAGTTTGGGTTGTTTTTGCAGTTGTTTTTGCTTTAACAATCGGCTTGTCATTAACTGATTCTGTTGGTTTAGCTGAAGCTTTAAAGCTTAATTCAGTTGTATTGATTTCTTTCCCAGTTTTCGAAGCTACTGAAGGACGACTAGCTGAGCAGTTATAAAAAACATGTCTCACACCGTTTTTGTCACCTTCAAACTGGAACATTAGCGCAAAATTTGAAGTTTGTGCGCCATCGATTTCTATTTGAACACCATCAGTTTCGTCTAAAACTTCACCAAGAATTTCCACTAAAAACTCATCTGGAACCTTCGCTAAAGTTAGTGTGCCTTCATAGGCTGAAGTCCCTGGGGCTGAATAAAAAATTTCATTATCAGCCTCAAATTCAATTAATTCTGCCTGTGATTCTAAGCTAATTTCTGTACTACCTTTGATAGCGACTGGTGTTGAATAAGTAACTTTACCAGTTTCGTCAATAGACATTTTTGAATAATGTGCATTTTTTAATCCATACTCGACTTTATTTTTATCTGTTGCCATTTATTTTTCTCCTTTTTTGTATTTATATTCTAGTTAATATGTTGAGTGGCTCGTCTTCTGGAGCCACTGAATATTCAGTTTGTTCGTCCCATTCAATTTTTGTTTTGTTTGTCAAAAGTGAAGATGGTGTTTGTTTATTTGAATAAATACGCAAATATTCAGCGTCTCTTTTGATATTAAAAATTTTATTTTCTTGATAAAGGCTTGTATAATTTATATACTTTTTATTTTTATCATAAAAGTAAAGATATATTGAATCGCTCGAGTTAGTTTGTGCTGCAATATTTATCGCACTGTTAGGTATTTGAATATAATTGGAATGTACATACCAACTAAAATCATTGACCTCACCTGTGTCGTAATTTAAGCCACCGCCCAATCCTTGTGATTCCCAATACAGCGGTGCATAAAAGTTCACGCCCTTTGTGAACCCACCTTCAACCGATTTTAAATTGTTGATCGCTTCGAATAATTCGATTAATATTGAATCAACTTCACTTTGATTAGCATTATTATTAGTTAAAACATTTTGTGCGTTCGCTTTTGCAATCATTAAAAATGACCAAGTTTCAATTGTATAATTACTTGATGTCAGTGAATTTGCATAATCAATCTGTGATTGTAACTTGGATTTATCTATAGCAATTAAAGCAAGCTGTGATAATGATTGAATTAAGTCCTCTGCTGAATCGTTAACCTCAGATTGCGTTGCATCTTCATCAACTAAAACAGCTTTTGCATAAGCTAAGGTAGTTTTAAATTTATTGAAACTTTCTTCTATATAATAGTCAGCTTGTAAAGTATCTGAATAATCGACCAACAATTTTAATTGAGATTTATTTACCTCATCTGGTTGAACATTGGCTAGTGAATCAAAGGTTATTGTGACTTCATACGCCTTCAAATACATATTTTCATCTTCAATAAACGATTCATTAAAGTCATATTCAATCTCATTGTCATAAAACAATTTGCTTAATTTTGTTTCTAATTCAAGATCCTTCTCATCTGAATACAGTTCAACAACAACATTAATCACATCGAAATAATTAACATTGTCCGCCTTAAAATTATCTGAATCATCTTCGTACCAAAGTATATAGGGCAATTTTGGTGCATTTCCAACTGGAAAAGCTTGGTATTCAACTGGAATATCAATAGTTTCTAGCAATCCTTTAAATTCCATCAGATTCATTTTTGCACCGCCCTTTCTACCTTTTCTTCAAATTCTTTGATTGCATTTTGCTCTACATTTTCGATATGTGGCTCAGCCTTGGTTCGTCCACCATTACGCTTAGCGTGACCACGCTCTAATAAGTGAGTTAATCCGCCATCTGTCGCATTATGAATAATATAACCAGTACCATCTTTTTTCTTCCGCCAACCTTTGGCATACTTGCTACGCCTACCACGAGGACTGTTTGCCTTCAATTCATTGACTGCATTATCCGCCACTTCTTCTTTGATTTTCTCTAAGTCTTCTTCAACCTCTGTAGTGTATTGAGTGAGCGCTTGAGTGATTTCTTTTGCAATATCATCCAATTACTTCACACCCTTTTTAGATTTGAGTTTTAACTCAAGCTCCTCATTAGAAATTTTGTAATAGTTGATTACTTGAAAAGTGTCAGCACCAATCTTAACCAGTTGCTCGTTATTGTATTCAAATGGATGAATCACAATAATTTTCGTTATTTCGATATTTGATTGCCCAGCATAATAAAGTTCTGCTCGTGAAATTGGCTTTTCATAAGCTAATAATTCGATTTCTTTATATTTAATCGTCTTGTTTAATTTACCAGCTTCTTGTGTATAGCCATCTTCTTGTAACAAGCTAATATCTAAATCCCAATTATTCACTAGCTTCACCACCATATTTAACAATCAAATTACGCAAACGATATTCAAGATTGCGTGGCATGATTGATCCGCCTTGATTTACATATCTGAAAACAGCATAATCAACCACAAACATTAGATGTTCAGAATTGCTTGGATTTAAAGCAATCCTTTTTTGAATCGTTAGCTCATCAACAATTGACTTGATAATGGCTTGTAATAGCTCATCACGAACACTTGATTTATACCCCAAACTTGCTTTAACAAGTGGTAATGCTAAGTCTTCAACGCTACTCATCAGCTTTCACATCCTCAATTACCTTTATTAAAGGTTGTTTTCTCAAATTTTCAGCTGATAATAATTCATCAATTCTTGCTTTTTTAGTACGACCTTTTTCTGGATATTTGTCACCTTGGCGATAAATATGTTTAGTCTCCTTATCAGTAAAGTCCACTAATACTTCATATTTCATAACTAACTCCCTTCCTTAAAAAATAAAAAGAAGGGAAAATAATCCCTTCTAAAACTATTAATTACCCTTGTCCAGGTGTTGATTGAATCGTTACTATCGCAAATGCTTTCGCTTTAGTAGCTTTACCATCGTAGTAGCCAACACCTTTAAATACAGTGTTGTCTGAGGTGAATTGGAAATCAGTTGAGCTTTCAACACGAATTTCTGAGCGCTGAGCCAATAAGAATTGTTTAAAGTCACCAAACACAACAGTATTATCATCAGCGTAGGCAGACAAAACAACTCGGAATGGCAACGCATAAGAACCAGTGAGAACTCCATTAGCTGCAACTGCCAATGTTTTAGGAACAATTTGAGAATAATATGTCTTACGATTCATGACCGCAATAACTTCTCCGCCAGTTCCGTCAGTATCTACAGTTGCCAATTTAGCAATCAAGTCTGTGATTGTTCCATCACTCGTTACTTTGTTTGCTGCTGGAGCTGAAGTCACAACACCCATAGGTTGTTTAGTACCAGTACCCTTTAAGATAGCTTTGTCTAACGCTTTTGCGATTGCTTTAGCTAAACGATCTTCAACATGAGCCGCCAAATTGATTAATGAGTTTTCGATGATAATATTTGGAACAGATACATATCCGCCTAAACCGTAGCCATCAAATTCAACGCCAGTTAATTCATCCTCTAATTCATCAAGTGCTTTCTTGCCAATTTCGAACCATACAGCTTCTGGAATATCACCAGCGATAACCGCACGACCAGTACCACCGATTTTTTCAATTGTTACTTCATTGATAAGTGTTGAATAATCACCTAATTTTGATTCAATTCTGTCAATTACTTCAAGCGGCACAACTTTTTCGGTACCTGTCAATGCACGCTTTTCAGTCATAGCATTAGCAATACCTTGGTAAAAACTGCGTACTTCTTCAATTTGTAATGATTCACGAATAGACATTACAGCGTTATCTCTTGTTTTAATTTGTTTTGCCATTTTTCTTTTTTCTCCTTTATTTTCATCTTCATCATCAGTTTTAGCAGATGGTTGCTCATCTTCAATCTCAGCCAATTCAGCTTCTAAATCACTTTTTTCTTTTTCCAACTTAGCAATTTCATCTGTATTAGCTTTAATTTTCTTTTCTAATTCATCAGCTGAATCTTCAACGACTTTAACTTCGTCTTCAGTTTTAGCTTCATTTAAGGCTGATTCTAAGTCTTTTTCATCATCTTTAAGTTTTTCTTCGTCAGCTCGTAATTGAGTTAATTGAGCTGAGCGTTCATTAATTTTTTTATTCAAAATCAATTGTCTCAATGCCATGTTTTCATTTTCTCCTTTAAGTTTTGTTTTCTTGTTTCTAATTGTCGTTGCTCGAATTGCTTGATTTCATTGCTTCTAGCTTGCACTGCCGTGTCAGCATATGCTGGAAAAGTCACGACACTAACTTCGAATAGTTTAATCTCAGTAATCGTCCATTTAGTTGATCCATCTTCTCTGCGTTCCATGCGCTCATCCAGAATGTCAAAGCCGAAACTACATTGGTCAATATCACCACGCTTAACCCTTTCATACAAATTAACTGCATCGCTGTCATTTGGATTAATTGTAATTTCACCGTACAAGCCTTTATTATCAACTGATAAACTTAAAGTGCTTGATTTTGTTCTCCCTAAAACTTTTGCACTATCATGATCTGCTAAAGCTCTAATGTCAGACAAATCAATTTCTTTAAAAGCTTCGTCTGAAACTTCCTCGTACATGCCTTCGCATAATTCAGTTTCAGAATTAAAGACAACAAAATAACCAGTGATTTTCATTTCATCGCTGGCTTCGTCTCGTGTATTTAATTGTCCGATTGAGCGGAATTGATTCGTTAAATTTCTCATTTCTCACCGCCTTCCCTTATAAATCATTAATATTTTGATTCAATTTACCCTGTTTCGATAAATCCTGTTGCAACAAATAATTCTCTAACACAATCAAATCATCCATTTCTGCATCTGGTGGTAATCCTAACCAATTCCGACCTTCATTTCTTCGAAGAGTATTCACTTTAACAAGAGCTGTGATTGCTTGTACTTGCTCAACTAACGAATAATTGTACAAACTTCTTGGGTTAAAATTGAAATACATATCATCTTCAACAATTAAAGTATTCAAAGTTTGCTGTACTATTTGGGCGATACTCATGATTTTAGTATTCACAAAACTGTTCCACTCGTCTTTCGAGTAAGTGCCAACCCCCAATACAAAAGGTGGAATACCAAGGATTGAAGCCACTGTTTGTTTGTCAATCTTGATTGATTCATGAATTGCAAGGTCTTCCAATGTTAATGGTTTTATGGTTTCAAATTTAATCATGCCCTCTGGTAGAAGCAAAGGTTTATTTTTGTCTTTGCGCTTTAAGTATTTTTCTTCAAATTTTTCTCTTTCTTCTTCATCCAAATCTACATCCGAATCAACAAACATAACCAAACTTGGCATATACTCTGAAGCCATAAAGCTCCGTTTTGTGTTGCTAGCTTGTTTCAAATTATGCGTCACATCACTCAAAGAAACCTTGTAGCTGGTACCCTCAAAGGGCTTATCATCCTTTGGATTTAAAACAAAGTGCAATAAATCATTGGGTGCATAAGCTTTAGAATTATAAGTAATTACATAATTGAAATCGTCAGCTGAATCAGCAATAATTTGCGTTTTATTGGTTGGCAATGGTCTTAACTCAACTACTTTGCCATTTCTTGTAATTGGCATGACTATTGCATTACCGTTTAACATCATTGTTTTAACTATCCAAAAAATGAACGATTTTCTTGTTTGATAACTATTTGGCTTAATATCGACCAATCGAGATAGATCATTTTTAACTCGAATATCGCCTTTTTCATCATTTTTCATGAGTTGAATTGTCATATTGCTGACCAAATCTGCAATTTGATTAATTGCAGTCAATACTTCTGGTGAATCTGAAAGTCTTGTATATCCCGACACAAGTAAATCTTTTGCATCCTCTGAAAGGAAATACCCGACTTTGTTTTTATTTGGCTCATCTTCAGATCTTTTAAAAAAATTTTTTATTCCCATTTATTTATATCTCACCGCCTTTTATTTCAAAATATTCTTGACCTTAGCCTTATTCTCCATATCTTCTAACATCGCAGTAGCTCCGAAGGTTGAAGCATCGAAAATATCTATTTTCATATTTTGACTAATTTTATTCATCTTGAGCCAGCCATTATAAATTTCATCTGCTTTAACATTGCTAACACAATACTCGTAGCTTCGATTATGAAGATAGTAAAATTCAGCATTTTTAACCTTATTCTCAATCCGTCTAATACCGATGGTCTTCATAGAAGGCAATTGACTAGCATCTTTTAATTTAAATTTTTCAGATTTCATTATTAGAGTAAATTCAAGCGCTGATTTCCTATCGTAATTAATCTGTTTAATTTTAAAGCCTTTGGCTTTCATCGCAACAAACCAACTAGCAATATCTTCGGGCTGAACTACTTCAGTATTCGATAATGTTGCCCATCCTTCTTCTTGCCATTCTTGAAGCGGCATATTTGATTCTTGAGCTTTCGCAATTGCTAAAGGTAATGGAAAGAATGCTTGAGTGATAACTATGTCTATATCTTTTGTAACTGTGTTGCCATTATTGTCTTTGGTTGTATATTTATAGTTGGTATATAAGCCACTGGCTGAAAGGTCATGTAATACTGATAAATCCGCGAAGCCATACCATGTTAAATTCAACTTGAGCAAATCATCGATTGACCAATCATAAAGTGAATCCGAATATTTAAATTCATCAATATCAAAGAATGATTGTGAGCTTGTTGTGAATACATTCAATGTTTTATTTTTGAACTCATTCCGAGTTCCTTCATCACTGTCAAGCGCAATCTTCGCATCATTTACTAGCAAATCTAAACTTACGGTTTCATTGGCGCTGGGATTAACAGCTTCAATAAGTTGTGGATCATCGATTTTAGTTATTTCGTTTGTGATTGGATTTAAGAAATTGCCCTTATTGTCTCTAGGCGCAGTACACAAATAGATAAAGTATCTATCATATTTTGATTCGTCCTTAATAGTTTTATTTAAGACTTTTTTTAATAGCTCAACTCTTTCATCCAAAAAGCAACCAATATTATCACCAGCGGTACTGACTGCAAGCAACATTCGTGAACCGCTATAAGACTTCATTGCATCTTTCATGAGCGTGTATCTTTTCGGTCTTTTGAAAGCGTGGACTTCATCAGCAATAATCGTATTTGCTATTAAACCGTCTAAGTATTTTTCATCTGCTCCGATTGCTCTGATTTCGACATGACCTTGACCAATGTCACAATTTATTGAATGTTCTTGGTTGTTAGCTCTCATTCTAGGCTTGAACTTATCTTTATTATGTTTAAGATTTAAATTGTGCTGAATGAAATTAAATGAAACTTTTGCTTGAGATAATGAGTTAGCAACTATATAAGTAGTAGCTCCACTATCTGCATCAATTAAACTTTTAGCCCATGTCAAACTAGCTACAAATGTTGTCTTTCCAGATTTTCGAGGTAAAAATAAAAGCACTTCTTGGAAGCGCCTAATGTTAGTATTTTTAATGAAAAAACCGAATAAATTAACTGTTACAAAGATTTCCCATCTCGTTAACTTAATTGGATTGAGCCTAGCGCTTTCACCAGTTATTGTTTCCCCTTTTTCTGGAAAAATAGTACCTTGAATTAAGTCAATCGCAAAATCAAATTGATTTGATTTAAACTCTAAGTCTTCTCGTTTTAAATCATCTAAAAATCGTTGACACGATTGGACTTGTTCAATGTTAGCAATCTTTTTTCCAGTGACTAAATCGTGTGCAAATTCTAAAGCAGTTTTAAAATGTGGACTATTGATTTTTGAAATATCCACTTAACCACTTCCCAACTTATCAAATAATTTATTGAATGGGTCATCTTTATTTGATTTGTCAGCAACCTCAATATCTCTATTTGATTTTGGATTAAGCATAAGTTGGTTCGAATAGCTCAAAATATCTTTTCTTAACTTTTCCATTTGGTCTAAATGAAGGATGTTTTTTTAATGAACCAGCTGCTGATTCAACTGTGCTCGGACAACCTTCATCTTCCCACGATGATAATAAGATGTAATATTGATGAATCATACCACTATATATGTCGACCAATCTGTTATACGCAAGATTATGCACATTTAGTGCTTTCATCTGCTTAATCGTGTAGTCGTAAATCGTTCGTTTTGTTGGTATTTTCTTCATCTCATCACATCCTTTCTAATATCAAA
Source organism: Streptococcaceae bacterium (assembly GCA_022484805.1). Lineage (GTDB taxonomy): Bacteria > Bacillota > Bacilli > Lactobacillales > Streptococcaceae > MMGLQ5-1. The sequence goes on from JAKVKP010000033.1 coordinate 23,352, forward strand.
AAAAGTTTATTGAAACTTTCAAAGTGGGGAAAGAGCCACCTTGTCCCTTTCCTTTGCTGGAGTTACTCCACTTTTTTAAGTGGGGGGCATCATTTCTATTGTTCACTTTTAACCTATTTATTTTAAATTTTTATATTTATTTATACATTTAAACCATAAAATACGAACATTAACATTTATTTTGAGTATATAAATCAAATTCTATCTTTCGCTTTGCTTGCCATTCTATTCCAAGCTTAGTTGGCTCATCGGTTAATCGATTGTGCATTTTGTTATGGCAGCCATCGCATAGACTAATTAGATTCCAATTCATCAAACCTAAATCTGGATAATCCTCATAAAAATAAATGTGATGAACAGTTTTAGCTTCAGTCGTTTTGAAATACCGTTTGCAATTACGGCATTCATACTTGTCACGCTTTAACACCTTTAGCCTTTTGATAATCCATCTATTCGATTTGTAGAAACTGTTGTTTCTAGTTCGGCTCATTTATCCATCCCTTGCTTCATGCCTTTGATCAAGCAATGCAAAAAATAAACAATATATAATGGTGCAATCATAATACCTATAAAAATTAATATTGCTATTATCATCATAATTCCAACACCCTCATTCTTAATTGTTTTAGTACTTCCACTAATTCATCGTTTCTATAAATTATATTTTCAGCACAATCATTGTTGCCAAATTTTAACAACTTTGCTAATTGAGCTATGCCACTTGATTGCTCTATAGTTTCAATTTTTTTATCTATCAATTCGATCACATCAACTGTGTTAATTAATCTATCTTTCATTTATATTCTCCTTAAAACATATCAGCATGCCAATCTGATACACACGCAGCCCCTAGATAACTCTCCATCCTACTCCACTGCGTAGCCCTTATATTTACTATCTTTAGTCTACATTTGTAGATTATATACATAAAATAAAAAGAGAGAGCATCTGCCCTCCCTTAATGGTATGAAAGAATTAGAAAAATTAGCTATTATTTTTTTATCTCTTCATGATGTATACTTTGCCTATCCTCGTTATTTTAATTTTTTTATAACACTCAAAATGTCATTATATGTTTCATTTTTAGAAACAGCTGGATGTTGAGTAGAGATAACTATCCTATTATCATGCAAATAAAAATCTGTATCATTTTTAGTTTCTACGATTTTATCATGACAATTATACATATCCTTATATAAATTCGTTAAATATCCTTTATTGCCAATGATAACAATATCAGGATTGTATAAGTCAATTTGTCTTTTAATAAAATCTTTGTATTTATACGCTATTTTAGCTACTGCTGTATCTTTACTGGGAATGGTATCACTACCATTTTTATTAACATTTACTAAAGAAATATACTGTAGATATTTTTTTTGATACTCCCTACTGCCACATTTATAATATTCTTTTTTACATTCTTCAAATGTTTTTTCCTTGCCATTGTACAAACATATTAATCCATCAATCCACTTACAAGCTCTAATCCAAGTTTGCCCCCTTGAGTAATTGCCTTCCTCTCTCAATCCTCTCATTAACTGATATTCATCTTTTTGGCTATGAGCGTCTTTCAAAAGAAAAAGTATTTTAACTGGTGATTTAAAATATTCATAAGAATTTATTACTCCATCACGAACAAAAATATTAAGTCAAGTCCATAATCCTGTGTAAAATACTATACAATGTTTTACCGGTCTCTCATTGATCAAACTTAATATATTTTCTTGTAGAACTGAGCCATTCGTCATGAAGGTCCATAAGGACAGCTCCA
>JAKVKP010000034.1 GCA_022484805.1 Streptococcaceae bacterium
CTATTACCTTCTTTAATTGTTTATCAATTACTAGGTCAAATTATCACAAAGATGGCTAGTGGCATGATGGGTGCTTTAAAAACCAATGAACAGTTTAGTAATTCACTTAACCAGGTAAAAGTTAATTTACTAACTGCATTTTATCCAATCTATACGGCTATTTTACCAGCAATTAATGCATTCATGAGCGCTTTAGCAGCACTCACGGGTCAGCTGGCTTCATTCATTGCAAATGTATTTGGAACGACCTATCAAGCCGCTAAACAAGGGGCTAGTGGTTTATATGATAACGTACAGGCCATGAATGATACAGGCTCATCTGCAAGTAAAGCTAAGGAAAAAGTAGATAAACTTCAACGTTCATTAATGGGTTTTGACGAAATCAATCGAATTGGATTAGATAATAATTCAGATGATGATTCATTGGATGGTAATTCTGGTAGCACACCTAGTGTTGATTTTGGTAAAGCAACAGGTAATTATGAGACACCAACTTGGATGAAAAATATGCAGAAGTTACTGCAAGATTTTTTCAAACCATTTCAAGATGCATGGAAAAATCAAGGTCAAAAAGTTATAGATGCATGGAAGTATGCATTAGGTGAAGTGATTGGTTTAGCTAGTTCAATTGGCAAGTCATTCATGGAAGTTTGGACTAACGGAACAGGTCAGAGATTCATTGAGAACCTGCTAATTTTACTTGCGGACATGCTTAATATTGTAGGTGATATTGCCAAGGCTTTTAAAGATGCATGGAACGATGATGGTCGAGGGACTGCATTAATCCAATCAATTTTTGATATGTTTAATGGTATTTTAGAACTTTTGCATTCTATTGCTACTGCTTTCAGAGAAGCTTGGAATGATGGCACTGGGGAATCCATTGCAGCTAATTTACTTGAAATATTTACTAATATTTTCAATACTATTGGCAATCTAGCGAATCAATTTAAAAAAGCTTGGGATGAAGGGGGAACTGGCAAGGATATATTCTCTGCTATCCTTGGAATTATTGATGACGTTTTAGGACATATTAACAATATGACTAAAGCAACTTCTGATTGGGCTAAAACACTTAATTTTACACCTTTGTTAAATTCAATAAAGAAATTGTTGGAATCAATCAGACCTCTTTCCAATAAAATTGGTGACGGACTTGAATGGTTCTATAAAAATGTTCTATTACCACTTGCAAAATATAGTATTGAGGATTTAATACCTGCGTTTTTAGATGCTCTAAAAGGAGCTATCGATTTACTTAGTGGTGTTATTGATGCATTTAAACCAGCGTTTGACTTTTTATGGAATAGTGTTTTAAAACCACTTGCTGAATGGAGTGGTGGTGTAATTGTCGATGTTTTGAAGGCTCTAGGCGATGTTTTATCAACTATCGGTAGTTGGTTATCAGAACATGCGGAAGGTTTTTCAAATTTTGTTATTGCTTTCGGTTCTTTCGTTGCTGCCATAAAAATAATCGGTGCTATTGGTACTGTTATTGAAGTTTTATCAGGTATTTTCACATTCCTTTCTGGAATTGGAGGTCTAGGAGGTGTACTTTCTGCTGTTGGTACAGCTATTGGTACTGTTGTTGGTATTCTAGGTGGTCCAATTACAATTGCTATTGGTGTTGCGATAGCGGCAGGTGTTTTACTTTGGAAAAATTGGGACACTGTAAAAGAAAAAGCTGGTCAGTTAAAAGATTGGATTGGGGAAAAATGGGATAACATCAAAACCGCTACTTCAGAAGCATGGGACAATGTAAAAAATTGGAGTTCTGAAAAGTGGGAGAGCACCAAAGAAACAATTAAAACTTCAGCAAGTAATGCTTGGGATAGTATAAAAACCAACTGGAATAATATAAAAGATAAAACTTCAACCACTTGGGATGACATCAAGTCTAAAACAATTAGTACATGGGATGATGTTAAGTCTAAAACAAGTAATTCAGCTAAAGATGCATGGTCAAATGTAAACAGTTGGTGGTCAAATTTAAAGAGAGATACGAATTCTACTTTTGATGAAATTGTAAATAAAGCAAGAAGTTTCGGTTCAAGTATAGGTAGCGCCTTATCTGGTGGTTGGTCATATGTGTATAACGGCATGAAATCTCAATTCAAAGGCATGGTAGAAGGTGCGCAATGGGGTGTTAATCAAGTTATAAAAGGCGTTAAGTGGGTCCTAAATGCTGTAGGCGCACAAGGAACAGCGAATGGTATATCTGAGTGGTGGCCATCATATGCCAAAGGTACAAAATACCATCCAGGTGGCTTAGCACTTGTCAATGATGGGTCTGGTCCTTACCAAGAAATGTATCAATTACCAAATGGTAAGACTGGTATCTTTCCAAAACAACGTAACATGCTCGTAAACTTACCGAGAGGCACACAAGTCTTAGATGGTAAAAATACTGCTAAAATTGTTGGTGCTCCCGCATACGCAGGCGGTATCTTCGGTAGTGATTTCTTGAAAGATTTTAAAATACCAAGTTTTAACTTTGATTTTGATTTTAGTAATATATGGAGTGGTTTTTCAAGTGTAGCAAGTACAGTCTCTGATGTTGCTTCCGATGTATGGGGGTGGGTTACTGACAAAGCATCAATCGTTACCCATCTTTGGGATAAAATTGGTCGTGGTACAGGTGGATTTACTGATAAAGCGGGTGATATTGCTAGTGGTATTAAAAATAAAGGTATCGAAGCAGCCAAAGAATTAATTTTTCAAAAAGGACAAGAGGGTTCGCCATCTCCATCTGGTACAGGAATCGAACGTTGGCGAGGTGTTATTACAAAAGCATTGTCTATGAATGGCCTTCCAACTTCAGGAAATTATGTGAACGCTTGGTTAAGGCAAGTTCAATCAGAATCTGGCGGTAATGAAAAGGCTGTTCAAGGTGGTTATGTTGATATAAACACATTGAGCGGCGATTTAGCAAAAGGGTTATTACAAACGATTTCGGCAACTTTTAATGCTTATAAATTCCCAGGACATAGTAATATTTTTAACGGGTTTGATAATGCGTTAGCTGCCATTAATTATGCTAAAAATCGTTATGGTTATAGCGGTATGTTGGATGTAATAGGTCATGGTCATGGTTATGCTCAAGGTACACCTTGGGTTCCTGAAGATCAGTTAGCTATGATTCATGAAGGTGAAATGGTTGTACCAGCTGAATATAATCCATATAATACTTTAAGTAATTTTCAAGGTTTTGACAGGCTTCAATTACCAGAAGTATTCAACGAAACGCCTATGGATTATAATAATTTTTCTACTTATGGTAATTCTGATGATGTTTCAAATTATGGTATTAACAATATGAATAATTCCTTGACTAATGCAATTATGATGCTAATTCAAAAACTAGGTGCCGAACCAACACAAGATACTAATGGTGATATTATTATCAATATTGGTGGTCACGAATTTGGACGCATTGCAGTTTCAGAAATTAACAAATATCATCAGCAAATTGGTTATACGGAATTAAATTTATAAGGAGGGATAACAAATGTCTGGAAGTCTTTTGATAAATGGGGTGTCTGTTAAAACTCCTCGTAAATTTCAAGTTAGTTATCAAACAATTGATGCAGATTCTTCAGGGAGAAATGCAAATGGGGACATGGTCAGAGATATCATAGCTCAAAAAGTAAAAATTGAATTAGAATGGGGTCCACTTGATGATACAACAGCTTCAACGATATTACTTGCTGTAAAAACGAAGTTTTTTACTGTAACTTATCCAGATGCAGAAACAGGTGGGCAAGTAACAAAGACATTTTATTCAGGTGACAGAAGCTTACCTTCATATTCTTGGAATGACAATTTTTCTAAGATAAAATGGGAAAGTTTCACAGCCAACTTTATTGAGAAGTAGAAAAAGGTGGTGGTTATTTATGTTGGCAACTAGCCAAAAATTTAAAGAAGCAATTGAAAGTAGCACAAGACAAATTAAAACTAGAATAATTTTAAAGGGCATCACTTATGTTAATAGTGATGTCTTTTCTGTTGAATACAATGGTGGTAGTATCACGGGTGATACTTTTAACATTGGCTCAACTTTTTCAAATAATATCAAGGTTACTTTTTCGTCAGTTATTGAAGGATTGTTATTGGATGATGAAATTAAACTTGAATTTGGTGTAGTTCTTTCTGATTTAACAGTTGAATATGTCAAAATGGGTACTTTTTACATAACATCATATGATCCACAACGAAACGACTTTAAAACAGTCATTGAAGCCTCTGATAAAATGATTCAATTGAATGGTACTTATGAATCAGAATTATCTTATCCTTCAACGATAAAAAAAGTCGCTATGGAAATAGCGAATAAAGCAGGACTTTTAGTTAATGAAACGTCATTTTCTAGATTAAGTGATATGCCGATAAATGAACCATCAGGATATACATATCGACAAGCCATCGGTTTAATTGCTCAATTCGAATGTGGATTTGCTTTGATTGATAGGAACGGTTTACTTGATATTAGAATGTTGAGCGATCCTGAATATGCAGTTAATCCTGATAGCTATTTTTCAAAAGGATTGACTAAGGATGAAACAAATTATCAGATTGGAGGAATTAATTGTAAAGTAGTTACTAAAAATGGAGATTCATCAGAAACAACTACTTTACAAAGTGGTTCGACATCGGGTGCGCAAATTTCTATCGAGAATAATGTTATGACCCAAACATTGTTAGACGATATGTATCAGAAGTTAAGAAATTTAAACTATTTTCCTTTCACATTATCTTGGCGAGGTAATCCTTCTTTAGAATCTGGTGATTGGATAACTGTTGTTGATTTAAAAGGTACGAGATTAAAAGTACCAAATTTAAATTATAAGTTAACTTTTTCTGGTGGTCTAAAAGCAACTAGTAGTGCAAATACTCAAACGATTTCCAGTTCAAGTTATCAATATAAAGGTAATCTTCAACAACAGATTATTGAATTGTCTGGTCGTATAGGTGCTGCAGGAAACCATATATATGATAGTTTAGAGGAACCACTAAATCCGAAAGAAAAAGATTTATGGTTTAAACCTAATGGTCCTGACACTGAAATCTGGATTTACCAAGATGGCGAGTGGGTATTTCAAGTATCCACTGCAACGAATCCAGAAATTATCCAAGCAATTGAACAAGCCAAAACAGAAGCTGAGGATGCTAAGACTTCTGCACAAGATGCAGTAGATAAAGCAAATGTCAGCGTTGCAGCAGTTCAAGCAAACACACAACTAATTAATGATGTGAATATTGTTGCGAACAATGCTAAGAATCAAGCTCAGACTGCAGCTACTAATGCACAAACGGCGTTGACAAATGCGAATGCTGCTAAAACAACTGCTCAAACTGCTTTGGACAAAGCCAATGGTGTTTCAAGTAAGGTAACAACCATTGAAACAAATATTGACACAATCAATGGCACGCTATCTAGCAAAGCGAATACGACTGATTTGAATGCGTTGAAAGGTCGTTTAAGTACAGCTGAAACAAATATTACTCAAAATGCGAATGATATTTTGCAAAAAGCGAGTAAAACAGATGTTAACACTTTAACAGGTCGGGTGACTTCTGCAGAAGGTAGTATCAGTACAATGGCTGGCCAGATTGCTTTAAAAGCAAATCAAACCGATGTCAACACAATCACAGGCAAGGTTTCTAGCCTGGAGTCCAATTTCACTATTCAAAGTGGACAAATATCGGCGTTGAATACTAAAACTGATGGTCATACAACTCAAATTGGCAGTCTACAAAGTTCATACAGTGGGTTAGTTAGCACAGTTTCAAACGTCCAAAATGACTTAAATAATTTGTCAATTGGTGGAGAAAATCTATTATTTGATACAGATGTTGGCAGTTTAACCAAAGTTAATGGACCTAAAAATCGATATTTTTCAGATGCAAGCAATTCAGCCATTACAGATATTGGATTTAAACAAGTTTCGGATTCACCTACACCTTCCGGTTTTGTGGTTGAAGCGACATCAGTAGGTGGTGGTACTGGTGGTAGAAGAATAGCATTCTATAGTGGCAATACGACTTTTCCTTTCGTAAAAGGCGAAACTTACACAATGAGTTGTTATGCAAGGAAAATTTCTGGCTCACCTAAAATTCCGTTTCAATATTGGAATTCCGTTGAAGGAAGTATAACATCTAATGTTGATGTTGATAGTACAGAATGGCGTCAATATTCTTGGACTTTTGTTTATAATTTTGATAATCCGTCATTTGCTTATATGGGTGGTATTAGCGGTTTAACTGCTGGGACTTTGCAGTCTTGTGGCTTCAAATTAGAGAGAGGTAATAGAGCTACTGCATGGGGCTTATCACAATATGAGTTAGCTACTGTGACAGCTTTATCTGAACTTTCTCAAGATGTGAGCGGCTTCAAACAAACTGTAGCTAACACTTATTTAACTAAAACTGATGCAAATAATCTTTACCCAACAAATACCACAGTTACATCACAAATCAGTCAATCAGCAACAGAAGTTAGACAAGACATTCAATCATGGACTAATGGGAGATTGACGGATTACAGCACGATTCAAAGCACGTCCAATAGTATCGCTAGTGCAGTCGCTGACAAAGTTACACAAACTCAATGGACACAATTAAGCAATCAGTTTACAAGTACTGTTAGCCAAATTAGTAATAACTCTAATTTATTTTCAATCAACAAAATGAAGCAGTCAACAAGTTACCATCCAGATTACACGACATTTTTATTGGTTGAAATTGCCACTGACGTTGGCGCAACATATACGGCTTCAAGTGACCATCCAAGTCAGAATTTATGGTTTATGCCAGCGAATAATAGTAGTATCTCAGCGAATACTTATCGAGTTTACAACGGGAAAACCGTTACTTTCATAGCAACCTCAGCAAAGTCATACGTAGCGATCAGAGATACATCTACTAAAAGTCAACTCGCTAATGAAACTTATCATTTGAAAGTTGAAAGAGGACTTAATGCGACGGATTGGTCACCATCGGCACAGGATTCAGCCAGTCAGACACAATTTACTCAAACCATTGATGATTTTAATTTAAGGATTGTAGAAAAAGGGACTGTTACAACCCAAATTAATTTAGAATCTGGGCAAGTTTTGATTGATACGAATCAGTTATTACTCAGTGCAAGTACTGTTAAGTTTACTGGTTCAGCTTTTATACCAAACGCAATGATTCAATCAATTACAGCGGATAAAATTACAGCAGGAACGATTAATGCTGCTAATGTGAACATCATCAATTTGAATGCTGCAAATATCACCACAGGTACGTTAACTGGTGCTAATCTATCTATGAATTTAAACACTGGCGAAGTTCTTTTTCAAAAAGGTGCAATTAGAAAGACGGATGGTAATTTTGTTATCGACATTACAAATGGTGAGATTTCAAGCGATGATTCGAATGGTGGATTTTCACTGAAAAGCGGTGCGCTAAACCTCAGAAGGAAAGTGGATAATGCAGAATACGGTTCTATTAATTACGGTTTATATGACCTCGGACAAAGTAGTCTAGGGATAAGCATAACTGGAAACAAAGGTTATATGTTGCGGACTTCAAATTTTGTTGGATCAGGTGGTGGAATAAATTCAATTACTGGAACAGGGATTTACTCACAAGCACTTCCGAGTGTAACAAGTATTAGAATAGAAGCGCAAGATGGAGTCCATATTGCCGGGGGTCCAGCCTACCAATCTACCAACAATTCTCTTCTAGTTCCAATGCTATCTGTCGGAGGTGGAATAACATATCAAACAAGTATTATAGGAAAAGCAAAATCAGTATATTTTTATGCACTAAATAGCAGCGGCCAATCAAGTATTGTTTTGAAAAAAGGGACTTTTGACATCTCATCCGCCGATACTTCTATTTATGGCAAACTTTATGTCACGGGATCTAAAAATGCCATTCATGCTACTCGTGACGGCATTAGAGCGACACCAGCTTATGAAACTGCTGAATCATATCTTGGTGACATTGGTAGTAATTACACACGTCAAAATTGCGAAGTATGGGTGCCAATCGAAGGATTATTTAGCGATACTGTTAATACAGATATTGCTTATCACGTGTTCTTGCAAGCGTATGATGATGCTCATTTTTGGGTTTCTGATTTTAAATCAGATAAATTTTTAATTAAATCAGATAAGCCTATGGCAAGATTTGCATGGGAAATTAAGGCAAAACGCCGAGGCTACGAAAAAGACAGATTAGTGTTGCAAGACGAAATAACTAACAAACAAATTGAAGATGCATGGAGGGAATCAGCATGACACAAATTAAATTTAAAAAATCACAAGCAGGTACTTTTTACAGATTGTTGGTAAATGTCAAGGCTAAAGGGCGTAAGACCCGAGCAGTTGCTAAATTTAATAAGCTAATTGGTATTAAGCTCGATGAGCTAGTTGAGGATGAGAAAAATTTAATTGCTCAATATTATCAAGTTGGTGATGATGGTAATCCATTGAAAAACGATGATGGTAAGGAAATTAAATTAGAAAATGCAAATATTGATGAATATCATAATGATTGGCAAGAATTACATGATGAAGATGTCGTGATTGATTTAACAGAGTATCAACCATATTTAGAATTTCTAATTTCTGCATTGTTAGATTGGGACCAAGACTTAAATGGTGTTGATGCAATTATATATGATGAATTGCTAGATTTACTTGAATCAATTGAAACAGAGGATGCTGAATAATCAGTGTCCTTTTTAAATAATTAAAAATTAGGAGGAATTTATTATGAAATTAAAAATCAGTGAAATATCGGTAATTTTTGAGGAAGGAAACATTACAGGGTATAGAGCAAATTTCAATTATAACGAAAATGGCGAATTTTTAAATGGCACAGTAAAAATTCCAATCGACACACAAATGGAGGTGGTAGCTATTGAATCAGCAGTGAAATTGGCTTTGAAAAATAAGTTTGAAGAGGAAGAAACTGCAGAATAGAAGGTGATTTTATGTGGCGAGTTGTTATTTTAAAATGGGATAGTTTAGTCTTAAGCATTGTGTCTTTCATGTACGGCATGATGCTTTTAAGTTTTCCTCAAATTTTAGGTGGGTACATGGTGTATAACCTAATTGATGAATTATTTGATTACCATACGATTGGTATTACTTTCATGCTATTAGGTTTTATGAAAACTTTAGGCGTATTTCTTAATAGCAAAAAAATCAAACGTATTTCGCTCGTTTCATTGGCAATGGTATGGTCTGTTTTTTCAGTATCATTCTTACTAAGTCCACCACCTAATACCATATGGATATTTTCATTAGGCATGGCTTTATTGGCTTTTGGAATTGCATTGAAGGAGGGCTAATGGAACAACAAAATATTGCCATCGTCATAACGGCATTAATTTCTGGAGCTTTCACTTATTTAGCTGCCAAGTCACAAAATAAAGTCACTCTAGAAGCTGAAAATGTTAAAAATGCAACTTCTTTATATGAAGAATATAAAGAACTTAATCAGCAATTGAAGGACAAAGTCGATAAGCTAGAGAAAAAAATTGAAGAATTAGAAAGTAAATATGCTAGTGAAATCGAATTTTATAAAGGACAAATTGTAAAGCTAGAAACAAAAAATGAATCTTTGGAAAAAGAAAATGAAGTATTGAGAATTGAAAACGCAAAATTGAAAGGATGATAAAAATGGATTTAAATTTTATTACAGAAAACTTTGTACCAGTTATTGTTGTAGCGTGCGTGCTTGTAGGTTATATCATCAAGTCTACGCCAGTTTTTGCTAAGGTTGCGAATAATTACATTCCGTTAATTGTAACGGTCTTAGGCGCTATCCTAGGGGCTGTTATGAACGGATTAACAATCGAAGCAATTGTTTATGGTGCAGTTAGCGGATTAGCTTCAACTGGCTTACACCAAGTATTTTCACAATTATTAAATATCAATTCAGACACGAGCAAATAGCTTGTGTCTTTTTAGTTAGGAGGAAACATGGTTAAAAATATTAATGGCGATATTTATAGCGATTTAATTACTTCAAGCCGTTCTGAGCTTTATGGCACAAATGGCAGTCGTGAATTATCTTCCGTTAGATATATCGTTATACACGGAACAGCCAGCACGAATATTAATAATGTGTTTACTAGTTGGTCAGTAGCCGATAATAATTATGCAACAGGTCGTCAAGCTAGTGCGAATTATGTTGTTAATGATTCGCAAATCGTAGGGTGCGTTGGTGAGAATGCTTCGGCATGGCACTGTGGTGGTACTGGTGCAATTACTAATCAGAATTCGATTGGGATTGAACACGTCAATAGTTATATCGGAAATCTGAACGATGCTAGTACATATCTATTTAGTGAAGCAACAATTAACAATGGGGCTCGACTAACTGCAGAAATCTGTAAACGACTTGGTATTGTACCTAGCGCTTCAACGATCGTACCACACAAAGCAGTTTACGCAACGGCATGCCCACAATCATTGGATATGAATGATTACATTAAACGTGTGCAGAATTATTACAATGGAAACTCAAATTCAAGCAGCACTTCAACAGCAAGCAAAATAATTGAAAAAATTGGAGGAAAAACAAACATGATTTTATTTCAAGAAGGTTCAAAAGTATTTTTATGGGTTGGTAATCAATATACTCATATTGGTGACATTAGCGAGTTAGACAGCATTAAAACTATGATGGCGAAAGCAGGATATGACACATGGATTCATACTGACGCTAAACAGATTAAATACATTAAGAAGCTAGCTACTGAAGCTAAATAATACTCACGCCCTCGTTTAATTTGTGTATTGACAGCTAAAATATTTTTGTTAAAATAAGGTTAAATTTAGCACTTTGATTGAAAGTGTGCTAACCTACTAGAGCTGACTGATGGTAAAGGTCAGCTCTTTTTTTAACCCTAAATTTTTTACATAATTTTTTTAACAAAACACTTGAAATTTTAAAAAAACGGTCTTAAAATAATGGTGTAAGAGGTAATATAAAATAGAAAGGAATGATTGATATGGCAAATGAAATTACCCCTCGCAACAACAATTTGTTTAACATGACTCCTTTTAATTTTTTTGAGGACTTCGGTAGAGGCTTTTTCGATAATTTTAAGGATCAAATGGTAAAAACAGATATTCATGAGAATGATACGGAATATCTTGTTGAAGCAGAACTTCCTGGTTTTGAAAAAGATAATGTAAATATTTCTTATGAAAATGATGTTTTAACAATTGAGGCGACACACAAAACTGATGATAAAAAAGAAGATGATAAGGGCAATCTAGTTAGAAGTGAACGAAGTTTTAGTGCTGTTCGAAGACAATTTTTAATTAGTAACATTGATAAAGATAAAGTTAAAGCTAAATATGAAGAAGGTATTTTGAAAATTGTCCTTCCGAAAAGTCAAGCAAATGGACAACCTAAAAGTATTATTCCAATTGAGTAGTATTTTGCCATCCTTTTTAGGGTGGCCTTATTTGCTTTTTTATAATATACGTGTTAGTGTGTATAAGTAATCAATTTTGGCATGTAATGAGAGTAGTATATAGAAATAGATAGTTCTCCTTTTGCTTATCAAACATTTTTTGCAATAATAAGCATACAAGATATGCACAAGGAGGAAACAATATGAGTAATGGTACAGTAAAATGGTTTAATGCGGAAAAAGGTTTTGGATTTATCACTGGAGAAGACAACAAAGATTTATTTGTACATTTTTCAGGAATTCAATCTGATGGATTTAAATCTTTAGATGAAGGTCAAGCAGTAACGTTTGATACTGAAGAAGGTCAACGTGGTTTACAAGCTGTTAATGTTTGTAAAGCATAATTTCAAAAGCAGTCACGATTTATTTCGTGGCTCTTTTTTTATTTTAAGCCCCATTTAAGCTCCCCGCTATACTATTAATTCATCCCAAATAATTAATCTTTTTCATAACTCCTTCCACTATCAGAGATGATGGTGGTTTTTTATACCTTTACATATTCTTGTATAAATTGATATAATCCATTTAAATTAATAAAGTATGAGGCGAATGACTTTGAATATATTTGATAATATCAATCCTGACAACAGGCGAAAAATAGAAAATTATATAGAAGATGAAGAGAATAAAAGGTTTAAAAATAATCATCCTAAGAAAACAGAAGCGCAGTTGGTACAGTTAATGCATGAAAAAGGGATATTGTTTAACATAACAGATAGGGAAAAAGCAAAAGTTCGGCTAAGAGAAAGCACATATTACTTTAAATTAGGATCTTACAGACATAATTTTGATAAAAACGCTAAAGGGAAATACAAATACTTAGAATTTGCTTATTTAGAAGATTTATCAATTTTAGATATGCGTTTTAGAAATATAGTGTTATCGGCGTCATTAAATCTTGAACATTCCTTAAAAACCTTGATTAATTATATAATCTCAAAAGATAAAAACGAAGATGGATATGACATAGTGAAAGACTTTTTAAATGAAAAGAATTTTGACTTGGATGGTTTATATCGGTTATATTCAAAACAAAACCATTATTTACATAATTTAAAATCAAAACATAGTGATTGTACATCAATCTGGGTTTTACTAGAAATAATTACTTTTGGAGGATTATCACAATTCGTTGAGTTTTATTTTGATGGAGATAGACCCTTTAAAATGAGATTGAAACATGCTGCCGCTCTTATTAAATTCGCAAAAAATGTTAGAAATGCAGCGGCCCATAATAATCCAATAATTTTAAACATGAGAAAAGTTTCATTAATTTCTCCAGATCAAAAAATAATGCGAGTCAATAATGAAATTGGTCTACAGTCTAAAATTTATAGAAATCCTAAAATAAATGATATATTGAGTCTATTTTATTTGTGCGATATTTATTGCAGTAAAGGCATTAAATCCCATTTGTTGGAAGAACTTGAAGCATTTCGTGATAGATGTGAGAAAAATGCTGATTACTATAAAAAAAATCAGCATTTACTTGATTTATTTGAATCTTTGAATCTAATGATTGACTATTATCAAAATAGGTGGTAACATTCTATGTGAGTAAAAAAGGTTAGCCCTTTGCACTCTATTTGCTTCGAGCATTTAGGTGTTAATTTTAAAATTTATCATGTACGTACACAGATTAATTGTTTCCGCGGTTTCTGTTTATTGGCGTATGTGGAAAGACCTGAAAATAAAAAACAGGTCTTTTTTTATTTATGTAATATCCCCCACCGCACGGTGGGTTTTTGTTTGCAATATTTTTATAAAAATATTATGATAAATAAAGCTAAAAGTTAGCTATTATCATTACTATCCATCTCTCTCGAGGTGGTTTTTTTGACTTGAAATTATCATTACTTGTACTTGATTACTCCCAAGTCATGAGTATTAACGGAGGATGCTCGATGTCATGAGTAGTCTTTTTTACTATCTTTCATCAAAAACAATATACGAACTGCCTCTTTTACTAATAGATGCTTTTATTTTCTTTTCTTTTATAAGTTGTTCGACAGTATCAGTAATATCTTTTATATTTTCTGTATGAATATCGAAAGTGATTCCATATTTTTCTTCTGTTCCAATTGGATTTGTTTTAAATGAATTCAGTATTATATTCGCAATTCTATTGTTATACATTTTATAACTGCCACCTTTAAGTATTAATCAAGAATAGTATATCAAATTATGTTTTAAATTTTCTTTATGGCGTTTCAGAACGTGAATCTATTTTAAAAGGCTGAATTAATCAGCCTTTTTTGCTTAAAAAGTAGCAAAAAAGTAGCAAAAGTTACGTATAACGACGTAGCACTACTAAATTTTTATTGTTAAAAATCGCTTAAAACCCTTGATTTAATTGGTTTTTGTATAATGTAGAAAGTCTACGTTTCGGTTAATTTATAACAAACAAATGTAATATTAAAAGCCTTGTATCCCTTGTTTATCAAGTGGTGCAAGGCTTTCTATTACCTAAAATCTTTAAAAGTGGTACTAAAGAGGCAAAACATTTAAAAAGTGTTTTTTCGAATTTGTTTAATAATTGATTAAAGACGGTTAGTTGTGTATCTCACTAGTCAGTGATGGTAGTACTGAAAATGATTATGAGTAAATTAATTCATCTAATTCAGTAAATATATACCACGATTATTGTGTTATACTCAAATCGTTTTAAACATTAAAGTTGGATGATATTTTAGATTGGAGTTTTCATGAAGCAACATTTAAATTTGTTTTATCCGCAATGGCAGGGTTCTGGAGAATCAAAAGATATTTTAAGAGGTGCAAAAACAATAATTAATTCAAAATTGGTTAATTTTCCCTTTAAATCTGTTGCAGTTAGTGAAGAGGATAATATTAACCAAAGCAATGATATACTTGGATATGATTTGATTATTTCACAGCTTAAAAATGCTCAACAAATAATTGATGAATCCAATCCTGAAACAATTTTTACTATTGGAGGTGGCTGTGATTCAGAGATACCTTCTATAAATTATTTAAATCAATTTTATAATAATAATATAACGGTACTTTGGATTGACGCTCATGGAGATTTAAATACGCCAAAAAGTTCTGATAGCAAGCATTTTCATGGGATGCCACTAAGAATATTAATTGAAAATGTTGATAATGAATTAGATGAAGTGTTCAAATACAAACTTAAACCAAGCCAGGCTATATTGATTGGTCAAAGAGATTTAGATAAACCAGAAATTGATTTTATCCGAAAAAATGAAATATCGATTTATGATGATATCAATAAGATTGAAAATGATAGGAAGAATATCATTGAGCAATTAAAAGAAATTTCGAGTGATAATCTCTACTTACATATTGATTTAGATGTTCTTGATAATATTGATTTTCCAGAGGTTTTAGTTCCAGTTGAAGGTGGAATTAAATCTAATCAACTAATTGGTTTAATTGAAGATTTAAGAAAAGAATTTACAATTGTAGGAATGGGTCTTGTGGAATATACAGGTTCAGATATTTCAAATAATTCAATAATCCAATATTTACTTTCAATCGGTTCTCATTTATCTGAGTAACGCTAAACTGACACAATATGATGAGGTGATATTTAGCATTAATAATAAATCAATTTTAATGAGTGAGCGTTCAAAACTAAATAATAATTTAGTTTTGAATTTTGTATAGAAAGAGATTAAACAGTGATATTGCTAGAATCAGTGAATAATCCATATCATTAAAAAATTTAATAAATATTTTTTATAGCTAGTCATTAATTATTCGCTGATTTCTTTTTCAATTGTTCTTTGTTTGTCAGTAGCTTGAATAAATATGGATTTTTTGTTATTAAAAATCTTATTTATAATAATCCCTTCATGCATTGAATAAAAAAGAAACAACCTCGGTTTTCTAGGTTATTTCTTGTATAATCAGTAAAATGGTTGAATTATAGTATCAATTTATATTATTAATACTTTAAATAGGTGCTTTATTTTTTACTAGAAAGTATCAGGACACTCAATACAATAAATAGACTAATACCAAAAATAATGTTATCTGACAAGATGCCAAAAATCGCACTTATGAATAGGGTAGCGATAATATAAGAGATGCGTTTTCTTGAAAAATTCAAAAAATCAGTCCTTTCTTTCTCTAATTAAGCGTAACATTTTAGAAATTTAGATTAAAGAAAATCGCTCATTAGAATTATTTTTTATAAATTAATTCAAAAAATCTTATCTTAAAAATAGTAATATCCAAGTAATTTAACAGGCGATTAATAATAATTATACTTTAAGAGTGTCGTGTGCATTGACATTTGCACCAGTTATCACCTTTTTGGTTACATAGTGACAATTTTCCTGACTGTATTCGCCGTTCTAATTGTAATCAGTTCTTTCGATTTCGTAGAAGCAGTTTTTGACCACCATTTCGTTTTTTGATAGTCTTTTCGAATGAATGACCAAAAAATAACGTTATTACAATGATGTATTTTTTCATACTTTTGGTTAGGGTTACCAATTTCGTCATATAGCTTTTCAAATGTCAGAGATGGTAACATGAATATCAAATTATCGTAAATATCTTTATTGTCACTCCCCCACCATTCAGGTGCATTATTTAATGCCTCTTTTAAATTTGCCTGCAAAATAGTATGAACTGAAATCTTTAGATCGAATTTTTCTTTTATCATAGCATTGATGAGAATTGAGCACTTATTTTCATCATCAATAGGACTGGAAAAGATTATATTGCCACTGTTAAGATAAGTAGCGACGTTTGAAAAACCAAGCTTTTCAATTTCCATTTTTAGCTTAGACATTATAATTTTATTTTTGCCACCAACGTTTATTCCTCTTAACAGGGCGATATATCTCTTCATAAAAGCCTCCTCTTTATTTAATCTTTTTTGTTATATTTATCATAGCAAGAATCGTTTTAAATTCAAATATTTCAAATTATTTTTATATAGAAAATACTTAATTAAAATGCTATGATTTAGCATAACTTAATTTGATGAAAGGATAGATTTATGGCATATTTTCATTTAGTTACGAGGCAAGAAATGTTTTTAGGTCAGAAAATAAATTTTGATAAGGATAATAAAAATCGCCTGTTTCACTTTTTTTTAGAAAATGATTTTAAAAGTGTGTCTGGGTTAAATGTTAACCAAATCATAGAAAAATTAGCTACACCCTATCAAAATGATGATGATGTTCATTTTCTAAAAGATATGAGAGGTCATGAATTACGTGGCATCAGAGAAATTATAACTGAATTAGTAAGACTAGATTTATTTCCAAATTTACCATCCAGATTTGAGTGCTTGTACGCCTCTAGAACGATAGAGGAAGCCCTCATTTGGAAAAATGAGTTTGATAAATTTAATAGAAATGTTTTACAAATTGTTAAATTAAAAACAGATGGACCTATTTTTGTTGGTGACGCAAATATGTTACCAGACCTTGAAAATCAGACCTTGATACAAAAAATTCAACAAGCTAAAAAATATTGGGAATCATCAGATAAAAGTGAATTACCTGAAGTTTTATTAGGTGGACAAATTACTGTGACAGAGATTGTTAGGCAATATTAAATAATTTTTTATGTGATATGATATAAAAAATATATAATCTAGAATTGAAAGGAGTAAAATAATGACAGGGATAGCAGATGCTTTAGTAATTATTGATCTTCAAAATGGTGTATGTAATGCCGATGGACAAATTTATAATTTTAAAAATCTTGTAAAATTAGTTAATCAGCGCATTGTACAATACAGTGAACAAAATAAAGAAATTATTATCATTCAGCATTGTGATGAGACCTTATTAGAAGGGAGCTACGATTGGAAAGTTGTGCCTGAATTAAATATACCGACAGACGTTCATAAAGTGGTAAAAACACATGCCGATTCCTTTTATCAAACTAATTTTAATCGTTTACTTGAAAATTTAAATATAAAGGAAATAGAGGTCTGTGGCGCTCAAACTGAGTATTGTATTGATGCAACAATAAAAGTAGCTCATGATTTAGGCTACCATATTAAAATGCAGCACAACGCAACTGCAACATATAATAATTCATATATGAGTGCTCAAGACACAATTGCTTTTTATGAGAACATTTGGCACAATCGTTTTTTGACGTTTATTAATTAGGTCGTATTTTTGTAAAATTCAGCTTGAAAAATTGATAAAAGTAGCTATTTTCTTTTGTCGTTATTGTTATTTTAATTGATTTTTATATATAAAGAGAACAAGGTAGTGAAGCTATTTTCACCACCTTTTTTTATATTTTGAAGTTAACTATTAGTAATCTAAAATAAAGTTAATTTAATTCAGCTTGTTTTAACCAAAATATTATTTTTTTCTTTAAATCATTTGAATTGCATAGCAAAGTGATATTTCTGGTAAAGTTGTTATTTTTAATTGGAATATATTTCAATTTTTTATCAATATCAACTGCATTCATCTTTGGTAAAATTGTCACTCCAATGTTTAATTTGACTAGTGCTAATATTGCTTCGTTTTGGTCCACCTCAATGATATGATTAAATTGAAGTGATTGATGACTTAAGTAGCGTTCTAAGAATATTTTAATATCACAATTAGAAGATGGTAAAATTAAGCATTGCTGAGATAGTGTCTCTATATCAACTTCACTACAATTGGCTAAATGATTTTCTTTTGAAGTGATTAATACATAAGGTTCGTTTTTTATTATTTCAGTATAGTCCTTGTCTTCAATATCTTGCCCAAATGCAAAATCAATTTTATTTTCTAATAACATATCTTCAAGTTCTTTCGTTGTATCACGGGTCAGAATCTTGGTTTTTATCTTTTGCTGATTGATTATATTGATTAAACTTGGTAAATAATGATTTGCAATGCTTGGCAGTGCCCCTATTCGTAGGCTTTCTCTTTCGGAAGATGAAAAAATTTGATATAAGTCTTCAATTTTATTAATAATTTAATTGATTTCAGTTAAAAATTTTACGCCTTCTTTAGTTAATTTTACACCATGATTACTGCGTTTAAAAAAGATGGTCTGAAATTCATTTTCTAATAATTTGATTTGTTTGGTCAATGCCGGTTGTGAGATGTGAAGCTGCTTAGCAGCTTGATTGATACTTTGTAATTCGGCAATTTTTTTGAAGTAATATAATTGTGGTAAATTCATTGCTACTCCTTATAATTTTAAGTTATAACACTATACTTAATCTGTATTATACAGTACTTATAATAAAAGTATAATTATTATAAAGGAGGCAATATGACAGATAAAAACAATGAAATTACAATTCAAGAAATTTTGTCAGCAAGAAAGCAAATTCAAGCATTTATTCGTAAAACACCGCTGGAATTTAATGAAGAATTGAGTAAAAAATATCAATCCAATATTTATTTGAAGCTTGAGAATTTACAGACTACAGGTAGTTTTAAAATTCGTGGTGCATTCAATAAATTAAAATGGATAGAAAAACAGTCTTTTGCAGGTGTCATTGCGCCATCTGCAGGTAATCATGGCATTGGATTAGCATATGCAGCCAAACAGTTGGATATCGAGGCTCATATTTATCTTCCTGAAAATACCGATAAAGGAAAAATTAGGCAATTAAAAAATTTGAATGCAAAATTAAAATTTTTTGATGATATTGAATTAGCCAGGTTACAGGCAATAAAGGATGCGCAAATGAATCATTATTGTTTTGTTTCGGCATATAATGATCAACAAATGATTTCTGCTAATGGAACAATTGCTTTAGAAATTTTAGAAGAACTTCCTAACTTGGATTCGATAATTATTCCAATCGGAGGTGGTGGCTTATCTTCGGGCGTATCAACCGTTTTGAAGACAATAAATCCCGAGATTAATGTGATTGGTGTTCAAACAGAAAATAGTCCGACTTTTGCAAAATGGTATCAGGAAAATAAAATTTCAGAAGTAGTGCTTAAATCATCAATTGCCGAGGGACTAAGTGGACCCATTGAACAGACAACGATTACCTTTCCGATTATTCAAAAAAATGTTAATCGAATTGTGACAGTATCAGAAACGGAAATCAAATTAGCAATGAAGGAATTATTAAATTATCAGTATATTGTTGAGCCATCAGGTGCTGTTGGTATTGCTGCATTGAAAAAATGCCAATCAGAAATCATCGGTAAAAATACTGCAATTTTGATTACTGGTCAAAACATTTCTTGGGATAGATTGATTGAGTATGTTAAATAACGATTATCTATAATTTTAAAAAGGTATTAATATTACTCTTTAGTTTGAATATAAATTTTAAATAGAAATATTGAACGATAAAAAAGCAGAGCCATACTTTAAAAAGCCTGCCTTTTTATAAATCACTTAATACTAATACTTATTGTTTAAATGTTAAAAAAATCATAGGACGCTTGAAGTCTGTTTAGCTATTTTGCCTAAAATAGGTTGAGCAACGGCTCAGCGACTACTTTGCCGGTTTGGTATAAGGCAAAATTTTAGTCTGTAATCCAATACTGGTTCCATAAGTAAAGGGGTGATTATCAAAATTTGCTAAGTTTTTTGTTCGGCCATTAATGATAATACCGCTAAACTTTGCTTTTTATAAAATCGGATATTTTTTCAGCATCTTGGTAGATATCAATATCATTAATTGTCGCACCAAGTAGCTGATGATCAAGAATTTAGAGTAGTGAAAGTGATTAGATCAATAAATTTTTAGTGATTTAAATAAAATCAGATACACTTTTTTAGTGGTATCTGATTTTTTTCTGCCTGGCAACAGATGAGCAATTAAATCAATTTATTATTTTAACGATAAATAAAAATGACAGGCGAAACTTTTCATTTTTTTACTCTACTTATATGAAAAATTTTACCTACAAGATATCCAATTAAAAATGATTTGTGTCTAAAATATTGGGATTATTGTTTTATTAATTTTTTTTACCGTCTA
>JAKVKP010000035.1 GCA_022484805.1 Streptococcaceae bacterium
TTTAGATATATGTTTATGGCATGTAATACTTTTAATTACGAAAACCAACAAGGTCCAGCAGTTGTTTATGGCTTAAATAAGGTATTACGAAAAATTTATACAGATGATGATGAATATGTTGAGGCATTAAATAATCATTTTAACTATTTTAATACGACTACTTGGATGGCTAATTTACTTTTAGGTGCCTCAATTGCAATGGAGGAAAAGGATGGTATCAAGTCAAAAGATGCAGTTCAAGCCTTCAAGACAGGGATGATGGGACCTCTTGCCGGAGTTGGAGATACCCTTGTTTGGGTACTTTATCCAACAATTATGGGGTCAATTGCGGCTTATATGGGTCTTCAGGGGAATCCAATCGGCACAATCATTTGGTTAGTTTTAAATGTATTTTTTTTATTTTTCCGTTTGAAATTATTTAGAGTTGGCTATTCCTCAGGTTTAAAATTAGTGACGGCTCTCGGTGACAAGCTGTCGGTATTTACAGAGGCGGCTTCAATCATGGGTTTAACAGTTGTCGGTGCCTTAATTCCATCGGTTATCAAAATGACAGTAGGAATTACCTTTAAAACTGGAAAGGTTAAATTACCAATTCAAACAGATGTTCTTGATAAAATTATGCCAGCGCTTTTACCAGCTTTATTAACATTTTTTGTTTATAAACTAATTGCTGGCAAGAAAGTTTCTGTTACTAAAATAATCTTTGCAGTCATTATTTTTGCTTTGATTTGCTCGTTCTTTGGTATTTTGACAGTATAAGAAATTTTTAACATTTTTTTCATTTGATGGCAGATTTTCTATCTATCAATCAACTGAATAAGTCAGTTTTTTAGCAGTATTTATGGTTTGGAGGTTATTATGCAACGTAAAATTATTATTGCATCGCATCATCGCTTTGCAGAAGGTTTAAAAGATACACTTGAATACATTGCGCCAAATACAGCAGAAGTTCATGCTATTTCGGCCTATCTTTCAAATGTACCAATCCAAGACGAGATAAATCAAGTGGTTGGTGAGATTGATGAAGATTGTGAAGTGATTGTTTTTACTGATTTATTAGGCGGTTCAGTTAATCAAAATTTTTATCAATTCATTAATTTACCGCATTTTCATTTAATTACTGGAATGAATTTGCCAGTAGTGATGTCAGTTGTACTTGCTTTAACGGATGACTATCTTTCAAGTGAAGTAATTCGAGTTGCAGTTGATGAAGCTAAGACCCAGTTAGTGTATGTTAATGATTTCGTCGCAACACAAGTAATGGATGATGAGGATGAGTAAGATGACGGATTGGTGGAAAAAAAGTGTTGTCTATCAGGTTTATCCACAGTCCTTTAAGGATACATCTGGCAATGGAATTGGTGATTTGAATGGGATTAAAGCAAAGCTGCCTTACTTGGCAAAACTGGGAATTGATGTCATTTGGCTTAACCCAATCTATCAGAGTCCCTTGATTGATAACGGCTATGATATTTCAGACTATTATCAAATCAATCCTATTTATGGGACTATGACTGATTTTGAAGCGCTATTACAAGCCGCACACGATTTAGGTATCAAAATTATCATGGATTTGGTGGTTAATCATACATCAGATCAGCATCAATGGTTTAAACAATCCAAGCAATCAAAAGACAATGAATTTTCTGACTTTTATATTTGGAAAGACCCAAATCTTGATGGCACACCACCGACAGATTGGGGTTCAACTTTTGGTGGTTCCGCTTGGGAATATGTTGAAAGTCGCAATCAATATTATTTGCATTTGTTTGCCAAGGAACAGCCAGATTTGAATTGGGAAAACCCCAAAGTACGGCAAGCAGTTTATCACATGATGGATAGCTGGTTTTTAAAAGGTGTGGACGGTTTTCGAATGGACGTAATCAGCCTGATTAGTAAACGTCAGGACTGGCCGCAAGCCCTACCTGATGCAGTTTACACTAAAAGCTATTATGTTGGCGCATCTAATGGTCCTCGTGTGCATGAATTTTTGCAGGAAATGAATGCTGAGGTATTATCTAAATATGAGGTAATGACAGTCGGTGAAACGGCCAACACTTCAAGTGAACAGGCTATTTTATATACAGATCCCAATCGTCATGAACTGGATATGATTTTTCATTTCGATCATATGCATCTTGATTATGGCAAATATGGCAAATTTTCTGATATTCGTTATAAGATGAGTGATTTGCGTACGGTGATGACCGAGTGGCAGGATAAGCTTGAGGATAAGGGTTGGAATTCATTATATTGGAGCAATCATGACCAACCACGAACAGTAACTCGATTTGGGAATGATGGTAGGTATCGAGTTGAATCAGCCAAAATGTTAGCAACCCTTTTACATATGATGAAAGGCACACCATATATTTTTCAAGGTGAAGAAATCGGTATGCGCAATGTGCCATTTGAATCACTCAATCAATATCAAGATATTGAAACTAAAGCGATGATTGATGAAATGCGCCAAGCGGGGGAGTCGGAAGCTTATATCAAAAAAGTTGTTTATTTAAAATCAAGGGATAATGCACGTACGCCAATTGCTTGGACTTCGGGTGGCAATTTTGGCTTTACAGAAGGCAAGCCTTGGATTGATTTTTCGCCAGATAATGAGTTGATTAATGTTGAATCTACATTAGAAGATCCTCAGTCGGTCTTTTATCATTATCAAAAATTAATCGCCCTTCGCAAGTCACATGAGGTAATTGTTGAAGGTCTCTACGAATTGATTAATCCGCATGATTCCGCAGTATATGGATATACTCGTAGCTTAAATGATGAGAAACTCGTTGTTATTTGTTCGTTTAGTGCATATAAAGTCAATTATCAAGTGACAGATGAGCTCGTTGGCGCAAAACTGTTATTGTCAAATTATACTGATTCGGAAGTCGAATTAGCTGAGCAAATCGAATTAAAACCTTATGAGGCATTAATTTATTTAAAAGAATAAGATTGAGAATCTCTTTTTGAGATTCTTTTTCATGTATAATAGCATTATTAGATTAATCATAGAATTATAGAGGTGTTTGATGAACTTTGAACAACAGGTTAGAAGCCATTATAAAGAATTGACCGCAAATGAACTTGAGATGGTTCAATTTATTATTGCCAATAAGGAAGTGGCTGTGAACAGTTCGATTATTGAATTGGGAGAATTATTACTTTCTTCCAAAAGCTCCGTACTGCGCTTAGCCAAAAAATTAGGTTTTCATGGTTTTTCAGAGTTAAAATTTGCTTTAAGAGAATCAATTCAGGTTGCCATAGTTGATCCAGAGGATTTAGTCAGTAAGTTGAAATCAGATATTGATCGGACATTTCGTATTGTTAATCAAACCAATTTAACTCCTTTGTTGACAAAAATGAGAAATGCACGACTTGTTTTTCTATTTGCTACTGGCTTTTCGCAAAATAACGCTCTAAAAGAGTTTGGTAAAGATTTATTAGTCAGTGGTCGCAGTAACATGCTGATTAGTGGTGAAACGAATTTAGAAATCAGCGAAACCTTTATTACAAAAGATGATTTAGTGCTTATTGCTGGTCTATCTGGTGAGACGATTGCACTTAAGGATATTATTCCCGCCTTAAAAATGAACAATGTGCCAATTGCAGCAATTACCGAGGTTGGTAAAAATTATTTGCAAGATCATGCCGATTATAATTTATACTACGAATCAAGCAATATTCCTAGTTACCATAGTAATCATATGCAAGTCATGACTGGCCTGAACATTGCTTTGACTGTCTTAGCTTTAAAATATTATGAATATGCTGCATTTGATGAGTAGTTTCAATTTAATTAAATGCAAAAAATACCAGACTAATTAAATTAATCTGGTATTCTTTATCTATATTAAAAATTTATTTCTTACCGATAAAAAATGAAACAACGGCAACTAGAATGACCGCGCCAAGAATTGACGGAATCAAAGCCATACCTGCCAAGCTTGGTCCCCAAGAGCCAAATAATGCTTGACCAATAGCAGAACCGATTAAACCAGCGATGATATTAGCAATCCAACCCATTGATTCACCTTTTTTAGTGATTGCTCCAGCAATGACACCAATGATTGCACCTACTATTAATGACCAAATCCATCCCATGATAATTCCTCCTTATAATCAAAATATTATAATATCTTTGTTACTTAATAAGTATAACAATAATAAATAAAAAAATTAAATAATACGTCTTTTATAACTTTTTAATAATAAAACAATGGATTAATCTCTTGATTTTAGACTAAATGATTGTATTCACTCTTTTTTTAAAGTATGCTTTTTTTAGAGCGAACTTTTTGCTTAACGACGATTAATCAATTTTCGTTTCTACCGAACGCTTAAATTGAAGGTGGCAATAATTGAATGGAGCTGATGAATAATGGTAATGACGAGGTATCAGGTTGCATTGATTCAAATGAACACTTCAGATCAACTCGAAGAAAATTTAAAAGTAATTGAATCAAAAATTCGTTACGCTGCGAAGCTGGGCGCAAAATTGATTACGATGCCAGAGGTGGTCAATTTAATCAGTGATGGCTCTGAGCCATATGCTGAAAATGAAAGTGGTCCGACTTATCAGTTAGTTTCGAGCCTAGCGAAGGAGCTTGGCGTATTTATTCATGGTGGTAGCTGGTCAGAGCTGATTTTGAATAGTAAGAAACACTATAATACGAGCTTTTTATTTGATGATCAAGGGGCCTGTATTGGTAAGTATCGAAAAATCCATACCTTTGATATTGTCGATCCCTTGGGTAAGGCATATCGAGAAAGCGATACGGTTGAAAGTGGTAATGAGGTAGTTGTGATTGATACTAAGCTAGGTAAAATTGGCATGGCAATTTGCTATGATTTGCGTTTTCCTGAGCTTTATCGCTTAATGGCATTGAAGGGTGCTGATTTGGTTCTTAATCCGGCTAATTTTACGATGATGACTGGTAAGGATCATTGGGAACCACTGTTGAAGGCAAGAGCGATTGAAAATGGCCTTTATTTGGTTGCTGCCAATCAATTTGGACAAAATAAGCGGATGTTAGCTTATGGTAATAGTATGGTGGTTAATCCTTGGGGGCAAGTGATTGCCAGAGCTGATGATCAGCCAGAGGTTTTATTAGCAACGATTGATTTGGATTTTTTAAAAGCTGTCAGAGGTCGAATGCAGACCTTGGAAAATCGTCGTCAAGGTGTTTATCAGCTTAAAGAGCAGTAAGTAGCAAATTTATTATTAGAAAAAAGCATTGCGAAATATTTGCGATTGAAGAATAGAAGAAAAGTAGGTGCCTATAAAGTGAAAAAAATTTTAATTATTGAGGACGATAATAAAATTGTAGGATTATTAATTAAAATTTTCGAGCAATGGCAGTTCGAGGCTAAAGGAATTGCCCAATTTAATCAAATTATTAGTGAATTTAATCTTTACCAGCCAGATTTAGTATTAATGGATATTAAATTACCTTTTAATAATGGTTTTTATTGGACACAGGAAATTCGGAAAATGTCAACAGTTCCTATTATCTTTATTTCAAGTAGTGATGATCATATGAATATGGTAATGGCGATGAATTTGGGCGCAGATGATTATATTGCGAAGCCTTTTGATAGTGAAGTTTTGGTTGCTAAAGTACAGGCATTACTTAGAAGAACCTATCAGTTTCCAATGGCAGATTCACATATTTTGAATATTGGTGAAGTAGTACTAAATACGGAAACTGGTGAGCTTGTGAACGGTGATTTAAAGGCTGGATTGAGTAAAAATGAAACGATGATTTTAAAAGCGCTGATTCAGAATCTTGGTCATGTTGTGACGAATACTACCTTAATTGAAAAATTATGGGAGGGTGGAGATTTTGTCGATTCAAATATCTTAGCTGTTAATATTTCAAGATTAAGAAAAAAAGCTGCAAGTGTTGAGATGAAGCCAATTGAAAATAAGAAGGGGAAGGGGTACTTTATTGAATCCTAAAAGAACTATTTTCCGAGTTTATTTTCAGAGTATCCGCTTTTTCTTTATCTGTTATCTAATCATGTTTGGATTACTTTTATTTACTTTTAAAATCGAAGGTCTTCCTTTGAATGCTCTGAAAGATTTTTTTATTATAAGCTTGCTAATTGTTATTTTTTTTCTTGCCTTTAAATTACGTCTTGCTATTAACAGCATACAGCAGCTAGCGCAATTTAACAGTGAAACATTAAATAACAGCTTGCCTGAGACATCGATGATTGAAGCTAATTATGCGGACTTAGTTAGACAATTGCAGCAAATAATTATTGAACTAAAGGCTGAAAAGCGTAATGATAATGTTGCGCTACTTGAACTTGTTGAGCTGTGGAGTCACCAGATGAAGGTCCCACTTTCAGCTGTTAAGCTGATGAGTGAGACGGGAGAAACGGCTGATTTAGATTTAGAAATTGATGAAATGCTTCATTATTTAAATTTAATGTTGAATATGGTTCGTTTAAAGCAATCGTCTACCGATTATCATTTTGAAACGTTTGATTTATCTGCAGTCGCTTCGGAAAGTATTAAAAAATATGCGCGCTTTTTTATTGCAAAAAACTTGAGTGTAGATTTGAAGCCTTTTAAATATCGTTTAACCTCAGATCGAAAATGGTTTCAGTTTGCTTTCGAACAGGTTTTGTATAATGCCGTAAAATATACAGAAAAGGGTAAGATAACAATTGATTGTCAAGATGGTATTTTGATGGTTACTGATACAGGGATTGGAATCTCTCCACAGGATTTACCACGGATTTTTGAAACGGGTTACACAGGTTATAATGGTCATATGACTGAAAAATCAAGTGGCCTTGGTTTAAGTCAAACTAAAATGGTGCTAGAAAATTTAGATTTTAATATTGATATTACCTCAGAAGTGGGTGTTGGTACCCAAATAAAGATCCAGTCCATTCATGATTCATGAATGAACTGGATTTTTATTTTCTTTCGACAATTTGGTAATAAACCTTGCTTGTCAATTGATAAACGATAAAATATAGAATGACAATTGAAAGGACTGTAATTGCAATTACCAAGTAAAGCGTACTAGTGGTTTGTACTCCGAAAAGTCTTAATAACTCAATTACTAGAGGTAGTGAGACTAAAAAATGAATGACTGCGACTGTCACTGGTAAAAAGAAAACCAATGAAATTTGTCGTTTAATTGCTTGCCAAACCTCTTTTTTGCTTAAACCGACTTTCTGCATAATTTCAAAGCGCTTTTGATCTTCTAGCCCAGCGCTAACTTGTTTATAGTAAATAATAATACTTGTTGCAAGAATAAAGCTTAAGCTGAGTAGGATACCAATAAATAGGAAACCACCAAAAAATGAAATAAGTGATTTTTGTGTTTCTGATTTCGTTTGAACACTAATACCTGCTTTGCTAGCAGCAGTGGTAAAATTTTTGATTGCCTTTTCGCTGCCGTGCAAATTGGCATAAATTGTTTCATTTTGTACGCTGGTGTTAACTTTTTCACCGCTAAAATAGTTAAAGCCTTCAGTGATTGTTGGATATAATGTTTCATCGCTAAAGAAAATTAGTAGCTCAGGAAATACGAATTGAATACTTGTTTTTGGAAAGTCTTTGATTTCATCCAGGGATTGTACTACCTTGAATTCTTTACCATTAATTTTGATTGTTTTTAACTGATTTTTGTTACGATAGCTATAAATTAATACTTCATTGGGCTTTAATTGAATATTTTTGCCAGTAAGTTCATTATAATTGGCAACCGTTGATGCTGAAAAAGCATGGACGTCATCTGCACCTGTATTTTGAGTTAAATGCTTAATTTGACCATCCTTTTTTAAGGCACCAGTGAATTGGAAAATGCCTTTTATCATTTTTTGATTCTCAATGGTGACTTGATTTTCTTTTGCCAATTCAGCGATTTTTGAGCTTAAATCGGAATCTTGATTGTCAGGGCGATCAAGGTCAAAATTAGATATTTCAGCATTTTTTGGAAATAAGTCATCAATTCGCTGATCCATACCGAAATAAAGTGCAGATGAGGACATGACAGTTACCAAGGTCATTGTCATTAAAATAGTAATGCTTGCAAGACCAATGGCATTTTGCTTCATTCTAAATAGCATACTTGAAACTTGAATAAAATTTTTAGGCTGGTAATAGCTTGGTTGTTTTTTACGCCATTTAAAATAAGCAACAATTCCAAAAATAAATAATAGGTATGTACCGACAATGACCAATATTACAGCAAGGAAAAAGAGTGTCAAGGCGCTAATTGGATTTCTAATTGTGACTGCGATGTAATAAGCAGCTACAATGCAGATTATACCAACGAGTGATAGTAGCCAGCGTGCTTTAGGCTCCTTCTCACCAATTTCCTTTTGACATAATAAATTTTGTATTTTCTTAAAATGAATTGAGAAAATATCTTTAATTAATAAATATAAAAAAATTAAAGTATATATAATGATTGTATTAATAATGGCCTTGCTACTAATCTGAAAGGTGAAGTCGCTGCCTTTTAGTAAATGGACAAGAACCATTAATAAAATTTTACCCATAAAGAGTGAAAGAACAGTGCCAATAAAAATTGTTATTGAAAAAATAATCATACTCACGTAGGCGATAATTTTACTGATATCTCTTTTTTTCATTCCCAAAATTAAGAAAAGGCCAATTTCTTTTTGTTCGGAGTCAAACCAAAACTGATGGGTATAGTTCGCAAAGATAAAGGCAAAGATGATTAGAACAATTTTACCTAAATTAAGTAACATTATCATTGAGCTTGCACCTTGTAACATTTTGATGCTCGGTGAATAAAGTAATAATTCTACGGTCATTGATAGAATGACCATTACGATTAGGCTAATTAAGTAAGGTAATAAATCCTTTTTGCCACGTTTGAGATGATCAATTGCTAAGCGCCATAAGTAGCTCATTCATGATCACCCCCATATAGGCTTGACATGACTTGATTGATTTCCACTAAAAATTCAGCAGCAGTATAGTTTCCTCGATATAATTGATGATAAATTTTACCATCTTTAATAAATAAAACACGCGAAGACTCGCTAGCAGCAAAAACGGAGTGACTAACCATCAAAATGGATTGCCCTGTTTCATTGACCTTTTGAAATAGCTTCATTAAAACTTTTGCATTCTTGCTGTCAAGCGCTGCTGTTGGTTCATCTGCCAAAATAATTTCTGGCTTGGTAATTAATGCCCTTGCCACTGCAATCCGTTGCTTTTGACCACCAGACAATTCGTAAGGGAATTTTTCAAGCAAATCTGATATTTCTAATGTTTTGCTCAAATTCTCTAAGCGTGTCAGCATGACTTGCTTGGATTCCTTTCTTAAAACGAGTGGTAAAAGAATATTATCCTTGGCATTAAAGGTTTCAATCAGATTGAAATCTTGAAAAACAAAGCCTAAATGTTCTCTTCTAAAGTTAGAAAGCTGATTTTCATTCATTCTAGAAAAATCTGTTTCATTTAGCGTAATTTTACCAGTAGTTGGTGTCTCTAATGTTGCTAAAATATTTAGTAAAGTACTTTTACCAGCCCCGCTTTCCCCCATAATTGTGACAAATTCCCCCGTTGACATTTCAAAATCAATGTCTTTTAGAGCTATTGTTTTCTGACCCCCTAATTTTTGCTGATAAATTTTTTCAACATGATTTACTTTTAAAAAGCTCATTTTTTCCCCCATTTATTTCATTTGTTTAATAATAGCGTCAGGTACCTTATTTCGACTGATAACTTGAGCTGACATTTGAATCTTACGAAAATTATTCCATTCAATTTTGAGATAATCGCCAACTTGATAAGGCTGGATATGATTATCTTCATCCTTAAAGCGTGATTCATTTACTTCAATTGATTTTGCCTTGGAATCATTTGGTAAATAGGCTGACAATTCATAATTATAATTATTGAATTTTTGATCTTGCCCGATTTTCGGTTCTTCAGTTACTTGTGCATAGACAGTTTGACTGCCGTTGTAAATCTTGAAATAAAATAATAATCCAGCACCAACGACGACTAATAATCCTACAAATAGTTTAATTGTATTTTTCATAACCTCACTCCAATCTATGCCTAAATTATAGCCTGACTTAAGGTTGAAACACTACTTACAAAGCACTCACATAAACTTACAAAATTGTAAGGATTTTTGAAGCTTAAGATTTAAGCTTTTTCAAATAGCTTAATTAGATGATATAATCTACCTAAAGCGTTAATTAAATCATATCATATAGAGAACGTTGAATAATTGAGCATGTCTTGCCCGATAACATAAATATTAACAGTTTGGAGAATTTTATGAAAATTTGCGTATTATTTATATTAGAGATAAATCAAAATGAAGCAGAGTCGCTGGTTGAACGCTTTAAGCAGTGTCATTTTATTTTTAAGAAAAAATCAGATTTAACACAATCAGAAATTGAATTAGCTGATGTTATTATTGGTAATCCACCAATCCAGTTATTGCATCTAGAATTGAGTCATTTGAAATGGCTGCAGCTAAATAGTGCTGGCTTTGATGAATATATCAAACCAAATATTTTGCCATCTCAAACCTTATTGACCAATGCTCGAGGTGCCTTTGGCTTGACAGTTTCTGAGCACGTACTCGCTCTAATGCTCGCATTAATGCGCAAATTAGATTTATATTCCGATAATCAAAAGAGACATTTGTGGCAAAACGAGGGACGTATCCGGTCAATTTATGATGCTAAAATTGGTATCGTCGGCCTAGGTAATATTGGCAATACCTTAGCAGAAAAATTACATATGCTAGGTGCGGAGGTTATCGGAATAGATAATCATCATCGAAAAAATTCCCCCTATTTTTCAAAAATTTATAGCCATTTAGATTTAGAAAAGGCCTTTGCAAATTTGGATGTCTTAGTCCTATGTTTACCGGCAACTGCTGAAAATTATCATTTCATTAATAGTGATACTATTAGCTATTTAAAACCGGAGGCTTTTTTAATCAATGTGAGCAGGGGCAGTCTAATTGATTCTAAAGTTCTTAAATCGACGTTGGATAATCATTTGCTTGCTGGCGCAGCATTAGATGTTTTTGAAACAGAGCCTCTCCCTATGGATGATGCACTTTGGGATACTGAGCGCTTGATTATTACACCTCACGCGGCTGGGGGCTTTACCTTACCAGCAACTAAAAAATTTATTTTAGAAATTATTCATAATAATATAGAGTCATTTATCAATGGTGAAAAATTAAAAAACTTGATTGATAAATGAATATGGTTATTAAACGTTAGAAAATTTAAATAAAAGAGTAGGAGGCGATAATAATGGCAACGGAACTTGTGATTTTTGACATGGATGGACTTTTAGTGGATTCTGAACGAATTTATCGTGCGGGATGGCTTGAGGTATTTAGAAACAATCAAGTTCAAATAGGAGAAGCAACAATTGCGAGCTGGCAAGGTCAAAGCTGGCGACAAACTGCCAGTATTTTATCGGATAAGGGATTAGATGTTTCTAAATTGCAAGCGGAGCGGGAAAATTATATTAATCAGCAATTGCGATTAGGCAATATCCAGCCAAAACCATTTGCACTTGAAACCATTGATTATTTGAAAGCAAATGGTATTAAAGTTGGACTAGCAACTTCAACGGTCAAGGCACGTGCCACTAAAATATTGAATCGTTTAGAGTTATTGGAATCACTAGATTTTACCTGTTACGGTGATGAGGTCAGGCAGCATAAGCCGGCTCCAGAAGTCTATTTGACGGTTTTAGAAAAAGCTGGTATTTCAGCAAAATCGGCGATTGCATGTGAAGACTCTATTCAAGGTGCTGAGGCTGCGATTAATTCGGCACTTAATGTCGTACTTATACCAGATAGCAGTGCAATCAAAAAATTAGATACATCTCGTATTGCCGACTCACCTTTTTTTCACCAAGCTGAAAATTTGTCACAGGTTAGACAATTTATTTCTTGAATATAATTTTTTTATAATTTATTATTATTAGAAATGGTATATCAAAATAAGGAGCACGTTAATGAGTAATCAATTGAAAAAGGATAAAATGCTTGAAAAATTTTTGTCATTAAGTCGGCTGACCAAGACGGAATTAGCAGAAAAATTGGCTGTAGAAGTAGCAGATGTTGAAAAATTATTAGCAGGAAAAACAGAAATTACCCCAGAGTTAGCATTGAAGTTAGAAAAAATATTTGATGTACCTGCGGGATTATGGAATAAGTTTGTCGAAAGATATGTGTCTTGATTAAATAGTTTAAAATCAAGTTGATTTAATTTCAGAAGTTTTTTTTTGGAGTAGTGAATGCTACTCCTTTTTTGTTGCTCAAATGAGGAGCAGACTGGCAGAAGTAGCTATTTGAAAAAATTTAATTGTTTAAACTATCTTGTGAAATTTTGTTTTTTTAATCTTAATTTTCTTATAATAAAAAATTAAGTTAGATTTTTGAATCTAACTTAAAGAGTTCAGTGAGAGGGACGATATTTTTTGCCCTTTTTTAGTAGGTGTAGTTTTTTAGTCGGTAGCTAAGAAATTTGCCGAATTTTTTTATTTTAAAATATTTCAACCTGAATCACTTGAATGCCAAGCTCTTTAATCTGTTTAATAATTTGACTGTCTGCAAAGGTGTCCGTTATCAATACATCTATTTGATCAATTGTTGCACTTTGAAAATTAGCAATATTACCAATTTTACGATAATCAGCAATAATTATTACTTTGCCTGTTGTTTGCTTAATCATTGCGTGATTGATTTTTGATTCGTGGATGACTGGCGTCGTTAGCCCTTGGGCAATTGTCAAACCATAGACACCCAAAATTGAGACATTTGCTCTGACTGTCTCAATAAAATTAAGTGCAACTTGTCCAACCAGTGCTTCTTTAGGATAAAGAACTTCGCCACCAGTTAAAATAACGGTTGAATTAGGATTATGTTCAATTTCTGTGACTAAAACATTATTAGAAATAATCGTTACTCGTCGGTCAATTAAGTTCTGTACAGCTTCTAATGCAGCAGACGAAGAATTAATAAATACAGTATCATCATCCTTAACAAATGAAGTGGCTGCTTTGGCTAATTGATTTTTAAGGTGTTCTAATTGCTCATTTTGTTTTGTTTCAATAGCAATATCATTAATTAACCTTGCTTTACCATGAGTTTTTTTTATTTTGCCCATATTTTCGAGTGATTTCAAATCTCGCCTAATGGTTGGCAAGGAAATTTTAAAATATTCGGCTAGTTCTTTTGTCTGCATTTCATCTGTTATTTTTAAAAGTTCAATAATCCTTGCTTGTCGCGTATTCACATTTTTTTTCGAATTTTTCATATACCCTCCTTTTTTTATAATTTCAAATTTATTTTTTTATGAATGTTTTCAGATAAATTAAATCATATAAAAATATAAAAATCAAATTTTATTTTTATTACAGTTAAAAAAAACGTAAAAATACAAAATCAATCATAAAATAATATTGAAAGCGCTTTTTTAATCGTTTATTATTAATTTGTAAGGTAAAAAGGAAAGTAAAAAGATGTGGAGGCTAATTATGGCAAATAATATTAATGAAGTAACTAAAGAATCGTGGGTATTAAGTACCTTTCCTGAATGGGGCACTTATTTAAATGAAGAAATCGAAGCAGCAGTTGTGAAACCTAATACGGTATCAATTTGGTGGTTAGGCTGTACTGGCATTTGGCTAAAGTCAGAAGGGAATACTAATATTCTCTGTGATTTATGGTGTGGAACTGGAAAACGAACGCATGGTTCAGGAAAAATGGTTAAGGGCCATCAAATGATGCGAATGAGTGGAGTGGAAAATCAACAGCCTAATCTTAGAACACAGCCCTTTGTAATTGATCCGTTTGCAGTGAAAGATGTGTCGGCATTAGTAGTTACCCATATTCATTCAGATCATTTAGATATTAATACTGCTGCTGCAGTCAATCAAAATTGTCCGAATGCCAAATTTGTTGGGCCACAAGAGGTTGTTAATACATGGCTTAAGTGGGGAGTTCCTGAAAGTAAAACCGTCGTTGTTCATCCAAATGAAGAAGTGACAATTGGTGATGTGACAATTAAAGCATTGGAAGCATTTGATCGGACTGCATTAGTTACTTGTTCTGATCCTGAAGTAACGTTAAAAGGAAAAATGCCTCAAGATATGGATGAGATTGCGGTCAATTATTTATTTAAAACAACGGGTGGCAATATTTACCATGCTGGTGATTCACATTATTCAAATATGTTTGCTAAGCATGGAAATGAAAATGAAATTGATGTTTGTTTAGGAGCATATGGTGAAAATCCAAGAGGGATTACGGATAAGGTTACCTCTGTTGATATGCTACGAATGGCGGAAAGCTTAAATGCTAAGGTAGTAATTCCTGTCCATTATGATATTTGGGCGAATTTCATGGCTGATCCTAAGGAAATTACAGAGATTTGGAAATTTAAAAAAGATCGCTTGCAATACCAATTTAAGCCTTTTATCTGGCAAGTCGGTGGGAAATTTACTTATCCAGACGATAAAGATAAACTTGAATTTAATTTTGAACGAGGCTTCGCGGACGCATTCACCATAGATAATGACACACCTTTTCCATCATTCTTATAATTGATATCAATTGCTTTAGCATCAATAATATGATGCTAAAGCTCATTACGAGAGGATTGAATTTATGTTAAATTATTTTATTGATAATGATTTGGTTAGATTTGTAGACGAACAACCAGTAGATTGGGAACAAGCAATTAGAATTAGTTGTGAAATGTTAGTTGAGAAAAAATTTATTACGGATGCTTATATTGAGGAAATTGTAGATGGTGTCAGAAAATATGGTCCATATATAGTCATTATTCCGGGAGTTGCAATGCCACATTCAACGGATAAAAGTGAGGGAGTTTTAGGTACAGCAGTTTCATTTACAAAATTTCCAAAAAAAGTTTATTTTGAAGCAGGCAACGAGGAAAAGCAGGCTAAATTATTTTTTACCTTAGCCGCAAAAGATGCCGATGCGCATATGGAAAATATTGCCAATCTTTCTGAAATGCTAATGACTGATGGATTAGTAGAAAAGTTAGAAGAAATTGGCTCTGTTGAGGCATTACGAGAAATCATACCATATTTCGGGAACGCTTAATTAAGGGGGAGAAAATGGAATTTTTATTTAAAATTTGGACTTATTTCGCAACAAATATTTTAACTCAACCAGCATACATGATTGGTTTTATCGTTTTTCTTGGCTATGCATTACAAAAGAAACCAGTGTCGGAAATATTAGCTGGTTTTCTGAAGGCTACAATCGGTTATATGATTTTATCAGTTGGTTCAGGTGGATTAGTTAACAATTTTAGACCTATTTTAACGGGGTTAAAAGATCGTTTTAATCTTGATGCTACTGTTATTGACCCATATTTTGGTCAAAATGCCATAACAACAGGGGTTGAGGAAACATTTGGCAAAACCTTTGGGGATGTGATGTTGCTACTTTTAATTGCTTTTATTGTTAATATATTACTCGTTCGTTTTCAAAAAATTACTAAAATGCGCTCTGTTTTTACAACAGGTAACGTTCAGGTTCAACAAGCAGCTACAGCCTTTTGGCTTTTATTATTCTGCTTTCCAGAGCTAGGTCGAATTCAGGTATTGGCGGTAATGGGCTTGATTTTAGGCCTTTATTGGGCAGTTGGTTCCAATCTGACTGTGGGTATTACTCAAGAATTGACTGATGGTGCTGGTTTTGCTGTTGCTCATCAGCAAATGTTTGGAATCGCATTAGTAAGTAAAATTGCTCAAATTTGGGCGAAAAGAGCAGAAAAACAAGAAAAAGAGCATAAACGTCTTGAAGATGTTGAATTGCCAGGTTTTTTAAAAATATTTAATGAAAATATGGTTGCGACAGGTATATTAATGCTCGGCTTTTTCGGAATCATCATGGCAGTTCTAGGACGGGATTATTTTGTTAAGCTTGAAATTATTACAGCGGATAGCTCATTTTTATTTTATGTCATCACGATAAGTTTACAATTTGCAGTTTATCTTGCAATTTTGCAATTAGGTGTGCGGACATTTGTTGCTGAATTAACAGAAAGTTTTACAGGTATTTCAGATACAATTTTACCTGGAGCGGTGCCGGGCATAGACGTAGCGGCAACCTTTGCATTCGGTCATCCAAATGCAGTGACAATCGGCTTTTTATTTGGTGCGTTCGGTCAGTTTTTAGCAATTGGTAGTTTAATTTTATTTAAGTCACCTGTAGTTATCATCGCTGGATTTATTCCATTGTTCTTTGATAATGCTGCATTTGCTGTTTATGCAAATCATCGTGCAGGCGCTAAGGCAGCAATGATTTTACCATTCTTCTCAGGACTTATTCAAGTCTACGGTGCGGCTTTAATCGCGAGCTGGGTAGGTTTATCAAAATATGGTGGCTACCTTGGAATGTTCGATTGGGATACATTATGGCCAGGTTTCACTGTTTTAATGAAACTATTTGGCTGGTTTGGTGTTGCTCTAGTTGCTCTGATTTTGATTATCATTCCTCAAATTGAGTATAAAAAAGATCCTGAAAATTATTTTTTAGCAGTTGAAGATTATGATGCATATAAAGAGGTTAAAGGAATTGATTAATTTTAAAACTATTTATATTTAAAGATAGGAGAAAATAATATGAATGTATTAGTATGCTGTGGTAATGGTAGTGGCACTTCATTAATGATGAAACGGTCAACTGAAAAGGCTTTTAAATCTCTAAATATTCCAATTACCAAAATTCATCATTGTGCAATTTCAGAAGGGAAATCTACGGCTAAAAATTTTGATGTCGTCTTTACTCCTTTAAATTTCGTAGAAATGTTTGCAGATGCAAAGAATAAAGGTGTTACAGTTGTCGGAGTGAAAAATGTGATGAGTGCAAAAGAAATTGCACAAAGAGTTCAGGAAGAAACTGATTTGGAAAGTCGATTTAAAAAATAGTTAAATACTGGCATACATTTGTGTCTCTTAGAGTGGAAATGTATGCCAGAAATCTTAAAGGAGATGAACGTATAATGTCTAAACCAAATTTGCAAATTGCACTAGATCACTCGGATTTACCAAGCGCATTGAAAGATGTTAAAAATGTAGGTGATATTGTAGATATTTTAGAAGTTGGAACGATTTTATTGTTACAGGTTGGTGATGAGGCTGTAAAATGTGTAAGAGCGATGTATCCAAATAAAAAAATTGTTGCGGATACTAAATGCGCCGATGCTGGTGGAACGGTTGCCGAAAATGTTAGAAAAGCGGGCGCTGATTGGATGACTTGTATTTGTTCAGCGACTATTCCAACTATGAAGGCTGCTAATAATGAAATTGATGAAATTCAGATTGAGTTATATGGCGATTGGACCTATGAACATGCACAGCAGTGGTTAGATGCTGGTATATCACAAGCAATCTATCATCAAAGTCGTGATGCCCTATTGGCTGGTGAAACGTGGGGAGAAAAGGATTTAAAGCGTGTTCAAAAATTAATTGAGATGGGCTTTAGAGTTTCAGTAACTGGTGGCTTGGATGTGGATACCTTGAAATTATTTAAAGGAATGCCGATATATACCTTTATTTCTGGGAGAGGGATTACTGCAGCTAAAAATCCGAGATTGGCAGCAGAACAATTTCAAAAAGAGTTAATTCGTTTATGGGGTGAATAATCATGATTGGTATCTACGAAAAAGCATTGCCAAAGACTGTTACATGGAGAGAACGATTGATATTGGCAAAAGAATTAGGCTTTGACTTTGTTGAAATGTCAATTGATGAAACCGATGAGCGGTTGGAGCGTTTAAATTGGAATGATGAAGAACGAAAAGTAGTTATTGATGCTATTTTTGAAACTAAAACACCAATTTTATCAATGTGCTTAAGTGGTCATAGGCGATACCCACTCGGCTCTCACAATGCTGAAATTAGACAAAAAGCGCTAGAAATCATGACAAAAGCAGTTGATTTAGCAAGCAATCTAGGTATTAGAACAATTCAATTGGCTGGGTACGATGTTTATTATGAGGCTAAAACAATACAAACACGTAATTATTTTATCGAAAATTTGAAAAAATCGGTTGAAATCGCTTCAGCTAAAGGTGTTGTTTTAGCAATTGAAATTATGGATGATCCATTTATTAATTCTATTTCAAAATTTTTGGAAATTAAAGCACAAATTCAATCACCCTATTTGCAAGTATATCCAGATGTTGGCAATCTATCCGCATGGCCGGAAAATGCTGTTGGTTATGAGCTAGAAAAGGGAATTGGCTCGATTGCGCAGATTCATCTAAAGGATACCTTAGCGGTCACAGCAGAATTTTCAGGACAGTTTAAAGAGGTTGTTTTTGGTGAAGGCTGTGTCGATTTTTTAGGTTGCTTACAAACTTTGAAACGGCTTAGCTATGAGGGATCATTTGTAATTGAAATGTGGAGTGAAACGAGTATAGAACCAACTGTAGAAATTAAAAAAGCACAACAATTTTTATATCCAATTTTAAAGGAGGCAGGCTATGGCTATTAGTAATACGAATTTAGCCGAAATGAAAAAACGAGTTTGTCAAGCTAATTTAGATTTGAAAGCGAGCAAACTTGTTGTTTTGACTTGGGGAAATGTCAGTGAAATTGACCGTGAAAATGGTATTGTGGTTATTAAGCCTTCAGGTGTGCCATATGACACAATGACTGCTGAGCAGATGGTCGTTTGTGATTTAAATGGCAAGCTATTGGAGGCTGATAGTTTAAAGCCCTCTTCTGATTTACCGACACATCTTTATTTATATCAAAATTTCTCTGATATAAAGGCGGTTGTGCATACACATTCAAAATATGCAGTCATGTGGGCTCAGTCGGGTAGAGATATTCCACCCTATGGAACAACACATGCAGATACCTTTTATGGCGGTGTGCCAGTCACACGTCAATTAACTCAGGAAGAGGTACAAGCTGCCTATGAGCTAAATACCGGTAAGGTAATTGTTGAGGCATTCACATCACGAAAAATTGATCCAAATGCAATTCCTGGCGTTTTAACTATTG
Source organism: Streptococcaceae bacterium (assembly GCA_022484805.1). Classification (GTDB taxonomy): domain Bacteria; phylum Bacillota; class Bacilli; order Lactobacillales; family Streptococcaceae; genus MMGLQ5-1. The sequence continues at coordinate 19,043 of JAKVKP010000035.1, forward strand.
GTCATGGCCCATTTACTTGGGGTGATAGTTGTACTAAGGCTGTTGAAAACAGTATTGTCCTTGATGAGGTGGCGAATATGGCATTAAATACGGAAATTATTAATCCAAAGTGCAGCCATATACCACAGTACTTGTTAGATAAGCATTATTTCAGAAAACATGGAGCAAATGCGTATTATGGACAAAACATTTAGGAGAAAAATTTAGATGAAATTCTTTTTAGATACTGCAAACATTGAAGAAATTAAACGAATTAATGGTTTAGGGTTGGTGGATGGTGTGACAACCAATCCAACGATTATTGCGCGTGAGGGTCGTGATTTTGAAACGGTAATCAAAGAAATTTGTGCCTTGGTTGAAGGTCCTGTTTCTGCCGAAGTAATCAGTTTAGAAACTGACGGTATGGTCAATGAGGCTCGTGAAATTGCTCAGTGGGCGGATAATATTGTTGTCAAAATACCAATGACAGAAGCCGGCTTAGCTGCAGTTCATATTTTAAATAAAGTAGGCATTAAGACCAACGTCACCCTAATTTTCTCGGTTGCACAAGGCTTGATGGCAGCAAAAGCAGGTGCTACTTATATTTCACCATTTGTTGGCCGACTAGATGACATTGGTGTGTCAGGTATAAACTTGGTTGTTGAATTACGTCAGGTACTTGATAAATATGGTTTGAAATCCGAAATCATTGCTGCTTCAATACGTAACATTGAACATGTTGAAGCGACTGCATTAGCTGGTAGCCATATTGCGACCATTCCGGGCAGTTTGTTCCCTAAATTATGGACTCATCCATTAACCGATAATGGCATTGCTCAGTTCATGATGGACTGGGCAGAATTTTCAAAATAATTAATGTGATTAATCATTTTAAATTGGCTTGCTGAGATATTTTAAGCAAGTCAATTTTAGTATTAAATCAAATGAGGAGAATAGAAATGAATTTTGATACAACAGACCAACTCGCAATAAATACCATCCGCACGTTAAGTATGGATATGATTCAAAAGGCCAATTCAGGTCACCCAGGCCTACCAATGGGTGCTGCCCCAATGGCATATGTTCTATGGTCTCGCCATCTCAATGTTAATGCCAAAACAAGCCGTAACTGGACGAATCGCG
>JAKVKP010000036.1 GCA_022484805.1 Streptococcaceae bacterium
TTTTTCAAAGTTTTTTTAAAAGTTTTTTTTGCTTTCGCCTTTTCCTGCGACAGCTTTCTTATAATAGCAAATCTTATTTTCTGAGTCAACGCTTTTTCCAAATATTTTTTATTCTTTTTGAAAAATACTATTTATTATATGTTTGATACATACTCAATAGCAAACGGATGGTTTGAAATCGACTGAAAAAAGACATAGATACTCAATGTTTTATTAAAAAACCAATCATTATTGATTAAAGCTTCCCATATTAACTTTTAAACCCGTGCCCAGAAATTTCTATTACTATATATTCTCTTCAATAATTTCATCTATCTTACGCATCATATTCCCATACTAAAACCTGACTGAACAATTTTTTGGGTAATTACAAATCGAAAAGTTTTTTAATATTAAGGCTATTATTAAAAATATCCATGAATAATATTCATGGATACAGATATGATATATAGTACTTAAAATTTAACTAGCGTTCTTCAAGTTTCTTATAATTTCTTTCAGTTGCAATACTTTCATAGGCTGGACGAATAATTTTATTCATATTGATTAATTCTTCCATTCGATGTGCGGACCACCCTACAATTCGGGCAATAGCAAATAAAGGTGTGTATAATTCATCAGGTAGATCAAGCATATGGTAAACAAAACCACTATAAAAGTCCACATTAGCAGAAACACCTTTGTAAATGTTTCTTTCTTCTGCAATAACAATTGGTGCTAAACTTTCTACTTTAGAGTAAAAAGCAAATTCTTCATCCAATCCTTTTGAAATTGCTAATTTACCTACGAATTCTTTGAATAAATCCGCACGTGGATCACTAATCGTATATACAGCATGGCCCATTCCATAAATAAGACCTTTTTTATCAAAGGCTTCCTTACGGAGGATTTTCCTTAAATATTCTTTGATTTCCGTTTCAGAATTAAGGTTTTTTACATTTGCCTTTATATCACGAATCATTTCAGTTACTTTAATGTTGGCACCACCATGCTTAGGACCTTTTAAAGAACTTAAGGCTGATGAAATTGCCGAATAAGTATCTGTTCCTGAGCTCGTAACAACGTGAGTTGTAAAGGTTGAATTATTCCCACCACCATGCTCCATGTGTAAAATTAATGCCGAATCTAAAACTTTAGCCTCAATATCAGTATATTTTTTATCAGGTCTGAGCAATCGCAAAATATTTTCGGCAGTAGATAAATTTTTATCTGGATAATGAATATACATGCTCTCGCCCAAATCATAATGTGCATATGCATGATAAGCATAAATTGCCAATAAAGGGAAGACACTAATTAACATTAAGCTCTGGTTTAAAACATTAGGAATAGAAATATCATCTACGTTTGGATCATATGTTGCTAAGGTTAGTAAAGAACGACTCATTGAGTTCATTACATCTGCGCTAGGTGCTTTCATGATGATATCTCTAACAAAATTGGTAGGTAATGTTCTTTTCTTCGAAAGAAGTACCTTAAAGTTGTTTAATTGTGCCGATGTTGGTAACTCTCCAAATAATAATAGATATGCAACCTCTTCAAAACCGAATCTTTGATCCTCTCTAAAGCCTTGAACTAAATCCTTAACATTATAGCCACGGTATTCCAAAATACCAGGAATGGGCTCACGTGTACCATCAGCCTTAACCTTAACCGACTGAATCATTGAAATATTTGTTAGCCCAGCTAAAACACCTTTACCATCAATATCTCGTAGTCCTTTTTTTACATCATACTTGCTATAATCCTCGTTACTGATTTTCGTGTTTTTTTCTGTTTTATTTGCAAGCTCTAAAATTTCATCAGTAATTTGAAATTCTTTTGTCATTTTTACCTCCTTTATTCAATTAAATCAACCAAACATTGTGCAAATAGCAATTAAACTATGGTATTGCTTAATTTTAATTTATAATTCAGACATTGTCTAATAGATAATCACTCTTTCTAATATCTTTTTTGAAGTTATATCGGAAACAACTACAAATAAATTTTCAATTCATACAGATTTTTGATAAAATAGTAATGAAAGCGCTTTCTTGTTATAGAAATAAATTTTGAAAGGGGATTTAATATGTCATCTATTAATAATTATTGTAGATCTGAAATTTCAAAAAAAAATGCTTTATTCTCAACAATTAGGGCAACGGTAGAACCAGCTTTTTACACTAATACTGTAACACACGTTAATAACCGAGAGCAAGCCTATCATATTGCTGAACAAGCCAAGGGAACGATAATAACAGATTTACCAATTTTGGAACCCGAAAAACAAGGACTACCTTCAGGTGCAAAAATATTAGTTTTCAATGACGGAGAAATTGTTGGTAGAACTTCTGCAGCAAGAAAAATTATCGGTCAGCCCGGAGTGGACGAAAATAAGCTGGCAAAAATAGTAAGAGAAGCCGTCTATCTTTTATCTAGAAAGGAAACCCTTACCACTGACGTTATAGTTGGCTTAGATTCAAACTTTAGTCTCAAGTCCCACCTTTTAATACCAAAAGGATATGAAAATAATTTATTAAATTATTTATTAAATTTTCAAGAAATTGATGAAAAATATCAAAAAATGTATGCACAGTCTAACTCAATTCCTGTCAGTGATATATTAATAATCGCCGATCCAGATTGGTGTCATCCAGAATATCCATATGGTTTAGTGTTATTCGACCCATTGCATAACACAGCAGTTATCCTTGGCTTACGCTATTTTGGAGAGTTGAAAAAGGGAACGCTAACACTCGCATGGGCAACTGCTCATAGGAATAACTTCATCGCCTGTCACGGTGGCATGAAGCAATATAAAAAAACAGATGGCAGTAAATTTACAATGGCTGCTTTTGGACTATCAGGATCTGGTAAGTCAACGATTACCTTGGCCAAAAACGAAAGTAAATATGAGGTAACCGTGTTACATGATGATGCCTTTGTTATATCTGAAACAGCCGGAACAACGATTGCCTTAGAGCCGTCGTATTTCGATAAAACTCAAGATTTTCCATTAACTCATCCAAGTGTTGCGTTTTTTTTAACTTGTCAAAATGTTGGTGTAACTTTGGATAATCAAAATAAAAAAGTAATTGTTACAGAGGATATCCGTAATGGAAATGGTAGAACTATTAAAAGCAGGCTCGTAACACCAAATCGAGTTGACTATCTCAGCGAAAAAATAGACGCAATCTTCTGGATTATGAAGGATGACAGCTTACCACCCATTTTAAAAATTGAAGACCCTAAACTTGCAGCTATTTTTGGGCTAACTTTGGCTACAAAACGGTCAACTGCTGAAAATATCATAGGAAATGCTGATTTAAATCAAATTGTAATTGAACCTTTTGCAAATCCTTTTCGTGCCTATCCCTTGAGTGAAGATTTCAATAAATTTACAAATTTATTCGCAAGTAAGCAAACGGATTGCTATATTTTAAATACTGGTCATTTCAATCAATCAAAAGTTAAGCCCAAGGACACTCTCAATGCAATTGAAACGGTTGTGGATGGCTCCGCTAAGTTTATTAAATTTGGACCACTAGATAAAATTTCATATCTTCCTATCGAAACGTTTGAACCAGATTTCACTAATTCAGCTTACTTAAATAAACTAAAAGCAAGGATGCAAAATCGACTAGATTTTATTATTCAAAAAAAATCAGAATTCGATGGTTATAATGCCTTACCTGAAGGGGTTGAAAAAGTAATTCAACTAATTATTGATGACCTTGAGTTAATATAGTTTCTAATTCAATCCTTAACCTTTCAGCTAAATAGCGAAAATTAAGGATTTTTTTCATATTTTAAGTTTGCTCCCAAGTAAAGCGAATTGGAATTTTATATTGTTCACGAATTGAATATAAGTCACGAACAACAGCTTCCGAAATTGGAATGCCTTCTTCTTGTCTTTTGAGACTTTCTAGATATTCCTTTTCTCCTGACACCATAATTGATTCTCCACTATTTTGAGAATTACGAATTGTTCTTAAAGTTTCTCCAACACTCTTTTTCAGTTCAGTTCCCTCAATAAATAGTTCTGGATTGATAGCAATAAAAAAATGACCCACGGACTTTTGAACCTCCTGTGGATAACTGCCACAAAATTTACTGCCCTTTTGAACCACCGTTGATAATAACTCAATAGCTAACCCTAATCCAAAACCTTTAAATCCAGCTGTCAATTCGGAAAAGCCACCTAATGGTGAAAGTGTATACTCACGACGTTTTATTCCCGCCAATGCTTCTGCAGGATGATTCACATCATTACCCAATGCGTCCTTCACCCAACCATTTGGCAATGACTTTCCAATTTTTTGATAATATTCAATTTTCCCAACCGAAATTGTAGAGGTTGCCCCATCAAGGAGAAATGGAAAAGGTTCGTCTGACGGAAAGCTAACTGCAATTGGATTAGTGCCAAGTATTGGTTGAGAACTATTAATAGGTGCGACTATCCGACTAGCATTTGTACCACTAATACCAATTAAGCCTTCCCGTGCTGCCAATAATGGACCATACCCCGCTATGCCATAATGCGAAGAATTTCGTACAAAAATAATTGCAATGCCAGTCTTTTTGGCTTTTTCAATTGCCAGTTTCATAGCTTGATTGGCAACAACCAGACCAAGTCCATTTTGTGCATCTATTACAGCAGCCGAGAGACTTTCTTTAATGATCGAGATAGGTTGATTAATTTGAATCACTCCTGATGAAATTTTGTCAAGATAAAATTGTTTTAATCTACCAATGCCGTGGGAATCAATTCCTCTAGAGTCAGCTAAAAGCAATACCTCACTCGCAATCTTTGCATCATCATTATTTAATCCAGCAGCTATAAAGCTACGGTAAGTAAATTCTCGTAGCAAAGTTTCAGACTCATAATATACAGTTTTTTTCATTTCATTCACCAGTCCTTTACATACTAATTTTCTCGTATTTCTGCAATAAAATAAATTATAAAAAGACTATCACGTGATATCCACAAGTTTTCCACAAAAGTTTTCCACAGATGTGAATAACTTTTTATTTCTTTTTACTTTTACGTTAAATTTACATTCATGTGCTATTCGGTCGATAATAATGTTATAATGATAAAAAAATCAGTGGAGAAAGTGATATGAAAAAAGAAAGTTTAGATTATAAAGTAATTGAATTGGTAACACGAGCTTACCTCAATAACGGTGCCGTTGACGCAGAAATTGACAAACAAAAATTTAAAATTGAATTAAAAAAACGTGGAGAAATCGATTATATAAAATTATTTATTAACACTAAACAAAAAGCAGAGGTTGAAGTTAACCATACAAAGAGCCGTTTGATTTTTTTAGATGAGTACGACTCAAATGCTATTAAGTATGTTTTACCTTTTATTATTAGTCTAGGTTTGAAAAAAGACAGTATTAAAAATTATAAGTCTTTCTAAATAATCATAAAAACGTCCTCAAAAATTAAAGCGACCTCCAAAAATTAACTTTTGTAGGTTGATACAGATTTGTGAGGCGTTTTATTATTTTCAATATAATCACATTTGACAAAAAATCATTCAATGCCAACTCTAAATCGCATATCATATTCGCCATTAGTCTCTCTATTATAAGGCGCCGAAACAAGTACCGCTTTCGTTTTCAAATTAGAGTTATAAATTTCAGAGATAGTATCATAACGATCGTCATAAAAGGCAAATAAGTTCTCTGATTTAATGATTGGAAACTTATTTTCACTAAAATGAATTCGATCAAAAGGAATCCCAAACTTTCTCAAAGCTTCTATTGTAATCCCAGCATATTGAATTGCTCTAGCTGTAATAATGACGATTTCACTTCCCAGTAAATGTTCTTCACGCAAGTAAGCAACCATTTTTTGATTTGGAATCGATTTTTTAATAATTTCAACCTGACTCTCTGGCGTCATCGTCCCCCAATAAATTTTATCAAAATCTTCCTGCGTCATTGTTTGAATAGACATATTTGAATTCGTTTTAAAATTCATTACCTCAATCGCTTTTTGAATCGAAAAAATGACCCCATCTAAATCAAAACCGATAACTCTCTTTTGTACTGGATACTTAATCAATTCTGCATCTTCATTGATGAAAACTTTATCCAAAAATACATCCTCCACAATTTTATTTAAACTATCCTTAATTTCACTCTTTTTAATTGCCGCTGCTTCCAATTCGGACTTACTCACATACTCAACCATTTAATATCCCTCCTCAAAAATTTATCAATCATCTAACCCCATTATAATTCAAAAAAAGGTTTATTTCCTTTTAGAATCTTACTAATATGATAATAACTATGCTAAACTAAGTTCAATTTAAAAATCGGAGTGTTGATTTAATGAAACAAGATAAAAATAACGAAACAATCAAGCTAACCACATTTGAAAAAAGTGAACTTTGGATAGAAGGTGTTTTTACATTATTAATTATGATACTACTAAATTTATCAATTATTTTTGTATTAAATATCATCCTTGTCCAAAATGCTGAATTTAACAATCTTATTTTTGCCACTAAACAACAATTTGTTACCTTTTTTAATTCAGCAACATTTTATTCTTGGCAAAAATTTTATATTGCTATCATGTTAATCATTGATGTTTGGGTGGTAGTCTGGCGCCTCAAAAGACGTTATCGACAAATGCAATTAAGTCACATCATAAATGAATTACATTATATTTCTTTGGGTAATTTCGACCATCGCATTCCTTTTAAACTTAAAGGTGATTTGGAGCAGGTTGTTCAAAGTATTAATTCACTCGTTGATTCCACACTACAAGCAATTGAAGAAGAGAGAGCGATTGAAAAAAGTAAAGATGAATTGATTACTAATGTCAGCCATGATATTCGAACACCCCTCACCTCTATTTTAGGTTATTTAGGTTTAATTGAAGAAAATAAACAACTAAAAATAGAAGATATACGTGCCTATACCCATGTCGCATTCTCCAAAGCAAAACAGATGAAAGTATTAGTTGATGACCTTTTTGAATATACTAAAGTAAGACAACCAAATAAATCACTCACTTTTTCAAATATCGATTTGCACGCTATGATTGATCAACTCTCAGTCGAATTTGAACTTCAAGCACAAAAGAAAGCAGTCTTATTTAATGTCTCAACAGATCCCGAAAAAATATTTGTTGAATTAAATCCCGAAAAATTTGTTCGCGTATTTGAAAATCTAATTACGAATGCTTTGAAATATGGAAAAAATGCGACCATCATTGAAATCAATGCAAAAACTATCGGAAAAGAAGTAATTATTACTGTTCGCAACAATGGCCAGCAGATTCCTGCACAAAGCCTTGATAAACTCTTTGATCGTTTTTATCGTGTTGAAGATTCAAGAAATCAAGAAACCGGCGGCTCAGGATTAGGATTAGCAATCACACAAAATATCATCGCACAACACCATGGTTATATTTATGCTGAATCTAATCGGGATTGGACAAGCTTTATCATTCATTTGCCAATAAAACAAAATTTTTTACGTAATAATAAATAGAGGCTAAAATAGAAATTGGTAGATTAATAACTCGGAGGACTATAATGAAGGCAGAAATTATTGCAGTTGGCACAGAATTACTTACTGGACAGGTAGTGAATACAAATGCAACCTACATTTCGGAACAACTCGCAACCCTAGGTATTGATGTTTATTTCCATACAAGTGTTGGCGATAACCCAAAAAGAATGACTGAAACAATTCAAATTGCTGAATCTCGTAGCGATCTAATCATTCTTTGCGGTGGACTCGGGCCTACAGATGATGATATTACAAAACAAGTTTTAGCTAAACATTTAAATAAAGAGCTGGTAATAGATTCTCAAGCAATGCAAAACTTAAATCATTTTTTTAGAAATAGCCAGTATGTTCGTACACCAAATAATGATTTACAAGCTTTAATCATTGATGGTTCCAAATCACTTCAAAATCGGACCGGACTTGCTGTTGGCTCATTTCTAACAACAAATCAAAAACAGTATGCTGTTTTACCAGGACCGCCCAGTGAACTAAAACCTATGCTTACTGAGCAATTGATGCCACATTTAAGTGATGAAAATGGTAATCATACTTTATTTTCAAGAGTTATCCGTTTCTTCGGCATTGGTGAAAGTCAATTAGTAACACGACTTGATACCTATATTAAAAATCAAACTGATCCAACAATAGCACCCTATGCCAAAACTGGTGAGGTAACATTAAGAATATCTACTAAAGCCGAAAATTCGAAAATTGCTAAAGAAAAACTAGATCGTTTTGAACAAGAACTAGTTACTGCTGGTAATCTATCAGAATTCATTTATGGTTATGGTGAAGACAATTCAATTGAAAAAGTTGCTTTTCAACTCTTAGAAAAATATCAAAAAACAATCACTGCAGCGGAAAGCTTAACCGCGGGCTTATTTCAGGCAACATTAGCCAAATTTTCTGGGGCATCTGAAATATTTCCTGGTGGCTTCGTGACCTATAGTGCAAACATCAAGTCTCAATTATTAGATATTTCATTAGAAAAAATAGAAGAGCACGGTGTAGTCAGCGAATGGACTGCCCAAATGATGGCTGAACAAGCTCAAGCGAAGCTTAATACAGATTATGCAATTAGTTTTACAGGTGTTGCTGGTCCTGACAGCTTAGAAAATCAAGAAGTTGGTACAGTATGGCTAGCGCTTGCTCGGAAAAATCAAGCAACTATTACCAAATTAGTAAAAATCTCAAGAGATCGTAATTACATACGCAAAATGAGTGTTATGCACGGTATGAATTTACTAATTCATGAATTAAATCATAAAAAAGATTGAATTTTTCACTCCATTTCAATATAATTGAAATGGAAGCTTATCTTTCTAGCTATCATTATCATTAATCAATAACTAAAAATCAATAACTAAAATTCGTACTTTATAAAGGAGAAATCATTTGGCAAAGAAAAAACGAGATTTATCTAATATTCGACGCAACGAAGGGGCAGCTCGAGAGGCTGCGCTAGAAAATGCGCTTAAGCAGATTGAAAAAGAATTCGGAACAGGCTCATTAATGAAATTAGGAGATCAAGGAGATCGTCAAATTGATGTGATTTCTAGTGGCTCATTAGCATTAGATATTGCTTTGGGAGTAGGCGGCTTCCCAAGAGGACGAATTGTTGAAATTTTTGGTTCCGAATCATCTGGTAAAACAACTATTACACTTCAAGCCATTGCACAGGTTCAAAAACAAGGCGGTATCGCCGCGTTCATCGATGCCGAACACGCCTTGGATCCAGTATACGCTGAAAAATTAGGCGTTAATATTGATGAGCTTTATTTATCACAGCCAGATAGTGGTGAGCAAGGATTGACAATTGCACAAACTTTGATTGAGTCAGGAGCAATCGACTTAATTGTTATTGACTCGGTTGCTGCACTTGTACCACAAACTGAAATTGATGGTACGATTGAGGATCAACAAGTTGGTTTACAAGCTCGAATGATGAGCAAAGGCTTGAGACGCATTTCAAGCTCCATTAATAAAACTAAGACGGTTGTCATTTTTATCAATCAGCTTCGCGATAATATTGGGGGCTTTGGACCAGCTGCACCAATATCAACAACACCAGGTGGACGCGCATTAAAATTTTATGCAACACAACGTATTGAGGTCGGAAAGGGAACACAAATTAAGCAAGGTGATGAACGCTTAGGTAATGAAATGAAAATCACCGTCAAGAAAAATAAAGTCGCACCACCATTTAAAATTGCAACACCCGATATGATTTACGGTGAAGGTGTTTCTCCTTATGGCGAAGTCCTTAAATTAGGTGAAACCGTTGGTTTTATCAAAAAGAGTGGCGCTTGGTTTTCCGCAAACGAAGAGCGTATTGGACAGGGTGCAGAAAAAGCACGCCAATGGTTGAGAGATAATCCTGGAAAATATGAAGAATTTAGAGCACAAATAAGAGAATACTTTGATTTACCCGTAGAAATTGAACTAGGTGAACATCAAGAAGAAATTATTGTAGAGAAACCTTCTCGAAAAAAAGCCACTCCAAAAGCGGCAGCAGTAGAAGAAATCGAAATTGACGACTCTGATTTAGAAGAAGAAATTGAATTAGATATTAAATAATTTTTATCCCATCTCACAAATGTGAAATGGGATATCTTTATGACTGCTACCCTTTCCTGATATAAAGGGTGGAAAACTAAAATACATCTACAATGGACAAAAAAACTAGCAGCCATTTTATATACTGGCTACTAGTTTTTTTAAAATCAATTTTAAAAAATTCTCACTAATTACTTAGCATAATCAACTGCTCGAGTTTCACGAACCACAGTAACTTTAATATGACCTGGGTAATCCAACTCATTTTCAATTCTGTTTTTAATGTCATGAACTAGGTGAATGGCTTGAGCGTCATCAATTTGCTCTGGCTTAACCATTACTCTCACTTCACGTCCCGCTTGAATAGCAAAACTAGATTCCACACCATCAAAGCTATTAGAGATGTTTTCTAAATTTTTCAAGCGCGTAATGTAATTTTCAAGTGACTCGCTTCTTGCACCAGGTCTGGCAGCTGATAGCGCATCAGCGGCAGCAACCAACACAGCAATAACCGAAGTTGCTTCTGTATCACCATGATGAGAAGCAATTGTATTAATAACAACCGCATTTTCTTTATATTTTTGAGCAAGCTCGGCCCCAATTTCGACGTGGGAGCCTTCGATTTCATGATCTAATGCTTTTCCAATATCATGCAGGAATCCCGCACGTTTTGCTAAAGTGACATTCTCACCAAGTTCTCCAGCAAGTGCACCAGAAAGCTTAGCCACCTCAACCGAATGGCTTAAAACATTTTGACCATATGAAGTTCTAAAATGTAAACGACCCATTATTTTAATCAAATCTGGGTGTAAAGTAGCTGCACCAATTTCAAAAGCAGCTGCCTCTCCATACTCACGAATTCGTTGATCCATTTCTTTGCGAGATTTCTCAACCATTTCTTCAATACGAGCTGGATGAATACGACCATCTTGAATTAGAGCCTCTAAAGTCATACGAGCAATTTCTCGTCGAATTGGATCAAATCCTGATAAAACGACTGCTTCTGGTGTGTCATCAATAATAATATCAATTCCTGTCAAGGTTTCCAAAGCTCGAATATTTCGGCCTTCGCGACCAATAATCCGACCTTTCATCTCATCATTAGGTAAAGTGACGACTGAAACAGTCTGTTCAGCAACCTCATTACCAGAAACTCTTTGCATCGCAAGCGACAAAATATTTTTAGCCTTCCGCTCTGCATCTTCTTTAGCCTGTAGCTCTGCCTCTTTAATCATTGCTGCTGTTTCTTGAGTTAAGCTATCCTTAGTTTCTCTTAAAATTGTTGATTTTGCTTCTTCATGAGTAAATTGAGCAATTCTTTCTAGTTCAAGCTTTTGTGCTTCAATTAACTCATTTACCTTATCTTCACGATCATTAATTAATTTTGATTTCTCAATCAACTGTTCTTCTCGATCATTTAAAGTCATCTCACGTTTGTCACTTTGAATAATTTTCTTATCCAAAGATTCTTCCCGTTGCAATAAACGATTTTCCTGCTGTTTCAACGAATTTTTTTGTTCCTTAAATTCATTTTCAATTTCAGAACGATATTTTTGACTTTCTTCCTTTGCTTCTAGTAATGATTCTTTTTTTAATGTCACAGCTTCTTTTTCTGCTAATTTGGCTTCAGCATTAATTTCATCTGCTTCAGCTTTAGCCGCTGCTACAATATTTTTAGCATCCTCTTCAGCGATTTTTTTAATATCTTCTTGTTCTTCAGCTTGTTTGTTAGCAAGAACTGTCTTAACTAAAAAACCTATAACTAATCCAACGACTGTGAAAACAACGATTAATAATAATTGCATATTTCACCTTCATCTAATATTTTTTCATATAGCATAGATAAAACTACCCTATATTACTTAATTTTATCTTTTAGTTATATTTTAGTCAAACTTTGTTTTAAATTTTTTTAAAAAAATAACGAGACCAAATTTAGTTAAAAATGGACTCGTCAATAATTGATTAATTTTAAATGAATTTAAAGTGTTACTGGGAAAATCCATCCCTCTGGTGCCGGTTTATCTCCAAATTGAATACCAACTAACTCATCATACAATTTTCTTGTAGTCGGACCTACTTCTGTTTCAGAATAAAATACATGAAAGTCATCCTTATTTTGAATACCGCCTATTGGTGAAATCACAGCTGCGGTCCCACAAGCACCGGCCTCAACAAAATGATCTAAATCATTAATATAAACATCACCCTCAATGGCCTTCAAACCTAATCTTGACTGCGCAAGCTCTAATAATGAATACTTAGTAATACTTGGTAAAATTGATGGACTCAATGGTGTGATAAATTCATTATCCTTTGTGATACCAAAGAAATTAGCAGAACCAACCTCCTCAATCTTTGTATGTGTTGCTGGGTCCAAGTAAATAACATCTGAAAATTTATGACTATGTGCATAGCTACCTGGTAACAATGATGCTGCATAATTACCACCAACTTTTGCCGCACCAGTGCCATGTGGGGCAGCACGATCGTAGTCATAAGAAACAATAAAGTTTGTTGGTGCTAAACCACCTTTAAAGTATGGTCCAACGGGCATAGCGAATATAGTAAATATATACTCTTCTGCTGGTTGAACACCAATAATATCACCAACGCCAATTAATAATGGCCTTAAATATAAAGTAGCACCACTTTCATAAGGCGGTACAAATTCATGATTAGCCTTGACAACTTCTTTACAGGCATTTACAAATTTTTCAGTTGACACTTCTGGCATCATTAGACGGTTAGCCGTTTTTTGCAGTCTTTCTGCGTTCTTATCTGGGCGGAATAATTGAATATTGCCATCTTTTTTACGATAAGCCTTTAATCCTTCAAAGGCCTCTTGACCATAGTGAAGTGCGGGAGAACTCTCTGAAATATGTAGTGTTGAATCCTCGGTCAAGATACCATCATCCCATTTGCCATCCTTATAATGTGAAAGATAACGAAAAGGTAATTTCATATAATTAAAACCTAAATTGCTCCAATCAATATCTACCAAACTAAAAATCTCCTTTGAATTTATTTTTTTTATTTAATTATCGTGTACAATATAGTGTATGACTATTTTAAGTAAGATTCAATCATTTATCAAAAAATTCTGAAAATTTAGGTGATTTTATGTTTATATTAGTTTCAAACACACAACTTACAACACAAATGGAAAAGCAAGTTAATATTTTTGAAAAATTATGGCAAAAAATTGATTGGGATAGTGTTCTGAGCGTAATTGTTTCTAAAAGTTTATTGATATTAATTACCAGTATTATATTTTTTGCATTTTATAGAATCGGTAAGGCCATTTTAAATCGAAGTTTTAAAAAATACAGTCAAGTTAATTTTGTTAATGAGACCCGTACAATGACCGTGAAAAAATTAACTGAAAGCGTCTTCCAATATGCTGTCTTATTCTTTTACATTTACACTGTACTTTCCATATTTGGAATTCCTGTTGGCTCTCTAATTGCTGGAGCAGGTATCGCAGGAATTGCGCTTGGTTTGGGTGCACAAGGCTTTATGAACGATTTAATTACAGGTATGTTTATTTTTATTGAACGTCAATTTGATGTCGGTGACCGAATCAAAATCCAAGGGAACGGATTGACGATTGAAGGAAATGTCATTTCTATTGGTATCCGATCAACGAGAGTCAAAGATTTTGATGGCAGTATACACTTTATTCCAAATCGTAATATTGTAATGGTAACTAATTTTTCTCGGACCGAAATTCGTACGAACATCGATTTTCAAATTTCTTCAAACACTGATATTGATCTTGCTGAAAAATTAGTGTTAGAAGTTAATAATAAACTGAACCAAGTACTGAATCAAAAAATGACTCGAGCAAGTGATTACTTAGGTACCGTTCAATTAACAACTGGACAAATTGTCTTAAGAACTGCAATCTACTCAAGTAACCTAGAATCAGCAACAATCGCTGCCGAATTTTACAAGGCCTATTTTGAAGCTTTCCAAAAGGAAAATATCGAATTACCTGATTACTTCCATAATTACAACAAATAATTCAAATACACTAGTCACTTATGGCTCTACTCGTGCTCATAATGACTAGTGTATTTAAATTTTACATTAATTTTCCAGTTGATTGACAAATTATTTCTAAATTTTTACATTATTTTGACGTTATTGACTAATTAATGTTCCAAATCCTTCATCAGCAAATAGCTCTAATAAAATTGAATGCTCTACTCTACCATCAATAATTACAGCCTCTTTTAACCCCTTAGCCATTGCATTTGTGCAAGATTCAATTTTGGGTATCATGCCTCCTGAAATAATTCCTGAAGTAATCAATTCAGGAATTTCATTAATGTTGATTTCAGAAATCAAACTTTCTGGATTATCAACCTCTCTTAATACACCTCTAACGTCAGTTAAAAGGATAAATTGCTCGGCATTCACAGCCGCAGCAATTTCAGCGGCAGCAGTATCTGCATTAATATTATAAAATTGACCAGTATGATCAATTCCGGTTGTTGCAATAACCGGTATATAATTATTCTCTAACGCTAATAAAATAGGCTCCGAATTTATTGAGGTAATTTCACCAACATAACCAAATTTTTCATCTAATTGCTCAGCTTGAATCATTGCACCATCAATTCCTGAAAGTCCAATCGCTTTAACACCTAACTCATGGAGATCTGCCACCAATGATTTATTAACTTTTCCAGAAAGTACTGTTGCGACAATTTCAACCGCCTCTTTATCAGTATATCTTAAACCATCAATGAATTTAGTTTCCTTACCTAATTTCTCAAGCGTTCTAGATATATCAGGACCACCGCCATGGACTAACACAATTCTAACACCTACCATTTGGAGTAATGCAATATCTTTCATAACAGAAATCTTTAAAGCTTCATTACTCATTGCATTACCACCATATTTTACTACAATCGTTTGACCAGAATATTTTTGCATGTAGGGTAAAGCTTCCATTAATATTTCTGCTCTTTTTTGTCTCTTCAATTGATATCTCCTTGTATAATTATTGTATATTTATACAAATATAGCACATAATCAGTGGATATTCAACATTGAAATAATATTTATACAAAAAGCGTAATTGATTATAATATAATCAATTACGCTTCGATATTATTCCGCTGCTAATAAATAAGGATAAACAGGTTGATCTCCTTGATAGATTTCAACTTCTATCTCATTATTAATGGCTTCGACACCTTTGACAAGTTTATCAGCAATTTTTTGTTTACCATCTTCACCAATAATAATTGTAACGATTTCCGTATCATCATTAATCATTTTCGTTAATGTTGCCAAAGTTGCAGCTTCGATGTCCTTATCAGAAACAACTAATTTACCATTAATCATTCCAATATTTTCACCTTTCTTTACTTCGACACTATCAATAGTTGTATCACGAACAGCATGTGTTACCTGACCAGAAACAACAGAGGAAAAGCTTTCAGTCATTGATGCCACATTTTCATCAATCGATTTAGAATCATTAAAGCCAAGCAAAGCTGACATACCTTCACTTGCAGTTCGAGTCGGTACAACCCTAACCTGGATATCACTAACCTCTGCAGCTTGTTCTGCTGCCATTTGTATATTTTTATTGTTTGGTAAAATAATTACCTTTTCTGCATGGACTTTTTCAATTGCTGACACTAAATCAGCTGTAGATGGATTCATTGTTTGACCACCAGAAACGACATAAGTCGCCCCCATGGATTTCAGTAACTCACCTAGGCCTTGACCAGCTGCAACCGCAATAACTGCATATGGTACTCTCGCATGACTTTTCACAGCGCTGGTATTTTGCTCAGAATCATTTTCTAAAATAGTTTCATGCTGAAGTCGCATATTATCAACTTTAACTTTTATTAAAGAGCCGTATTTTAAGCCTTGTTTCAACACTTCGCCGGGATCTTCTGTGTGAACATGGACCTTAATAATTTCATCATCATTTACAACAAGCAGAGAATCACCAATACTATTTAAATAATTTCTAAACTTATCGTAGTCAAAAGATTCAACAACCGTTGGTCCTTCTCCAATTTTAACCATGATTTCAGTACAATAACCGAATTTAATATCTTCTGTTGCAAGCTGACCTTGAACAGAACGATGGTGCTCAGCATTTACCATCTCATCCATCGTACCTGGATTCGCTTTAAAATCAACTGCAGCTAAAAATTCACCCGTAATAGCCGCTAAAAATCCCTCATAAATAAAAACTAAACCTTGTCCACCTGAATCGACGACACCAACTTCTTTTAAAACTGGCAACATTTCAGGCGTTTTTTCTAAAGCAATTTTAGCACCTTTAACCGTCTTATCCATGATTACTGCAATATCTTCAGATTCTTTAACAGCTTTAGTTGCAGCAATAGCCGCCCCACGCGCAACTGTCAAAATGGTACCCTCAACAGGCTTCATAACGGCTTGATAAGCTGTTTCAACACCTCTTTGAAGTGCTTCAGCAAAATCTAAACCAGTCAGCTCATCTTTATCAACAATTGCCTTGCCAAAGCCTCGAAATATTTGAGACAAGATAACACCCGAATTACCTCTTGCTCCCATTAGTAAGCCTTTGGATAAATCTTGAGCGAGCAAACCAACTGATGTTTGTGATGAATCTGCAACCGCCTTTGCCCCACTTGTCATCGTTAAATTCATATTTGTTCCAGTATCGCCATCCGGAACAGGAAATACATTCAAAGAATCCACATAGTCAGCATTTTCAGATAATCGAGCAGCTCCTGCTTGAATCATCTCTTGAAAACGACTTTTACTTATTTTTGTTTCCACTTCTATCCTCCTATTCCGACAATACTCTAACGCCTTGAACGAAGACATTAACTGAGTTCGCAGAAATACTAAGTTGATTTTCTAAATTGTACTTCACACGTTCCTGAATATTTTTGGAAACCTCTGAAATTTTAGTACCATAGCTAACAACCACGTAAACATCAACGGCAATACCATTTGCTTCCTCGCGAACAATAACGCCCTTTGAATAGTCCTCACGGCGTAATATCGCATTAAGGTTGTCTCTAATTTGCTTCTTTGAAGCCATGCCAACTACGCCAAATATTTCAGTAGCTGCACCACCAACAATCGTGGCAATTGTTTCATTAGAAATTTCAATGATGCCTGAATTAGTATTAATTTTAACAGTCATTTTTATTCCTCCATAAAATTGGACATAATCATATTTAATTATAACATATACCTCTAAAGATTATATTAGAAATGCACAAAAAAAGGCTGGAAAACCAACCTATCAGTATCATTCGATAAGAAATATTGAATTAAACGCGTTCAACTTTTCCAGATTTTAAAGCACGAGCTGATGCCCAAACTTTTTTAGGTTTACCGTCAATTAAGACAGTTACTTTTTGCAAATTAGGTTTAACAGTACGTTTCGTTTTATTCATAGCGTGAGAACGATTGTTTCCGCTAGAAGTTTTACGACCAGTAAAGTAACAAACTTTAGCCATGGGTCCCTCCAAAAATTTAATTTCTTTTTATAGTGTTTACAACCATACCAGACAACTTTATCACAAAATTACATTGAGTTCAAGCTGAATTATCGCTTTCGAATAACCTCCAACTAAAGTAGAGCACGAAAACTAAAGCGGGTGACGAGAATCGAACTCGCGTAGCTAGCTTGGAAGGCTAGGGTTCTACCATTAAACTACACCCGCAATAAAAATGATTCCTAGAGGAGTCGAACCTCTAACCGCTTGATTCGTAGTCAAGTACTCTATCCAGTTGAGCTAAGGAACCAATACATAAAAAAACCAATTTGTTTCCAAATTGATGTCATGTACAATATGGATTTGAACACAACAAAGTGCCGAGGACCGGAATCGAACCGGTACGGTGATCACTCACCGCAGGATTTTAAGTCCTGTGCGTCTGCCAGTTCCGCCACCCCGGCTGAAACTAACAACTTTCGTTGTCGACTAAAGCGAAAGACGGGGTTCGAACCCGCGACCCCCACCTTGGCAAGGTGATGTTCTACCACTGAACTACTTTCGCATTTTTATTGATGCCGGCTACATGATTCGAACACGCGACCCTCTGATTACAAATCAGATGCTCTACCAACTGAGCTAAGCCGGCTACAAAAATTATAATGCGGGTGAAGGGACTTGAACCCCCACGCCGTAAGGCGCTAGATCCTAAATCTAGTGCGTCTGCCAATTCCGCCACACCCGCAGTATAAAATGAGTCGTACTGGGCTCGAACCAGTGACCCTCTGATTAAAAGTCAGATGCTCTACCAACTGAGCTAACGACTCGTAAATAATAACGAATGACTACGGTTGGTAATCTTATAGTCAATGGAGGTTGACGGGATCGAACCGCCGACCCTCTGCTTGTAAGGCAGATGCTCTCCCAGCTGAGCTAAACCTCCAAAAAAACAAATGATCCGTACGGGAATCGAACCCGTGTTACCGCCGTGAAAGGGCGGTGTCTTAACCGCTTGACCAACGGACCCACAGATAAAAAAAAGACGGAGAGTAAGGGATTCGAACCCTTGATACAGGATTTTACCCATATACATGATTTCCAATCATGCTCCTTCGGCCAACTCGGACAACTCTCCAAATTGACTTAAACTCCGGCAGTAGGACTCGAACCTACGACATCATGATTAACAGTCATGCGCTACTACCAACTGAGCTATGCCGGAATATTGATGGTGTTAACACCATCTCTCGCATGGCAACTACCTAGTCTCGCAGGGAGAAACCCCCAACTACATTCGGCGTAAAGAAGCTTAACTACTGTGTTCGACATGGGAACAGGTGTGTCCTTCTTGCTATCGCTGCCACACTTC
>JAKVKP010000037.1 GCA_022484805.1 Streptococcaceae bacterium
TATGGATCAGATTTAAAGCGACAAGTCACTAAGAGCTTAATCAATCGCATTAACGCGTCTCGATTTCGAGCGTTAGGTGACACTCTTCCGTCTTTCTATTTTTCCGATAAGTCAACTAGACCACTAAAGCGGTAAGTTTTCTTTATCTCAAAAATGGGAAAGCTGCCGTTCGAGTATGTCTAAACAACGCCCTTAGCTTTTTTATCCAAAAATATCAATTTGGATTGTTATTTATTAATGAAGAATATTTTTATTTAATAAGTGGCTCAAGAAAGCATATGTTTTTTGAAAATACCTTTTAGAAATTTTCAAAAAAGTTATGAAAATAATAGTCAAAAGTATTCTAAAATGCTAAAATAAGGATGTTAGGGCAAATTGCCCGCAAAAAATTTTAGGAGGCTATTTAACATGGCAATCGTATCAGCAGAAGAATTTGTAAAAGCAGCTCGTGAAAGTGGATATGCTGTAGGTGGTTTTAATACAAACAACCTAGAATGGACACAAGCAATTTTACGTGCAGCGCAAGCAAAGAACGCACCAATCTTAATCCAAACATCAATGGGTGCTGGTAAATACATGGGTGGTTACAAAACTGCTTATAACTTAATCGTAAACTTAGTTGAATCTATGAATATCACTGTTCCAGTGGCAATTCACTTAGATCATGGTCATTACGATGATGCATTAGAATGTATTGAAGTTGGTTACACTTCAATTATGTTTGATGGTTCTCACTTATCAATTGAAGAAAACTTAGAAAAAACTCGTGAAGTTGTTAAATTAGCACACGCTAAAGGTATCTCTGTTGAAGCCGAAGTTGGTACTATCGGTGGTGAAGAAGATGGTATCGTTGGTCGTGGTGAATTAGCACCAATCGAAGATGCAGTTGCAATGGTTAAAACTGGTATTGACTTCTTAGCTGCTGGTATCGGTAATATCCATGGTCCTTACCCTGAAAACTGGGAAGGTTTAGACTTAGACCACTTGAAGAAATTAAACGAAGCTGTTACAGAAGCAAATGGTGGCGAAGCATTCCCTATCGTATTGCATGGTGGTTCAGGTATTCCTGACGATCAAATCAGAGCAGCAATCAAGCTTGGTGTTGCGAAAGTTAACGTTAACACTGAATCACAAATTGCATTCTCTAATGCAACTCGTGAATTTGCACGTGAATACGATGCAAATGAAGCTGAATACTTCAAGAAAAAATTATTTGATCCACGTAAATTCTTGAAATCAGGTATTGATGCTGTTCAAGGTGCCGTTGAAGAACGTATCGACGTTTTCGGTTCTGAAGGTAAAGCTTAATTCCTATTTTCCAGAATAAGAAAGACTTGTCCAATTTGGGCAAGTCCTTTTTTTATCTTTTATTAAATAAAATAGCTTCTTGTTGCTGTTTAGTGAAAGATCAATTAATCTTCTTTTTCAGAAATAAAATCGCCTTCTAAAGAATAAGTGTTTGTATAGGTTGTATGGCCTCTAATATCTTCTGCCGATACGGTCCAAATCCATGAATCATTACTTTGTGATAAAATGACAATTGAAATGCCTCGATAGTAGACTGGTAATTGCTGGATACGCTTTTCCGTTTCGTTTAAAAGTTTTGGAATTATCTCCCAAGGTACGTTCTGATAATTAATGGTCTGGTTGTAGCTTAAAGTGATATTATCACTATCTTTGGACCATTTAATGATTGGATTTGTTGGATAATACCAGTACTCATCTTGTAGTTTAGTAGATGGATTAATAACTCGAGTGACAGCATAGCTCCCTGTTTGTAGAACGGGGTTTCTAAAGTGTAAGCTGTAGCTAATTAATTGGACCTCTTGATCTTTGAAATCAGGCTTTTCAAGTAGACTTTTCATCGCCGAACTAGTTTCAGTTTCACTTTGAAAAAGCCCACGTTTAACAGTTGAGATTGTAGTTCCAACACCGATGATTGTCCAAATACTACTTGAAACTATCAAAAAAATAAGACCTAACCACCATTTGGACCGCTTTTTCCTGAAAATTAGAAGCGTAATAATAAGAATTGGGACAAATCCTACCCACCAAAGAATTCCGAGAATTTTAATTAGATTATCTTGAAATTCAATTGTTTGATATTCAGACCAACCGAATAATAGATTGGAAAAATTGACATTCGTTAAAACTAGAATACTGATTAAACCTATAATTAGTATTATTAAGACTAACAGGGTTATCCAATTTTTAATTTTTTTCATAATTTGGCACTCGCTTTCTGAAGTTTTATCAGTCAATAGTATAGCATAATCATTATTAATAAGATTTTTGGGTTATAAATTAATATTCTATTTTTTTACAAAAAATTCTTGCAGTATATACTAGATTTTGGTAAAATGTTGAAGGTATTAAATAACTCTGTCGTGGCAAACACTTCAGGGCAAGGAGGACAAAACATGAAAACTGATATTCATCCGAATTATCAACCGGTAGTATTTTTAGATTCTACGACAGGCTTTAAATTCTTGTCAGGCTCTACAAAATCATCAGCTGAAACAATCGAATGGGAAGATGGCAATACATATCCATTAATCCGTGTCGAAATTTCTTCTGACTCACATCCATTCTATACTGGACGTCAAAAGTTCACACAAGCAGATGGACGTGTCGATCGTTTCAACAAAAAATACGGTTTACAAGACTAAAAATTTTAGCATCAAAGCCTATGGCTTTGGTGTTTTTTTGTTTTTTTATCCTAAAAATAGGCATGGAGATTGCTTAGGTATTTCAATTTATGCCATTTCACGAATAAATATTTTATCTTGCTGCCTCAGATAATTTTATGCTGGAAGCCCATATTATATATTCACGAATAATCCGATGTTTCTGAGAAAAATTTGATTATTTGCCCAAAATGAGCCTATGTTTGTAGCGTTATTTGTATATTTTTCGAATTATATTATTTTGATAAAAACAGTCTTTGGTATGATAGAAGAATAATGTTATTATTGCTATACTGTATTTAATTAAAATTGAATTTAGATTTGAGGGTAATACTTTGAAAGTTCTATTGTATTTTGAGGGTATAAAAATATTAAAGCAGTCGGGAATCGGTCGTGCACGTGAACATCAAATGCGTGCATTGCAGCTTCTTGGCTATGAAATAACAGAGGATCCAAAGTGTACCGATTATGATATTTTACATATAAACACCTATGCCTTAAAAAGCTTGCTATTAGCACATAAGGC
Organism: Streptococcaceae bacterium; assembly: GCA_022484805.1. Lineage (GTDB taxonomy): Bacteria > Bacillota > Bacilli > Lactobacillales > Streptococcaceae > MMGLQ5-1. The sequence goes on from JAKVKP010000037.1 coordinate 3,214, forward strand.
AAAACGTTTGGGTAAGAAAATTGTTTATCATGCCCATTCCACCGAAGAGGATTTTCGTAATTCCTTTATCGGAGCGAATTTGGTTTCGGGCTTGTTTAAGCGACATCTCATTCATCTCTATAATTTGGCAGACATAGTCATTACACCAACAGAGTATTCTAAGCATTTACTTGAGGGGTATGGGATTAAACCGCCGATAGTAGCGATTTCAAACGGTATTGATTTGGCACGTTATCAGCGCTCTGAAAAAAAAGAACAAGCTTTTCGCAAATATTTCAATCTTTCAGAAAATCAAAAGGTAATTATTAGTGCAGGATTATTTATTGAAAGAAAAGGCATTCTTGATTTTGTGAAAATTGCAGAGTCCTTTCCAGAAATTACTTTTATTTGGTTTGGTCATGCGCCACTTTATACAATTCCAAGAAAAATTCGCCATGTCGTGCAAAAGGCACATCCCGAAAATGTGATTTTCCCAGGCTATATCCGTGGTGATGTCTATGAAGGTGCCTATACCTCTGCTAATCTCTTTTTCTTCCCATCTTATGAAGAAACTGAAGGCATTGTTGTTTTAGAGGCATTGGCGAGTCATCAGCTTGTACTCGTGCGAGATATTCCAGTTTATCATCCTTGGCTTTCTGATGGTCAAAATGCTTTAATGGGTAATACGAATACTGAATTTGCTCAAAAAATTGAAATGGCTTGTCATTCTGATTGCTCAAGTATCATTAATGCGGGTGAAGATATCACTCAGCAAAGAACGATTGAAGCTGTTTCACAGCAGCTAAAAACGGTTTACGAATCATTGATAAAGGAGGTCTAACGTTTTGAATATTGCTTTTTTTACGGATACCTATTATCCTCAGGTAAGTGGCGTGGCAGCATCGATTCAAACTTTAAAAGTTGAATTGGAGCGACTAGGACATCATGTTTATATTTTTACCACCACCGATCCAGAAGCAAGAGATGATGGTGACGAGACGATTATTCGAATGCCAAGTGTACCATTTGTATCATTTTCTGAAAGAAGAATTGTGATTCGCGGTATGATTGATGCTTATTTGATTGCTAGTAAACTTGATTTGGATATTATTCATACGCATACGGAGTTTGGTGTTGGTATTTTAGGAAAAATTATTGCCAGTCGTCTGAAAATTCCAATCGTTCATACGTTTCATACTATGTATGAGGATTATCTACATTACATTGCTGGTGGCAAGGTTATTAAGCCTTCAATGGTTAAGTATTATTCCAAGGCTTTTATGCATAAATTAAATGGAATTATTTGTCCGAGTGTTTTGGTGCAAAGCGTTCTTCAGCGTTACGGGATTAAAATTGAGAAAAGAATTATTCCAACGGGTATTGATTTGACCAAATTTGTACGTCCAGAAATTACTGAAAAGGATGTTATTTTCTTAAAGGCAGAACTTGGCATTGATTTTGATGAAGTCATGTTACTCTCACTTTCAAGAGTTTCTTATGAAAAAAATATTCAACTTGTAGTCAAGGCAATGCCGGAAATTTTACAATCTATCCCTGTAAAATTAGTCATTGTTGGTGATGGGCCATATTTGGAAAAAATTCGCAGGCTTGTTCAGCAGCTAGGTATTGAAGATAATGTGGTATTTACTGGTATGGTACCTAATTTAAGAGCAGCCTATTATTATCGGGCAGCAGATTTTTTGATTAGCGCATCGACAAGTGAGACACAAGGCTTGACCTATACTGAAAGTATTGCAGCTGGCACCCCAATTATTGCTTGGGGTAATTCTTATTTAGAAAATTTAATTAGTGACCCAAGTTTTGGTCGGTTATTTTATGATGAAACGGAAATTGCAAGAACGACGGTGTCAGCGGTTGAAAACCGTCAGCCAATTCCGAAACCATTGCTTGAACAAAAATTATTTGAAATTTCAAGTGAAAATTTCGCAATGACGGTTTATGCCTATTACTTAGATATTATGATTAATTTTTCAAGAGAACAGGAATTTAAAAATTCTCATGCAATTAGTAAAAAAATTACAGGAACGTTATATTCAATCGTGAAAAGAGGCTAAAGGATGAAAATTGGTTTTATTGGTACAGGTGTGATGGGTAAGGCAATTGCTGGGCATTTTTTAAGTGCAGGTCACGATGTTTTTGTCTTTAATCGTACGAAATCAAAGACGGATAGCTTGGTTAATGCTGGGGCAATTTGGCAGGATACGCCTGAGAACGTAACTGAAAAAAGTGAAATTATTTTTACAATGATTGGCTATCCCAAAGATGTTGAGGCTGTTTATTTTGGCGAAAACGGGATTTTTAAGGCTTCAGTTACTGGTAAGCTGTTGATTGATATGACAACGAGTACACCGACTTTAGCACAAAAGATTGCTGAGTCGGCAAATGAATTTAATGCTGAAGCGTTAGATGCTCCTGTTTCTGGTGGTGATATTGGTGCAAAAAATGCAACCTTGACCGTAATGGCAGGTGGTAGTGAAACGGCGTTTAATCGCGCAAAACCACTTTTTGATTTGATTTCGAAAAAAGCTGAATTACATGGACCCGCAGGTAGTGGTCAACACGTTAAAATGGCGAATCAAATTGGGATTGCTGGGACGATGACTGCGATGAGCGAGCTATTAGTTTATGCCAAAGCAGCGAACTTAGACTTGGAGAAGGTTATTGAAACGTTAAGTGCTGGTGGGGCACAAACTTGGTCACTTTCAAATTATGGGCCAAGAATTTTAAAAGCGGATTATTCTCCTGGCTTTTTTGTTAAGCATTTTATCAAAGATTTAGGTATTGCTTTAGACGAAGCGGATAAAATGTCAATTACATTGCCATCAACTCAGCTTGCTAAAACGCTTTATGATCAGCTTGCTGAAAAAGGGTTTGAGGATGCAGGAACACAAAGTTTAATTAAGCTTTGGTGGGATTAGTCACGAATTATTCAAAAAAAACTATCAGTGCTGTTCTGGTTATGTTAAAATATCTATGAACAAAAAAGGATAAGAATTGAGGCATAGATATGAAATCTCGTTTAGTAGCGATTATCAAACGTTTAGAAGCAATGCTAGAAGCCAAAGATGGCGAGGACCAAGTTCGTCGTTTTGAACGTGATGGCGAAGTCAAAGCAGAAGTAGCATATAATCAAGAGTCAGAAGCATTTACTTTGACAGATGTTGACTCTAACCAAACTTATACATTTGATGATATTGACATGGTCGCAATTGAAATTTATGAGTTGATTTATTAAGAAATAGTCAATGTGAACAGTCGTTTGTCAGATTGTTTTCAATTTTCAAATCTGAAAAGTAGCAAAAATTATTACGTTTAGCTTATTTTTCAGATTTGATTTTATATTTTCAGTGACATCAGTATTTTTCTATAGGTGTCATTATTGAAAAGATTTCTTTCGGATGAAAAAAACATATTCATTTTTGAATATGTTTTTTTTATTTATTTTAATGTACTTTATAGTGCATAGTGCCTCCAAAAAGTTAGACTTTTTACAGAGTGGATTTCTATATCCCATAAAATGCTAACTTTCTGGGGTCGCTAAATTTTGAGTGGTTTTTTTTATTAATATTTTATTTTTTATCAAAGGTAACAATTTACAGCGAATCATTGCAAGCAGTAGGCAAACAACAAAAACAAGCAATGGTTCAAATATAGATTTTATAAATAACAGAGATTCTGACTGGTTTATAGAATTTTTATTATTAAAAAAAGTATTCCAGATAATTGGTCTAGTATAAGCATTATCATGAAGAAGATAGATGTCAAATACGGCTGGTGATATAAATAAAATAAATTTTTTATTTTTTATTTTAATTTTCAATATCACTATAAAAATAGATACACTAAATAATAATCCATTAATGCTATTAATATCTTTTAAAAAGAACCAAGGAATTAGTAAATTTTTCTGGCTGTTGTAAGGTTGAAATAGATATCCTTGACTTAGAATTAAAGCACCACTTAATAATAATGTTAATATTGTATATTTAAAATATTTTGTTAATAGTTCTTCTTTGTATTCTTTTATTAAATCACCTAAGAAAATAATGTAGATAAATGATAAAATTTCGTTTATCACAAAATAATGAGGTGTTTGACTAACGATTCCTATAAATACAGGAATGTGTAATAATAAAATAAATACCAATGTTGACGCTAATTTTTTGCTTCTTTCCGTATTATTGAGGTAGCTGTTTAAAAAAGGAGATAGTAATAAAATAATAGCAAATGTTGTTACAAACCAATAGGCGTTAAAAGAAATAGGGAACAATATGTTGAAAGCATCTTCTTTTGACAATTCAATAGGCTTGTTTATGAAAAACATTGTTATTAATAATGATAAAATTAAATTCCATCTTGAAATATTTGATAGTTTAATAATTTTTTTTATTTTTACTTTGCTTTGAGAATAAAAATATCCTGTTATTAAAACAAAAAGAATTACACCAATTTTGCCCATACTACCTACATTTTGAATTAGAGTAGTATTATTTGAAAAATGTTTTGGGAAATTCCAATCGGTATGAACAGAATAGTGATGATAAACAATCATCAGCATACTGATAATTCTAATTAACTCAATATTGACATTTTTAGCATTCTTTTCCATAAGTAATCCCATTTCTTTTTTAAAATATATAAAAATAATATCATAATTTATTACTAATGATAAATTTAAAAATAGTAATAATCAATAATTTATTAGACTATTCCAAATAATTACTCTATTTTTTATCCAATCCCTACATTATCAGAAATGATGATGTTTTTTTATTATCGATATTTTTATTTCTTGGTTTTATAAGGTTAAATATGAGCAAAAAGCTTTGAATTTCAGTTAAAGTCACTTTTAAGAAAATTTCATGAAATTTTTTCTATATTTTCAGTAAATAATGTTTGATTTTCAAATTAGATAGATGTATTATATCCCTAGATTAGGTTTATCCATGAATTAATTAAAGGAGTTAACCATTATGAAAATGAGAAAAAGTTTTGAACAAGCAGTTTGTGTCATTTTAATGCTTGCTCTAGAGAAAAACCATCGACCGATAAAAAACGCGATTTTAAGTAAGAGATTACAGGTATCCGATTCGTATTTAAAAAAAATTATGCGAAAAATGGTTGTTGGTGAAATTATTATCTCTGATGCAAGTAAGGATGGTGGTTTTAAGCTATCAAGACCATTGGAAGAAATTACCATGCTTGACGTGTATTTTGCAATTGAAGGTAAGGAAGATTTTGTTGAAATTGCTCACTATGCCAATCGAATTTTTGATGACAGCTATAAAAGCTATATTAAAAATGAGATGGACAAGGATATTCCAAGCTTTGAAGACAAGATACTTACGACTGAAAATAGTGTTCTACAAGTCATCTTTGATGGTCAGAAGGAATTTTTAGATCGACTAAAAAATTATCCCTTGTCTAATATTTTTAAAGATATTAATTGTAAACATGGACTTGTGGAGTGGGAATTGATACAGAATAGGGAGTTATAATGTTTAAAAAAGAATGGCAAAGTATTTTCAAGAACAAATTTATGTGGCTCGTATTAATTGGGATTAGTTTAATTCCAGCCTTGTATAATGTTATTTTTCTAAGCTCGATGTGGGATCCTTATGGTAATGTGGATAATCTACCAGTAGCAGTCGTTAATAATGATCAATCAGTTGATTATAATGGAAAAACTTTGTCAATCGGAAAATCTTTAGTTTCTAATATGAAAAAAACAGAAACACTAGATTATCATTTTGTTTCAAGTGAAAAAGCCAAAAAAGGAATTGACGATGGTGACTATTACTTAGTGATTACGATTCCAAAAGATTTCTCAAAAAACGCTTCAACGTTATTGACTGATGAGCCAAAATCAATGGTGATTGATTATCAAACAACTCAAGGTCGTAGCTTTACGGCTTCAAAAATTGCCCAAAATGCGGTCACGGAGCTTAAGACTAAGGTATCAACACAAGTAACAAGTTTGTATAGCACTGCTTTATTAGAGCAGTTTGGTACTGTCGGGGATGGTATGCAATCTGCGGCAGATGGAACGAAAGAATTAAATAGTGGTACAACGCAGTTAAAAGATGGCAGTCAAGTCATTGCGACAAACCTTGATAAATTATCTTCCAGCAGTTTAACCTTCGCTGAAGGCTCAAAGACACTGGAGGTAGGGTTAGATACTTATCTAGCAGGTGTCACAAAAGTAAATTCAGGTGCTTCGCAAGTTGCAAGTGGTGCTGCTCAATTAGCAGAAAAAACGCCTACCTTGACAAGTGCTGCTTCACAATTAGCTAGTGGTAGTTCAGTATTAAATAGTGGCCTATCTGAATATACAGCTGGAGTAAGTCAATTAGCAACAAACTTGCAAAATCTATCTAATACTGTGTCTAGTGGAGATGTGCAACGATTGCAATCTGGCTTGACCGAATTACAAACGGGGATTGAAAATTTAAATGCTAGTGTATCTACAGGAGATACTTCAAATGGTATAGCGAGTATACAGGCGACTCTTGGCACAATGACCAATTTAGCAAATCAAATGCAAGAGCAAGTTGATACAATTACAAGTGATGACCATTCTGCTCTAGCTATTCAAGCAGTGAATGCCTTGAAAGGAACTTCTGGTTATATAAATGCGAGTGATGTGGATAAAGAGGCAATGGAATCTGCAATCAAATCAGCGATAACAGGTCAGACCAATAATGATACTGTAAAACAAAATCTGACTGCAGAAATCAATGGCTTAAAAGCATATATTACAGGTGCAACTGATGGTTTAAGTAATCTAAAGAGTGGACTTCAACAAGGTACTTCTCAATTAAGTACCGGTGCCCAAGTTGCTCTACCGGGTGCAAACCAATTTATTACTAATGTTCAAACTGGTTCAGCAGCACTTACAGCTGGTGCAAATCAATTAAAATCGAAATCTAGTCAATTGACGGATGGCTCAATTAGCTTATCTAGTGGCTTATCACAACTTAATCAACAAGTACCTATTTTGGCTTCTGGAATTAATCAGTTAAACTCTGGTGCAAGTCAAGTTGCTGTTGGTACACAACAATTAGTTAATAATGGTCCAAACTTAAAATCAGGGACTAGCCAACTAACTTCTGGCGCTTCTCAAATTGCCAGTGGGGCAAGTCAATTGTCAAGTGGTGAAAATGAAGTGGTGACTAATTTAGGTAAAGTTCAAAGTGGTTTAAGTGTATTGAATACTAAATTGACCGATGGTGCCGATAAGATTAATGAAGTGAACACTTCTAGTGATTCAGCTAAAGCGATTGCGACACCTGTCAAATCTGATCATACGGATAATGACAAGTTAGCAAATAATGGTACAGGTATGGCACCTTATATGATGTCTGTTGCATTATTTGTCGGTATGATTACATCTTGTATGATTTTTGATGTTTATAAGCCTAAAAAACAACCAACCTCTGGTGTTGCTTGGTGGACAAGTAAAATCTCTGTATTAGCACTTGTCTCCCTTGTTCAATCTATATTAGTCTACGGTGTTGTTGTTGGTATTCTTGGTTTAGAACCTGTTTCACATATTGGTGTATTGGTATTACTCGTTTTACAATCACTTGCCTATATGTCGCTAATTGCCTTCTTTACGGTGGCACTTGGCAAAGTAGGTGCCTTCATGATGCTCATCTTTATGATTTTACAGCTTGGTGGCTCTGGAGGAACTTACCCAACAATATTATCTAATGGTTTCTTTAAGGCGATTCATAATTTCTTACCAATGACTTATGGTGTAGATGGCTTAAGAGAAGTGATTTCCATTGGTGGGTCAATTGCAGGACCGATTATGGTATTCATTTTCATGATTATCGTGTTCAATTTATTACTCATTTCGTATTATCATGTTAAAGCTAAAAACTTTTCATTTGAGGATCAACGATTAGAGGATTCAATTCAATAAAAAGCAGCCACCGCCAGAAATGACGGTGGCTTTGCCATTGTCACTTACTCTCCGATAATTTCAGCATGAAATTTGAGGCAGTTAGTGACAAAGGTATGCATTTGACCTTGTTTTTATAAGCAACTGAAGGGCGCTTTAAAAACTTAGTTCAAAGGCTCAACAAGAACTTAAGCTAATCAACCTGAATATCACAATTAAATATAAAAGAAATGATATAATATTTATATATTTTAATGATATAATTATCACATATAAAAGTTGTAGCTTGTATTTGGATGAAGGGCTGAGGGTGACAAATATGTTAGGCAATCTTGTTAAAACTATCCTTATTATTATTTTTATCGTTATCTTTATTTGGTCAATACGTTTCATGTTTAATTATTGGCAGGATATGGTGAGTAAAAATCAGAATGAAAAAGATGACTAAATTTCATGGTAATTTTCTGTAAATTATTTCAAATGTAAGATATTTCTGATAAATATTTGAAAATTAATTAAATATAAATTGTGAAATTGATAAAAATTTGTTATAATTGTACAGCTAGAGACTAAATTTTAGGAGAAATTATTTTGAAATTAAGAGAAGATATTAGAAACGTTGCAATCATTGCCCACGTTGACCATGGTAAAACAACCTTGGTGGATGAATTATTAAAACAATCTGAAACATTAGATGGTCATACTCAGCTCAACGAACGTGCGATGGATTCAAATGCACTTGAGCAAGAGCGTGGTATTACAATTTTAGCTAAGAATACAGCAGTTAAATATAACGGAACTCAAATTAATATCATGGACACACCAGGTCACGCGGATTTCGGTGGCGAAGTTGAACGTATTATGAAAATGGTTGACGGTGTTGTTTTAGTTGTTGACGCTTACGAAGGTACAATGCCACAAACACGCTTTGTATTGAAAAAAGCTTTAGAACAAAACTTGGTACCAATCGTTGTTGTGAATAAAATCGATAAACCATCTGCACGTCCAGAGCATGTGGTAGATGAAGTTTTAGAGTTATTCATCGAATTAGGTGCTGATGACGATCAATTAGACTTTCCAGTGATTTATGCTTCTGCGATTAATGGTACTTCAAGTCTGTCTGATGATCCTGAAAGCCAAGAAAATACAATGAACTATGTTTTTGATACAATCATTGAACATATTCCAGCGCCAGTTGATAATTCTGATGAACCTTTACAATTCCAAGTTTCATTACTTGATTATAATGATTACGTGGGTCGTATCGGGATTGGTCGTGTTTTCCGCGGTACAATCAAGGTTGGTGACCAAGTAACTCTATCTAAGCTAGATGGTTCAACTAAAAATTTCCGAGTGACTAAATTATTTGGTTTCTTTGGTTTAACACGTGTTGAAATCAATGAAGCAAAAGCCGGTGATTTGATTGCAGTTTCAGGTATGGAAGACATCTTTGTTGGAGAAACAATTACACCGACGGATGCTGTTGAGCCATTACCAATTCTTCATATTGATGAACCAACATTGCAAATGACTTTCTTGGTAAATAATTCACCATTTGCAGGCCGTGAAGGGAAATTTGTCACTTCTCGTAAAATTGAAGAGCGTTTAGAAGCTGAGCTACAAACAGACGTTTCTTTACGTGTTGACCCAACTGATTCACCTGATAAGTGGACTGTTTCAGGACGTGGTGAGCTTCACTTGTCAATTTTAATCGAAACAATGCGTCGTGAAGGGTATGAATTGCAAGTTTCACGTCCAGAAGTAATTGTTCGTGAAATTGATGGTAAAAAGACAGAACCATTTGAACGCGTTCAAATTGACACACCAGAAGAATATCAAGGTTCGATTATCCAATCACTTTCAGAACGTAAGGGTGAAATGTTGGATATGGTCAATGTTGGTAACGGACAAGTCCGTTTAATTTTCTTGGTACCAGCTCGTGGTTTAATTGGTTATACAACAGAATTTATGTCAATGACACGTGGCTATGGTATCTTAAATCATACCTTTGATCAATATTTGCCATTGATTAATGAAACAATTGGTGGGCGCCATCGTGGTGCACTTGTTTCAATCGATACTGGTAAAGCAACTACCTATTCAATCATGTCTGTTGAAGAACGTGGTACAGTCTTTGTAACACCTGGTACAGAAGTATATGAAGGTATGATTGTTGGTGAAAATGCACGTGATAATGACTTAACTGTTAATATTACAAAAGCAAAACAAATGACTAATGTACGTTCGGCCAATAAAGACCAAACATCAGTAATCAAAACACCTCGTCAATTGACGTTGGAAGAATCTTTAGAATTCTTGAATGATGATGAATACATGGAAGTAACACCAGAATCAATTCGCTTAAGAAAACAACTTTTGAATAAAGCGGAACGTGAAAAAGCAACTAAGAAAAAGAAAAAAGATTAAAATTTCAATAATTAATTAATAGTTATGTTGAATATATAGAGGAGGGATGGGAATTTTCCCGTCCCTTTTTTAAGATTTTTAAGTGAAAGCTTTAAAGAATGATTGACGTAAGTCGAAAAATCATTTGAAGATAATATTTTTAAGAATGAGGAGTTACAGATGACATTAATGGAAGAGGTAAATAAACGTCGAACGTTTGCGATTATTTCCCATCCGGATGCTGGGAAAACAACAATTACTGAACAGTTATTACTTTTTGGGGGTGCCATTCGTCAAGCAGGTACCGTTAAAGGTAAGAAAACTGGTAATTTTGCCAAATCTGACTGGATGGAGATTGAAAAACAACGTGGAATTTCAGTAACAAGTTCAGTTATGCAGTTTGATTATGATGGTAAGCGTGTTAATATTTTGGATACTCCAGGACATGAGGATTTTTCAGAGGATACTTACCGTACCTTAATGGCTGTCGATGCTGCAGTGATGGTTATCGATAGTGCCAAAGGGATTGAAGCACAAACCAAAAAATTATTTAAGGTTGTTAAAGAACGCGGCATTCCGATTTTTACTTTTATCAATAAATTAGACCGTGATGGTCGTGAGCCACTTGAGCTTTTAGAGGAGTTAGAAGAAGTATTAGGCATTGAAAGCTATCCAATGAATTGGCCGATTGGAATGGGTAAAGGGTTAGTTGGGCTATACGATATTTATCACCAGCAAATTGAGCTTTACCGAGCTGAGGAGAACCAAAAATTTCTACCATTAAATGAGGATGGTCAACTTTCAGAAGCTAATCAGCTGACTCAAAATAGTTTTTATAGTCAAGTGATTGAAGAAGTAGAATTACTAACTGAAGCGGGAAATGAATTTGATGAAGCTAAAATAGAAGCTGGAGAATTAACACCTGTTTTCTTCGGCTCTGCCTTGACTAATTTTGGTGTCGAAACTTTTCTGAAAACTTTCTTGGAATTCGCACCCGTACCGCATGCGCATAAAACACAAGATGGTAGCGAAATTTCGCCATACGAAACTGATTTTTCAGGCTTTATTTTTAAAATCCAAGCGAATATGAATCCTGCTCATCGTGATCGAATTGCTTTCTTACGTATTAGCTCTGGTGAATTTACTAAGGGCATGGATGTCAATTTGCAGCGAACAGGTAAGAAGCTCAAATTATCCAATGTAACTCAATTTATGGCTGAACAACGTGAAAATGTGCAAACGGCTGTTGCAGGGGATATTATTGGGATTTATGATACTGGAAATTTTCAAGTTGGCGACACGATTAGCTCTGGTAAATTGAAAATCAAGTATGAAGATTTACCAACCTTCACACCTGAAATTTTCATGAAAGTTATTGCTAAAAACGTCATGAAGCAAAAAAGTTTTCATAAAGGGATTGAGCAGCTAGTGCAAGAAGGTGCAATTCAGCTTTACACCAATTATCAAACTGGTGAATATATGCTTGGTGCAGTTGGTCAACTGCAATTTGAGGTTTTCCAATATCGGATGTTGAATGAATATAATTCTGAAGTAGTAATGACACCAATGGGCAGTAAGCAAGCTCGTTGGATTAAACCAGAGCAGCTCGATGAACGAATGAGTAGCTCACGTAATATTTTAGCCAAGGATCGCTTTGGTGAGCCATTATTTTTATTTGAAAATGAGTTTGCCATGCGTTGGTTCCATGACAAGTATCCAGAGGTTGAGTTGACTGCGAAGATGTAGCAGCTATGATGCTGAAGAGTCAATAAATATAACTAATAAAAGACTACAATATTGTAGTCTTTTTAGTCTATAAAAATTATTATTTATTACTGTCATACAGAATTTCATTAAGTTGTTTGAGTAAAAGACTTTCTCTTGTTGTTAATTGAATTTTATATTCTGAAATGAAGTAGGCACATTTTAGAATTAATAAGTTTAAAGAATAATCCTCATTTGACAAATTATTTTGATGTTCATGATATTCTTTAATTAACTCTCTCAAAGTGCGTTTAGATGGCTCTTTTAACTCGTTTAAAAGTTCACATATAATTAAACTTGCCATTTCTAATTGTTTATCGGTATTGTAATATTTTTGATTGTTTTTCATTTGAGCTCCAATTCTATTGTCTTTTATTTATAATATATTTATATTATAGATATAAGATATAGTGCTTAATATAGCAATTTGAAGGAATTTAAAGCCCCATATTTTCAAATTGAAAGGAATTACAATGGATGAATTAGATATTAAAATATTAAAAATATTATCTCAAAACTCTAAGCGAAGCAATAAAGAAATTGGTGAGATGGTTCATTTAACTGGGCAGTCGGTTAGTCAAAGAATTTTAAATTTGTATAGCCTAGGGGTTATTAAAAAATATACAGTTAATATTAACCATAAAAATAAACAGTTCATAAGATTATTTATGGAAAATAATCAATTTTCAGGTTTAGAGGCAAAAGTACATGAATTTGAAGAAATTGATGAATTTTATAAGGTGAGTGGTCATGCCTGTTATATGATTGTCGCACATTTTAATCAAGTAAACTTAAATAATTTCATTGAATCAGTTGCAAAATGGGTAAGGTGTAGTGTAGATACCGTGGTTAGCGATAAGATGATAGATAATGGTTAGTGTTTATAAATAATAGATAGTGTTGATTTATAATATTTTACAGAATTAGTTTATTGAAGTTGATTGAAAATTTAAGAATTTGAAGGAGATTTAATGAGAATCAAACAAGTAAGGGCTGAACATATTGATTTTATAAAACTAACTAAACAATTAGATAGTCAATTACAAGTAATCGGCTCTGAAGAAGCTGAAGATGAGCGTGAAAAATATGATTCACTTAATCAACTCGATAATATTTCGTGGGCACTCATTGCGTATGATGGTAACACGCCTATTGGTTGTGCAGCGATAAAAAGACTTGATGATAAAACTGTGGAAGTTAAAAGAGTTTTTGTAGATGATAAATATCGTGGTCTAGGGATTGCTAGAAAGTTGATTAGTGAACTGGAGACAAAAGTTAAGAATGAAGGTTATCAAGAATTAGTTTTAGAAACAGGAAAAAATAATGTGGTAGCAATTACAATGTATCAAAATTTTGATTACGAAATCATTGATAATTATCCACCATATGACAATATGTCTGACTCAGTTTGTATGAAAAAAACTTTATTTATTTAAATTTTAACTAGAATTAATGTAAGTCATTAAATTAAGAGGATATTAATTGATGGACAATTTTAAAATTGTAACTTTAAAGGAATTGGAAGACCTCCAAAAATTAAGTAAAAAAACATATATTGAAGCATTTTCTGAATTAATTGAAAAAGATGATATATATAAATTTATTGATGATAAATATTCAATTGATAATTTAACTAAGGATTTAAATGATGAATTAAATCATTTTCTGTTCTATGTTGACAAAGGGTTAGTATGTGGCTATATCATGTATAGCATTAAATCTGATTCAGTAGAAATTAATAGATTATATATGCTAAAACAATTCAAAGGCTTGGGAATTGGAACTAAATTAATGGATAAAGGAGCAATGGAAGCTAGAAAGAACCATAAGAAAAAATTGTCATTAGGAGTTTTGGAAAAGAATGTTAAAGCATTATCTTTTTATCAAAAAAAGGATTCAACCTATATGAAACAGAAGAAATATTAATCGGTGAAACTGAATATAAATTATTACATTTAGAAAAACATTTAAGCCCTGTTTAAGCTTCCAACTATAGTATTAACTCATCCCAAATAATTAATCTTTTTCATAAACTCCTACCACTGTCAGAAATGGCAGTGGTTTTTTTACGTTTCTCTTCTATCCATATTAATTAAAAATTAATCATTTCGATTATCAATCGATTTATTTCGGAAAAATCATTTGGTTATTGCCCCTGTGGTACGAAATTATTGGCACCATAATTGGCTTCGTTGTCTGTAAAGCCAGCCGATTTGAGGTAGTTTAACAATTCTTCAGTTGTCACACCACTATGCAATGCGCCGTATTGTCGTGCGGCACGGAGAGTAAGGTTTTGCCAATCTTG
>JAKVKP010000038.1 GCA_022484805.1 Streptococcaceae bacterium
TATAACAATAAAAGCACGTGGAGAAGCAGAAATTGAGAATTATATTGATGAAATTGATGCTTTGATGGTTGGTCCCCATCTAGCTTATATTTTAGATGAAATTGATGAATATACACATGGCACAAATGTCAAGGTAATTCTTATGAAGCCTGAGTATTATGCAACATTAAATGGTGAGGCGGCGTTGGACGACCTCCTTTCTCAACTAAGTGAAGGGTAGGATATGTGATGGATAAGATGATTAATTGGCTTGAAACAAGCTTTTCACCGAAAATGAATAAAATTAACCATAATGTTTGGGTCGTTACATTGAAAGATTCGATTATGCAATTGTTACCTTTTATTTTCTTGGGTTCATTATTTTGTATGTTGACAATCCCTGGTGATGTTTTCAATATTGATGGTTATCCAAATTTTTGGACACCGTTTGGTTGGACTATGGGTATGATTTCATTGCTTGTCTCATTTTTGATTCCATTCAATTTAATGGAAAAGAAACGTCTTAGAAAACAACGTTTTATTGCTGGTTGTAGTGGTTTAATTTCATTTTTAATGATTATTACACCACAAGTTATTAAGGACGGTACAATTGGTTTTAGCCATGATGCATTAGGCGCAGGAGGTATGTTTGTTGCAATAGTGGCTGGTATTTTCACAGGTTTGGTGATGGAAAAATTTGGTAAATTCTCATTTTTTAAAGATGAATCAGTTATTCCAGATTTTGTTAGACAATGGTTTGATGCGATGCTTCCAATTGCTATTATTCTATTAGTTGTTTGGGTGATTACGGATAGCGCATTACTAAACTTTGACTTGTATAATTTGATACTTGATATTTTCATGCCGCTTGCAAAAATAATTGAAAGTCCATGGGGATTTTCAATTATAATGTTTGTTTACTGTTTTTTATACTCAATGGGAATTTCAAGTTGGGTACTGACACCAGTTACCAAACCAGTTCTATTGGCAGCAATTACTGCTAATGTGGCTGGCACAGCTACTAATGTTGTTACTTCAGAAACAATCTATTCGGCGTATTTATGGGTTGGTGGCATTGGCTGCACATTTCCATTAGTAATAATGTTAGCTTTCTCAAAGAGTAAAAAATTAAAGGCACTAGGAAGAGCTTGCTTGGGACCGGCAATTTTTAATATCAACGAACCTGTAGTATTTGGTTGTATTGCCTGGAATCCTATTATGATGATACCGATGTGGCTGACTGGCATTATTCTACCGCTTATTGTATGGTTTGGGACTAAAATTATTGCATTTGCCCCAACTCCAAAAATATTGTTTGACATGTGGTACTGTCCATTCCCAATCTCAACTTGGATAACGACGGGAGCAGTTTCTGGTATCATTTTGATGGTGATTATTGTAATTGTTGCGACTTTAATCTGGTACCCATTTTTTAAAACATATGAACAGCAAGAGCTGAAAAACGAGCAGGTTTCTGAAGTTTAAAAAATAGAATTGCGTGGAGGTGAGAAAATGTCTGATGAAGAACGAATTCAAGAGGCAATGAAAATTATCTTATTTGCGGGTAATGCGAGAGTTCATTGTATGAATGCATTGAGAGCAATCGAAGATGAAAATATTGATTTGGCGCATGTAGAAATGAAATTAAGTAACCAGGAAATAGTATCGGCTCATAAAATTCAAACAAATGCTATTTCAGAGGAGACGCAAGGGAAAAAAACAGAATATTCTCTTCTTTTCGCACATGCTCAAGATACTTTAATGACAATTTATAGTGAAATAAATATTACTAAAAGATTAATAAAAATTTTTGAAAAGCAACAAAAACAATATACTCAATTTGAAAAACGTTTAGCAAAATTGGAGGAGGAGCGTAATTAATGATCGACAAAATGAACCGATTTCCTGATGATTTTTTATGGGGTGGTGCGATTGCAGCTAATCAAGCGGAAGGTGCCTTTGATACCTATGGGAAAGGATTATGTGTTGCGGATATTAATGAGTATCGAGCAGATATTCCGATTGAACAAAAGTCAAACTTAGAAATGACTAGACCAGAAGTCAAATCATTATTAGCGGCTACTGATAAAATTTTTCCTAAAAGATGGGGCATTGATTTCTACCATAGTTATAAAAAAGATCTTGCACTAATGGCAGAGATGAATTTTAATACTTTTCGAACTTCAATCAACTGGGCTCGAATATTTCCGAATGGTATTGAAGATGAGCCAAATGAGAAAGGTTTACAATTCTATGATGATTTATTTGATGAAATGATTCGTTTAGGAATGGAACCAATGATTACAATTTCTCATTACGAAATGCCCCTGCATTTAACATTGGCTTATCAAGGTTGGTATTCACGTGAATTGATCCAATTTTTTGTGAAATTTTGTCAAGTGGTATTTGATCGCTATCACCAAAAAGTAAAGAAATGGATCATTGTGAATCAGATTAATCTCATTGTTCACGAATCGTTTAATCATTTAGGTATACCAGATGACACCGTAGATAATATCGTTGAGGCGAAGTATCAAGGAGTTCATAATGAAATGGTTGCCTGTGGATTAGCAACCCAGTATGCACATGAACATTATCCTGATTTAGAGATTGGAATGATGCTTTGTGGTGGTCCATCGTATGCTGCCAGCTCAAAGCCAAATGATGTCTTAGCCGCTGTTCGTCATAATCAAATGGAATATTTTTTCTCAGATGTTTTACTTAGAGGTAGTTATCCCAAATATGCTTTTCGATATTTCGATGATATTGGTATCAAAGTGAAATTTGAAGCTGGAGATGAAGCCGCATTAAAGAATACAGCTGACTTTATGAGCTTTTCATATTATTATACAAGAATTGTGGATGAAGAAAGCTATCTAAATGGTAATGAAGCAATCAGAAATCCAAATTTAGCTGCGAATCCTTGGGGGTGGTCAATTGACCCTGTTGGCCTTCGAACTTTGTTAAATCTTTTTTATGATCGCTATCAATGTCCAATTTATATCACGGAAAACGGAGTTGGCTATTATGATAAGCTAGAAACTGGCGAGATTCATGACAATTACCGTATTGATTATCTGAAAAGTCATATTGAGCAAATGGGTGAAGCAATTAAAGATGGTGTAGATTTAAGAGGCTATTATGCTTGGGGACCAATTGATATTGTAAGCTGCTCATCATCAGAAATGTCTAAACGTTACGGTTTTATTTATGTTGACCAAGATGATTATGGCAATGGAACGAAAAAAAGATATAAAAAAGATAGCTTCAAGTGGTATCAAAAAGTGATTCAATCAAATGGTAAAGACTTAAATTATTAACAAAAAATTATAAATTTAACGAGATCAATCAAAATGCTGTCTGAGAGTCGTTTGGCTAAATTTAGTATTTAAAAGATGAATAGGATTATCTCTTAAATTTTGATGAAAGGTAACTATGTTGAATAATATTTTTTGTTTATTAATAAAAGTTATGATTGCAGTGATTGGCATCATCTTGGCAGCGTTTGGAATCCAACTAATCGTAACAGCTAATGTGGGCATGGATTCAGTTAGTACATTAATTATTGGCTTAATGAACTTTTCAAATATAAGTTTTGGTACATGGAGTCAATTAATCAGTTTATGCTTGTTATTGGTTACATTTTTCGTTTGTCGAGAAAAAATAGGGATTGCAAGTATTTTGTATGTTGTTTTATTAGGAGGTACTTTAAATATCACAGAGCCACTGATGTATAATGTTGTTTTTGGAAAATTTGCAGTTTTGTTTTCTTTAATCGGTTTTCTTCTTTATGGATTAGGGATTGCGATATATCTAAGCATGCAATTGGGAGCTGGACCAATTGAAGGCCTAATGTATATCATGATAAAAATTACCAAATTGCCAATTAGAAAAGTCAGAATGATTAATGATTTTCTACTAAATTTAATTGGTTTTGCATTAGGAGCAAAGATTGGTATTGGGACACTCTTTGGTATTTTATGTCTTGGCCCACTAATTGATTTATTCTTAGGCTTTAGACGTTCTAAATGATTGAATTTTTAAAAATAGAATCACAAAAAATCAGCATTCGAATAAAATTGAATCGCTGGTTTTTTAGCTACGTGAATTAATATAACATTTTTGAATTGAATTTGGCATTTGATCTGGAATCATATCCTTCACTGAGTTTTCATTACCTAGCCTGATTGCTTCATTATAATACCAACATTTATATTCGATCATATCCTGTACTTTTTTTAATTTTTCAATTGCTTCATTGACATTAATTTTTTGTTGTTCAAATAAATCGCGACGTTGTAGAAGGGTTGCTTCACCTTGCCTACTCCAATGCATATAATCTTTAATATCTTTAATTTCTAAGCCAGATTTCTTTAGACACTCAATAATTCGAAGTGTATCTAACTCCTTTTCAGAAAATTGTCGAATACCAGAAATTCGTTTTAAATCAGGAAATAAACCTTCCTTATCATAGTATCTTAGGGTTGAAATAGGGAGATTAGATATTTTAGCAATTTGTCCAATTGTATACATTGTTTTATCCTTTCAATTTTTTGACTTGACCTAAAGTTAAGTTTAGGTATTAACATATTAGTATGCATTAAAAAAAATGTCAATCATACTAATTTGATGTTATTAATCATAGAAAATGATGATTAATTTGAAATGTTAGTATTCGTAGTTAAATGAGAGGAAGTATGAATGAAAGCAGCAATTTTTATTGAACCTAAGCTGATTGAAGTAAAGCAGGTTGCTAAACCAGAAATTGAGCGTTCTACAGATGCCTTGATTCACATCATCCGTGCTAGTGTTTGTGGCTCAGATCTTTGGTGGTATCGAGGAATTTCAAAAAAATCATCTGGACCGGTAGGGCATGAAGCAATTGGCGTTATTGAATCGGTTGGGTCGGCAGTTAAAAATTTTAAAAAAGGAGATTTTGTAATTATTCCTTTTACTCACGGCTGCGGTCAATGTCGAATTTGTCTCGCTGGATTTGAGGCCAATTGTCCTAATGTCGAGTCTGATTATCATGTGGGCTATCAGGCGGAGTATTTAAGGGCAATTAATGCAGATGGGGCACTCGTTAAAATACCTGGGAAGCCAAGTGATTACAGTGAGGCACAGCTAGCCTCATTGACAACCTTGGCTGATGTGATGCCAACAGGCTACCATGCAGCAGTTAGTGCGGAGGTAAAGTCAGGTGATACGGTTGTTGTCTTTGGAGATGGTGCAGTGGGTTTATGTGGCGTTATTTCAGCAAAGCTTCTTGGCGCAAAACGGATTATCGCGATGAGCAGGCATGAAGATCGAGCAAAACTAGCGCGTGAATTTGGCGCAACTGAGATTATTGCCGAAAGAGGTGATGAGGCGGTAGAAAAAGTTCTAGCAATGACTGATGGCCTTGGCGCAGATGCAGTATTGGAGTGTGTTGGTACGGCCTTATCAACTGAAACTGCCTTTAAGGTAGCACGGGCTGGTGCAGTAATTGGTCGTGTCGGTGTGCCTCACGATGTTGATTACCAAGCAATTGATCGACTTTTTTGGCGTAATATTGGTTTAAAAGGTGGCATTGCTTCGGTTGCTAAATATGATAAAGCAATTCTTTTAGATAAAGTTTTAGATGGCTCAATTCAACCTGGTCGTGTTTTTACAGCAACCTTTGAGCTCGATCAAATTCAATCTGCCTATCAAGCAATGGATGAGCGACAAGCCATTAAATCATTAATTAAAATAGAAAATGAATTATAAATAATAATATCTATTTATTTGAAGTAGCAATAATAATCTCTACAAATTATAATACGTCTTGCTTGTGTTGCCAAAATGGTTGTATCATAATGGCAATAAGGGCTTTTAAGTATCAAAAGTACCATTTGATATTTTATTTTAATGTACCCGATCTTCCTTGACTAGACTGGTTTGCATTTCATTTTGAAACCAGTTAATCAAGACGATTTGGTGGGTATAGTCCAAAAAATAAGACAGAATAGCTAGGAGGCAGTTAGAGATGGTTTATCAAATCACTAATCCATATACGAATCAGGTAGAGAAAGTTTATGCAAATCATAGTAGCAGTGAGATTGAAAATGCATTAGAAAAGGGTGACCGGCTGTATCGAAAATGGCGTAATAGCTCTTTTGAATCGAGAGTGACAACCTTAAGAGCAGTCAGTCAGCTATTTCTTGATAAAACGGATGAAATTGCGACAATTATTACACGTGACATGGGTAAGCGCTTTATTGAAGCGCAAGGGGAAGTACTGATTTCAGCTGAAATTGCCAAATATTATGCCGATCATGCGGCAGAATTTATGGCGGTACGCCCTTTTAAATCAAGAATGGGAGATGCTCAATTAGTTCCTAAGCCAATCGGTGTTTTAATGGCAGTAGAGCCATGGAATTTTCCAATTTATCAGCTAATGCGTGTTTTTGCACCTAATTATATATTAGGTAATCCGATGGTTTATAAGCATGCGAGTAATACGCCAGGATCTGCCGAAGCATTCGCTGAGCTTTTGCTTGAGGTGGGTGTTGAGGCAGGTGCTTGCACTAATTTGTTCATTGATTATGATCAGGTCAATCAGATAATTGCAGATAAGCGTGTTCAGGGTGTCGCCTTGACAGGCTCTGAGCGAGCAGGTGCACTGATTGCGGCCGAAGCAGGTAAAAATTTAAAGCGCAGCTCTTTAGAATTAGGTGGTAGTGACCCCTTTGTGATTTTACATGATGCCAATTTATCGGAAATTGAAAAAATCATCGGTCAAGCACGTTTGTATAATGCTGGACAGGTTTGTACCTCATCAAAACGCTTTATTGTGACGACTGAAAATTATGAAACAATTGTTAAAATGCTAAGTCAAGCCTTTTCAAAGGCGGTTATGGGTGATCCATTTGATGGCGGAACAACACTTGCACCACTAAGTAGCCTAAAAGCTAAAAAAGACTTAGTAAAACAAGTTGAGGCTGCAATTGAAAATGGTGCGACACTAGCCTATGGTGATATGTCGAAAAATCAAGGTGATGATTGTTTCTTTTCACCAGTTGTTTTAACCGATATTGCCAAATCAAATCCTGCTTACTATCAAGAATTTTTCGGACCAGTTGGTCAAATTTATCAAGTTGCAGATGACGATGCAGCAATCGAGCTTGCTAACGATTCAAACTATGGTTTAAGTGGTGTTCTATTTTCAGGTGATTTAGAGCATGGCACTGATTTTGCAAAACGCATTGAGACAGGTGGCGTTTTTGTCAATAGCTATGGTGGAACTTTACCAGAATTACCATTTGGTGGCGTCAAGCGTTCTGGCTACGGTCATGAGTTAAGTGAATTAGGCTTTGAGGCCTTTATGAATCCTGAGCTAATTGTGGCAAGAAATACGCCAATTGACTTAGACAGTGCCTTTGGCGGTTTCCTGTAAAAATAATAGTTAATTAAAGACCATTAAATCGTTAATACGCTTTAATGGTCCTTTTTTAATTCCTGAAAGTAGCGTTTAATATAATTTATAAAATAGTTAAAATGCTCAGATTGTTCTTCTTTTCGCTGTATTAAATAAAAATCTCTAATATATTTTTCGGAAAGTTTTTGATAAGGTATTTTTTCAACAGCACGCTTAGAAATAATTGAACAACCAAATCCCTGCTTAAGAAGCTGACTGATAATCCCGTTATTTTGAATTTCAATTGTGGGTTCATTAATGTTATTTTCTTCGATGTATTGCTTTGTATAATAATAAACCCCTGACGTGGCTTCGCGAACTAACCATGGTCCTTGATTTATATCACCAGCTAATACTAATTGATCTGAAATTAAGGTCGTTCGAATAATATTTTTTGAATTGATAGGTTTTTCGATAAAGCCTAGATTGATTTCATGATGCTCAAGTGCATTAAGTACTTCAAGTGAATTCATCATCTTAATTTTAAAGCGAATATTTGGAAATTTGAGATATATAGCTTGAAATAAATTTGGTAAAAGATAGCTCGCAAAAGTATGAGAACTACCAATTGTGTAAGAAAATTGCTGATTTTTATGCTTATCAAGCTTCTGTTCTAGAGCTTGCCAATCATCTAAAATTTGAACGGCTTTTTGATAGAGTAAGTCTGCCTCTGGCGTACTAACCACCTCTCGCCGACCGTTTCGAATAAATAATTGTGTTTTTAAATCTGCCTCAAGCTGCTTGATTTGACTTGATACTGTTGGTTGCACGAGAAATAATAATTCCGCTGTTTTGGAGAAGCTTCTTGTTTCGTACACAAGTTTAAAGGTTTCAAGATTTTTGAACAAAATAACACTTCCATTAATTTTTTTGATTATAACTATTATAACAATTAATTATATTGATATAAATATCGGGTTATAATTATTTTAGGAATGAGGGATTAAGCAAATGGAAATGTTATACATTTATGGGAAAAAGTTTAAAATAATTTTACCTGGTTTGTTATTAAGCGTTGCTACAGCAATTTTAGCAATCTGTTTAGGCTCGTTTGTGCCAAAAATTGGCAGTGCAACACTTGCGATTTTCCTTGGTATTTTTCTGGGCAATATTTTTTTTAAGCAGTCAGTTTGGGAAAATGGGACAAAACTGGCAGAAAGTAAATTACTTGAATTATCCGTTGTTCTTTTAGGACTAACAGTAACCTTTAAAACAATCGGTGATATTGGTTTGAAGGGTCTATTTTTCATTATGCTGTTGATGAGTATAGTTATTGTGCTTTCTATTTGGCTTGGTAGGAAGCTTGGTTTTTCTAAAAATTTTGCATTAATGGTAGCTGGTGGTAATGCTGTCTGTGGTTCATCAGCGATTGGTGCGATTGCACCTGCAATTCAAGCAGATGATCAGTCTAAAGGTCAAGCAATCACCTTAATTAATTTGCAGGGAACTGCTTTGATGCTTTTAATGCCAGTTATCGGCTATGCCCTGTACGGCGATAATATACTAAGCAAGAGTGCATTAATTGGTGGGACCTTGCAGTCCGTCGGTCAGGTGGTGGCGAGTGCTAGCCTGCTTAATCATCAGATTGTGAACTATGCGATGTTATTTAAAATTACGCGAATCTTATTCCTAGCAATCGTGGTCATTAGCTTTCAACATATTGCTGGTATTAAAGAGCCCGCCTCAGGTCAAGGCTCAAAATTTAAGCTACCACTTCCTTGGTATATTATCGGCTTTTTATTTTTTTGTATTTTAAATAGTAGCTTTAAATTGGCGAGTAGCATTGATATTGGTGCACATCAATTGAGTAGCTGGCTAGAAATTACTGCACTCGCTGCAATTGGCTTACGTTTAAACTTTGCAAAATTTATCAAGGCAGGTGTTCAATTTTTACTATATGGTGTTTTAATTTGTGTTTTCCAGACGATTTTAGCCATCGGTTTAATTTATCTTTGGCAAATTCATTGACAATTAACAAAGAAGAGTTAACAATTAGAAATTAATAGTGTACAATTAACAGCGTTAAATTGCATTTTAAATTGTTCGTTTTTTATTACTCATTGTTAATGTAAAGGTCGTGAGCTTATGGAGAGCCAAGAAATGCTGATTGCAAGAAAATTTAAACATTTTCTTCATGAAAGCAGAGAGTACTTAAAAAAAATGGGTGTTAGTCCGCCAGAAGGACAAAATTTGTTACTAATGAATCTGATTCATCATGATGGAATGACGCCGACTGAAATTGGTGAAAAAATGCATATTCGTTCGGCTGCAGTAGCAGAACTTTTAAATAAATTGGAAAAAAACGCGTTGATTAAGCGTGAACAGGATTGCAAGGATCGACGAAGAACGCGGGTCTTAATCACCGAGTTAGGACGTGAAAAAGTACGTCAAATGGGTCCGAATAAAGAAATATTACTTGGTTTATTTTCTGCTTTAAATCAAGCAGAGATTGATCAATTAGAACATCTTATTGATAAGTTAAGACTAGGCTTAGATAAAAAAATGAAATCAGAAATCGATTTGAATCAGAAAGATGATAATAAAAATTAAACGAATTTTAGCTATTCGTTTAATTTTTTTCTTTTGATAAATGCGTGACTTTATTAATAATATTTTTATTATTTTTGCTGATTTTTAAACCAATTTCGCTTGACATTAATTTGGTCCAGCGTTAATATAGCTCAGTACCAAGATATTTTGTTTTGATAAGTTGTTAATCTATTCCTAACTGTCGATGGTTGAAAGATAACAGGTGATTCAAACTTGAAAATGAAATCAATTTTAGTGGAAATGGAGCAGAGAACTTGAAGATTTTTAGATATTTGAAGCCCTATTGGTATGTATTGATACTTGTTTTAGGGCTATTAGGTGTGCAAGCCTTTAGTGATTTAAGTTTGCCAAATTTGACGAGCGATATTGTTGATACTGGTATTATGCAAGGTGGTATCGAATCGGCAACGCCAAGCGAAATCAGAAAAGACAGCTTAGCAACCCTTGAAATGTTCATGACGGACAAAGAAAAAGCTACAGTCGAAGCAAATTATCGGCTAAATGATGATAACATTTATAAATTAAAAAAGGATACAGATACTTCTGATTCAAAACTCGAAAAAGCATTTGAAATGCCAATGCTGATTGTTAGTCAGTTGAGTCAGGAAAAAGATGAAACAAAAAATTTAAAGGCAATTTTGACTGCGTATCAAAATGGCTTAATGACCAAAGATGATTTATTGAAAATAAGAACACAGGCTGATTCGAAAGCAAAAGACATTTCGGAAGCAACCTTAACACAGGCTGGTATTGCTTATGTTAAGGCAGAGTATAAAGCGATGGGTAAAGACATGAAGCAAATCCAAATGGATTACATGATTTTAACTGGCGTTAAAATGATTGGCTTGACGCTTCTTTCAGCAGTTGCTTCTATTATTGTTGCTTTAATCGCTTCGTACTTGGCAGCGTTAATCTCTAAGAAATTACGAATTGCCCAATATGAACGAACGCTTGAATTTTCTAATGCAGAGATGAATCAATTTTCAGCAGCCTCATTAATCACACGAAATACAAATGATATTCAACAAATTCAAATGGGGTTAGTTTTAAGCATTCGTTTAGTTCTTTATGCACCAATCTTAGGAATTGGCGGCGTCTATATGGTAATGAAAACGGACACCGGTATGAGCTGGATTGTGGCGGTTGCTTTAGGTTTAGTTTTATTAGTTGTTGGTAGTTTAGTAGGCACAACGATGCCTAAATTTAAGAAGCTACAAAAGCTAGTTGACCGCGTTAACTTAGTTTCTAGAGAAATATTAACTGGCCTACCAGTAATTCGTGCATTTAGCCGTGAAAAATTTGAAGAAAAACGCTTTGATGAAGCGAATACTGATTTGATGAAAACTCAATTATTTGTCAATCGTGCAATGACCTTAATGATGCCGTTGATGATGCTGTTGATGAATGTGATTTCAGCAATGATCGTTTGGTTTGGTGGTCATAATATTTCGGATGGGACGATGCAGGTCGGAGATTTAATGGCATTTATTACCTATACAATGCAAATTGTTATGGCATTTATGATGCTTTCAATGGTTTCAATTATTTTACCGCGTTCAAATGTAGCAGCAGAACGAGTGGACGAGGTGATTGACACTAAGCCTTCAATTGTTGATCCAAAAGTACCAATTAAAGCGCCAAAAGCGATAGAAGGTATTGTTTCATTTGAAAATGTAGATTTCCATTTTCCAGATGCAACAGAAAATGTCCTGCAGAATATCAGCTTTACCGCTCGACCTGGGGAAACAACCGCTATTATTGGTTCGACAGGATCAGGAAAATCAACGATTGTTAATTTAATTCCACGGTTTTATGATGTAACGGGTGGACAAATTAAAATTGACGGGGTCGATATTCGTGAAATGACCTTATTCGATTTACACAATCAACTGGGTTTTGTGCCACAAAAGGGAATCCTATTCTCAGGTGATATTGCCTCAAATATTAAATTTGGTGCGAATGAAGTCAGTGATGAAGCAATGGAAAAAGCAGCTGATATCGCTCAAGCAACTGAATTTATTAGCCAAAATGAAAAAGGCTTTGAACGTCCAATTGCTCAAGGTGGTAATAATGTTTCAGGTGGACAAAAGCAGAGATTGTCGATTGCCCGTGCGTTAGCTAAGCAGCCACAAATTTTAATTTTTGATGACAGCTTCTCAGCATTGGATAATCAAACAGATGTTGCCTTAAGAAAAGCCTTGGAAAAGGAAATGAAATCCGTCACAACGATTATCGTTGCGCAAAAGATTTCTACAATTATGCATGCTGAACAAATTATAGTCTTAAATGAAGGTAAAATTGCTGCAATTGGCACGCATGAAACATTAATGAAAACTTCAGAAATTTATCAAGAAATTGCCAAAAGTCAACTAAATAACCAAGAACTTGGCATTGAAGAAGCAGACTAGGAGGACATGATGGCAGAAAATAAGCAAACAAAACAAAACGCGCCAGGTCCAAAAGGTTTTGGCCCAAGAGGTGGTGCTGGCCCAGTAGGTGCGCCAGTTGAAAAGGCAAAAGATTTCAAAGGTACTTTAAAGCAATTTTTTAATTACCTAGGTGGTTATAAGCTTGCGATAATCGTCGTAATTGTGGCAGCAATCGCCTCAACCATTTTTACAATTTGGGGACCTAAGATTTTATCAAAGGCGATTACTGAATTATTTAATGGCTTAGTTAAACAATATCAAGGTACTGGTTCAATTAATTTTGATAAAATTGGTAGTATCCTGTTGTTTATGTTAGGTGTTTACGTAATTAGTTCAATCTTTTCATTCATTCAAGGTTGGATTATGTCAACAATTACGCAAAAAATATCCTATAAAATGCGTCGTGATATTAGTGAAAAAATTAATCGGATGCCAATGAGCTATTTTGAATCACGTCCGATTGGTGATGTTCTTTCTAGAATTACTAACGATGTCGATACACTTGGGCAAAGCTTGAATCAGTCTGTTACGCAGCTGATTACCTCAGTTTGTACAATTGTTGGTGTCTTAATTATGATGCTGACAATTAGTCCAGTAATGACTTTAATTGCCCTTGCCATTTTGCCGATTTCAGCAGGCTTAATCGCAATTGTCGTTAAGTTTTCACAAAAACATTTTAGAACACAACAAGAGTATCTTGGTGTCATCAATGGTCAGGTTGAAGAAACAATTTCTGGACATAATATTGTACGTCTCTTTAATGAAGAAGCAAATTCAACTAAGGCTTTTAGAGAGAAAAATGAAATTTTATTTGATTCGGCATGGAAATCACAATTTCTTTCTGGATTAATGCAGCCTTTGATGAATTTTGTTGGTAATTTAGGCTATGTTGGTGTTGCGATAAGTGGTGGTATCTTGGCATTTAACGGAACGATTACTGTTGGTGATATCCAAGCCTTTATCCAATATGTACGCTCATTTACCCAGCCAATTTCACAGCTAGCACAAGTCTCTAATCTCTTGCAATCAATGGTCGCTTCGGCAGAACGTGTTTTCGAGTTTCTAAATGAAGATGAAGAAGCGCAAACAGTTGATCATGCAGTTCAATTAGAGCATGTCGAAGGTGTGGTTGATTTTGAACATGTTGCCTTTGGTTATAATGAAGATAAAATTGTGATTCATGACTTCAATTCTCATGTTGAAGCAGGCCAAACAGTTGCCATTGTTGGTCCGACCGGTGCTGGGAAAACCACTATGGTTAAGCTATTGATGCGCTTTTATGATGTCAATAACGGCGCAATTAAAATTGACGGACATGATATTAGAGATTTTAATCGAAACGACTTACGTCAAAATATTGGGATGGTTTTGCAGGATACTTGGTTGTTTAAAGGAACAATTATGGATAATATTCGCTATGGACGCTTAGATGCGACGGATGAGGAAGTTTATGCGGCGGCTAAGGCAGCCCATGTCCATCATTTTATTCAAACCTTACCGGGTGGCTACCAAATGGCACTTAATGAGGATTCAAGTAATATTTCACAGGGTCAAAAACAATTACTAACTATTGCTCGTGCGATTTTGGCAGACAAACCGATTTTGATTTTGGATGAAGCGACTTCTAGTGTTGATACGCGGACTGAAGGCTTAATTCAAGAAGCGATGAATAATTTGATGAAGGGTCGTACAAGCTTTGTCATTGCCCATCGTTTATCTACGATTAAAGATGCGAATAAGATATTAGTAATGAATAATGGCGATATTATAGAGCAAGGCACACATCAAGAATTGCTTGAAAAAGGTGGCTTCTATGCCAATCTTTATAATAGTCAATTTGAAGAAGTGGGCGACGACTCAGTTGCTTAGTTATAATCTTTCAAAGAAGCTAAGCTAAAGTATGTTTAACGAAATAGAAAAGTGAGCATCAGCTCAAGGCAATAATAATGACTTTAGAGGTCATATATTGCTTTGGCTGATGCTTTTTTTTATAAATGTGACCTGTGGGCTCATAACAGGTACGATATTAATCACATAAAAGCATTGAGAAATGACAAAATAATAATTTTAATCAACATATTGCAGAGTCTTGTTAAACATTAGGACAAATTTTTTTCCATTTTGTAATGCGTATTTTTGGACTTAAGGCTGTGAGGATGTTTTTACAATTATGGCCCTAATATTAACATTAGTCATTCTTTGCCTCTCGCTTTCAGGATTAGTATTGAGTAGGGTTTATTAAAAAATAATAAGACTATAAAAACATTTCCTTTAGTAATCAGCTAATTTGCTTTCTTTTTGCAGAAATTTCTTTAACAAATCTTTAATAAATATTCAGTTGTTTTTAAGTTTAAATGGGCAAAATGGTGATAATCAATAAATGAGGTGAGTATATGGTTAAGAAAATAACGAAAATTTTTTATCAATCAAAAAATAAAATTAAAACTTTAATTAAAGACGTCGCTTGGGAGCTAGTTGTGCTTTCAATTGCGCATACAATCGTCATTTATCTAAATCATTAACCGAGCTTTGCTTGAAATTATTTCAAGTGTTAGAATTGAGTAAAAGCTTTTTAATAAGGAGAATGAAATGGATGATTGGCAATTGTTTTTTGAAAATGAAGTCACCAAGCCGTATTATCAAAGGTTAATGTCACAAGTAAATCAAGCTTATCAAGTAAGTACGATTTACCCTGCATACCAAAATATATTTCGGGCGTTTGAATTGACGCCTTTTGCCGAAGTCAAAGTTGTGATTTTCGGTCAGGATCCGTATCATAATGGTCAGGCAACTGGCTTAGCCTTTTCTGTTAGCTCAGATGAAAAGTTGCCAGCTAGTTTGAGAAATATTTTCCAAGAACTGGAAAGTGACTTAGGCATTAAAAGGACAAATGGGGACTTAACAGACTGGGCAAAGCAGGGTGTATTATTGCTGAATACAGCCTTGACGGTTGAAGCGCATCAAGCCAATAGTCATCAAAATCTCGGTTGGTCTACCTTCATTCAGGACGTAATTAGCTATTTAAATCAAAGGCATGATATTATTTATGTTCTATGGGGGAAGCAGGCTCAAAAGCTTAAGCCAATGATTAAAAATGGCTATTTTATTGAATCAGTTCATCCAAGTCCTTTGTCGGCCTATCGTGGCTTTTTTGGTAGCGCACCCTTTTCTAAAATCAATCAAATATTAGCAGAAAAAAATGAACAATTAATAAAATGGTAAGCGTTTACTATTGTATGTTATCAGACTTTGGATTAAAATGTAGATTGTGAACATATTTTACTACTAATTTAATGAGGAGGATATTTTGGAATTATTTGATAGTTTGAGATTTAAGATTGTAAGACGAGGCATTCGGATTGTTTTTCCTGAAGCGACTGATCCACGTGTACTAGGTGCAGCAGCACGACTTAGAGCTGAGGATTTAGTAACGCCAGTCTTAATTGGTAACCATGATGAAGTCGTTGAATCGATTCGTAAACGTGGCTTACAATCATCAGCATTTGAAATTATCGATCCAAACAACTACGATGGTCTAGATGAAATGATTGATCGTTTTGTGGAGCGACGCAAGGGTAAGCTTAGCCGTGAACAAGCAGCAGAGTTGATACAAGATGGTAATTATTTTGGTACAATGCTTGTTTATATGGATAAAGCAGATGGCTTAGTGAGTGGTGCGATTCATTCGACTGCTGATACTGTGCGCCCTGCATTACAAATTATCAAAACGAAACCAGGTATTTCAAGAACTTCAGGTGCATTTTTAATGATTCGCGGACGTGATGAAGAAAAATATCTATTCAGTGACTGTGCAATCAATGTTAAGCCTAATGCGCAAGAATTAGCCGAAATTGCTGTTGCCTCTGCTGAGACGGCACGTATTTTCGACATTGATCCTAAAGTAGCAATGCTAAGCTTTTCAACTAAGGGTTCAGGTACCTCTGAGGATGTTGATAAGGTTGTTGAAGCGACAAAAATTGCTAAAGCATTAGCACCTGACTTAGCTTTAGATGGAGAATTGCAATTTGATGCTGCCTACGCTCAACCTGTTGCAGCAATTAAAGCACCTGATTCTGATGTTGCTGGTGCTGCCAATGTCTTTATTTTTCCTGATTTGCAAGCGGGTAATATTGGTTATAAAATTGCCCAGCGTTTAGGTAATTTTGAAGCAATTGGTCCAATTTTACAAGGCTTAAATAAACCAGTTTCTGACTTGTCAAGAGGGGCAAGTGAAGAAGATGTCTATAAACTCTCAATTATTACAGCAGCACAAACCTTGAATTGTTAAGTGTTTCTGCTGAAAAAGACTTAGCATATAATTTTAATAATTAAGTGCTAGATAAAAACGATTTATTCATTTCTGCCAATATCAATTGGACGGATTTGAAAAAAGCTCAATACGGATGTTCGGCAGTCGTCTTTTTGGACGATTGCCTTTTTGTGTTACTCAAGCTTTCCTTGAATGCTGTGTTTTAGAAATACTTCTAGATTATACTGGATGTCCTACGGTTTTCCCGATGTTTCTGGGAAAGATTGGATTATTCGTCAATATAATGCTGTTTTTAATGAATCAATTTCTTTTTTTGAAATTGAACAACAACTTTATAGAAAGTTGTTGATAAAGTTAAAAATTTTGCCAGAGATTAAAAAGAAAGAGTCTCCTTCAGATTATGTTGAACGAGTCAAAGGTAAATTAGCGAAGCATGTTGATGAGTTTCCGAAACCAAGTAAAAATAAAAATCTAAAGCAATAACTTAGTGGCTGGTGACTTTTGTTATCAGGTTTTAATTGACAAATAACTTATAAATGATAAACTTATTTTCAATAAGAGGAGTACGCCATTAGGTTTTTAAGAGAGGAAACAAATGCTGAAAGTTTTCATGCCGACTGGTCGAAGGTTGCTTATTGTTTTCAATGATTGAAAATCATAAATCGTATAATACGCGTTAAGTATTTTAAGTGATTGGATTATCCAATAATTTAGGTGGTACCG
>JAKVKP010000039.1 GCA_022484805.1 Streptococcaceae bacterium
CAGCTGACCTTTCGGCCTCTAATAATACGATGGTTGCGGCAGAGACTGATTTCCAAGCAGATCACTATGCAGGTCGTAATATCTGGTTTGGTGTGCGTGAATTTGCGATGGGTGCTGCAATGAATGGAATTGCCCTACACGGTGGTACTAAGGTTTACGGCGGCACCTTCTTCGTTTTTTCAAATTATCTTTTACCAGCAATTCGAATGGCTGCGATTCAAGGCTTGCCTGTTACTTATGTCTTTACGCATGATTCGATTGCGGTTGGAGAGGACGGTCCAACGCATGAGCCGGTTGAACAGTTGGCTTCACTGCGTTCCATTCCTAATTTGCAAGTCATTCGCCCAGCGGATGGCAATGAGGTAGTAGCGGCATGGGAGCTAGCACTTCAAACGACAGATAAGCCCACGGCCCTTATTTTGACTCGTCAAAACTTAGCCGTAATTGAGGGTACACTGGAAAATGCCCGTCAAAATGTCGCTAAGGGTGGTTATGTTGTAAGTGCAGAAGAAGGTACGCTAGACGGTGTCTTGCTTGCGACGGGTAGTGAGGTTAAATTGGCGATTGATGCACAGGTTGCCTTGAAGCAGCAGGGTAAGCATGTTCGAGTGATTTCATTACCAAGCTTTGATTTATTTGAAGCACAGGACGCTGAATACAAAGAAGATGTTCTACCAAAAGAAGTGACAAAACGCTTAGCAATTGAAGCAGGTACTAGCTATGGCTGGGGTCAATATGTTGGCTTAGAAGGTGGCACAGTAACCGTTGATCGCTATGGCGCATCGGCACCAGGTGATAAAATCTTTGAAGAATATGGCTTTACTGTTGAAAATATTGTGAAGCAATATAATTTATTATAAAAATATATTGAAGTTAATTATACGATATAATTTTTGTTAGAACTCTTCCATTTGGAGGGGTTCTTTTTTAACATTTTTTCACACAAAGTAGCTTAGTAGAGAATAATAACGAAAATTATTTTAGTATTGATAATGATTCTCAGTTATGCTACAATCAATTCATTCTAGCAGGGGTCAGTGACAAAAATATCGTAAACCAATAGTAGTAATTAATGCTTTTATTTTTTTAATTCATTATTGATAATGATTATCATTATCAATAACTTTTTTTCGTTATTAATTATTTGGTTGAGATGTGAAAGATTGCTAATTTTTGCTTGAAATTGATTAAAGGAGGTGAATTATGAAAAAGATTATTGCAATCTTAATTTTATTATTATTGTCTTTTGGGATATTGACACCTATCACCGAAGCGGCCGAAAAACATGAGAGTTGGAATCATGTAGTAGATGATATGGAAGCAGTGCTAGAAAATGCTTATCAGATTTATGAATCAGGGGATAAAGTAAAGGCTAAAGCAGAGGTCGATGTGGCTTATTATAGCTATTATGAAAAATTGGGTTTTGAGAAAACCGTGATGTCATATATTTCAGGTAATCGGGCATCCGTAGTTGAATATCAATTTAGCACAATTAAAAAGAAGATAGCGAGTGGCGAGAAAAACGCCGTTATTCGACAAGAAATTGATCAGCTGATCACTTATTTACGCGAAGATGCTAATCAATTAGATGGCGTTGAAAAAAGTCCTTGGACGTCGTTTTTCTCCTCTTTAATTATTATTCTTAGAGAAGGTTTTGAGGCAATTCTAATTGTTGGCGCGATTATTGCTTATCTAATCAAGATGAAACAACAAGATAAGCTTAAGATTATTTACTTAGGAATTGTTGCTGCAGGGATTGCCAGTATCATCATGGCATTCGCATTGATGAAGCTGACTAGCCTTTCTGGTGCCAATCAGGAATTGATTGAAGGCTTTACAATGCTAGTTGCAGTTATTGTCTTATTCCAAGTCAGCAATTGGATGATTTCAAAATCAGAATCAGATGCCATGCAAAGGTATGTCGAAGGTAAAATTGATGCTTCAATCGCACAAGGGGGTGTTTTTTCACTTGCTTTTGCAGTATTTCTAGCAGTTTTTCGTGAAGGTGCGGAAACAATTATTTTTTATCAGGCACTTTTGGCGGATGATAGTCAATATCGCAATATGATTTGGCTCGGTCTAGCTGTAGGGACTGTTGGTCTAGTATTCATTTATTTGGCAATTCGTTTTTTGAGTATCAAAATTCCAATGAAGCCATTTTTTAGGGGGACAAGTATTTTACTGTTTATTATGGCCTTCACTTTCTTAGGTAATGGCATTAAAGAGTTACAAGAGGGTAACCTAATTGGTGTAACTACCATTGATGGATTCTCTGCCATTTCTTTACTTGGTATTTATCCAACATTAGAGACACTAGTGCCACAAATTATTATTTTAATTTTAACAATTGCTTTGATTTGGTATCAGATAAAAGGGAAGAAAGCACAAGCTAACTAAACAATAGCCTTTGCAACATATTAAAAATAGAGGAGTTTAAAATGAAAAAATTAATGATTACAGGGTTGAGCTTATTAACGATTACAGTATTGGCGACTGGTTGTGAGACTAAGAGTTCAAATAATACTTCAAGTGAAAGTAAATCAGAAAAGAAAGCGGACGCACCAGCAGAAACAGCAGGCTTTGAAGAATTTCCAATCGGTGATGATCAGGAATTGGGACCGCTTAACGTGGCTGCAGTTTATTTCCAGCCAGTAGATATGGAGCCGGCAGGTAGCGCCTTGTCAAAAGAAGAGTCAGATATGCATATCGAGGCAGATATTTCCGCATTAGAAAATGATTTGGGCTATGGTGTCGGTGACTTTGTGCCTTACCTAACAATCAAATATGAAATTGAAGATGAAGCTGGCAATGTTTCAAGTGGTAATTTCATGCCAATGAGCGCCTCTGATGGACCGCATTATGGTACAAATGTCAAATTTGGTGATGCCGGATCTTATAAGGTTCGTTTTATCATTTCAAATCCAGAAGCACAAGGTTATTTATTACACGTTGATAAAGAAACAGGTGTTGAAGGTAGATATTGGTCAGAACCTTTAGTAGCGGAGTGGGATTTTGATTATGTGCCACGTGAATGGTAATTTTGAACATTAATAATTTTTTTATTTGAAAAATTAGTTAATTAGAATCTATTAGCATTTTAGTGAAGCCAATCATTCAAGTTGACCGTAATTTTGATAATTACGGTCAATGTTAATAAATGAGAAAAGAGTGATATAATGTTGAAATTTTTTTTAAGAATGATTTGGGTTATACTGCCTCTTGCGACTTATCTTTCGATATTATTGATTAGTCAGCAAGCTTTCAACATCGAGCAAAAGAAAATAAAAAATTCGGCTAAATTCGGCATAATTATTGGTCTTCTTTTTTCAATTGTTTTATTAATCGTTAAGATATTTACTGTTTGGCTAAATAAAGAATATCTAACAATTTTTGTTAATAGTGGGGCAATTATTGGTGAAATTACTTGCTTGATATTGCTTGCTTTGACTCCATTTAAGGCGAATCAAGATTTCAAAAAGCATCTCATTATGTTTAACGTAGGATGGTTGAATTTATTCGCCATCCTTTTATCCGTTCCAGACGCATTATTTGTTTTCTATCAGCTTTATGTGAGTGGGGAGACCTTCTTAACAACCAATACCTTATTTAAATTGATTGGATGTTTACTGGCCATTCTACTAATTGTAACGATTTATTTTTGCTGGTTGAAATTAGCGAAAATTCTATCAAAAAAAGAAAGTATTTTAATTCTGAGTATTTTTTTTATTTTACAACTTTTTTTGCAAATTCCAGCAATTATTCAACCCTTACTCGCAAGACGCTTGATTCCATTTTATAAATGGTTATTCAATTATATTGTCTTTATGAATAATCATTCGCAATTAATTCAAATATTGATTTTTGCTGGCATCAGCTTATTAATTTTTTATTTCTTAGTAAAGGTTAAAGGAATTCGGATTGAGGGTGAGAATTCAGCCATTATAAGGAAAAAGAAAATAAAGAAAAGGTATTATTACTACTATTTCGTTAGCTTTTTGGCTGGTGCTTTATTATTACTCGCTTCAATTCAATTTGGTGAAAAGCATCTCAGCCAGTCGACTGAATTAGCGCCAGCAGAGGAAATGATTATGAGTGGTGTCCAAATTTTAATTCCCTTAAGCCAGGTCGATGATGGTCACCTGCATCGTTTTGAATATACGACAAAAGAAAATGTCAAAATGCGTTTTATTGTCGTTTTAAAAAATGAAACTAGCTACGGTGTTGGTTTAGATGCTTGTGATATTTGTGGGGCAACTGGTTATTATGAACGTAATGACGAAATTGTTTGTAAATTGTGTGATGTCGTGATGAATCGTTCAACAATTGGTTTTAAAGGCGGCTGTAATCCAGTGCCACTCAATTATACGATTGAAAATAATCAAATGGTAATCCAGCAGGCAGATTTAGATATTGAACAATCTCGTTTTGAATAGCAGGTGGTGAACCCCAAAAATGCTCACTTTGGTAAATGTGAAAGGCTTTTAGAAAGCTCTATTTTCTTTTTACAAAGCTAGTATTTTGTTTAGACTGAAAAACTCCCATTTTGAGCTGAAAATAGTTTGTTGTCATAGCTTAAGAATCCGACTGATAGAGTTTTGCTAGTGATTTATCCTTGTAGTCAATTCAATATTACAAGTTGTCAAGCTGTTTAGCTTAGTTTAATTAAGGAGAGGTATGAAGATGTTTATTAAAATGGTTTTTGGCGCAATTTGGCGTCAAAAAAGAAAATTTGGCTTAGTCATGCTGACAATTATTCTTGGTACTTCACTGGCACAAGCAATGTTGATGATGATGTTCGATGTCGGTGACAAGATAAATCAGGAATTAAAGACATACGGTGCAAATATCAACGTTTTACCAAAAGATGCTTCCTTGCTAAGTGATTTATATGGCATTTCTGCTGAGGCAGAAGGCACGCAAAAGTATTTAGCGGAGAGTGATATTACAAAATTAAAAACAATTTTTTGGGCATATAATATTGAAAATTTTGCACCGCATCTTGAAGAAAAGGTCGAGCTGAGTGTGAATGGACAAAATCAAAAACAGGCGATAATTAATGGCACATGGTTTAAAAAAAATTTGTCGTTGCCAACTGGTGATTCTGTTACAACAGGATTGATAGACTTGAAAAGCTGGTGGCGTGTTGAAGGTGATTGGCCAAGTGATGACTCGGAAAACCAAGCAGTAATAGGTGCAAAATTAGCGCATAAATTAAATTTATCGGTCAATGAAAAGGTTCAAGTTAGTCTTAATAATCAGATTATAGATTATCAAATTACTGGGATTGCCAAAACAGGTGACGACGCTGAAAATCAATTATTTGTTGGTTTGAGTAGCTTACAGAACTTAACAAATCTAACAGGTAAGGTTGGATCAATTGAAGTCAGTGCCATTACAACTCCTGATAATGAATTATCAAGACGTGCAGCGATTAATCCAGATTTATTATCAGTAAAAGATTGGGAAACTTGGTATTGTACGGCTTATGTGAGCGCCATTTCATACCAGATAGAAGAGGTAATTAGTAATTCTAAGGCTAAGGTATTGCGACAAGTCGCCGAATCGGAGGGTGAAATTTTAAGTAAAACACAATTATTAATGATACTAATTACAATTTTAAGCTTGATTAGTTCTGTTCTAGGTATCACCAGTATTGTCACAACCAGTATGATTGAACGTAGTCAAGAAATTGGCTTAATCAAGGCACTTGGTGCAAGTAATGGTGCAATTATTCGACGTTTCTTGACTGAAATTCTGCTTGTTGGATTATTTGGCGGCGGAATCGGCATGGGATTAGGCTATTTGCTTGCTCAGGTTATTGGTAATCAAGTTTTTGGTGTTTCAATTACTTTAAAAACCGAAGTGATTCCTATTGTGATTATCCTAATATTTGCAGTGACAATTTTGGGTAGTCTTCAAGCAATTAGAATGCTTCTTGCCTTAAAACCAGCAGAAGTACTACACGGCAGGTGAGAAAATGACAAAACAAAAACTATATTTGAAAATGATCTTTGCTGCAATTTTAAAACGTAAGAGTCGGATGATAATCGCTATTCTGTCAATTATCATTGGTGCTACCGTTGTTTCTGGCTTATCAGCGATTTATCTCGATATGCCAAGGCAATTGAATCAAGAATTTCGTCGTTATGGTGCGAATTTAATTTTTATTTCGTCTAATAGTGAAGATGCGCTTTCTGACCAAGATTATGAACAGGTGAAGTCTGCATTAGGACAAACAGATATCACTGGCCTATCGGCATTTCAATATCAAACAATTAAGCTTAACGAAAATCCATTAGTATTTTGCAGCACTGATATTAAACAGGTTCAAAAAACGCATCCTTATTGGTATGTTGATGGTAGCTATCCAGCACAATCTGATGAAATATTGGTTGGCAAAGAACTTGCCGATCAATTTCGCTTTAAAATCGGTCAAAGCTACACCTTTATTGGAGAAACGACCGCTACTCAAAATATAACAAGTCAATTAAAGGTTGTTGGTATTTTACAAACCGGCGGACAAGAAGAAGCAATTGCTTATGGCAGCTCTGAAATTGCAAAAACATTATTTCCGAGTCAAGATTTGCAATATGATTTAATTGAAGCGAGCATTCCACAAGGAGAAGCACAACTAAAAAAGATTGGGCAAAAAATTCGTGAGATATCGAATAATCATATTAATTACCAGCTAGCAAAAAAATTGACCAGTTCAGAGGCAAAAGTGTCTAAAAAATTAACTGCGCTAATTTTCTTTGTGACAGTTATTGTTTTATTAATTACCTTGATTTGTGTTGCTACTACAATGATGTCGGTCATTCAAGAGCGGCGAAAAGAAATTGGTCTAAAAAAAGCATTGGGTGCAGATAATCAAACGATTGTTGGTGAATTTCTAGGAGAAGCCTGCTTATTAGGCTGTTTTGGCGGTAGCTTAGGCGTATTAATTGGCTATTTCTTTGCTAGAATTGTTGGATTGCAAGTATTTGGTCGATTAGTTAATTTTTCAGCTTGGATTTTTCCGATGACCATTCTTATCTCATTAGTGATTACGGTTTTAGCTTGTCTCATTCCGGTTAAAAATGCTTTGAACGTTGATCCCGCAATTGTGCTTAAAGGAGAGTAGTCATGACAAAAAATAATGT
Organism: Streptococcaceae bacterium; assembly: GCA_022484805.1. GTDB lineage: Bacteria > Bacillota > Bacilli > Lactobacillales > Streptococcaceae > MMGLQ5-1. The sequence goes on from JAKVKP010000039.1 coordinate 7,140, forward strand.
GTTGGAATTGGAAAATGTATCAATGCAATATAAAGATTTATATGCATTAAAAGATGTAACGCTAAACGTCAAGTCTGGCGATTGGATTTCAATCATGGGTCCTTCGGGCTCAGGAAAAACAACGCTGATGAATATTATCGGCTGCATGTCGAAAGCAACTTCAGGAAAGGTCATTTTAGATGGCAAGGATATTTCAAAGGAAACACAAAAGGGCTTAACTGCCATCCGACGTGATAAAATTGGTTTAATTTTCCAACAGTTTCATTTAGTGCCTTATTTAACAGCAGTTCAAAATGTTATGATTGCTCAATATTACCATAGTATGCCAGATGAGGTTGAGGCCCTGCAGGCATTAGATCAAGTTGGATTAGGTCAACGAACTAAGCATTTCCCTAGTCAATTGTCCGGTGGTGAACAGCAACGTCTCTGTATTGCTAGAGCATTGATTAATTATCCAATGTTAATTTTAGCAGATGAACCAACTGGTAATTTAGACGAAAAAAATGAACAGATTGTAATTGATATTTTAAAAAAATTGCATCTGCAGGGTGCAACAATCATTGTTGTTACACATGATCCAGAGGTTGCTGAAGAGTCAGAACGCACAGTAATTCTTGAGCATGGTAAGATTGCACAAATTGTTGAACGCTGAAGAACTAGGAGAACAAAATGAAAATCAGAAAGCATTTGGGATTATGGCTAAGTTTTTTACTTTTCATTTTCTTGACAGCCTGTCAAACACAGGAGGTGTCTTTAAAGGACGGTACCTTTGAAGGTGTCAGCAGTAAGGATGATGAGGGTGCCTACGGAAAAGTAAAAATAATAATTAATAATGAAAAAATAGAAGAGGTTGAATTTCAGACGATTCAAAAGGATGGATCAATTAAGGATAGTGAATATGGTAAGCGAAACGGGACGATTGTAGATCAAAATTTTTACAATAAAGCGCAGCTCGCTGTTAACGCCATGAAAAGCTATGGTCAAGAATTAGAAGAGAAACAATCACTTGATGAAGTGGAAGTGATTTCGGGTGCGACGATTTCTTATAATCAGTTTAAAGAAGCCGTCGAAGCTGCCTTGGCAAGTAACAGTTAATAATTGACAAGTAACAATTGGTAATGAATAAAAGTTTTTTAAATTATAGGAGATATTTTAAATGAAGCACAAATTAATTTCAGTCATCATCATGTTTATTGGCTTATTAGTCGCGATTGGTCCACTTTTTATTTTTCCAGTTTGTGAAGTTACCTCAGAGACGGTGATGCGCTGTCACTATACAGCGATGATGTCAATTGGTTTAGGAGTTTCCTTAATGCTGATTGCGGTTCTAATTTTTTTTAGTCAATCAATAGAATTTATCAAAGGGCTTTATTTGGCAACTGGTATTTTTGGTACCTTGGTAATTACAACACCTACAATATTGATTGGCGTTTGTGATAGTCCGATGATGCATTGTCATACAACAACACGACCAATTTTAGTTTTACTCGGGGCATTGGTTATAATCTTAAGCACAGTTGGTTATCTCTTCGTAAGGTTAGCGCGTCATGAAAAATAAAGCGATAAATATTAAAGTTATGATTCAACAAAATTTAAAATATAAGTCAGTACGCTCAATTGGTTTAGCGATATTGCTGATGATTATTGCATTTCTTATTTTCTTTTCGTCAATGATGAGCTTTGGCCTGAGCAATGGTTTAGATAGCACAGAAAAACGATTGGGTGCAGATATACTAGTGGTGCCAAAAGATAGCGAGAGTGATTTGTCAGGCTTTTTATTAAAAGGTAAGCCGAGTACTTATTATTTAGAGCGTTCCTTGGTTGAAAAAATAACAAATACATCTGGTGTTGAGAAAGTAACAACTCAAATTGATGTTGGGACGCTTGATGCGGCCTGCTGTACCAGCAGTATTCAGTTGATTGGCTTAGATACCGCTACAGATTTTGTTGTAACTCCGTGGATTTCAGAGGTATATGATATCACCAAGTTAAAAGATGATGAAATTATTATTGGGAATTCAATCAGTGGTCAATCAGGTTCAACCTTGAAATTTTTTGATCAAAATTTTAAAGTCGTGGCAAAATTGACTAGAACAGGTATGGGATATGATACAACAACCTTTATGAATCAAGCGACTGCTCGTAAAATGGCTAAGCTGCGTGCTGAAAAATTAGATGAGACGAGTACAATTGATTATCATCAGGTTGTTTCGACCATTCTAATCGAGGTTCAGGCAGATACAACACCATTTATAGTAGCAAAAAGATTATCTTTAAATCTATCGGATGAGAATATTTCGGTGGTAAAATCTGAAAATATTATTGAAAACACCTCCCAAAATCTAGGAAATATTTTAAAGTTTATTCGTCTTCTAACTGGCTTGATTGTCGGCTTTTCTTTGCTCATTATTGTTATTTTAATAATGATTATGATTAATGAGCGTCGAAAGGAATTTGCAATTTATCGAATGCTTGGCATGTCAAAAAAGCATTTGCTGAAAATTGTAATTGGTGAATTATCTGTACTCAGCATTTTTGGCATAATCGCAGGCATTACAAGTGGCTCATTGATTTTTTATCTATTTAACCAACTGATTCAGCAGAAGATTGAAACACCATTTTTAATACCGACAACCGCTCAACTTAATCAATCAATTATGTTGACAATCTCCTCAATTTTATTGATTATGATTGTTTCATCTATTTATAGCTTAATCAGAATTAATCGCTTAGAAGTATCAACTCTGATTCGAGAGGAGTCATAATGGATATTAGTATAGAAAATCTTAATAAGACTTATTTTCGACGTGGCAAAAATTTCAATGCCTTTAAGACGATTGATTTAAAAGTTAAAACTGGTGAATTTATAGCAGTTGTTGGTCCTTCTGGTAGTGGAAAAACTACTTTTTTACATCTTTTGGCTGGTTTGCTAACACAATCATCTGGCGTTATTCGATATGAGGGTTTGGCTTTTGCAGATATTTCAAAAAATGAAAAAGCAGCATTTATAAATGAAAATATTGGTTTCATTCCTCAAGGGACGAGTCTGATTCCAAGTCTTTCTGTATTGGATAATCTAAGATTGCCACTTTATTTAACTAAAAGAAATCATCAAGCTGGTACGGAAATTAATCAAGCAATTGCTTTATTGGGTCAATTAGGAATTGAAGAATTAGCAGATGAATATCCAAATAGTCTTTCGGGTGGCGAACAGCGCCGTGTAGCGATTGCGCGATCAGTTATGAATCACCCAAAATTAATTCTTGCTGATGAACCGACTAATGATCTGGATGATCTATCGAAAATAAAAGTTTTAGAGCTGTTTAAGCAAAAAAATCAAGCAGGTGCTACGGTCATTATGGTGACACATCATAAAGAAAATTTAGACTATGCTGATAAAATTTTGACAATGGAATAAAAGGATAGTGATGTATCATTGAGCTTATGGATTTATCGTAATCGAATCAAGTGCTAACTGAGCTAACTGGTATAGAAAAGCAGTGAAAAATTAAGCTTAATACAGTTAAAAAAACGATTTATTTTCAATAAATCGTTTTTTTTAATGAAATATCAGCCTAATAATTAAATTTTTTGACTTAAAAATAAACGATTCGAAATTCTTTATCTATATTTCATTCTATTTTATGGTATATTAAAGAAGAATAATCATAGCTAAAATCAATGGCAACTTGTTAATTTGACAATAATTTAGTAAAATTACTGTGAAAATAAATTAAGGATTTAGGAGAAGATATGTTCGACACAACAGACCAACTCGCAATAAATACCATCCGCACGTTAAGTATGGATATGATTCAAAAGGCCAATTCAGGTCACCCGGGCCTACCAATGGGTGCTGCCCCAATGGCATATGTTCTATGGTCTCGCCATCTCAATGTTAATGCCAAAACAAGCCGTAACTGGACGAATCGCGACCGTTTTGTACTTTCAGCTGGTCATGGCTCCGCTTTGCTATATAGCTTATTACATCTTGGCGGCTACGATTTGAGCATTGAGGACTTGAAACAATTCCGTCAATGGGGTTCTCGGACTCCAGGTCATCCCGAGGTTAATCACACTGATGGTGTTGAGGCAACCACAGGGCCATTGGGTCAAGGGATTGCCAACGCCGTAGGTATGGCAATGGCGGAAGCACATCTCGCTGCGACTTATAATCGGCCTGAATTCCCAATCGTTGATCACTATACTTATGCCTTAAATGGTGATGGCGATTTAATGGAGGGTGTGTCTCAAGAGGCGGCTTCCTTAG
>JAKVKP010000040.1 GCA_022484805.1 Streptococcaceae bacterium
GAAATTCTCGGTGAGTAAGTGTTGTTTGAGCCTTTGAACTAAGCTTTAAAAGCGCCCTTTGGTTACTTTTAAAGGCAAGTTCAAATGCATACCTTTGTCACTAACTGCCTCAAATTTCATAACGAAATTCTCGGTGAGTAAGTGTTGTTTGAGCCTTTGAACTAAGCTTTAAAAGCGCCCTTTGGTTACTTTTAAAGACAAGTTCAAATGCATACCTTTGTCACTAACTGTCTCAAATTTCATAACGAAATTCTCGGTGAGTAAGTGACAATGGCAAAAAGGCAGTCGTCCGAAAACGGCTGCCAAACATCCATATTGAGTTTTTTAGTCTACTTAATATTTATATCTTTTTTATAATTTTTAAACTTTACTAATCAATTTTAAAATTAATTAGCGACAATATTTACTAATTTATTTGGTACAACAATCACCTTACGAACTGTCTTACCAGATAATAATTCAGCAATTGTTTCATTTTCTAAGGCAATTCTTTCTAATTCATCATTTGACAAATCGCGCATCACCTTAGCACGTGCTTTAACCTTACCAAGAATTTGGAAGACAACCTCAATTTCATCTTCGACTAATTCATTTTCATTATAAGTTGGCCAAGGCACATAAGAAATATCGACATCGTGCTCTAATTTTTCCCAGAGCTCTTCTGCAATATGTGGTGCAATTGGTGCCAAAAGCTGAACAAAGCCATTAATATACTCATAAGGCAGAACCTCTGCCTTGTTTGCAGCATTGACAAAGACCATTAATTGAGAAATTGCTGTGTTAAAATGTAGAGCCTCAAAGTCTTCAGTCACTTTCTTAACCGTTTGATGGTAAACTTTGGTTAATTTACCATCATTGAAGGTTGTAACATGGTCGCGTAACTTGTTTTCGTCATCAATAATTAAGCGCCAAACACGATCTAAGAATTTACGACTACCTTCTAGGCCATCTTCACTCCATGCAATTGAAGCATCCAATGGTCCCATAAACATCTCATATAGGCGTAAGGTATCTGCACCATATTTTGCAACCACATCATCTGGATTGACAACATTACCACGTGATTTCGACATTTTTGCTGGTACTTCTTTTAAAATCTCACCAGTATCAATCTTGTAATATTGACCATCTCGCTTTTCAACCTCGTTATTATTAACAAGTGCGCCACGAGCATCTTCGTAGCTCATTCCTAAAATCATACCTTGATTAAAGAGCTTTTGGAAAGGCTCTTTCGTTGGTACAACACCGATATCATATAAGAATTTATGCCAAAAGCGTGCATATAATAAATGTAAAACAGCGTGCTCTGCACCACCAATATAAACATCGACAGGCATCCAGCGTTTTAATTTATCATAGTCTGCAAGCGCTTCTTTATTCTTTGGATCAATATAGCGCAAGAAATACCAAGAAGAACCCGCCCATTGTGGCATTGTGTTGGTTTCACGACGTCCTTTGCGTCCATTTTCATCAACTACTTCTAACCAATCCGTCAAATTGGCAAGTGGACTTTCGCCCGTACCACTTGGCTTAATATCCTTCGTTTTCGGTAAAATCAATGGTAAATCAGATTCAGCAACAGCGGTTGTTTCACCATCCTCCCAATGAATAATTGGAATCGGCTCTCCCCAGTAGCGTTGACGAGAAAATAACCAATCACGAAGACGATAATTAACCTGTTTTTGTCCAACTTTCTTTGCTTCAAGCCATTCAATAATTTGACTGATTGCCGTTTCTTTATCTAAGCCATCAAGGAAATCAGAGTTAATATGCAAACCATCACCAGTAAAGGCTTCCTGACTCACATCACCACCGTCTAAAACTGGAATAATTGGTAAGGCAAATTGCTTCGCAAATTCATAGTCACGTTCATCGTGAGCAGGTACAGCCATAATCGCACCTGTACCATAGCTTGCTAGAACATAATCGGCAATCCAGATTGGGATTAATTCTTGGTTAACCGGATTAATCGCATAGGCACCTGTAAAGACACCTGTTTTTTCCTTCGCTAAATCAGTTCTAGCTAAATCAGATTTCAAAGAAGCTTCCTTGATATAAGCCTCAACCGCTGACTTTTGTTCAGCCGTGGTAATCTTTTCAACTAAATCATGCTCTGGTGCTAAAACAGCATAGGTTGCACCAAAAAGCGTATCTGGGCGCGTCGTGAAGACAGTAAAGTCAAAATCTGTTTCGGCAATCTTAAAATTAACATGTGCGCCAACTGACTTACCAATCCAATTACGCTGCATTTCTTTGATTGATTCTGGCCAATCAACTAATTCTAAATCATCCAATAACCGCTCTGCATACGCCGTAATCTTCAACATCCATTGACGCATTGGTTTGCGTTCAACAGGATGACCACCACGTTCACTCGTACCATCAGGCATTACTTCTTCATTGGCAATTACTGTGCCTAGTGCAGGCACCCAATTGACTGCTACTTCATCTTCGTAAGCTAAGCCCTTTTCATAAAGTTTTAAGAAAATCCATTGTGTCCACTTGTAATAATTAGGATCAGTCGTATTGATTTCACGATCCCAATCATAGCTAAAGCCTAGAGAATTAATTTGTTTTCTGAAAGTTTCAATGTTTTTTGCTGTAAATTCAGCAGGGTCATTCCCAGTATCTATCGCATACTGTTCAGCGGGTAAACCAAATGCATCCCAGCCCATTGGATGTAGGACATTAAAGCCTTGTGCGCGTTTAAAACGAGATAAAATATCTGTTGCTGTATAGCCTTCTGGATGACCTACATGCAAGCCTTGACCAGAAGGATAAGGAAACATATCTAAAGCATAAAATTTTGGTTTATTGGCATCTTCAGTCGTTTTAAATGTATGATGCTTTTTCCAGTAGTGCTGCCATTTTTTTTCTATTTCTTGGTGATTATAGCTCACGAAATTGCTCCTTTATAAGAATATTCATTTTGCCTTTCATTATAGCACAATGGCTAAGTTTCGGCATAATCTCCTTTGAATTTTTTAAATACTTTGCCAGAATGTTCAAAGAATTCATCAAGCAGAATTAATTTAATCAACCAATATAAAAGATGATCATTTTTCAACTACGAGCGACTCACAGTTACCCGATGATGTCGTAGCTTAAAAGAAAGCACCAGCCAAAACAGTAGACCAAAGCAACCTAGAGCACCACCTAGAATTGAATAAACAATTAAATATCCTGAACTCGTACCAGCAATTTCAAAGACACCTGTTAAGAATTGACCAAGCACGTAGGTAAACATTGCAGCTGTTAGCGCACGCGTAACATATTTAATTTGTTGGTTTGCCCACAAGCGACTATTCAAAGCAAATAGAAGCAATAGGACTAATAATAATACTAGCGGATAAATCCAGATACGATTCATCGCGTCACTTGTCACACCATGTCCAAAGTAATTATATACTGTTTTGACAATAAATAACAAAACTGAACTGATTATTAAAAAAATAATATTTTTTTTGATTTTCATAATAGACACCTCATCATTAATAGCCAATATATATCATATCGCTGACCGAACGTTCGCTTCCAGATGAGCCCTGCGCACCTGCGACTGGATTATTAACCACTGTGCCATTAAACACCATTGTGGAGGAACCACCGCCATCTAAATTATAGGCAATTGTTGCACCCTTAGATTGCATTACTTGAGCCAATTGGTAAAGTGAAAAACCTTCACTTTCATCCGTTCTACCATCAGAAACAACAATAATATAATGATTTTCACTAATTTGACCAATTGCTGTTCTCGGATTACTAGACATGGATTGCCCCACCTCATCACTAGTTGAAACAGTAATTTCGCCATCCTCAACTAAAGTTGGTCCAAATGAGAAGACCTGTGTCGCACCATCTTCAAGCAAGGATTCTGCCGTTACATCTGATTGATTAACTACTGAAAAATTACCATCTGAATCAATAACTAGAGCATCTGTATCAGCCTCTGCGGTATCACGGTATAAGACGCCATTTCTAACCACATAGCCTGTATCTCTAAAGCCATAATAATCACCGTTAATCGCTAAAATTGCTGATTTATCACTCGCCATTTCTGAAACAGTTTCCTTAATATTTCTACCATATGTATCGTTGGCTAAAGCTGTTTGAAGATAGCTTGGATCGCTGACTTGAATGTCTGCAACATAATAAGTTGTGCCATCAGCTTCTTCGGTTGTGATTTGAATTTGAATATTATCATCGCTATAGCTCGTATCTGTAACAACAGCTTCACTGCTGCTCGTGCTTGTAGTACTTGTGCTGCTCGTATCAGTTCCTGTTTTTTCTGTACTTGCAGTTTCATTTGAAGCAATCGCCTGATAAGATTTAGGTAAAACAAAAGTATCTAATAAGACAAATCCTGTAAAACCTGTGATTAGCAATGAATAAATTGAAAAAAATGGAAAGCCATGCTTTTTTCGTCGCTTTTTAGCCAAATTGAACACCTCTTGTCTCTTTAAAAATATAACGTTTTTGGATATAGTAACTCGCAATAAATAATGTTAAATCAACAATTATTTTCAACATAACCACCATACTGGTTAAATAAGACAAGCTCCAAACGAGTAACCAGCTTAAGAAAAGCTGAATCAAAAATAAGATGATATATTTGGTTGCTTCTATGGAGTGATTTCCCTTTGAAAAGAAAACAAACTGCCGATTTAGAGTGAAATTAAGAATACCACTAAAAATACGTGCCATCATGGTAGCAATTAACAATACATCTGTTGAATTTTGAAAAATAAATTGATATAAAAGATAAAATAACAGCAAATCTACAGTTGCACAGGTTAACGAGCTAAAGGCAAACTTCAAAAAAGATTGATAAATTAAAATTGAATCTTGAAAAGCTCTAAAATGAGAATGCTCATTATTATCAAAATAAACCGTTTCAATTGGTATTTCCTCAATTTGCAAGCCCAACTGATTGGTTGCCATCAAAACATTCATTTCATATTCAAAACGTGCACCATTCACTTTTATCATTTCTGCTAAGCTCGACTGGGGTAACCCTCTTAAGCCGGTTTGCGTATCATGTGCAGTTAAGCCCGTTGAGAAATGAAAAATCATTGAAGTAATTTTATTACCGTAATAGCTTTTGAATGGTGTATTCTTGCCAAAATCTCTCGTTCCTAAAATCAATTTATCAGGCGTTTCATCTAACGCTTCTGCAATTTTCAAAATGTCGGCTGGTAGATGCTGACCATCACAGTCAGCAGTTACCATCCCCTTTGCAGTTTTAAATTCATTTAATTGAAAACGCATCGCTGTTTTTAGGGCAACCCCCTTGCCTTTATTCTTAAATTGATGGAGGACAATCGCACCCTTAGCTTCCACCTGTGAAAAAATAGGTTGAAAATCATTACCGGACCCATCGTCAATTACAATAATCCGACGATCAGTTAAGGTGACTAGTTCATCAATCAATTGAATAAAGCGTTCTCCTGGCTCATAGGCTGGAATTACAATCGTTGATTTCATTTAAACTACCCCCTTCCAAATCCGCCGCCACCGCCACCACCAGCGGGACCGCCCATTGTACTTTCTGGAATTGAATCTACCTGTTCGCCATTAATTATGATGGTGCCACCGTTATAAGTTGCACTGCCATCATAGTCAAAGGAAGAAGTTGCCGAAATCGTAATTGTGCCACCATTAACAACAATATCACCATTTGAATCAATGCCATCGGTATCTCCTGAAGCCATTGTAATGTCAATTGTGCCACCATTGATGGTTACAATTGGACTAGTGAAGTTTGAAGCTGAACCATTAATACCGTCGTCTGAAGAATTAATTGTTATTTCACCATCATTAATTGTCACAAGTGCTGCCTCTAGACCCTCAACACAGCTTTCAATGTTAATCACACCACCGTCAACAACTAATTTTTCCTCGGCATGAATGGCATCGTCGCCACTGTTAATTGTGAAGGTACCACCTGAAATGTAGACAAAGCCTTTGGTTTGATCGGTATCGTTCGTTGATTTAATCGCATCTGCTGTGGCATCAATTGTGAAGGTACCACCTGAAATATAGACAGAGTCCTTACCACGAATGGCATCGTCCGCACTTGTAATATCATATGTACCACCACTTATTTTCAAATCATCCTTTGAAACAATACCGTCTTGATAATTCGACGTCAAAGTCAGCTTGCCACTACCAGTTAAAATCAAATCGTCTTTTGAATAAATAGCACCATCAATTGTTTCATCACTTCGTGTTGCAGCATCAGAAACCGTATTTTCTGTCCCATCTGCTAACTCAATCACCGTATTTTCAGCACTTTCAACATAAATCGCAGCACTATCAGAGCTTGTAACTGTCGCCCCGTTTAAAATAATGCGAACATTACCATCTGTATTAACATGAACACCGGCGGTCGTTGAGCCACTCAAGATATATGTACCTGCCGCCGTTATATTTAAAGTTTCATTACTCAGCGTGACATTTGTTGTTGGTAACTCATCCCAATTGATTGACTCATCACCATTATCTAAATCAACCTCGGTTGTTTCTGTTGTACTAGCTACAGTCGTCGAACTAGTCGAGCTGCTTGAGCTACTTGAACTGCTCGCAACCACTAGTAATGTTGATAAACTCGTAAAAATTATTTTTTTATATTTATTCATTATTAATTCCTCCATTAAGATATAATCATGCTATTTTGGAATAATCATCCAGCAAAAGCCTAATATGATTACAATAATTAGTATTAGCATTGCGATTCCTTCTTTCGATTTTCAACTATAGCTCCTCTTTCCCACTACCTGCCGGTTTAATTAAGATTGGTAAATTGCCGTTAACGGTTCTAATTTCGTCGAGAAATTGTTTTTCGTTATATGGATTTTTTTCATGAACCGTGTATGAAATTTCAATTAAGCTACCTAAATTAGTTGTTTTGATAAAATTAAGATGATGATGATCTGTATACTCCTTGAAAACTTGATTAAAATCGTTCACGTAATTAAGCGTTTCTGGTACAGTAATTCGAACTTCTTTAACATTTTCAATTGAATCGCCAAATTTCATAACAGTATAAACAACCATTGCCAAGCTAACGAGAATTGTGAAGAGAAAAGCATATAAAATATAGCCCATCCCAATCGCAAGTCCAGTTGCCATTGCAAAGAAAATCGTCGAAATTTCTCTAGCATTCCCAGGGGCTGAACGGAAGCGGACTAGACTAAAAGCACCAGCAACTGTTATCCCCGCTCCTAAATTACCATTGACCACCATAATGACTGATGAAACTAAAACTGGTAATAGTGCAACTGTAAAAATAAAGTTTTTTGTATATGAATTTCTAAACATATGGATTTTAGCAATAATTAAGCCTAAAGCTAAGCTTGAAATAATAACAATTAATAATTGAAGTGTTGTGACATTCATTTCACTTGTGTTACTCGAAATGATACTGTTTAACATAATGTAATTCCTCCTGCGTCCGATTAGTGAGTGATTGAGTTTCAGTAGATAAATGATTTAACTTTTGCTTTTCCCACTCTGGATATAAAATCCACTGGTAAACATTTCCATACTTAGTAAATTTGTTTTGAAAAATCGCCAATTTAGAAAATAACTGGCTAATTTCTAATGGAAAGGCACCTAAAATTTTAACCTCCATCAATATTTCAGAAGTATTAATTAGTTCTGTCTCTCGTTTTACATCAACTGCTGTCAAATCAAAATCAGTCAATGAATAGCGGATATTCTGATCAAAGGTAATTCTAAAATCTGGATCTGTTCGCCCTTTTAGTGCTAAACGATCATAGCTAATCAATACTTTAGGTTTTAGTGATTGCTGATGCACATAATAATCAATTTCTTTAAAAACTTGATTCATCTGGCTCGGCTGACGATTATATTTCAGATAATTTTGAGCAGTTTGATAATCTAATGCCACACGACGTTTATAGGTGACACCAGCAACCTTTTTCTTCAATTCAAGATATACTGGTGAATACTGCTCTGCTTGACCATAGCTTCTCAAGCGTAATTTTTCTTTGTATTTTGGCTTGCTGACTGAATGGCGAATAACATCAAAATCATCTGTATCGTAATAGATAGTGTGAATTGCATGTAGTCCATATTCATCAACAACCATATATTTTTCTAATTCAGCCATTAGCTGATTAAATTTTGTTCGGGTTAATAAATATTTTTTTTCACGCCTTTCAAAAATTGTACCTGCTTTAACTTTTGCTTTAGCCATCCTTGATGCCCCTCTCTCAAATCCTATAAACATAGTTTAAAGCTTAAAAATGAACACTATCTGAAGCAAATCTGAACAATTCTGAACTTTTAATGGGCAATAAAAAAAGCCTTAGCTTTTACAAATTGTAAAAACTAAGACTTTTGAGGCTTATTCCTTTAAATGATTAATCGAGCTTAACCCATAAAGCAGGGCGAACAGGAAGGGTGCTATAAACATAAATTCGCTTGTTTAAATTGCCGCCATCGACATAACCCGTATAAAAACAGGTAACCCCCACCGACCGAAGCCAGAAGGAATTGGATGAACCGAAGCTCAAAAATGTTGAACTACTACCCAACGTAAAACTACTAATATCGCCATAACTTAAGGCAAAGGCTTGTTTCTTAAAATCATTTTCATTGTTCGTAATATCTACCAATGAGGTTACAAAGTCTTGATCTTGATAAAAAGCATTCCAAGAAGTACCACTGCCACTATACGTCCAAGATAAGCTATTTTTAGTGTTAAAAGTAGATAATTTTGGATTATCTAAGTCAACTGCCAAGATACTACTCTCATAACTTAATAAGTAGTTATTGTAGTAGTTATCAATAGCTGATTTTAAGCCATAACCTTGTGACAAGCCACTATCCTCATAACCATTTGAACCGTCACTATCAAAATAGTAATTACCACGGCGATAGTTACTGCTACCAGGAGATAAAGCACCCATAGCCGTTTCTGATAAGAATTTGATTTCTTGACCAGTTGTGGCAGAACCCGTTTTGCCATCGACAGACATTTCTTTTGCACTTAGAGCTTCTTCTTTAATAATTAAAGTTTTGCCATTATTAACTTTTAAGATACGCCATTTCCCTGTATTTCCTAAGGTAACAATATCACCCGCATTAACCTCACCATCTTCGCCTGGGTCAATAACCGGCACATCAGCAACTTCCGCTTCCCACTTCGCATAGAGCGTTGTATTCGCTGTCACATTATCCGTCTCAAAATTCCAGTAATCATCTGAATCCTTTGTTTTTGTCCAACCATTAAAGCTATAGCCATCACTAGTCAAATCGACTGGTTTTTTGACTTTTTGACCATCAAAGACTATCTGATTATCTAGAACTGTCCCACCTTCATTTGTATCAAAGCTGACCGTCCAATATTTTAATGTTTCACCAATTTCTCCATGAGCAATTGATACTCCTGCTTTAAGCAAAGTATCACCATCATACAAATCATAACTACCAGCCTCCACATCAGCAAAGTAAGCCATCAGCATCCAAGCCATCATGGTCTGTATCCACATCCGTTTCATCTGTTGGATCCGTCTTATCTTTGATTTCTTGACCGTCATCAACGCCGTCACCGTCAGTATCAGCCGTATTCGGGTCGGTCACATAGCCATCTTTACCTGCAGTGACCTCCTCACCATCTTTAATACCATCGCCATCCGTATCTGATTTGGTTGGATTCGTGGGTTTACTATCATATTCATTTTTACTACCGTCAATTTCTTCCTTATCTGTTAACTCATCATCATCCGTGTCCTTTTTATTTGGATTGGTGCCATATTCAAATTCTTCCTGATTACTTAAACCATCTTTGTCATTATCCTTGTCTGCATCCGATGGATCATCTGGGTCTAAGCCATGTTCTTTTTCCCAGCTATCTGGCAGCCCATCACCATCAGAATCTGGACCAGCCTCATTCTTGTCAAAATCACCTGTCACTGTTGTCTTAAACGCTAATTGCTCGCCAACAACTGATACTTGATGATTGTGAACTGCTTGATGTGTATAGCTTGCGGCACTAACAATGGTTGCCCCTGTTAAAGCAAGTAGTGCAATTAATAAGCCAACCATTTTACGCTTACGCAAAATAAAGCCTGCAATCACTAATAAAATGACACCTAAA
>JAKVKP010000041.1 GCA_022484805.1 Streptococcaceae bacterium
TCCTCTTGACAACCTGAGAACCTTGAAAGGCTTTGGCATTTAAGCTGGTGGCGGAAGGATTATTAGCAACAAAAAACGGAGTAATTCACTACTCCGAAAAAAGTCTAACTTATGGGTCTCACAACATATTAAGGTCCGGTTTTTATTAATCTAAATTTTTAATTATTTATAGTTTTCGTTACCCTAACAAAAAAATCAAATAAAATCAGATAACCATATGCCAGACCTTTAATTAAGGTCTAATTTTATTAACAGCTTCTATTTCATCTTCATTAGATAAAAAAATAGCCATCCGAAGATAGCTATCATAACCTAGTTAAATAATTGATAGACCTCACGCGTCTCAGCTGAATTAGTGTATGCCAGAATATGATCTCCAACCTCCAAAACCGTTTCGCCTCTTGCCACAATGTTTTCACCTGCACGTTGAATCGCAATCAGCACTGTTGTTTTTGGAATATGTAAATCCTTGAGTGCAACATTTTCAACCTTTGAACCTGATTTAATGGTCAGTTCAATAATTGAAGCATCGCCTCGATTCAAGCGCATCAGAGTTGTCACGTTTTCCATATCAATTTGATCGATAATGATGTTGGATAATAAATCTGCCTGACTAACTTTAACGTCAACACCCATTTCAAAGGTGTAAAGCCATTCGTTTTTCGGATTATTAACTCGAGCAATTACCTTATCAACACCAAATTCAAATTTAGCAATCGTTGAAGCAACCAGATTAATCTCGTCTGCGCCTGTCACTACAGCTAGCACATCCGTTCGGCTGATGCCTGCCTTTTCCATAATTCTTGGATCAGCACCATCTCCATAGACTAGAACATCCTCTGGAAAAATATTTTTCAAAGCCTCCATCACGTGTTCTCGATGCTCAATAATTTTGACACGATTACCAGAATCTAATAATCTTCTCCCGACATACGAACCAACCTGTCCGCCACCAACTATAATAATATCCATTTATCCTTCTCCTCTCACAATTCATATTAATACTAAATATTGATTATAAATCTAAAATTCGAGTAATCCGATCAATTGAATCAGCGAGAACAGTAAAGTATAAAATATCATTCGCTTGAAGCAGAGTTTCACTATTTGGAATAAACGATTCATTACCTCGACTCAAGGCGCAGATTCGAATTTCATTTAAAGGTAAGGCATCTTTAATTCTTTTACCAATCAACAGCTGCGGTACATTTATTCGAACTAGCTCAACCGGTGTATTGCCAATGCTCATCACTGTTTCTACATGATTAAAGGTTAATAGCTCTTTCGCACGAGCCACGCCCCATTGTGTCGTGGCAATAACTTGAACACCTAGAGCATTATAAATAGATACCTTGCGGCTATCATAAAGTCTGGCAATCACTTTGGGCACCTTATAATTGATTCTAGCAATCCGAGCAACGAGTGCATTCGTTTCATCGCTCTGAGTACAGGCGATTAAGCCATCTGCCGAACTAATTCCTGCCTTTTCAAGAATTTCCTTGTCAAATTCCTTACCACAAAGAATTGGACCAGAATAGGTTTGCTTTAATCGTTTAATTTCTTCTATATTGGAACTAACGACTGTTACCTTTTCCCCACTTCCTTCAAATTCATTGGCTAGTCCAGTACCTAATCTGCCTGAGCCTACAATGACAATTTTCATAAGATGGCCTCCTTATTTTTAATCAAGCGAGTTCTTTCACGTTTCTTCCGCAATTCTTCAATCAAAACAACTGGTATTGGACAGATTAGTAAGAATAACCAATCCATCAGACCAAGTGGTGCTGTGTTAAATAAATCATGAAAAATTGGGATATAAGCTAAGGCAATAAATAACAGAATTTCAAAGATAATTCCTTTATTAATCAATTTATTACCTAATAAACGAATTGAAAAGACTGAGTGTGCCTCTGTTCGACAATTCATAACCATACCGATTTGACAGAAGATAATCGCACCTAAGGTCATCGTCGTTGCTTGACGATAAAGTAAGCCACTATCAGCTAGATTTGAAAGCGAGCCACCATGTGTCCAATAGCTAAAGAAGTAGGCACCCATTGCAATCATCGCTTCTATCAAGCCATACCAAAGAAATGCTTTGATAATAATTTTACGATTTAGCAGAGAATCGCTCTTCTTACGTGGTGGTCTTTCCATAATTCCAGGCTCTGGTAGCTCTGTACCTAAGCCAAGTGCTGGTACCATGTCGGTTCCTAAATCAATTGCCAAAATTTGCATAATCGTTAATGGCAACGGGATTTTCCCCTTAGAAAACAGGAAGGCTGCTGAAGGCACAGCTTCTGCCATATTACTATTGAAGATATAAAGCAAGAACTTCTGAATATTTGTGTAAACAGCGCGTCCTTCCTCTACTGCGCGTACAATTGAGGCAAAATTATCATCAGTCAAAATCATATCTGCTGATTCCTTGGCAACATCAGTACCTGTAATCCCCATTGCAACACCAATATCGCCTTTTTTAAGCGCAGGTGCATCATTAACACCATCACCAGTTACAGCGACCACGTTATCCAATTCTTGCAAATTGGAAACCACTCGATATTTTTGTTCTGGTGCAACACGAGCGAAGATAACCTCATCCTTTAAGATTTCTTTCAATGCCTCATCTGATAAATCTGTCAACTCGGCACCTGTCACAACGCGAGGATGTGCACCCTTGACAATACCAATTCGTTTAGCAATACTTTCAGCTGTCAAGCCATAGTCACCAGTAATCATGATAATACGAATACTAGCCTGATGACATTTTTCAACTGCTGCTGCCACTTCAACTCGTGGTGGATCTGCCATCACAACTAAACCAACAAAAGTCATTTCTTGCTCAATGACCTCACTTGTATACTCGCTTAATTTTTGTGGGATACCCTCAACATTATCTAAGCCTCGATAAGCAATCGCCAATACACGTAAGCCTTGACGGGCATAATCATCATTTGCCTTCATGATTTCAGCAAGCTGTTCTGGGGTCATTGCTTTGATTTCATTATTAATTAATATTTTCGTACATAGTTCAGCTGTTTCTTTTGGCGCCCCCTTAACAAAGGCAACTCGTTTAAAGCCTGCAATTTCGTGCTTCGCCTGATGAATAGTTGTCATTCTTTTACGAGTTGAGTCAAAAGGTAATTCTCGGATTCTTGGAAAATCCTTACCTAATAACTCTAGGCTGATTCCTGCTTTTTGAGCAACGACGCTCAGACAGGCTTCGGTTGGGTCGCCCAAAACAGTATAACGTGTATGCTCATCGTCAGGAGGTACAATCTTGGCATTACTACACAAGGCTGCACCAGTTAAAACTAAATCTAAATCAGAGTGCTCATTGACAGATGTTTTCTCGTTACCTAGAAGTAAATCGCCCTTTGGTGCATAGCCTAAGCCAGTCACCTCAAATTCTTTTTTGGGCAGCCAAACATGGTTAACGGTCATTTCATTTTGAGTCAATGTCCCTGTTTTATCTGAACAAATAACGGAGGTTGAGCCAAGGGCTTCAACGGAAGATAATTTCTTAACCAAGGCATTTTCTTTAGCCATTCTTTGAACTGCCATCGCCAAAGACAGGGTAACCGTCGGTAGTAGACCTTCTGGAATAAAAGCAACGACCATCCCAAGTGAAAAGACAAAGGCCTGCGCAATCGGCTGTTTAACAAATAAAACGGCAGCAATAAAAAAGAAGATACCGATTGACACCGCAATAATCGAAATTTGCTTCGTTAGCTTATCCAATTCTTTTTGAAGTGGACTCTTTTCATCGGTCATTGATTGAGTTAATTTTGCAATTTTACCAAATTCGGTCTGCATCCCAATTTTAGTGACAATTGCTCGTCCACTACCGCTAGATACAGTTGTACCAGCGAAAATCATGTTTTTTTGTTCAAAGCCATCATGTCCAGGCACGGCAATACTATGTTCATCTTTACGAACTGGACTTGACTCACCAGTAAGTGCAGACTGGTTGACCTGTAAATCAGTTGAAGCAAATAAACGAGCATCTGCAGAAATTTTATCGCCCTCTTCAACTAATAAAATATCGTCTGGCACTAATTCCTCAGCCAAAATTTGATCTTCTTTTCCGTCACGAATTACTCGCGCGTAGTCTGAAAGCATTTTTTTTAATGCTTCTGTCGCCTTACTCGCTTTGCTTTCTTGGAAAAAGCTAAATAGACCATTGATGACATTTACAAGCCAAATTGCAATCCCAAGCTGTGGTGTGTCTGTAAAGAAAAAGGCAACAAAGCCACCAACCCAAAGCAAAATAGCCATCAAACTGATAAAATGCCTAATAAATTTCAGAAAAGCTGACTCACCTTTAGGTGTCTCAATCTGATTATAGCCAAATTTTTCTCTACGCTTTAAAACCTCTTCTTGGGTCAAACCCTTAGACGTCATTACCGCATCATTGCTATCCTTTGTGGCTGAC
This sequence comes from Streptococcaceae bacterium, assembly GCA_022484805.1. Taxonomy (GTDB): domain Bacteria; phylum Bacillota; class Bacilli; order Lactobacillales; family Streptococcaceae; genus MMGLQ5-1. Next base: position 4,436 of record JAKVKP010000041.1, read on the forward strand.
GATTCATTTGAAGCTGTCAACATAAATACCTCCCTCAACTCCATTTATCGCCATTTTACCACCACGTTTATTATTATTAAAGTATTTACATTATTAATCAACATTATAACGTCAACTGTCGCTTATCAAAGTTTTTTTAATTTTAATATAAGTTTTACCTATCTCTTGCTATAGAAACTAAGTGTTTTTCATTTCATCAATTAGAGATTAAACTATAAATACATTATTAATAATAGGAGGCAACAATTAATGAGTGAAAAATTCCAACTAGTAGGTAGTTTATTAAGACCTGAGTCTTTATTAAAATATAAATCAGAAATCGAAAACAGAGATGACATCATTTATCCATTTTACGATGCTTTTGATGGTTATGAGGCTTGTGAACTAGAGGCAATTCAAACCGTTGTTCAAGAACAAATTGACCACAATATTGAAATTATTACAGATGGCGAGTACTCAAAATCACTTTGGCATCTTGACTTTGTCTGGGGCTTATCTGGTATTGAACGTTATATTGCTGATCATGGCTATTTCTTTAGAGATAAGGATGAAGAAGAAAAATACGAAACACGTAAGGATGTTGGCTTGCGTATCGTTGATAAATTAGGTGGTAAAAATCATCATTTCATTAGCGTTTTTGAAAAGCTTAAGGCTGCAGCTAATGGTCACACAGTAAAGCTGTGTATTCCATCACCCTCACATATCTTTGGAGAGCTCAGCTGGTCAGATAATATCGGCGGTCAAGATGCCGTTTACAATACAACTGCTGAACTAAAGGCTGGTTTATTAGATGCTTACAAAGAATTCTTCACCGACTATGCTCAGGCTGGTGGTAAGATCATTCAACTAGACGACTGTCTTTGGGAAATGTTTGCAGATGACAATCCAAATTCTCCATTTACAGGTGAAGCAAATAATGAAGCTGCAGCGACTGAATTAGCAACTGAATTTATTGAATTGAATAATGCACTAATTGACTTCGGACATGGTTTAGGCTTAAAAGTATGGACACATAACTGCCGCGGTAATTATGATTCACGTAATATGGGTGGTGGCTCATACCTTAAAATCGCAAATCTCTTCTTAAAACAATTAAAATACGACCGTTTCTTCTTAGAATGGGACGATGACCGTGCTGGCTCATTAGAAGCTTTGAAAGCTTTCCAAGACCGTCCAAATGTCGAAGTCGTTCTCGGTTTACTTTCTAGCAAGACGAATACTTTGGACGATGAAGAACGAGTAATTCGCTTATTAGATGAAGCAAGTAAAATTATTGATAAAGATCGTTTATTATTATCACATCAATGTGGCTTTGCTTCCTGCGACGGTGGTAATGAATTAACCGAAGCAGAACAATGGGCAAAAATTGATCAAGGTCAACGTATTGCTCAAGCATATTGGGGCAAATAAGCCAAATTAAACGGCTACTTGAAATAAACAGGATTCAACCCAATGCATGCCATTAGTGATATAAATATGAAAGATACTGTGATTCCAATTACAGTATCTTTTTTATTACAGAAAATTAATTTCTATCATCTCAACAAAAAGCACCCTCACTAAAAATAGCGAGAGCGCTAATTTACTTATTCTTTATTGTTCTTTCGCAAAGGCCGCTGATTGAATGCCTGCTTGGCGACCAAAGATAATAATTTCAGCTACTGAATTACCACCAATTCGATTTTGACCATGTAAGCCACCCACTACTTCACCAGCAGCGTACAAGCCTTTAATTGGTTCATTAGATTGATTCAACACTTGCGTATCCGTATTAATCTTCACACCACCCATTGTATAGTGAATTCCTGGTGCAATTTTAATTGCATAATATTTCGGTGTCGAAAGATCATGATCCATCGCGGTCGTCCGACCAAATTCGGCATCTGATTTATTCGCAACGCTTGTATTCCAAGTAGAAATGGTTGATTCTAAATCACTTGCGGGAACATTCATTTTTTCGGCAAGTTCTTCAATCGTATTTCCTGAGATAACATAACCCTGTTTATCATAAAATTCAATTGCCGTAGCTCGATCTCTCACACCTTGATCAAAGACTAAGTAAGCAGATTTTTCAGGCAAGGCTGTAATCGCAGCCGAAACCTTGTCACGTGTATCTAATTCGTTAACAAAGCGTTTACCTTCATCATTGACAAGAATTGCACCTTCACCACGAACAGCTTCCCCGATTAAGATACCTTTATCCTGTTGAACTGTAGGGTGAATCTGAATTTGGTCCATATCAACAACTTGACCACCCAATTTTTCAATCATGGTAATCCCATCACCAGTGCTGCCTTCTTGATTGGTTGTCACGTAGCCTTTAAGATCCGGACGATATTTTTCAATTAATTTCTCATTAGCACCAAAACCACCAGTCGTTACAACTACAGCCTTAGATTTAATGGTTTTTGCCTTTTCTCCTTGAATTGTCACTGAAACACCATCAACCGTGCCATCATTTTCCTTAATTGAGGTCACATCTGCATTAACGAAAATTGGAATTTCACGCTTATGCACATTTTCAAGTAACCCGTTCACCAAATATTCACCAATTGCTGAGCCATCAGATGGACGATGTGTTCTCTTTTGACTCATACCGCCAGTAATTGTTAAATTATCAAGTACGATACCATTTTCATCTAGCCAATCAATCGCATCTGCAGAATGATCAACAAAATAACGTAATAAATCCTTATCGTTTGTACCTTTACCACCTTTTAGAGTCTCTTCGTAAAAGGCATCATTACTGTCTTCAATCCCTTGGGCTTTTTGAACCTTCGTATTAGAAGCATTCATACCACTTGAAGATTTAGACGTATTTCCACCAGCAACTGGCATTTTTTCAAAAATCACTGGATTCATGCCTGCATCCTTAGCTTCAATTGCCGCGGTCATCCCTGCACCACCAGCACCGACAATAATAATGTCATACGTTTCTTTCAATTCAGAAGGATCAGTATAAATTTGCTCTGACGCACCCGAATTCGCATCTGATTCTTGTTCGCTACTCGCCTCACTTGAAGAATTCGCTTTTTTATCTGGTTGAAAAATGGCACAGGCAGATAAAAATAAGCTCGCTACGATTAGTAGTGAAGCAATACCCAATAATTTTCTTTTCATTTAAAAACTCCTTTATTAATAATTAATTCCCTTCAAATTATAACAAATCATTTGTGAAATTTCAATCAATCTTATAAAGTGATCATCGTTTTCACCAATATCCAACTCTAAAATTGCTGAAATATTCTAAATTACCAGTCCAAAAAAGATGATCATCCATTCACAATAATGGTGTTAAATTAGCCCACATGACAAACAAAAAAAGCAAGCTAAGCTTGCTTTTTGCGAAGGAAATACTCAAAAATTACAATATTTAAACTCTAAAACTAGATTAGTGCTGTCGATATTCCTACCTCGGGCAATTTACCACTGAATATTCAACAAATCCATCATCTCGTGATAAGCAGTTTCAATTCGCTGACGTTTTTCTTCAGAAACCGTATCGGCATACTTGCCACCACTTAGATAGTCCTCTGCTAGAAAAACCTGATAATCATAAGCTGGATAGCCTAAAAAAGTTCGGTCAATTGGTTCTCTTGATACCCATGTCGGATGCGCCTGAACATTCGTCAAAGTCGTCTGATTATTTTTCTTAGTTACCTCAACCTCCATAATCACACCACGCTCAGTCCAATAATTTTCCAAGGTTTCATAACGCTGATTTGAAAGTAGATTACCCATTGAATAAATAATAAATTTTTTTGCACCATCTTTTTCAATAATTTCTGTTGGTTCTGCAACGTGGGGATGTCCACCAAAAATAATATCTGCCCCATAATCCACCATTTGACGATATTTAGTTTGTTGTTCTTCGGTTGGCTCAAGGCTATACTCAACGCCCGATTGCGGCATTACAACAGTCAAATCGGCTATTTTTTCGGCTGTCTGAATCTTCTCTTTAACATGATCCATATTTAAATCATTCAAATAGCGATCATAATCTGCCTGACTAATTGATTCTTCTATGCCATTAAAGCCATAACTAAAACCAAGAATCGCAACCTTAATCCCATTAATTTCCTTCACCAAAATATCATCATTTGGTACATTAACCCCAAATGTATCAATACCAGCTTTTTGAAAGGCCGTTGCCGTGTAAACCAAGCCTTCAATCCCTGTGTCAAGAATATGATTATGAGCCAAATCAAGTGCATCATAGCCCGCATTTTTAATACTTGGAATCACTGCTTCTGGTGCATTAAAAATTGGATAACCAGATAATTCACGATTTGGATTAATCGTGCCTTCAAAATCTCCAAGTGCTAAATCTGCTGAGGAAACCAATGGTGTAATTTGCTCATAATCGTTGCTAAAATCATAATTCTGACCATCAAAGGCACTACCATAAACAATATCATGATAGAGCATATCACCACTCGCGGTAATCGTAATCTTCTGTTCGCTCGACTTACTTTCCTTATCCTGTTTTTGTTTTGAAGATGTAGTAGTTGTTGCTGTTTCTTTGACTTGCTTCTTTTCGTTCTGCTGATTCGCTAAAAGATAGGCTGATGTGGCAATCAGTATTATCATGATTACACTTGCAATTATGATATTTCTGCGAAAATTTTGCTTGCGTTTTTGATGCTGTTGACGTTTCATTAAATCCTCCCAAATAATAATAAACCGACTCAATTAACATTATAAAAATATATTAATAATATTATTGTTTATTTTAACATAGATATATAAATAATTAATCGCTTTCGTTATTTGATAAAGTCCATATAATTGTGTAAAAGATAAAAGGCCATGTAACAGCCCTTTTACGGTACAATGTTTTTAACCACAAAAACATACCTAGGAGGACGTTACATGACC